>DGXY01000136.1:879-27019 GCA_002396885.1 Akkermansiaceae bacterium UBA5020
GAAAAAGTAGAAGCGGCGTCCCGCCGCTTGCAGCCTTGGTGGGATAAACGAGCAAAAGGTGACCATCCCGTTTGGCAGAAGGAATCCTTCGATCATCTCGTTCGATCACCCGAATCGCTCTACCGTTTCGAACGCTACATCCGTGACCATCGGGAATGGGAAGAATAGAAGCGGAAGACCGCTTGCTGGACGAAAAGAGCGGCGGGACGCCGCTTCCACCTCACCACACCCCGCCCGCCCGTTCGGTATCGATCCGGTAGTCCGAACATTTCCTGACAAAGAGCCCTTGCCCCAGCCGCTCTGCCTCGTCGATCGCGCCGCCGGGATCCTGGGCGACCTCGCCGCGTTTGTTCCCGATGCCACGGACGATGCCGGCGAAGTCGGAATGGGTGTAGCGCGCAAACTCCTGAATCTGATGAATAATCCCGAGCGAGGCGCCGGGATAGGTTTCCTCGGACGCGAGGACGAGCCCGATGCGTTTGCGGGTCATGCGCCGGATGACCTCGGCGGAGTCGGGATAACTTGCCGCGTAATAGCAGAAAGTGCGATCGAAGAAGGCCTTGGTCTGCGCGGAGACGCCATACCAGTAGACCGGTGTGCAAAAGACGACACCGTCGGCGGGGAGGAAATCATCGAAGAACAAGTCGCGGAAACCGTCGTCGATCGAACACTCGCCGTTTTCACATCGGCAGGCGCGGCAGTCGCGGAGGAAGTGGGTGATGTGATCGTCGAGATGACGGAGGGCGACCTCCGCACCGAAGGCTTCGGCACCGCGTTTCACGGCTTCGGCGAGGGTCGCGGAGTTGCCGTTGCGGCGCGGACTGCCGACGAGAATGAGGAGTTTCGGGATTTGGGACATGCTGGCCGACAAAGGCAGCTTCCGTGCCATCGAGGATCCGGGTAGACGAGTTTGCGTTTCCGTCGTATTGAGCGGCGCAACGAAAACGATGAATACTCTCGAAGCCATCCACGCCCGCCGCGCCATCAAGCAATACGATCCCGAGCACCGTCTCACCGATGAGGAGGTGAAAACGCTCCTCGCGGCGGCGATGCAGGCTCCGACAGCTTTCAACATCCAGCACTGGCGTTTCATCCTCGTCACCGACCCGGCTCTGCGCCGTGAGATCCGGGAGGTGGCGTGGGATCAGGCGCAGGTCACCGATGCCTCGTTGCTGCTGATTCTCTGCGCCGACCGGGATGCCTGGAAGAAAAATCCGAACCGATACTGGCGCGAGGCTCCCGAGGGAGTGCGCGATTTTCTCGTGCCCGCGATCGGCGCCTACTACGAGGGACGCGAGCAGACCCAACGCGACGAATGCATGCGCAGTTGTGGACTTGCCGGCATGGCCCTGATGCTGGCGGCGAAAGAACTCGGCTACGATTCCTGCCCGATGGACGGCTTCGATTTCGACGCGGTCGCGAAACTGATCGGACTGCCCGACGATCACCTCATCAGCTTCATGGTCGCGATCGGGAAGGGGACCCAGGCGGCCTTGCCGAAGCCGGGCCAGCTTCCCTATGAAGAAGTCGTGATCGAGAACCGCTTCGGTTGATGGCACGTCTTTCCCTCCTTGCCACCGGCGCCGGAATGCGCTCCCTTCCGCGATGCGTCTGAAGCACGGCATCCACCTCGGTTATTGCACGAACATCCATCGCGGGGAAACCTGGGATGAGACCTTCGCGGCTCTCCGCACCCACACGGATGCGGTGCGTCGCCGCGTTGCACCGGACGAGCCTTATGGGATCGGTCTTCGCCTCGGGGCCGCCGCCGCCGCCGAGCTCTCGGCCAAGCCCGAAGAGCGGGATGCCTTCCGTCGCTGGCTCGATGAGACGAATTCCTATGTTTTCACGATCAATGGCTTTCCCTACGGTTCCTTCCACGGCACCCGGGTGAAAGAGCAGGTCTTTGCTCCCGATTGGTCGACCGCCGAACGCCTCGTCTACACCAATCAGCTTTTCGACCTCCTCGATGAAATCGCGCCCGCCGGGATGGAGGCGAGCGTGAGCACGCTACCCGGCTCGTTCAAGGAGTTCATCCGTCCGGAGACTTCCGCGGCCCAACTCGACGCGATCCGCCGCCATCTCCACTCCTGTGCCGAACACATCGAGCGGATCCGTGAAAAGAGTGGACGGGATCTCCATCTCGGTCTCGAACCCGAGCCGCTTGGCCTCTTCGAGAACAGCGCGGAAACCGTCGCTTTTTTTGGATCCCTGGTCGAGGGGACTTCATCCGGCGAGCGCGAGCGGATCCTGCGAAACCTTGGGGTGAACTACGATACCTGCCACCTCGCGGTCGAGTTCGAAGAGCCGGTCGCCGCGATCGGAGCGATGCGGGGGGCGGGGATCCGGATCAGCAAGATCCATCTGAGTTCGGCGCTGACCCTGCGACCCACCGCGGCGGCGATCGCTCGGCTCCGGCAGTTCCAGGAAGGGGTCTATTTCCACCAGGTGCTCGTCGCTTCTGGAGGCACGGTCGTGCGGCGTTTCAAGGATCTGCCCGACGCTCTTGCCTGGAATGAATCCTCGCCCGGCGAAGCCGGGGAAGAATGGCGCGTTCATTTCCATGTGCCACTGCACACCTGCCCCGAAGAGGGATTCGGGGATACGCGCGGCCACCTTTCCGATCTGCTCGCTCTCTACGCCGCCGATCCCGGCTGGTGCCGGCATTTTGAATTCGAGACCTACACCTGGGAGGTGCTGCCGCCGGAGCTCCGCGCCCGCGACGTCGTCGATCAACTTTCCGCCGAATATGGCTGGTGTCTTGCCGAATTTGCAAGGCACGGCCTCGTCTGAGGCTCAACCGGGAAGTGTCTCTTCGTCCGTCCGGCCTGGGAAGGAAAAAGGGCTTTTGAGATCGCCCGGACTTGCTTGGCGGGCCGGGAAGCCACCTCCGAACATCGTGGATGGGGGAGCCACCGGAGTCGCAGGGACAAAACCTCGTTCCCCACGTGGCCCTTTTTGATCAAAGTTCGGGGCTTCGTTGTGGGAGGCGATCGGGGAATGGGGAAGCTGGCTCCGCAGGGCGTTCGAGGCGGAATCCGTCAACAGGTTTGAGGACTTGCTCGCGTGGAGTTGGCTCTCGATGATGGAAAGAAGCTCCTGCAACTTCACCGGCTTGGAGAGAACGAGACTCTCGATTCCACCGATGTTTGCCAAGGATTGAGCCTCGCGGGCAACTCCGGTCAGCAAAACCACGGGAATGTAGCGGAGGGAAAGGTCGTTGCGGAGATCCGTGAGGACGCGTCCACCATCGCGCTCGGGCATCATGACGTCGAGAAGGATCAGGTCGGGCATGCAATGACGCACCGTATTCACCGCGAGGAGAGGGTTGTTTTCGACAAAGGGCTCATAGCCGACTCTGTCCAATGCCTTGGTGAGCAAGGTCGTCATGGCAACGTTGTCGTCGATGATTAGGATGCGCGATTTCATCTCAATAATAGCAAATATATGTGAAAAGTATGAAAAAACAAGTTAAAATCATAAAATTTATAGCTGTCTCATCTTCCTCTGGAGCCGAGGTTTTGAGAACAAAAAACCCGGACCGCCAAGAGGCTGGACCGGGTTTGCTGAGGAGGGCTTGGGGGAAACCGCGTGATCAGGGAGCGACTTTCATCACCCCATTCATGATCGCCCAGTGGCCGGGGTAGGTGCAGAGGTAGGGGTAATCGCCCGCCTCGGTGGGAGCAGTAAACTCGATCACGTCCTGCTCGCCTGCCTGGACAAGCTTCGTGTGGTGAAGGATTTCAGCCGAATCCGGAACGGCGTTCTTGGTGGTGAGGAAGGCAGGATCGGCCATGCCGGCGTTGGCGGCCATGCCGACGACATCCTTTTTACCCGGCTTCACGATGAGGAGATTGTGTGGCTGGCGGGTCACGCTGTCGGCGGGATTGATGAGAGTGAGCTTCACCTTTTGGCCCGGCTTGGCGGTGAATTCCTTCTTGTCATAGAGAAATTGGATCTTGTCGGCGGTGAGGGTGATCTCGAGAACGTCTTGAGCCCGAAGGCTGAAGGATCCGGCGAGGACGGTCGTGGCACAGAGGAGCTTGAGGATTTGTTTCATGAGTAGGGTTGTAAAGAGGATCAGGACCCGGGACGAGTCCCTCATTTTAAAATACGGAGCGGGAGGCGCAATGGACGATTTTCAGGGTGGATTCAAAAACTTATAAAAATCACTTGGAATAATCTTTAAAAACAGTAAATTTATGGAAATTTGATTATTTGCTGCTAATTCGCTTATTTAACCACCGAAGGATGAAAAAGGTTTTGATTGTTGCAGGCGAACGCCAAACCGGGGAACGCTACCAGCAGGCGCTGGGCCAGGATGGCTTCCAGACGGCCTTGGTGTGGAATCCCATTCAGATGGTGGAGTTTTGCCGTCAGCACACCCCTGATTTCATGGTGGTCGATCTCGATCTTGCCGAACTGGGGCTCTGGAGCGCCGTCAAGGCGGTCCGCGGCATTGGTTCTCTCGCGGATCTTCCCTTTTTTGGACTCGCCTCGACCACCAACCAGCAGCTTACCGAGAGAGCGCGGGCTGCTGGGTTCCTTTCCGTTTACCCGACTCACGATAGCAGCCGCCAGTTCATCGAGGCACTGAGGCGCGAGATCGAGCGGAAAAACGCTCCGGCCGAGGCCGAGACCATGAACCTGGTGGGTCGCGATCCTTCCCTGAATCGTCTCCGCGAGTTGGCCCGCGAGATCATCCAGACGGCGGCAAATCTCCGTCCCCGCGTTGGTGAATATGGGGAAGATGGTCCCGAACTCTTCGGTTACATCGAGAACTCCGGGATTGCCATCCGCAAGAAACTCAGTGGTGTGGCGGACTTCTCGCTGCATGACAAGGAGCTCCGCCACGATTTCCGCAACATGGTCGGATCGGTGACCGGTTTTGCCGAGCTCATCCTGATGGAGTCCGGTCTTTCCCACGAATCCATCGAGGGTCTCACGCGTCTTCGGCGGAATTCGAAGGAGTTCGTCGACATTCTCGACACGCAGAAGGCCGAGGCGAACGCCTGATCCGGGTGTCGCTGGAGCGCACCTCGTTGGTCCCGGGCTCTGACAAAACGCCCTTTTCCTTTCGATCTGGCGGCGCTAGGTTTGGCCTATGAAGGTAGGCATCACCGGAGCGAGCGGTTTTCTCGGCTCCGCGATCATCGGAGAAGGCAAGCGCCGCGGCTGGACCGTGGTCGCTTTTTCGAGGAGTCCCACGAAGCAGGTCGAGGGAGCTGATGAGATGCGCTCGCTCACCGATCCCGGTGCGGTCGACCTGGGCGAGCTCGATGCCCTCATCCACCTTGCGGGTGAACCGATCTCGGCTCTCTGGACGAAAGACCGGAAACGGCGCATCCTCGAAAGCCGGGTCGATCTTACGAATGATCTCGTTGAAGCGATGGCGGGGATGACCCGGGGCCGGTGTCCCGCTGTGTTTGTATCGGCCTCGGCCGTCGGCTATTACGGAAACCGGGCGGATGAGCCCATGGAAGAAGACGCTGATGTCGGTTTCGGATTTCTCGCCCGCGTTTGCCGCGACTGGGAGGCGGCCTCAGCCAAAGCGTGGAAGCTCGGCGTCCGGGTCGTTAACCCTCGCATCGGGATCGTCCTCGGCCGCGACGGATTTCTGAAGCGGCTGCGCCCGATCTTTCGCCTCTGCCTCGGTGGACGTCTCGGTCCGGGACGGCAGTGGATGTCGTGGATCCACGTCGACGATCTCGCCCGCCTCCTCGTCGAATGCGTCGAGAATCCTTCGATCCGGGGCGCCGTCAACGCCGTCGCCCCGAATCCGGTCACCAATCGCGAGTTCACCGCTGTTTACGCCCGGGTCCTCGGGCGCAAAGCGTGGTTCCCGGTCCCCTCTTTTCTGCTCAAGCTCCTCCCCGGCGGCATGGGGCGTCTCTTCCTCGACGGACAGCGGGTCAAGCCTGCGGTGATGAAGGCCTTCGGGTTTACCTGGTGCCACGCCGACCTCGAATCGGCTCTCCGCGCCCTCGAAGCCTAAGATAGCGGTTTCCACATCGGCCCGGGGCGCTTACCTTGCCGACCGGATAACGGAACCTTTCCCGAACCATGGCCGCCCCGCAGAATATCATCGGCATCGTCTACGACTACGATCAGACCCTCAGCCCCACCTACATGCAGGATGAGGTGCTCTTTCCGAAATTCGGCATCAATCCCGCCGAGTTTTGGAAACGTTGCAGGGTCCTCGTCGAAGAGCAGGGCTTCGAGAGCGAACTCGCCTACCTGAAAGCGATGATCGACTATCTCGAGATGGATGGACCAAGCAACGCCGATCTCGAGGAGCTGGGGAAGGGGCTACAGTTCTTCCCGGGCCTGCCGGAGATGTTCGGCGAGCTCGACGGCATCCTCAGCGACGAGCAGCGCGCCATGGGGGTGAAGATCGAGCACTACATCGTCTCGAGCGGGATCAAGGCGCTCATCCAGGGCAGCCGCCTGCGATCCTACATCAAGGAGATCTTCGGATGCGAGTTCGCCGAGAACAGCGCCGGTCGCATCTCCTTTCCGCGCCGCGTCATCTCGCACACGGCGAAGACGCAGTATCTCTTCCGCATCAACAAGGGCATGCTCGATCCCTCCGAGGATGTGAACGACCACATGCCCGATCAACTCCGTCCGATCCCGTTCCCGAACATGATCTATCTCGGCGACGGGCCCACCGACGTGCCCTGTTTCACGGTGATGAAACGTTTCGGCGGACAAAGCATCGCCGTCTACAATCCGAACGACAAGACGCGCATCAGCTTTCGCAAGGCTTTCCAGCTCTCCGGTGTGGCTGGTCGTATCAAACACATCGCTCCCGCCGATTATCGTCCCGGCAGCCACCTCCGCCTCATCCTCGAGGAGACCATCCTCGAGATCGCGGGCCGCATCGTCGAGACGCGGCGTCGCGAGATCATGGACAACACCGTGGCGGCACCGACGCATTGAGCGGCCTGCGGCCGCTGTAAAAGGTGGGCAGGTAAAAGGTAAAAGGTCTTTTCCGGAAAAGATGCCAGGAAATCAGATCCGCCCTAACAAAGCACTTAATTCCGCCGCTTCCCACTGTCCCGGGGCATTGGCGACGCGCAGGTAGCCGTAGTTCAGGCACGAGCCGGCCTTGGCGAGGACGAGGCGCGAGAGCTTTCCGAGCGGGCCCATGCCCATCGCGGAAATGAGACGGCCTTTGCCGTGGTGATACTCGACGAGCGAAACGAGGTCGAAGAGTTCGGCCATTGTCGTCACCACGACCGCGACCTTGGCGATTTCGGCTCCGCGGGCGTAGGCCTCGGCGATGCGGTCGGCGAGGCAATCGCGGCCGGGGAAACCCTGGAAATCGTGGGTCGAGGCCACGAGAGATCCACCCGAGGCCCGGACCTCTTCGGCGAACCCCGCGAACTCCGGCAGCGCGAGCGAGGCGATCTCGGTATCGACAAGATGGGCTGCGGAAAGATGCCGTCGATAGATCGCCAGTCGTGTCGTGGCATCGAGATCACCGTGGCCGCCTTCGTTCGGGGTGCGCACCGTGAGCAGGACGGGGCGCGGAGACGAGGCCATCACGCCTGCCGCCTCGGCCTCGTGGGAAAGAAGATTGTCGAGGCGATACTCCAGCACGTCACACGCCGCAATACCGCCTCCGGCGAGAAAGGAAAGGTCGTCGGCTTGGGTCACCGTCGCGACGACGCGGGGGCTGGAAAGATCGGGGTTCACGGAGCAGGAAACGGCGTAATCGGGAGAAAATCAATCATGCGCTGGCATCGAACGCATCCGTCCGACCGCTTCGGCCGCCGAGTCCGAGGCTTGGGAAAGGTGCTTCTTCATGGCCTCGGCGGCGCTCTCTGCATCGAAGCGGGCGAGGGCTGCGAGGATGTCGAGGTGCTCGTCGGCCGTCGTTTCGTGGATCCCGTAGTCCTGTCCGCCCACGATCTCGCGCACGGTCTGCACGACGTCGCCATAGCGGGAAATCTCGGCGTAGAGGCGACGGTTCCCCGAGGCTTCGGCGATGACGCGGTGGAGGAGACGGTCGTGCTCCCACTCCGGATCGATCCCGCCCGACTCGCGGATGCGGGTGAAGACGCCGAGCAGGGCATCGAGCGATTGCGGGCCGATCTTGCCCGCGGCGAGACGCGTCGCCTCGACTTCGAGGAGGCAGCGAACCGCATAAACCTCGCGGAGTTCTTCCGGGCCGAAGGGCAGGAAGATCGCCCCGCAATTTCGGCGCAACTCGACAAAGCCCAGGCCCTGCAACTCCAGCAGTGCCTCGCGCACAGGGGTGCGGCTGACGCCAAAACGGGCTACGGCCTCGGCCTCGGTGAGACGCATACCACCTTCCCATTCGCCGCGCAGCAATCCTGCGAGGAGTCCGCGCACGACGAGACGTTTGCCGCCGGATCGGACAGGAACGAATTGAGAAGAACGGGGCGTCGGCATGGCGGGGATTTTTACGAGAGACGCTGGGAACTCCAACGGGCATCACGCGAGTCAGTAAAAGCCCGCGTCCCCAGCGTGCAATCGCAATTTTTCAGGACGACCCGCCGCTTCAGTCTTTCGGCGGCTGGTGATTGAGGAAGCCCTTCAGCCGGATACCCCCATCCACCGTGAGAACCTCCGCAGTGATGTAGTCGGCGTCGTCCGAACAGAGAAAGACCGCCGCTTTGCCGATGTCGGCGGGCAGGCCGAGGCGGCCCCAGGGGATGTCCTTCCCCGCATCGGCGATCACCTCGGAGGAAAAGACCTCGCGCTCTCCGGGCGTGTCGATCCAGCCCGGGGCGATCGCATTGACGTTCACCCTCAGACCGATCAACTCGCCCGCAACCGTGCGCATGAGGTGCTCGAGCCCCGCCTTGGCCGCATTGTAGGCCGCCGCCCGCGGGAAGGGGAGGGTGCCATGGACCGAGGAGATGTAGACGATCTTGCCGCCCCCGTCGCGCTCCGCGAAATGGCGTCCGACGAGTTGGCTGAGGTGGAATCCGCTCGTCAACGTCCCCTGGAGTGTTTTCTCGAAAAGATCCGGATCGTAATCGAGGAAATCACCGCGGCGGCTGAAGGCGGGATTGCTCACGAGGATGTCGAGCCTCCCCGTGTCGGCGAGAGCGGCCGCGACGAGGGCCTCACAGCCTTCGCGGGAGAAAATGTCGGCTTCGATCGACCAGCACTGCCGTCCGAGGGCACGGATTTCCTCCACCGTCGTGTGCAGGTCGGGACTGCCGGGGCGGTCATTGAGAACAAGGTCGGCCCCGGCTTCCGCGAGGGCGAGGGCACAACCTTTGCCGATGCCGCGACCGGCACCGGTGACGAGAGCGATTTTACCGGAGAGTTTCATGGGAATTGAAAGAGATCTTGGCCGATGGATCGTTCCATGCGAAGCGGAAAAAGCGGCATGATGAGGGGAATGGCGTCAAGGACGTCGCTGATTCACCGGCGGGCAAGGAGGACCTTGCCCCTCCACGCTTCGCGATTCTTGGAGACTCGCCGGAGGTCGCGGCACCGGCACGAGGCTGAGGCTGTCGATAGTTCGATCACTCCTTTGCCGCTCCGGTCACGTTCTTCAGTGCAGCGAGTCCGCGGAGGATCTTCAGTTTGCCGCGATTTTTGCGAACGAGATTCTTGAAGTGGTCCTCCTCCAGGGCCTCGAGTTCCTCCTCCTCCCCGAGAAAGAGGACCAGGTGAACGCTCGGTTCCTCATGGCCTTGCTCCTTGAATTGCTGCTTCACGAGTAGGTCGATCTGGCGCTCGATGTCATCGGGGGTGACGTCGGGCATGGACGGAATGGGACTGTCGTTCCCGCGCCGCTGCGGCGGGGTCGCTCCCGTGACTTCTTGGACGAGTTGGTTGAAGTTCGTCACCACCTTCGGATCGAGTCCTTTTTCGCGCCGCGCCTCGTTTTCCTTGGCGAGCCATTCGCGTGTTTTCGCGACCGCTTTCTGCCAAGCCTCCTGTTCACGAGGATCGACCGTGCCCGGGCTTGCGGGCGGCATTTTCGCGATTTTCTCGAGCATCTCCGGAGTCGGCTCGCGGTCCATGCCGCGGTAGCCGGCGGTAATGCAAAAGATCGCGCTGGCCTGCCACTCCAGCGCCTTCTGCACGGCCTTCGTGTAGTGGGCGACATCGACAGCGGCGATGGGGAGGGTGTCGTTCTTCGAAACCTCCATTGGTGTGCCAAAATCGCCGCGCAGGCCGAGGGCTTCGTAGTCGCGATTAAGCGGATCGAGCCATTCGATGGCTTGACGCAGGTTCGAGGGAAGGCCCGGCACCATCTCGGAGCGGAAGGCGACGAGTTCGTCTCCCTGATAGAGGAGGAGATTGAAATGCGTGCCGCGATTCAGATTCGCGAGCATGATCCCGACTTCGTCTTTCACCTTGTTGTAGGCGCTCATACCGCCTTTTTCATCGACGAGCATCTCGGGGGTGGCGTCGATGATGAAGACGATCTTCCGTCCGCTGCCGGAGAGCCCGAAGAAATTCACGTCCGAGCTGTCGACGGCAGCCGTGGAAAAACTCATCCCGGAGCCGGCGGGGGCGACGCCGGGCATGTTCGTGGCGAGGAGGGCGTCGGAAGGCGTCTCGACATCGGGGACATTGAAGTTGGATGAGGCCGAGAGTGAGGTGATGACATCGACGGATTGGGCCGAGGCGGCGGAGGGTTTCACCTCGGGCGTGGGACGGGTGAGGCGGGGCGTGACGAGCTCGGCTTCGTGCTCGTGGACGACGGAAACGACGAGTTGAGGGGGTTGCGGACGGCTGACGCTCACCACCACGATACTGAGTGCGAGGAGCAGGGCGAGGTGGGCCATGATCGCGAGCGAGAGCGCCGAGAGGCGCTCGGGCGCCGAGGAAGGTCGGTCGATCTTCTCGGGAATCTCCAGGGGCACGAGTTCGAGTCTGCCGTCGTAGTCATCCCATTTGTCGCGCGCCGGTTTGCGGGCGAGGGCGGGAGGACTCGTCGATTGGCGCGAAGGGGGGCGCGACGGATCCGGATTCTCGTGTCTCTGGCGCGCGGGGATGGCGATTTCGGCTTCGACGAGGGCGGCAAGGCCGCCTCCGGTCTCGATGACATCGGATCGTGGCGGTGACGCGGCCGACTCCGAAGGGGGAGGAGGCAAGTCCGCGGGGACGGTGGCGGGAGGCTCGGAGGTCGGCACCTTCGCGACGGGTTCGGGATCGGGCGCGAGAGGCGCGAGAGCCGCTTTGCCCTTGGTGAGCAAGGCATGGAGCCGCACCTGGATTGCCGGAGGCGTTGCGATGTGGGCCGGGGCGGCGCGGACGAGGCGCTTCGCCCCCGCGAGATCGTCGTCGCGGATCGCGAATTCGATGATGGCGAGACGATTCTCCCAATCTTCCGGAAACTCCTCGAGTCGGGCGAAAAATGGCTCCTTATCGATCATGGAGAAGCGGGCAGGCTTTCATCGTAGCACCGATGGGGGAGCCTGGGCAATCTTTGTCCTCGACCGATTCGGGCCAGATGGCGACCCGGGAGCGGGATCTTTGGATCGAAGTTTCTCGATCCCGGTCCCCACTCAGAACCGCAGCTTGACCCCGCCGGTGACGAAGGCGGAGTTATCGAGGTCCTCGTGAAAGCGGTAGGGCGCTCCGGTGATCTCGATTTCTTGGGCAAGTTGCATCCCGGCGTCGAGGTAAGCCCACCAGGGGCCGCTGAGACGGCGATCGACGCCGAGACTGACGCGGATGCTTTGGTAATTCAGATCGACATCGCCGGGGCCTCCCGCAGGATCGGCGATGTTCCACCCGGCTCCGCTGAGGAGGCCGCGGGCGGTGAGGAGGAGATCCTCGTTCGGCGCGTAGGCGAGTTCGACCCGCGGAAAGGTGAGGGCGAGCGACCAGTGGGCGTCGGGCTCGAAGATGAAACCCACCGCAGGCAGCAGCCGCTCTTCCCCGAGATCGCGGGAGTAGTATCCGCCGAAAGCAATGCGCGTCGTGTCGGTCCACTGGTAGGAGAGCAGGGCGAGCGAGGTGAGGATGAAATCATCGGAACTCACTGTGCCGAAATCCGAATACCAGCCGGGCTGGAGGCGCACCCACATTTTCCAGCGGTCGTTGAAATCCTTCCAAAGGTTCATCGGCAGATCGACCCGGTCGAGGTCGAAGGTGCTCGAGCCGAGCGGCCCCGGAGCGCCCGAGAAGCCGAACTGGTTCCAGCGATACTGGACCCCGGCGGTGAGGCGGAATCCCTCGCGCATGATCACGGGCACGTTTGCCTCGATGCCCGCTTCGCGTTGGGAGAACTGACCCGGCACGTCCGAGAAATCGGTGTCACCGCTCCAAGTGAAATAGCTCGAGGCCACCGCGTAATTCGGAATGAAGGACTCTTCGGTGCGCTCACCGGCGAGCGCGGACCCGGAGGTCAGGAGGAGGAAAAGACCGAGAAAGGGGGAGAAACGTGCCATGGCCGTTCTTTACACACGGGAAAAGCCGTCGGAAAGCGTTTTTGAGGAAAAGTTTGCGGCTCCCGCTGCTTCAGGAAGCTCGGGCGTTCCTCGATATCCGCTGGTCGCTCATCCAGGCGAACAGGATCACCCAGAGCGAGAGCGCGAGGGAGAAGAGCGGGATCTGGAGCAGCGAGGGTAGCGAATAGAGCGCCGTGACGATGGGAATCCAGACGCCCCAGTTCGCGAAGAGGGTGGGGAGGATCGACCGCAGGTAGAACTCCCGCGTGAAAAAGCCGGGCAGGCTCGCGAGCCGGAATCCCGTGGCCCGCCAGTCGTAGAGCATCACCGACATCGGCGCGGCGATGACCGGGCAATAGACGAACTGATCGACGAGCACCTTTTTCAACACCGTCGTGAACTCGGCGCCACTCCCGAACCAGACTGCCTGCATGCGGTAAAAGAAATCGACCTGAATGCCGCTGTAGCCCCAGAAGGCGGCCGCAAAAAGGAAATTGCCGAGATTCTTCCGATTTGGCCGGCCCTTTTGAAACAAGAAGATGCGGAGCAACTCCGGCACGACTGCCCCGGCGAGGATCGCGGTGACCGAGGAGTAGGCATAGCCCCAGCGCGACTTCCAATCGGCGAGGGTGTCGAAGATCTCGCGCGTCGAAGGGGTGTAAAAGTAGGCCAGCACCGTCCCGATCATGAAGGCCTGCACGAGCAAACCGGGCACGAGGTTCGCCCGCGCGGCACGGAGTCCCGCAAGCCAGGGGGCTTCGGGAGGACGGGTGGATGGGGAAGGGGATGGCAAGGGAGGAAGGGGGAGGCGGAGTGAGAAGAAGTCAAGAATCGAGGCCGGGAAAATGCGGCGATTTTGCGGGCCGTAGCCATGAGCGTGAGCGAATGGACCGGGTGACGACGGCCCGGCGAGCTGGGGACCTTGCTGGTCCCACCGATTTCGTGACGGAGAAAAAGGGGGGCGAGGGCGGGTCGCTCGCGAGAGCGAAGCCCTGTTCGGGCGTCTCTTTGTCATGCCCCACCTTGCCGAAGGACGCCCGGCCCCACCCAAAAACCCGTTGCACCCCCCGTCGCCCTGTGCGAACTGCCGCGCATGAGTCAGTTTCAGGACAAAGTCGTCGTCGTGACCGGTTCGGGCCGGGGCATCGGGAAGGAAATCGCGAGGGCCTTCGTCGCTCGCGGCGCCAAGGTCGCGATCGCGAGCCGCACCGAGGCGAATTCGAATGCCACGGCCGCGGAACTCTCCGCGATGGGGCCGGGCCTGGCCAAGGGTTACGCCGTCGACATCGCCAATCACGACGCCACCGTCGAATTCGGCAAACAGGTCGCAGCGGATCTCGGGGCGGTCAGCATCCTCGTGAACAACGCCGGGGTCACCCGCGACGGTCTCGCCCTGAGGATGAGCGAGGCGGACTGGGACACGGTCCTCGACACGAATTTGAAAGGTGCCTTCAACGCGGTGAAGGCCTTTCAGCGGACCCTGCTGAAGGCGGAGGACGCGCGCATCATCAACATCAGCTCGGTCATCGGGCTGATGGGCAACGCGGGCCAGTGCAACTACGCCGCGAGCAAGGCGGGCCTGATCGGATTCACGAAGGCGCTGGCGAAGGAATTCGCAGGCCGCAAGGTCTGCGTCAACGCGATCGCTCCCGGCTTCATCGTCACGGACATGACCGATGAACTCACGCCCGAGATTCAGGAAGGGATCAAGAAGAACATTCCTCTCGGCACCTTCGGCGAAGTCGAGGACATCGCGAATGCGGTGATCTTCCTCGCCGGGAAGGAAGCGCGCTACATCACCGGTCAGGTGCTGACGGTGGATGGCGGGATGGTGATGTGAGGAGTCACGGGTCACAGGTCACGGGGCAGTGAGATTGGAGTTTTAGGGAATTGGAGTTTGAACCATGGAAGCGGAAGTGATTTATTCTGGGGATTTTGTGGGGGAGGCGACGGCTTTCATCGCGGAGCGGATTTTGGCGAAGCAGGAGGCAGGGGGAGTTTTCCGGCTCAGTCTTTGCGGAGGGTCGACGCCGGCGCCGATCTACGCCGGGCTCGCGGCCTGGCCGGGGATCGATTGGGAACGGGTCATGCTGACCTTTGGCGACGAGCGTCCCGTGCCGCCGGATCATGCCCAGAGCAATTACCGGATGGTGAAGGACGCCTTGCTCGATCCTTCGGGGATCCGTCCGGCGAACGTGCTGCGGATCTGCGGTGAGCTCCCTCCGGCGGAGGCGGCGGAGCGTTGTGAAGCCCACCTCCGCAAGCTCGCGAAGCTGGCGGGTGAACCCTGTTTTGTCCACGACCTGACCCTGCTGGGGATGGGCGATGACGGTCATACGGCCTCGCTCTTTCCCGGCACAACGGCGCTCGAGGAACGAGAGCGGTGGGTGATCGAAAACCACGTGCCCCAGCTCGATACCTGGCGCATCACCTTCACCTATCCGTTGATCGCGGCGTCGAGCGAGGTGCTCTTTCTGGTGAACGGGGCGAACAAACACGCCCGTGCCCGCGAGGTCCTCGCCGGAGCCCCGGCCTTTCCCGCCAGTGCCATCACCGCCGGCAAGGTCTGGTGGATGATCGGCGGGTGAGATGAGCGACGTTTTCGATTGATCAAATCGGCTGCTTCCGCTACACCCGGGATATGTTCCGATTGCGCACGATGAAGACGGCCGATTTCGATGCCGTCGCCGAATTGATTTTCCTGTCCACGAACGCGTGGTATCGCGAGCGTCTCGGGCATCCCATTTTTCAATGCCGTCCCGAGGATTGCCGGATCTTTTGCGAGGTTTATGAGGATCTCGATCCGGACTGCGCCATCGTCATCGAGAACCAGCGTACCGGGATGATCGCGGGCTCGTGCTTTTTCCATCCGCGGGAGACGCACGTTTCACTCGGGATCATGAACGTGCACCCGAACTACTTTGGTCACGGGATCGCCGGGAGGCTTCTCGGGCGGATCATCGACGAGGCGGAGCAACGCGACCTGCCGCTGCGGCTCGTCTCGAGCGCGCTGAACCTCGATTCCTACTCGCTCTACAACCGCCACGGGTTCTCGCCCTTCTGCCTCTACCAGGACATGATTCTCACCGTGCCCGAAGAGGGCCTCCCCGAGGTCTCGACGGAGGGATTGCCGACGGTGCGCGAGGCGGGACCTTCGGATCTCGTGGCGATGGGGCGACTGGAGTTCGAGGTCAGCGGGATTTCGCGCGAGAAGGATTACTGCTATTTCATCGAAAACAGCACGGGCATCTGGAAGACGCTCGTGGCCGAGGGCGAAGACGGCGAGGTCGAGGGTTTCCTCGTCTCGGTTGATCACGCGGCGACGAAGATGATCGGTCCGGGGGTGATGACGACGGAGGGGGCAGCGGAGGCGCTCCTGCGCGTCCAGATCGATCGATTCCGGGGGAAAACCGTCGTCTTCCTGCTGCCCTCGGGTGAGAGGAAGCTCATCGCCACGGCCTACTCCTTAGGCGCAAGGAACTGCGAACTCCACCTCGGTCAAGTGAGGGGAGTGCTACAACCGGTAGCTGGCATCGTGATGCCCACCTTTCTGCCGGAATCGGCGTGATCCGCGGGGGGGCTCACTGCCCGCCGAGTTGCTTGGCGAGAGCTTGGCTTTCGGGACTGAGGTTGGCGAGGGGGTAGTCGAACTGGGTGCCGTCTTCCTTGCGGAGGGTCACGTTCGCACCGTTGAGAGCGACGAAGGACGCCTTCAGCGAACCGCCTCCGCTATTGGACCAAGTGCGGACTTCTGCGACCATGGGGGCGGCTCCGGTTGCCGGAGTGGTGGGAGACGTCGCCGGGCTGGCGTCGGCAGATCCGGCTTCGAACTTCGCGCCATCGGTGATCCATTGGCGAACCAGCGTCAGTTCGGCGGCGGTCATTGCTTCGGCTCCGCGTTCGCGCGCCGGCGGAGGGGGCATCGCATCCCCGTCGGAAGAAGGTAATCCCGCCTTGATCGAAAGAATGCTCTTTGCGGGGTCACCGGGAATGATCAGCGGATCGTCACCACCGATCCGCTTGGCAAAATCATCCGACGCATCCATGCGCAGCCCGCCTTTGGCCTTTGGGCCCGTATGGCACTTGAAGCATTTTTTGTTCAGGATGGGGCGGATCTCTTCTTTGTAATCGACCGCTTCGGCCGAAGAGAAGAGCATCATGCCCGCGAATGGTAGGAAAGAGAGCGTTCTCATGAGGTGGGTTGGGTTGGGAGCGGTCAATCGATGGGGACTGTATCCGTGGATCTGTCCTCGTCAATGCGCGGCCCAGGGCGATGGGCAGGCTTTCCAATCATTCGTTTCTCTCCGTTTCGCCCTATCCTTCCCGCCACGCCGCAAGGAGGAAGGGCGAATCGTGTTCCGCCGGCGATGCTCTGAGGGGGCCGAAGTGGACGACCCGATAACAGTCCCGCGCCAGGTTTTGAAACCAACGGACGACCGCCGCGGCTTCCTCAGCCCCACCCTCGTGTCCGGGATAGACCACCGTGGTCAGGATTCCGCCTCCCCCGAGAAGATTGGCGGCGGTTTCCAGCGCGGGTAGGGTTGAGGAGGGGAGGGTGATCACCGATTTGTCGCCGGAGGGGAGATACCCGAGGTTGAACATCACCGCATCGACTGGTCCCGCGACGAGTTCGCCGATCCGCTCATGTCCCAGGGTGTGGAGGTGCACCTGCGGCAGTTCCGAGGTTTTCATCCGGGTCCTTTCGATGGCCGCGGCCTGAAGGTCGAATCCATCGACGCGTCCGCCCGGGCCAACAAGTCGGGCGAGAAAAAGCGTGTCGTGCCCGTTTCCCACCGTGGCATCGATGGCTCGGCCACCAGGCTTCAGGCATCGTTCGACGAGGAGGTGGGCCAGTTCGGTGACGCGGGGCAATGACATCGGCAATCCTCAGTGAAAATGCAGAAGCAGGTCCGTTGCCGCGGGAAGGGGGGCCCCCGAAAGAAGATGATCGGCGAGACGCGAGGCGTGCCAAGGGCCGTTCAGGACGCCCTTGGAGCCAAGGCCGTTGAAGAAAGCGATGCGAGGTTCGGAAGGATGACGCCCCATAAAAACCTGGCTTCGCCGAATCGTCGGGCGAATGGCGCACCGGTGACCAGTCACCGCCGGAGTGAGCGAAGTCATCAGGGCGATCTTTGCGAGCACCTCGTCGCGCCCGATCGCGGAGACTTCCGCCGTAGCTCCGACCGGTCGATAGGTCGATCCCGCGCGAAAGCGCCCGTCTCCCAGGGGAATGAGCCAACCACCCTTGTTGAGGATGCGCGTCTCATCGCCGAGTCCTGCGATCTCAAGATCCAGGATATCGCCAGGAGTGGGACGAACCGGCACCCAGTCGAAAAAGCGATTTTGCCCTCCCCGCCAACCTTCGCAAAAAACCACGTGGGAGGCCTCCACGTTTTTCCAGCGAATGGACGATGCCGACGTCAGGATTTCCCGCGAGTCGACCTGCCCGATGGCGTAGGAGACCCGTTCGAGGAGCACGCGGCGGGTGTATTCGAGAAAAGCGGGGACGTCGAGCCATCCCCCCTCGCGCATCTCGAAGCCACCCCACGGGGCGGAGATCCGCTCCGCATCGACCTGCAAGGGCCCATGAAAGCGGGCATATCGCCCACTTTCCCGATCGAGCCGGTTTTTCCAGACTTCGGCCTCGAGGGCGTCTCGAAAGAGTCGCGCGATCCGACGGTGATGGAAAAAGACCTCGCCAGAGAGTTCCTCGTGTTTCCAATAGAAGGATCGAGCAAAATCTAGCCGCTCCTCGAGACCGTCCGGCAAATGGAACCGACCACCGGCCAGTGGCGTCACCAAGCCAGCCGCAACCTTGGATGAGGTCTCCGCTTCATCCCGATCAACGACGAGGACACGCTTGCCGGCGTCGAGGAAATGCCAAGCGAGGAGCGATCCGGCGAGACCTTGGCCGACAATGAGAAAGTCCGTCTTCACGGGAACAGGTTAAGGGAAAGGGGGGCGGAGACTCCGGAGAACCACGCGGAACAGTGGGCTCAAAAGCGTCGGCTGCCAAAACTTTCCAAAGGATTTTTCCAGCCCCCTTACGCGGAGACTTCACTACACGGTCCTGAATAGTTAAGTTTTATAAAATAAATGATTGTCATAATGCTCGAAAGCCTTCAAAATTAGAGTGAAACCATCGTTGAACCTTCGAACCCACGGAAAAATGAAATCTCCTCGCCTCCCCGGAGTCATTCCCATCGCTTCCCTCCTGCTCTCGATCTTGCTCGTCGGCTGCAGCGATCCGCAGAAAGTGGCGGTCAAGGGGCTGAAAAAGTCTGGTTATGAGGCCACTACCGACGACTTTTTGAGGGCGGCGGCTTCGGGTGACCTCGCGGCCATCGACCTGTTCCAAGCGGCGGGAATCGATATTGACGGGATCGATCGTTCGGCGAATACCGCGCTGATCAAGGCTGCCGAAGCCGGACGGGTCGACGCCGTCGAACGGATTCTCGGACTTGGGGCGGATCCCCGGGCGGTGAACGCCTCGGGCCGTGATGCCCTCCTCGTCGCCGCCGACAAGGGGCATGAGGAAGTGGCACGCATGCTCTTGAGCCGCGGTGCCGACACTTCCCAGCGTGACAAAAAAGACTGGAGCGGGCTCGCTCTCGCCGCTTACAATGGCCACGTCGGAGTCGTTTCGCTCTTGGCTGCCACTGCCGCCCCGGCGGAACTCGACGATGCCTTGTTGGTGGCCAGCTTCCGCGGCAAGCCGGAGGTTCTCAACACCCTCCTCGGACAGGGCGCCAACATCAGCGCGCGCAGTCCCGAGAGCAAGACTCCGCTGATGATCGCTTCTGCGGCGGGAAATCTCGAGGCGGTCCGTGTCCTTCTGCAGAATCGGGCCAATCCCTATGCGGTCGACCTGACCAATCAGACCGCCGCGAATCTCGCTTTGGCGGCGGGCCATGAGGAGGTTGAGCACCTGATCAACCACCCTGACTCCTGGGGGGGATCCGAACAGGGGCAGAAAGTGGCCACGGAGATGGCCAGCGCCCAGATCGCCTTGACCGGTGAGGGCGTCGAGGAGGTTCTTCTCGAAGGCATGCCTTTGGCCGGCGAGCCGAGCCGTGGCCAAACCACCCTCACCGGCGTGTCGGAGACCGCGAATCCGCCGGCAACGCCTGCCGCGCCGAACGCGACAGCCGCGACAGCCGCGACAGCCGCGCCCGTGGCGGGAGCCGTGGGTCCGGAAAAAGCCGCCCCATCGTCGAGCCCGGCCCCCCTAGCCGCACCGATCCTTGTCGCGACTCCGGTGAGTGCACCCGTCCGGGCCGCAGGGGCCACAACCATCGCCGGCGCTTCAGCGGACCCGGGAGCCGCGCTCGTCACCCGCCCCGCGGAGAGTGTCTCCGGAACAGGCGCAGGAGCGGCCGCGCCGGAATCCGCCGCCACTCGTGTCGAGGTTTCGCGTCGGGTTCGCGAAGAATCTCAAAACAAGCCGATCGTGGCGCTCAACGGCTCCACCATCCATTCCCGCCTGCCCGAGGAAGCCCCCGTGGAGAAAATGGTCCTCGCCGCCTACCACGAAGAGTCCCTGCCGCTCATCGTCGACGGTGTCAGCGGCACGACCGCGTCGGTGCGTCGGCTCGATCAGAGCGGCGGCAGTGTCGCCGTCCCTGAAGGAAGCGTGGTTCCCGGCACCCCCTACAAGGTCAAGGAAGTCTCGACGCGCTTCATCAGCTCGAAAGAGGGAAAAGGGCGCATGGTCGATGTCTCGCGTGTGATGTTGGAGGACACGGCGCGGGGGGGCACCCATGTCCTTGTGAAAGACGTCAGCGGTCAGACCGCCGACACTTACGCCATCCTCACCGCGCCGAATTCGCAATACCGCTATGTCGTGAAGGCGGGCGATGTTTTCCGCACCACCCAGCCCGGCATCGGAACGAAGGATTACCAAGTCCTCGACATCCGTGCGAACGCGGTCGTGATCAAGGATCTCTCCACCGACGAAGTCACCACCGTCGCGCGCGACGGCGTGATCCATCCCTGATCTTGGGGAAGCGGGCGGAGCTTACACGACCGTTCCGTCCGGGATCACGGTGCCCTTTGGCACGACGACGATCCCGTCACGGATGTGACACCATTCGTTGTCCTCGTTGACACGGTCGCGTGGGTGGATGTCCACGTTCTTCCCGATCGAGACATTCTTGTCGATGATGGCGCGGTGGATCTTGGTTCCCGCTCCGATGAGGATGGGTTTTGAGGTTTCCTGCCCATCAACGAACCACACCTTGTTGTAGTAGTCCGAACCGATGATGATGCTGTCGGTGATCTCGCAGCCCGATTCGATGACGGAACGCACCCCGATGATGGACCGGCGGATCGTCGCGCTCGAGATGATGCAGCCGTCGGAGAGCAGCGCCTCTTCAATCACCGCGTTGTTGATCTTGCTCGCCGGGAGAAGACGGGCACGGGTGTAGATCGGGTTCTTCGAGTCGAAGAAGTTGAATTTCGGAACGATCTTGGTGCATTCCAGGTTCGCTTCGTAGTAGGAGGCGATCGTGCCGATGTCCTCCCAATAGTCGTCGAAGATGTAGCTGTAGACGCTCTTCTCCTTGATGATGCCCGGAATGATGTTCTTGCCAAAGTCTGCGAAATCGTTGGCAAGGGCGTCTTCGAGCACCTTCCGGTTGAACAGATAAATCCCCATGGAAGCCTGGAACCGCTCCTCGCTTTCGGGGATGCCGACCGATCTGAGGAGGCTGTCGGGCATCGCGAGCTGATCGAGCAGTTGGTCGTCCTTCCCGGGCTTCTCGACGAAACGGGTGATGCGACTCTCCGCATCGGTGTGCATCAGGCCGAAAGCCCGGGCAGGCTCGCGGGGCACCGGCGTCGTGGCAATGGTCAGGTCCGCTCCCGTCTCGAGGTGCTGAGAGAGCATCAGCCGGAAGTCCATCCGGTAAAGCTGATCTCCGCTCAGGATGAGAAAATATTTGTAGGGCCGCTCGAGGAAGTAACTGAGGTTCTGGCGCACTGCGTCGGCCGTTCCCTGATACCATTTGTCATCTCCCGGCGTCTGCTGGGCGGCAAGAATATGGACGAAATTGTCGCCGAAGTGGTCGAAGCGATAGGCGCTCGTGACGTGGCGGTTGAGCGACTCGCTGTTGTATTGTGTCAGGACATACATCTTCTGGATGCCCGAGTTGATGCAGTTGCTGATGGGGATGTCGACGATCCGGCATTTCGCCGCGAGTGGCACCGCCGGCTTCGAGCGATTGTGGGTGAGCGGGAAGAGACGTGACCCTTGTCCGCCACCCATGATGATGGCCAGGACGCTGTCGATGGATTTTTCGGGGAGGGGGGCTGGCATGATCTGGTCGCTCAGTTTAAAACCAATCCATCGAAATGGGCACTGTTTTGATGACAAATTTTTTGATTCAATGCTCGTTCAACCGTATCCTCCACCGGGTTTTGGATCTTCTTGAATTTATGTGTGGTATAATCGGCTACGTCGGCAAGGCCTCTGCCGCCCCCATCCTCCTCGAAGGGTTGCGGCGTCTCGAGTATCGGGGTTATGACTCGTCCGGCATGGCCGTGATGGACGCGGGTAACGTTCTCGCGACCCGTAAAAAGAGCGGGCGGATCGCCAACCTCAAGGCCCTCATCGCCGAGAACCCGGTGAGCGGGTCCTGCGGCATCAGCCACACCCGCTGGGCGACCCACGGGGAAGCGACCGATGCGAACGCGCACCCCCACCTCGATGCCAGCGGCAGGCTCGCACTCGTTCACAACGGTGTCATCGAGAACTACCAGACGATCAAACGTCGGCTTTTGGAGGAGGGCCATGTCTTTCTTTCGCAGACCGATTCCGAAGTCCTCGCCCACCTTATCGGGCGTGTCTACGACGCGATCACAGGCGCGGATCCCCGGAGGCGTCTCGTCGCCGCCGTGCGCGAGGCCCTGAAGCAGGTCTCCGGCACCTATGGCATCGCCGTGATGCATGCCGACGCCCCCGGTTTCATTGTCGGCGCCCGGCTCGGCAGTCCGCTCATCGTCGGGCTCGGGAAAGGGGAGAATTTTCTTGCCTCCGACGTCAGTGCGATCGTCTCGCACACCACCAACGCGGTCTACTTGCAGGATCGCGACCTCGTTTATCTCACCGAGGATGAGTTCACCGTCGAGAATGTCGATGGTGATGAGTCGGCCTACGAGGTGAGCAAGATCGACTTCACCCCCGAGCAGGCCGAGATCGGCGATTTCCCCCACTTCATGCTCAAGGAGATCTTCGAGCAGCCGACCTCGATCCAGAATGCCTTCCGCGGACGCCTCAACGACGATCACGCCTCCGCCGTGCTCGGTGGGCTCGGGCTCACACCGCGAGAGCTGCGCGACGTCGAGCGCATCGTCCTCTGCGGTTGCGGCACCGCCTCGCACGCCGCCATGGTGGGGGAATACATGATTGAACACCTCGCGCGCATCCCCACCGAGGTCGAGATTGCGAGCGAATTCCGCTACCGCAATCCCCCCCTCGATAAAAACACCCTCGTCTTTGTCATCAGCCAGAGTGGCGAGACGATCGACACCCTTTCTGCCCTCCGCGAGGGGCAACGCAAGGGCCATCGCGTCCTCGGCGTCGTGAATTCGGTCGGCTCCACCATCGCCCGCGAGTCTGATGGCGGCAGCTACCTCCACTCCGGCCCCGAGATCGGCGTCGCCGCGACGAAATCCTTCACCTCGCAGGTTACCGTGCTCGCCCTCCTCGCCCTCCTCCTCGGGCGCATGCGCCACCTTTCCATTGATGATGGACAGCGTCTCCTCCGCGAGATCCGCGAACTCCCCGGCAAGGTCGAGCGCATCCTCGAGCAGTCCGACTACATCCGCGAGATCGCCCTCAAATACATCGATGCTCCCGGCATGCTCTTCCTCGGTCGCCAGTTCAATTACCCCACCGCCCTCGAAGGTGCGCTGAAGATGAAGGAGATCTCCTACATCTTCGCGAGCGGTCACGCCGCCGCCGAGTTGAAACACGGCGTCATCGCCCTCGTCAGTCCCGAGGTGCCGAGCGTCTTCATCATGCCGAAGGATGCCGTCTACGAGAAGAACGTCAGCACCGTCGAGGAGGTCAAGGCGCGCCGTGGTCCCGTCATTGCCGTGACGACCCAAGGCCACACCGATCTCGAGCGCATCGCCGACGACGTCATCTACATCCCCGAGGTGCACGAATGCCTCAGCCCCATCCTCTCCGTCATCCCGCTGCAACTCCTTTCCTACCACTTCGCCGTCGCGCGCGGGTGCGACGTCGACAAGCCGCGCAATCTCGCCAAGAGCGTCACGGTCGAGTGAGGCCGGGTGGAATTTTCCTAACATTGCCGCCATTTTCCCAGCTTTCCCACACCCACCGATCCCATGGCCGACTTCAGTTCCGATGATCCCCTAGCTGCCGTCGTCGAAGGTTCGCCGGTGCGCCAGTTCGCCGTCTTCCTGCCGAACCGTCCCGGAGCCTTCGTCTCCATCCTCGATCTGCTGCGAGCCAGCCACGTCGTTGTCCTCGGCCTTTCCGTGCAGGACTCGATCGACAACACCGTGGTGCGTCTCGTCGTGAGCGATCCCTTCACTGTCCAGACGGTTTTCATCGAGCGTGGCATCCCCTTCAACACGATGGACGTGCTCGTTGTCGCCCTGCGCGAAGGGGCCGAGCAGATGCCCGACTGCCTGCGGACTTTGCTGAAGGTCGAGACGAACATCCATTTCATCTACCCGCTCCTCACCCAGCCCGATGGCTACGCCGCCCTCGTCCTCGGGGTGGAGGACAACGACTTTGGCCACGCCATGCTCTCGAAGGCGGGCTTCAAGGTGTTGCGGCAGGAAGATTTGAGTCGTTGACCGGAGCCCCGGCGGTTTCAGACCGAGGCTCGGTGGAAGAGTGTCGCCGCGACGTTCCGCACGTATTGCTCGTCGGAGAGGCCGATCGTGATTTCATCGGGGAATTCCGCCTTTTCCCGGAAATGGCCGGCGAGTTGCGCGAAGAGATCGAGCCTCGCTCGCGGATCCAGTTCATCGCGCCGGGTCATGGCATCGATGACGAGGCGGGCCTCCTCCGGCGAAGTCTTCTGGCGCAGGCGCGCCTCGAGATGGGGCAGGGTGGAGAAGGAATTGCGTTCGGCCCTAACAAACTCCTCGAAAGACGGCGGGGAGGATTCCACCTCGCGGATCACCAGCGTGCCCGCGGCGATGTCGCCGAGGCGCTGGCACCGTTTCGTGAGGAAACAGGAGAGGCCGCCGAGGAGGTAAAAGGTCGAAGGCAGCATGTCGAGGATCCTGAACAAATTGCGGATGATCACCTGCTTCAAGCCAAGCGAGAGGCCCCGCTCGTCGATGACGCGCAGCCCCATCATCCTCTTCCCGAGGGTGCGGCCCGACCAAAGCCACTCCGTGACCATTCCATAGCCGATCGAAATCGCGAACTGCATCACGATCATCGCACCCGATCCGAAGTCCGTCATGACCCGCCCCAGCACCGGCACAGCTGACGCGGCGACACTGAGGGCACCCACGATCTGGGCCAGGATTATCGTGATGGCGAGGATGAGGACGGTGTCGAGGGCGAGGGCGAGGCAACGGCTGAACGGACTCGCGATCGGTACCTCGAAGGTGACTCCCTCGGGCGTGCGCACGGTCAGCGTGGTCGTCTTCGACAACATCAGGCGGGAAAAGTAGTTTTGTTAGGGGGATTCCGGCCGCAGAGCGCCAGATAGAGAATCAGGCCGGTGAGCTGCACCGCGCCGACCCCGATCTTCCATGGATAGAATTGGGGATCGTGATACTGCGAGAGGAACGATTCGATGATCCCCGCCCAGATCAGGAGCAGGCCCGCCCCGCCGATCAGGGTGAGGAGATCGCTGCGGATCCGGGCAAACCGTTCGCGGAGCCGCAGGTTCGTCCCCCAGCCGAACATCGTGCGCGCGATGACGAGGCCCGCCTGCCCGCCGATGAAGATCGCCGGCAGCTCGAAGGATCCGTGCGGCAGGAGCCAGGCTGTCAGAAAGACCCCCTGGCCATCCGTGAGGTAGTCGAATATCACCACTCCGATCAGGGTGCCATTGTAAAAGAGCAGGATGAAGGTGAAGATGCCCCAGAGGAATCCCGTCACCATCGTCAGGATCGTGACCTTCGTGTTGTGGGTCATGAGTTGCGCCGAGAAGGCGTGCCGTCCCTGGAAGGCGTCGAAGTCCTGCTTCTCCTCGCGCTCGACCCGTTTCGAGGGTTTCTCGTTGAGGTGGGAGAACTGCGGCGGAATGAAGTCGGACTTTGATTGGTAGTTCACCTTCAGCGCGGCTGCTCCGAAGGCCGCTCCGATCCAAAAGGTGCCACAGGAGAGGGCGAAAGCGATCCAGTGCCGTCGGAAGGTGGAGGGGAAGGTGCGGATCAGCCACTGCCAGGGGCGGAAGGGCACCTTTTCTCCGCCGTCCTCATGGAGTCGGCTGTAGGCCCGTGCGACGAGTCTTTCGAGGAAGCGCGTCGTCTCCGCCTCACCCGCGAAGGTCTTCAGCTTGACGAGATCCGACGAGGTCCGCTGGTAGAGGTAATAGAAGCGCTTCGCTTCGTCGAGCGGGGGACGGCGATCGGGCTGGTTGTCCTGCAATTGCAGCAACTTCGTCAGTTCGTCCCAGTAGGCCCGCTCCCGGGCGATGAACTTTTCCACATCGAGAATCACGCCGGATTATGGGGGAGGGGACGGTGGAGCGCAAGTCGGGGGTTGGATTCATCTCCTCCTGCGCAGTGACTCATTAAAAAGGACA
>DGXY01000142.1:0-10934 GCA_002396885.1 Akkermansiaceae bacterium UBA5020
CAATATCTTTTTGTCTGTCCCTTAAAAGAGATCGCACTTGTGGCGAGGCTCCTCTCGTCTTTTGCATTCCCGGCCGCTAAGGCTACCTTGAGCCATGTCGATCGAATGGCAGATCCTCGGGCGAGCGGGGGCGGACAATGCGTTGCACGTCACGGTGGACTCGGGGCAATCGCGCGAAAGTGTTCTCTTCGACTGCGGTGAAGGCGTGCTCGATTCGCTACGCCCGGCCGGGGTGCAGGCGGTCGCGCATCTCGGCTTCTCGCACTTCCACATGGATCACGTCGCGGGTTTCGACGGGTTTTTTCGGCTGAACTACAACCGCCCTGACGCGCCGGTGACGGTGTGGGGTCCGGCCGGGACGATCGAGCTGATGGCTCATCGCTTTCAGGGATTCATCTGGAATCTACACGCCGATCAGCCGGGGGAATGGATCGTCCGGGAGATCGGCGCCTCTACGGTCGCGACGTCGCGCTTTCTCACCCGCGAGGCCTTTGCTCCGGCGCATCCCCAGCCCGAGCATACGCGTGACTCGGCCGTGCTCCACCGGGGCGGCTCCTGGCAACTGGAGGCGCGCCTGTTGCCCCATGGCTCGATCGAATCGGTCGGCTACCGGATCGTCGAATCGCCGCGACGCAACATCGATCCGGCAGCGATGCGTTATCACAATTACCTGCCCGGCTCCTGGCTGCGCTCGATCTCGGACGAGGCGGAGCAAGACGAAGCCCTCGTCGAGATTGCGGGCCAGTCCCTCCGCATTGGAGAGCTACGCCGGGAACTGCTCGTGACCTCGCCCGGTGCCTCGCTCGCCTACCTCACCGATTTCCGACTCGAGCCGAATTGCGAGGCTTGGGCCGGTCTCGTCGAATGGCTCTCGGGCACGACCACGCTTGTTTGCGAGTGCCAATATCGCGCCGCCGATGCCGCTCTCGCGGTGAAGAACGCCCACATGACAGCTGATCTTGTCGGTCGCCTCGCCGCCGATGCGGGCGTGGGACATCTCGTGCTGCAGCATCTCTCCCGGCGCTACCAGCCCTCCGACTGGCTCGCGATGCGGGACGAAGCGAGGAAAGCCTTTCCGAGGGCGGAGTTCCCGCCGCATTGGGAGATTGGTTAGGGTGCCGTCACCCGGGGCCACCGATTCAGTCTTTCTGATTCGCCAACATTCGCGTTTCCTTCGCGTCCCGAATTCCTCATCCGCGGACATCTGCGTTTCAGAAATCTTTGCCCCGAAGGAACTCATACCCGACGGGGACAAGAGTGTCCCGCCTCATTACTTGCAAGCGTTTCACCGCTCCCTCTCAATACCACAAACGTGCTTCGCTGCTCTGACTCACGGATCTGGCGAGATAAAGCGCGGCGAAGATCTTGAAATCGACGCGTTTGCCCTCCGCTTCGCGGTCGCGACACCACTTCACGACATCAGTGCGGTGGACGTAGTGGATGCGGATGTCCTCCCCTCCCACGCCGCCGCCGTCGGTCATTTTTGTGAGCCCGGTGGCATAGAAGATCGTGACGAGTTCATCGGTCATGCCGGCGGAAGAAGTGCCTTCGAGCAAGGTCGTCCAGTGTTTGGCGACGTAGCCGGTTTCCTCCTTCAGCTCCCGCTTGGCGGCGACGACGAGGGGCTCCTCCTCCTGCAAGGGAATGTCTCCGGCAAGTCCGGCGGGCAGTTCAATGACGGCGCGCCCCACGGGAGGCCGGTGCTGCTCGACGAGGAGAATGCGCTGGTCGTCGGTCTCAGCGAGGATGGCGACGCAGCCTTTCGCGTTCGTGCGCGTGACATATTCCCACCCGCGCTTGGTGCGCTGGTAGGTGAGAAAGCGGCCCCGGTGCACGATCTCGTCAGGCTCGGACATCGCAGGCGAAGGGGAGCAGATCAGATCCGAGCGTCGAGGACGACGCGATTGTCCTCGAAACGGACATCGGACATTTGCTGGATGACGTGATATTCGTCGAGACAGGTGCCGCGCAGCCGGAGGAAGAGATCGATGACCGGCTTCAGGTTTCGTTCACCGAGCCCCACCCGGCCGAGAGTCCATCCGCCGGGCTTGTAGTAGGCCCTGCCGCGTGCCTGCTCGGCGATGAGTTTGGCGCTCATCGTGATGGGCATGCCGAACAACTCGCGCTCGATAATGACATCGGCGGTCCCGGGGGCGAAATCGAGATAAACTCCGCGGAATTTCACGAGGGCCGCCATCAGACCCTTTTGCTCACCTTGGAGTCGCTGATTGAGGTAGCGGTTGACCTCTTCCTCGCTGAGCGAAAGTTGCGCATTGCGGTCGATCATGATCTTCTGCGCCTCGGCGAGAAGATTGCGGAGCTTCTCGCCGGCGAGAGGATTAACCGGATAACCACCCACTTTGCTCATGTCGCGAGGGAGCACGACCATCACCACGGCGGCCAACATTCCGAGGGCGATGACGGTGAGAAACACGGTCATCATTGAGATGCCCTCCTTGTAGACGACGGGCTTCTTCACCGGTCGCTTCGAGGGCGGGGCGTTCTTGCCGGCCATCGGCTTACGCTGGGGGGAGCGACTGGCGACTTTCTTTTTCGGCGCGGCCAGTTGACGCGAGACGACAGGAAGCGGTGCCGGGGTCTCGTCGTAGACTCCGCCATCGGCGGGCGCGGCGTAGGTTTCGTATCCCGTGTAGCCCGCATTGGATTCCACATAAGCCGCTGCCGGATCGACGTAGCCTTCCGGAGATCCGGCGTAGGCCTGATTCGGATCTTCGTAGACCGCAGCCGGATCCTCGTAGGCCTGGTTCGGGTCGTAATAGGCTGCCTCGGGAGCAGCGTAGCTTTGATTCTCATCCACAAACGCGGCCCCCGGATCATACGCGGTCGCCTCGGCGGGATAGTGCCCGTATTCAGGAGCAACCCCTTCATAGGTCTCTCCGGATTCGGGCGTTTCGGGGTATTCCTCAGGATTCTGCGAGCTCATGAAAACATCGGGAAAAGATCAGCCATCGGACTTGGCAGGCGCAGATGAAGGTGCGGAAGGAGCGGCAGCGGGCTTCGCCTCTCCGCCGGAACCGCCCGAGGACGAGCCCCCGGAACTTCCCGAGGACTTGTCGGCGCTCGCCGCCTTTTTGTAGGAGTCGCTGCGGTAATCGGTCTCGTAGAATCCCGATCCCTTGAAGATGATCCCAGCCCCGGTGCCGAGGAGGCGTTTCACGTTGCCGTCACAAGTCTCGAGCGGGCAGTCGGTGAGGCGATCATCCTTCATCGATTGAAACACCTCAAAGCGGTGTCCGCACTTTTGACATTGGTAGTCGTAGGTAGGCATGGATTTTTTCTTTCGATGAATGGTTCACTATGGCGGGAGCGGCCCATCCTTCAACGCGATTTTTTCCCGGGTCATGGAATCGACATCCGCAGCGAACGGAGCGGCTGAGGTCAAACGAAGCTTTTCAGCAAGGCCTCCCGGGGCCGGATCATGTCCTGGAGGGTGTAGCGATCGAAGGTCTCGAGAAAGGCATCGCGGGCTTCGGAGATGACGCGCTTGAGGAGGCACGCCGGCACGATGGGGCATCGGCCGCCGTCGCTGCCGAGACACTCGACGAGGACGAGCGACTCCGTCGCCCGCACGACCTCACCGAGATTGATCGTGGCGGGCTCGCGGGAAAGGCGGAATCCGCCGGATCGGCCCCGGCGCGTCTCGAGATAGCCGAGTTTGCCCAGTTTGTGAGTCACCTTGACGAGGTGATTCTCGGAAATGCCGTAGGCGGCCGCCACTTCCGGAACGGTGAGAATGCGGTCTGGATGAAGCCCCGCGAAAAGGAGGGTGCGGAGAGAATAATCGGTGAACCGGCTTAACTCCATGGTCTGAACGGCGATTCAATCCCCCGCCCCGGAGGGCGAGAGGAGGACGGGAATCAGAAGAAGGGAGAGAATTCGCGGAATCATGATGGAATCCCTCCCCAGACGGAACCGGCCACGATCCGGTTTCAATGATCTTCGGGGAGCGGCTTGCCTTTCGTTTCCTCGAGGAAGAAAAGGGTCACGAGACCGAGAAGGAAAATGAGACTCATCCACTGACAAGTTTCGCGGAAGGCGGCGAGTTTCTCCTCGGGAGAGGTCGCACCCTTGGCGAGAGCCTGTTGGAGCACCCCCATGGTGAAGGGACCGCTCGCGGCGAGGAAGCGCCCCACGTTGTAGCAGAAACTGGTGCCCGTGCTCCGGAGCCGGGTCGGGAACAGTTCCGGCAGGTAAATCGCGAAGCCCGCGAAGAGCGCGAGCTGGAAGAAACCCATGATCGCACTCATCCAGATGTCCCCGACTCCATTGAAGAATTGGAAATAACTCCATGTCGCGATCATGGCCCCGAGAAAGGCAATCGTGAAGGCAGGCTTACGGCCCGTGCGCTGGGCGAACCAGGCAAAAGCAATCATCCCGAAGAAGGATCCGAGGTTCTGGACGATGCTGTTCATTCCCTTCCAGTGGGCAGCCTCGCTCGCGATCTCGGTCTCGGCGATGCCCTTGGCCCTCAGAGAATTCGAGATGACATCGCCGACGAGTTCCGGCGCGAAGAAACCAATCCCCCAGAGCCCGATGACCCCGGAGATGCAAAGGATCATGCCGAGAAGGGCCGGCCGGCGCCAGCGCGCATCGCCGAGGAGGCTGACGTAGGACCCCATTCCCTTGCCCGAAATCTTGCTCTGGGCGTGGACCTGCACCCATTTCTCCGGCTCCTTGAGGCGGAACTGGATGAAGACACAGAGAAAGGCCGGAATCGATCCCATGAGGAAGGCCAGTTTCCAAGCCGTATCGGGGCTGAGGGATCCTCCCTTGATGAGGCTGCCGATCCACATGCTGATGAGACCCGCCGTGATGTTGCCCACCGCGGAGAGGGCCTGAAGCAGACCAAGAGCGCCGGTGCGGGCGTGGTCCGGGAGAGAATCAGCGACGAGGGCCACGGCTAGGCCGAAGACTCCGCCGACTCCGAGACCGGTGATGAAGCGGTAGGCCGCGAAATCGAGCCACCCCTGTGAAAGAGCGGAAAGACCGGTAAAGACCGAATAGAGCAGCACGGTCAGGGTCAACATTTTAGCCCGCCCGTATTTGTCGCCGAGGGAACCGAAAATCAAACCGCCTGTAGCCCACCCCGCCACGAAAATGGAGGTGGCGTAGCCCCCGTAAGTCTTGACCGTGGTGGGATCGGTTCCCTCGGGGAGGAGGTTCTCGAGTGCCTGCTGGCGGAAGAGCAGGAAGATCTGCTGATCGAGACAGTCGAAGAGCCACGCGAGCGAGGCCATCGCGAAAACGAACCAGTGATAGGGGGTGAGGGATCGCCACCAGGGGCCTTGCTCGAGGGATGCGGAGGAACTCATATGTTGCTTCAAAAGGTTGGGGAAAAGACCGGACCGGGCGCATCCTGTCTCATGGAGGGAGGGGCGTCAATCACTCGTTGCCCGCGATGTGGTTTCGACTTTGGTCGAATCCTTCCTGGACGATCCTGCGACCGAAGTCGCAGCCGCCTTGCCTCAGCGCACCGCCACCGCTTTGGCCTTGGCGAACTTCAGGACGCGGCCGTGCACGCTGTATTCGGAAACGAAGAGATCCCCCGCCGGGCTGAAGGCGACGCCGTGGGGCGCGTTGACGACACCGGGCTTCCACTGGGCCTGCTCGATCTTGTTGGTCCCCACTTCCTGCGGGTTCGGGTTCGCCCCGAGACGGGCGACGACGCGGTTTTCCTTGTCGAAAATGGTGACGCGGCCCTTGATCTCGCCGACGGCGAGGAGGTCACCCTGCACCACTGCAGCGGCGGGCATGAGAAGATCGGTCGCGATCTCGCCGATCAGTTCGCCCTCGAGGGAGAGATGGACGGCGCGATTGTTGGCCCGGTCCGTCCCGACAAGGCGCGGAGGATCGAAGCGCGTGTCGATCGCGATCTTGTGCAGGGTCTTAAAATTGTAAGGGGCCGCCTTGCCGCCGAAGCTCGCGAGGTATTCGCCCTTCGCGTTGAAGCGGTGGACGCGATCCGAAGCATAGCCATCGGTCACGAAGATGTCTCCGTTCGGTGCCACGGTGCAGCCGGTGAGGCGCAGGGCCGACTGCTGGTTCTTCGGATTCACCTGCCAGAATTCCTTGGGAATGGCGTCGCCGGGGATGGTCATCACCACCTCACCCTCGAGGGAAAGTTTCACGATCTTGCCGGCGTTGAGCTGCGGTCCGTAGATGAATTCACCGTCGGCTCCCTTGTGGATGACAAAGCCGTGGAAATCCGTGGGGGCGTTCTTCACGTTGCGCAAGTAAGTGCCGTCGGCCGAGTAGACCTGCACGCCCGAGCGGAGTCCCTGCATCAGGCTGACGTAGATGTCGCCGTTCGAGGAGATCGCGACGTCGCCGTGCTGGTTGCCCAGCTCCGGCATGCCTTCGGGGAGTTTCAGCGGATCAGGACCGATCGTCCAACCGGAAGAAGCCGCCTCCGGAGCCGGGCTCGGGGCCAGTTCGGAGCGATCGTTCCCGGGACGTTTGGAAACCAAGAGGATCAGAGCCGTCGCAACGGCAAGGGCAAGACCAGGGGCGACCCGGGCGGAGAGAAGACGGTTCTTTTGCATGGGCCGGTCATCTCATCTTTCGGCCCCGCTGTCGAGCCGCAAAGGATGGCGCGATCAGTGCGCGGGACCAGCTGAAGGAACGATTCACCGCTTCCGCCTCAGTTCCTCATCCACCATGCGCGTGAAGAGCTGCTGACGGTCCTCTCTGCTGACGTCGGGATTTTTGTCGCGATACTCGCGAATTCCCTGAATGAGGCGATCACGGGCCTTCTCATCGAGTTTCTCGAGCTTCGCGACCATTTCCGGAGGAGGCGGACCACGGAAACCATCACCGGAAATGCCTTCCCGGAAATCACTGTAAACCGGTCGTCCGTCTGCTCCCCGCTGCGGACCACCTTGAGCGCCGCCCGAAGCACCCGGCTGGCTCTCGGGAGGATGGAGCTGCTGCTCATCATACCGAACCGCGAAGACCTCCCCGCTCGCCATCGCAATCTCGGCGGTCACAGTGGTGAGGTCGGCTTGATTCCCCGCCACCGCGACCATGCGCCAACCTTCCGGATTCGCGGCCTGGGTGACGAGGTGGGTCTTTTTCGACTCACGGTCCACGAGGGTCGCGTAGAGCTGCCCCTCGATCCGCGCGACCCCGGTGAGTTTGAGCGACTGCGAGAGGTCGAGCGATCGGAGAAAGGGCGAACTCGTTTTCAGAGGCGCGAAATCATCCGCCGTGACCGGTTCGGGAATAACGGGGGCGACCTCCTCTCCAGACGATGCCGCCTCAAAGGCAAGGGCCGCCAGCGCCATCACGATCCATTTCGAGGGCGCGCGTTGTAAAGAACTGGTTGGAGCAATCGCCATGAGGGTCCGAAGACAGGAAGAGGGTCAATCTTACACCGCCAGCTCGGTTCCGGATGCGTTCTTTTTCGAGCGCAACCGCGCCCTTCCCGAGCCCCCGCTTGCCTTCGGGAGAGAATGCGGGTTTGCTGACCGAGTGAAACCCGTTTCCTGGATCTTCTTTTCCCTGCTCTTCGCCACCGCGCGCGGCCAGGAGGCCCCGGCACCAGGACCTCCCCTTGCCACGATCAAACCCGGAATCAGGACCACGGTGCGCTTCACCGATTCCCCTCCCCAGTCGTCCGACCCCGTGCAGGTCCGTTATCGGCTCATGGCCGCGGAGGAGCCTCCCGCCTACGACGTCTCGAAGGAGAGCTTCGAGATCCTCCTGCCCGTCGGCTGGGATGGCAAATCGGGGCTCGGCCTCTTCATCTGGATCCACTCGGGCGATTCCCCGCAGATCCCGAAAGAGTGGGAGAAGATCCTAACCAAACACCAACTCGTCTTCATCGGGGCAAATCGCTCGGGCAATCCGCGCAATGTCTTCGATCGGATCCGCCTCGCCGTCGACGCGAATCACAACGTCCGCCAGCAACTGCCGATCGACGGTCGCCGCGTCTACGTCTCAGGCTTTTCCGGGGGGAGCCGCGTCGCGAGCATGCTCGGGGTCGCCTGGGGCGAGATGTTCAGCGGCGCGATCTGCTGCATGGGCGTCAATTTCTACACCGATGTCGCGGCGCCCGACGGCAAGGTCTACGGGCTCAGCTATCTCCCTGACGAAGACCTCCTTCCTCTCGTGAAGAAGAGCTGCCGCTTCGCCCTCGTCACCGGAGAAAAGGATTTCAACCGGGCCAACACGCTTGGAGCCTTTGAAAACGGCTTTGAGAAAGAAGGCTTTGCCCACACCCGCGTTTTCGAGATCCCCGGACACGGCCACAACCCACCTCCGGCCGACTGGCTCGATCAAGCCCTCTCCTTTGTCGATGAGGGGAAAAGCACCTCGCCCGCCCCATGAAGATTTCCCCTCCCCTCATCGCCGTCGACTGGGGTTCGACCCACTTCCGCGCCAAACTCTTCGTCGATGGACAAATCATCGCCTCGGTGTCCTCGCCCGACGGCATCCGCCACCGAGAAGGACGCGATTGCGACGCCATCCTCGCCCTGCACTGCGGCGCGTGGAAACACACCCATCCCGATGCCCGCGTCCTCATGAGCGGCATGATCGGCGCCCGAGAAGGCTGGGTCGAGGCACCCTATGTGACCGCGCCCTGCGGGCTCGCGGAGCTCGCCGCAGCCATCGTCGCGGTTCCCAGCGCGACCTTCAGCGAGGTCTTCATCGTCCCCGGAGTCCGCTGCGAAGATCCTGACACGAACACCACCGATGTGATGCGCGGCGAAGAGACCCAGATCGCGGGACTTCTCGACTCGCTCCCCGGCGGGGGAGCCGTCATCTGCCTGCCCGGCACGCACTCGAAATGGGTGATGTGTCAGGAGGGAGCGATCCACCGTTTCCGGACCTGGCTCACCGGCGAAGCCTACGAGCGCCTCACCCGCGAAAGTCTCATCAGCGGCGACGGCACTCCCGCCGATCCGGAGAGCGAGGCCTTTGCACGGGGACTCGACGAGTCCGACCTTTCCGGCGGCCTCCTCCATCACCTCTTTCTCGGACGCACCCACCTGCTCGCCGGACGTCTTGATGCCTCGGAGGTGCGCAGCTATGTCTCCGGCCTCCTCATCGGCCACGAATTGCGTGAAGCCCTCACCTTTGCGCCCGACCTCCCCATCCATCTCATCGGCGATTCCCCCGCCGCCACGGCCATGCGCAGTGCCCTGGGCCTCCTTGGCGTTCCCCATGTGCAGATCCATGAGGACGTGCATCTCTCCGGCTTGATTGCGATTGCGGCGAACCTTAAAGCGTAAGCTGAAGGGGCAAGCTCCCGCGTGCCCGCGTTGCTCGTCCTGGATGAATCGGCGGGCAAGCGGGAGCTTGCCCCTCCAACGCTGCCGCGATCGCTCAACCCTACGCCGTGTCCCGCAGCACCCGCATCACATTCCCCCCGAGGAGGGAGCTTGCCCCTCCAACGCTGCCGCGATCGCTCAACCCTACGCCGTGTCCCGCAGCACCCGCATCACATTCCCCCCGAGGATCTTGCGGATGTCGTCGTCGGAATAGCCGCGCTGGACGAGGCCGACGGTGTAGAGCGGCCAGTTCGTCCAGGCAATGCTGAGATCGGCCTCTTCGGTCGCGATGAAGTCGTCCTTGGGCCAGAGCGAGCGGAAGTCTTCGCGCTTCCGCCGCAGACCACCGACCGCTGCCTTCTTGTTTTCCTCGGTGCTGTTCCGCGAGGTGTAGGCGATGTCCGTACCGATCGCGACATGGTCGACGCCGAACTTCTTCGCGACGTGATCGATGTGATCGAGGAAAGCATTGAGATCCCCTTTGCCCCGCAGAAAGCGCGAGATGCAACAGATACCGATGTAACCTCCCGAATCGGCGATGGCCTGGATTACCTCGTCGGGTTTGCTGCGAATGTGGGGATGCAGCGCCGCCGCCGTCGAGTGGCTCGCCACGACCGGTTTGCCCGAGACCTTCGCCGCCTCGAGACTTGTCTGCCAACCCGAGTGGGCGCAGTCGGGGATCACACCGACGCGGTTCATCTCGGCGATGACGGCCCGGCCGAAGTCGCTCAGTCCGGCGTTCGAGGTCTCGGCGCAGCCGTCGCCGATCATATTCCGCCGTTGATAAGTCAGGTGCATCATGCGGATGCCGAGGTGATAAAAGATCTTCAAGTAACGGAGTTCGTCCGGGATCGAGAGCCAGTCCTGCGTCAGGGGCACACCGTTGCCGGTAAAATAGAGACTATGCCTTCCCGCTGCTTTTGCCTCTTCGACATCACCGGGCGTCACCGCCTTCGCGACAAACTCGCCCAAGTGATCGGTGACGTGAGTAAAGTGAGCGAGACGTTTCAGAAGACGCATCGGATCCTGACATTCCTGCCCCGCGTTCTGGAAGATGCAGGTCACTCCCGAAGCGCGCCAGCCTTCGCGGTATTCGGCGAGCTCGGCCTCGGAGGAGACGCAGCGGGTCATGCTCATGTCCTCGCGCAGGTCATCAAGCTCGACATCGGAGGCCCCCGCCATCACAACCGCCTTGAGTGCTTCACCGTCGATCGCGCAGCGCGGCGAAAATCCGTAGGAGTCGAAGACGAGGGCGTCGGCATGGAGCTCGAGACCGTGCTGTAAATCCTTTGACGAGGGCTTCAAGACCGCGAGCGCCGCCTCGCGCGCCTTTTGGATAACCGGATTGAGATTCTCCGTGAGCCGCTTCACCGGATCTTCGGAAACCGGAGCGTCCTGAGCGGAGGCGGATGAGACCAAAGGAGCGGCTGCGACGAGCGGCGCGGCGGATCGAAGGAAATGTCGGCGTTCCATGGAGATGGCATACCACGTCAGAGCCACGCAGGGCAAATCCCGGGCGATCCCGCATCGCGTAGCCCCGCGACGCAACCGCGACCGGACCGCTTGAAGTTCCCGATCGGATGGGACACCTTGACGAGTCCTTCAGGGTTTTCCGCCTTGACCAAAATGAACATTTGTTCA
>DGXY01000142.1:11112-14614 GCA_002396885.1 Akkermansiaceae bacterium UBA5020
GTTCATATTTACGGATCTTCATATGAAGGTCCGTAAATTTCACTCCCTTCCTGAGCATGAAAGCGAACCCGACTCCGAACCCTCCACCCGAGCTTTCCTGCGCCGTGCGATTGAAAGCCCTCGGGGACGAGACCCGTCTCGCGGTGGTGCGGCATCTCATGAAGGGGGCCTGCCATGTGGGCGACATCCAGGAGGCGCTCGGCATCGAGCAGAGCCTGCTTTCCCATCACCTCAAGAATCTCCGCGATGCCGGCATCGTGGAAGCGACCCGCGATGGCAAGGCGATGCTCTACCGGCTCTCCGCGGCGATGGAGCAACGCCGGGACGGCATCGTCGATCTGGGTTGTTGTCAGATTTCCTTCGACCCGGAATCCTAACCGCCTTCTTCGCTGCCGTGCTCCTCGTCGGTTGCGGCAAAAGCGAAACGTCCGAAACGGTCATGGCGACCGGATCCAGCACCGTCGCCCCGCTCGTGGCCGATGCGGCCAAGCAATACGAGGCCTCCCACCCGGGCGTGCGCATCGAGGTGCAGTCGGGTGGTTCTTCCCGCGGCATCAGCGATACGACCTCCGGCGTGGCCGACCTCGGCATGGTCTCGCGGGCGCTCAAAGACGGGGAAGAAACGAAGCTAGCGGCCCACACCATCGCCAGAGACGGCGTCTGCGTCATCATCCACCGGGACAATCCGGTGCGACAACTCGACAAACCGCAACTCATCGACATCTACACGAAGAAGATCACGAACTGGAAAGACGTCGGCGGCAAGGACGCGGCCATCGTCGTGGCGAACAAGGCCGAAGGACGCTCGACCCTCGAGGTCTTCCTTCACTACCTCGGTCTCGACCAAGCCGATGTGAAGGCCGATATCGTCGTCGGAGAAAACCTCCACGTCATCCAATCCGTCGTCAGCAATCCCAACACAGTCGGCTACGTGTCCATCGGCACCGCCATGGCCGAGGAGAAAGCCGGCACGCCGATCCAACTCGTCGTCATCGATGGAAAGACGCCGACGATGGAGTCGGTTCGCGACGGCTCGTTTCCGATCACACGGCCCCTCAATGTCGTCACGGATGCGGAAACATCTCCCGCCGCGCGGGCCTTCCTCGACTACCTGATGTCGACCGAAATCCATGGCATCATCGAGAAACACTACTTTGTCCCGGTCCGTTGACCGGATCACCGGAGGCGTCCTCGGACTGCTCGCTCTCGTCTCCGGTGGGATCGTGCTCGTGATTCTTTGGCACCTCGTTTCGGGTGCGTGGCCGGCGATCGAAGCAGGCCGTCTCGGACCCTTCTTTACCGACGAGAAATGGCAACCCGGGTCGGAGCGCGATCCGCAATTCGGGGTGGTCCCGATGTTGGCCGGCTCGGTGCTCGTCACACTGCTGGCCGTCGCCCTCGCCCTGCCCGTGGGCCTTGCCTCAGCCATCTTCCACCGCTTTTACGCGCCTCCGGCACTCGAACGATGGAATCGGCGGATGATGGAACTGCTCATCGGCGTGCCCGCGGTGGTCTTTGGATTCTGGGGGCTCATGGTCGTGGTCCCCGCGATCGTGCGTTTCGCTCCGGACGCACCGGGACAAAGCCTCCTCGCCGGTGGCGTCGTTCTCGGTTTGATGATCCTGCCCCTCATCGCCCTGACGAGCCAGGCCGCCTTGCAGGCCGTCCCCGCCGCGCAACTCCAGGCCGCGGCCGGACTCGGTCTCGGACGAGCCCGCACCATCCTCTCGATCGCCTTGCCCGCCGCCCGCGGCGGCATCGCCAGCGGAGTGCTCCTCGGACTCGCCCGTGCTGTCGGCGAAACGATGGCCGTCGTCCTCGTCTGTGGCAATATCCCACAAATCCCGAAGAGCCTCTTCGATCCGATCCGTCCCATCACCTCGACGCTCGCCCTCGAGATGGGCTACGCGACGGCCTCACACCAAGCCCTCCTCTTTTGTGCGGCGCTCGTGCTGGTGCTTTTTTCCGCGCTCATCGTCGGCTGGCTTTCCATTCGGAAGAACGCGTCCGATTCGGGCATTGGCGGTGCATAGAAATCTCTTACTCCTACTCTTACTCCTACTCTTACTCCTACTCTTACTCAATCCCGAAACGCTCTTCAAACCCCGAACTGAGTAGGAGTAGGAGGTAAGAGTATGAGTAGGAGGTGAGAGCAACCCTAACATGACCACCGTTTCCCCCAACCCGGTTCGAAGATCCCCCTCGAAGTGGCCTGACCGTGCCCTCGCCCTCGTGGGAGCGATCGCTGCCTTGCTCGGCATTGCTCTCTTCGCTTGGCTCGTCTGGGATCTCGTCCGCCTTGGCCTCCCCCGACTCTCTTGGACCTTTCTCACGGCCGGAGTCGAAGATGCGGGACGCAGCGGAGGGATCGGGCCGCTCCTCGTTTCCACCCTCTGGATTCTCCTTTGCTGCTTGACCCTCGCGATCCCGCTTGGCAGCGGCTGCGCCCTCTGGCTCTCAGAGTTCGTCCGCCGCGGGAGTCTTCTCGCGCGCCTCGTCACCGACGGAGTCGATCTCCTCGCGAGCGTGCCCTCGATTGTCTTCGGTCTCTTTGGCATGGTCTTTTTCTCGCAGACCCTCGGCCTCGGTTTCTCCATCCTTTCCGGCGGACTCACCCTCGCCTGCATGATCCTGCCCATCCTCGTGCGCACGACCCTTGCGGCACTCGAGTCACTGCCCACGGATCTGCGTCCCGCCGCCGCCGCCCTCGGTCTTTCCAAAACGACCACGACCATCCAAATTCTTTTCCCGGCCGCCCTCCCCGGCATCGTCGTCGGTATCACCCTCGGGATCGGACGGGCCCTTTCCGAAACCGCCGCACTGCTCTTCACGAGCGGCTACTCGACACGAATGCCCGAATCCGTCTCCGACTCGGGTCGCGCTCTTTCCGTGCACATCTACGACCTCGCCCTCAACGTCGCCAAGGGAGCCCCCATGGCTTCGTCCAGCGCCCTCGTCCTCCTCGCCCTCATCTTCGTGGTGAATGCCGCCGCCGTCGCGATCTCGGAGCGATGGCTGAGAAGACGCCAACTGAATCCATGAATCCACCCGCCATCCGCCTCGCTGGACTCTCCGTTTCCTACGGCGAAATCACCGCCCTTCGAAACATCGATCTGGAAATTCCCCAGGGCGAAATCACCGCCCTCGTCGGCGCATCGGGATGTGGAAAATCCAGCCTTCTCCTTTGCCTCAACCGACTCACCGATCTCATCCCCGGCTGCCGTGTGACCGGTTCCATCCGCCTCGGTGACGGCACCGAGATCACCTATCCGAAGGCCGACGTCCTTGATCTGCGCCGACGCATCGGGATCGTCTTTCAACGCCCCAATCCCTTCCCGCAATCGATCCGGCGGAACTTCGAGATCCCCCTCAAGGAACACGGTTGGAAGCAACGCGACATCCCCGACCGCATCGAGCAGGTCCTGCGCGAAGTCGGACTCTGGAACGAAGTCTGCGACCGGCTCCATCAAAACGCGACCGCCCTCTCCGGCGGCCAGCAGCA
>DGXY01000142.1:14790-40317 GCA_002396885.1 Akkermansiaceae bacterium UBA5020
AGCAGCAGCGCCTCTGCATCGCGCGAGCCCTCGCCCTCGATCCCGAGGTGATCCTCTTCGACGAGCCTTGCAGCGCCCTCGATCCCATTGCCTCCGGCGTCGTCGAGGACCTCATCCACTCGCTCAAGGGCAAGCTCACCGTTGTCATCGTCACCCACCACCTCGCCCAGGCTCGCCGCATCGCCGATCATGCGGCCGTGTTTTGGATGAAAGAAGGTGCCGGAGCCCTCGTCGAACACGGTCCGGCTGAGCGTGTCTTTTCCGCGCCCTCAGATCCCGATGCCGCCTTGTATTTGAGCGGGGCGAGGGGGTAGCTTCAGGACAACCCTCACGAACACCCTCTCAAAATCGCAACGTCGCCCCGAGGTAGCCGAAGTGGCTCTCCGGCGATGGGCCGGTCTGGTCGACGAATCCGCCCGGGAAAAAACACGCGTAGACCGCCTCGATCTCGAGGTGTTTCGTCGCCTGCCAAGAGGCGCGGAGGTCGAGTTCCTGACCGACATACCTGCCGCTCGCACCCGCGGGATCCCGACGTGAAGCACGCACCCAAGCGTCCTCCTCGCTCGCCAGCCAGATGCCGCGGTGGATGATTTCGCACTTCAGCTTCTCCATCGGCTGGAAGCTGAGGCGCAGGGCGGGATTGATCATGTTCTGCCACGAGAAATAGCTGGTGTAACCGTAGAAGGAGAAAGAGGCCCCGTAGAGCGGATCGAAGCGCCCCGAATCAGTGTCGCCCGGATCGCGATCGCCCGAGGCGAAATTCAGCCAGGCCCCGAGGCGGGGCTTCCAGGGATGATCCCACGTATGCCCGACCTCGGCGTGGGCCGCCCAGGCCTGATGATCGAGGCCGCCCAACTCGCCCCATTGTCCGGCGAAATCGAAATCGTAATCCCACGATGAGCTGCCAATCTGGCCGTAGGTGTGGACGCCGCTGGTGTGGAGCTGCTTGCCGCCGCCGGACGCCTGATCCGAGAGCAACCAGTAGGGTTCGATCAACACGCGTGGCGAGAAGGTGCGAACATACCCGGTCACGCCATAGAGCAGACTCTCTTCACTCGACTCGTCGAGGGCATCGACGGAGCGATCCACTTGACGCAGGGCGAAGGCATCCCACTCGATCGGACTCGATTCCTCGCCGATCCGGAGACGCGCGCCGTCGAAGGCGGTGATGGTATTCCGATAGCGGTTCCGCGAGATGAGCCGGCGGTCCACCGCATCAAAGGCCATGCGTCCGAGGCGCAGGCTCACCGGATCGCCGCCGAGGGCGTCGTCGAAGCGCAACTCGCCGTAGGCCTGGAGTAGCTCGGTGTGGTTCGCCTCGTTGCCCGATTCGGCCCGGTCGCTGAGCCCGCGCCGCGAGTCCTCGAACTCGGCCGTGAAGTTCAGGGGACCGAGCAAATCATGGACTCCAAGGTAGAGCAGCGACCGTTGGTAAAAGAGAGTCTCACTGAGGAGATCGGTGGTGCGGTAATCCTGATCACGGAACTCGAAGCGGGAACGAGAGTCGATCCCGAAATCGAGCCATTCGATCTCCTCCTCGAAGGCGGAGACATAGTCGGGCACTGAAGCCGTGCGGGTCGTCGCGACCGCCTTGGAGACGAAGGGTTTCCCCGGCTTCGTAATCGGTTCGGCCTCTCCGGCATGGAGCGGGTGGAGGACGGACAGACCGATCACGAGCGGGAAGAGGCGGAGCATTGGCATCGAAAAGATCGTATCCGACCCTGTCCGCAACCTGTCAACGGAAAAGAATGCCCCGCACGCCGGTCGCCGACCAAAGGACCACCGTTGGCGCGGGTCGATCCGGGACGTCAACACCAGACGCCATTTGTCGCCTGAGAACACCCGCGTGCTGCATTGGCACGGCGAGACTTTCGACTCACTCCTCCTTCAGCGACGCCATGTCGATGGAGAAGCGATACTTCACGTCCGACTTGAGGAGCCTTTCGTAGGCCTCGTTGACCTTCTGGATCGCGATGACCTCGACATCCGAGGTGATGCCGTGCTGCCCGCAGAAGTCGAGCATCTCCTGGGTCTCGGCGATGCCACCAATGAGGGAACCGGCGAGACGCTTGCGGCCGAAGAGAAGACCAAAGGCCGAGACCGGCAGCGGTTTGTCAGGCGCCCCCACGAGAGTGAGAGTGCCGTCGATCTTGAGGAGATTCAGGTAGGCGTTGATGTCGTGGTCGGCCGAGACGGTGTCGAGAATGAAATCGAAACTACCGGCTTGTTTTTGCATCGCGTTGATGTCGCGGGTCACGATCACCTCGTCGGCTCCGAGACGCAGGGCGTCCTCGGCCTTTCCCGGCGAGGTCGTCAGCACGACGGTGTGGGCTCCGAAGGCGTGGGCGAATTTCACCCCCATGTGCCCGAGTCCACCGAGACCGACCACGCCGACTTTCTTGCCTTGGAGGTCGCCCCAACGGCGGATCGGCGAATAAGTCGTGATCCCGGCACAGAGCAAGGGCGCCACGCCGGCGAGGTCGAGATTTCCCGGGACCTTCAGGGTGAAATGTTCGTCGACGACGATGCTGCTCGAGTAACCACCGTAGGTCACCGGAGCGGTGCCGTGTTTGTCGGGCGAATTGTAGGTGAAGGTCGCGTTGGGGCAGAATTGCTCGAGATTCGACTCGCAGACCGGGCAGGAATGATCGGAGTCGACGAGGCAGCCGACCCCGACGATGTCGCCGACCCGGTGTTTTGATACCGCGGCCCCGACACGGGTTACCTTGCCGACGATCTCATGTCCCGGCACGCAGGGATAGACGGTCGGTAGGGCGCTCCATTCGTTGCGGACTTGGTGCAGGTCCGAATGGCAGACGCCACAGAAAAGAATTTCGATTTCCACGTCCCGGTCGGTCGGCTCGCGACGCGGGATCGGTGCGTAGGCGAGCGAGGAAGTGGGGCTGGAAGCGGCGTAGGCACGGGCGGTGGACATGGTGGGAAGAGGTAGTGACCCAAGGTTACGGCCATACAACCCACTCGGGCAACTCTTTCCCACTGCTCCATTTGACTCCGTCTCTCTCCGTCTCTCTCCGCTTCGCTCCGAGTCTCCATCACTCCATCACCGCGCCACCTTCGCCACGACCACGCCACGATCTCCACCCGTCGGACGATACCCGAGACTGACGAAACCCGCCTCGGCAAGGAATCCCTCCATCTCCGACCAAGCGTAGCAGCGACCCTGGGTCGAATGCGCGAGGATGCAGGAATACTCCGCTACCGGCAGCGGCCCCCGTTTGTCAGGATCGAGGAAGGCCTCGTGGACGAGCACCGTGCCGCGCGGCGCGAGAGTCTCGCGGGAACGATGGAGCAACGCGAGGACCTCGGCCTTGCCCCAGTCGTGCATCACGTTGGAAAACAAGTGCAGATCACAATCCGCGGGCCATGGATCGGAAAACATATCCCCCGTTTCAACCCAGACTCGATGGGCGAGCCCGCGTTGCGCGATCTTCTCCCGGGCGATCGCACCGACGGGAGCCTGCTCAAGCACGATCGCCTCGAGGTTAGGCGCGTTCGCCGCGAGGGCGCAGGCATAGACGCCCGATCCGCCACCGATATCGAGGAGCCGCCTCCCGCCAACGAGGACCTCTGGGACCGTATCCGCGAGTTTTTTCCCGAGAAAGACGCCCCGGCAATCCATCGCCGCGGTGAAGGTGCGGGCGAAGTCCTCCGAAAGCATCGAGCCGTGCCAGTCGTCCGAGGCCTCGTCCAACCCAGCCCAATGGGCGGGACGACCGGATTTCAAGACCCTGACATAATCCTGCACGACGGGACGGTCGCGGAGCGAACCGTAGTAGGGGGTGAGGTCCCAGACAGACCCCTGACAAAGATGCTCCAGCGCCATCTTTGAGGGAGTGAAGACTCCATTCTCATCCTGATCGAGATAATCATTGGCAAGGCAAAGGGTGAGGAGGGCGTCGGCGGGCCGTTCGTCCCAACCAAACCGCGCGCAGATTTCCGCAAGGGTAGCGGGCGTTTCGCGGAGGACGTCAAAGATCCGGAACTCGGTCACGGCCGCGGTGAGCAGGTCGATCGCATAGACCCCGTCGCGATATCGGAGGACGGAAGTGGGATCAGTGGAGGGAAGAAGGTCGAGTCCGGTCATGGAAATAAGGGAAGAAGGAAGATGATCGGAAGAGATGACATGGAAAAGACCGTCATTTCAACGCAATCTTCACGGCCCCCGTCAAATGCACCGGTCCCGCAAACATCGTCACTGCTCCGGCAACGGCACCTGCACCGGGTGCATCAGATAGGCGATGAGATCGCGGACCTGATCGGGAGGGAAGGCGAGGAGGAGCCCCTCGGGCATCATCGACATCGGAGAAGTGTCGATTTTTACCACCTCCTTCTGATCGATCGTCATCGTCTCGGCGAGCGTCCTCAGGGTGAGGGTGCGCTCGTCCTTACCGGCAATCACCCCGCTGAGGGCTCGACCGTCCTCGAGCGTGACGAGGCTCATGCGGTAGTCGGCGCTGACCACGGCGCTCGGATCGACGATGTTTTCGAGAAGGTAATCGAGATTGGCGCGCCCCGATCCGGTGAGGTCGGGACCGATCTTGCCGCCTTCTCCATACATGACATGGCAGGCCCCGCAGACCGCGGCGTAGAGGGCACGGCCCTTGCCGGGATTGGCCGTGGCGAGGGCTTCGGGCTTCAGGTCACCCTTGAGTTTTTCGACGAGAGCTTTCTTGTCCGCCGCCGACTCGCGCAGTTCGCCCCAGACCTCGCTGAGCTGTTTGGTCAGGGCCTCGTCCTCGAATCCGCGGATCTGACGAGCATGGAAAGCGGTGAGGTCCGCTTTCGCGATCGCCCCGGACGCCATTTCATCGAGCAGCGCCTTCGCGAAGGCCGGGCGCGCGACGAGGGTGTCGAGGAGTGTGGTCCGCTCCTGCTGGGAGAATTTCCGGTAGGCTTTGGCAAGGCGCACGCCGATGGCGGGGTCCTCCGACAGCGCAAGACCACGCGCCGCGACGACGCCGAGACCACGCACCTCAAGGAGCTTCTCACAGAGCGCTCGCAGATCGGGAGGGCGCGACTCGATCAGGGTTTTCAAGGCCGCCTCGCGCGCAGGGAGCTCGACCTTGTCATCAAGGGCGATGGCCTTCACTTCGTCAAGGGCACGACCGTCGCCGAAGAGAATGCTGAGCTCGCGGACGAACGGCGAAGTCGACGTTGCTGCCACGGCATCCCACTTCGCGGGCTTCGGGGCCTTGCGGATGCCTTTGAAGGCGTCGCGCATGCCCTCGACTACGGCATCGCTCGAGTTCACTGAGAGGAGGGCGTCGAGTGCCTCCGGCTGAGGCGCAATGCTCCGCGCAATCCAGCGATTCAGGACCGGCCACTTCGAGACTCCGGCGATTTTCACGAGATCGGCCGGGATCTCCTTCGCCAGCGGCGAGATACCATACCAGACGAGGCTCGGCAGGAAGGGATCTTCCGCATCTCCCTCATGCGAGAGCAGCGCGCGCGCGAGATCGGCGCGCTTTGCGAGCGGCAGTCGTTGCAAGACCGAGGCAAGATTCAAGCGCACGAAGGGAGACTTCTCCCCTTTCGCCATCGCCACCGGATCGAAGGTCAAATCGGGATAAACCGCTCCCGGCATCGGGCCGGTGATCGCGTCGATCGGCGAGAATTGCACCCGCTCGCGGATCGCAAGGGCACGGGCGTGTTCGTTCTCCGATTCAAGATCGGCCTTCGGCCAGGGCTTGCGCCAAGCGAAGGGCTGGGTGGGTTTGTCAGGCTTTCCGTAACTGACGCGGAAGATGCGCCCGCTCGTGCGGTGAACGCCGGTGTGCTCGTGACACTCGCCGGTATCGCTCCAGTCGAGGATGAAGCCGCTCCCGTCCGGACCCGTGCTGATCTCGATGCCGCGAAACCACGGATCGTCGCTCAGGAAGACATCGGGCTCGTGACGTCCGACATAGCCGCTCCCGTTGCGCTCGAGCCGCTCGACGTTGGCGCGTCGTCCGTGCATGTTCAGGGTGAAAAGTTTGTTCCGGTAGGCCTCGGGCCATTGCTCCGCCTGATAGATCATCATGCCGATGTGGGCGTGGCCTCCACCGAGATGATTGGCCTTGCCGTCGCGCGAGTCGCTCCACTTGCCGCTGCGGTCGTAGTGGTAATGATCGGCGATGGTGTCGAGCTTCTCGTAGATCAGCGGATTCGGCGTGTTCGAATCCACGAGATGCGCTCCGTGGATGAGATGCCAGAGGTGGCCGGTGACCGTGTTGATGAAAAACATCTCGCCATTCGCGTCCCAATCGTGTCCCCAGGGATTCGTCGTGCCGTGGGTGAGGACCTCGACGAGGCGTTTGTCAGGGTGATAGCGCCAGATCCCGCCCTTCATCGGGACGCGCTTTTCGGTGGGAGTGCCTGGCACTCCGAGATTACCCGGACAAGAATGACCACACCTCCCATAGAGCCAGCCATCCGGAGCCAAACGGAGTCCGTTGGCGAAGTTGTGATAGTTCGCCTCGGCCACGGTGAAGCCGTCGAGCATCACCTGGGGCGGGCCGTCGGGAATATCGTCACCGTTGGCATCGGGGATGAACAGCAACTGAGGCGGACACATCAGCCAGACCCCGCCGCGCCCTACTTCAACGCTCGAAAGCATCTGGACCTGATCGGTGAAGACCTTGCGCGACTCCGCGACACCGTCCCAGTCGGAGTCCTCGAGAATGATGACGCGATCCTTCAGCGAGAGATCGAAGCGTTTCTGACGCTCCGCATATGTGTAGTTCTCTGCGACCCACATCCGGCCCTTGGTGTCCCACGAGAGGCCGATGGGATTCTGCACGTCCGGTTCGGCCGCAAAAAGGGTGGCGCTGAAGCCTTCAGGCACCTTCAAAGCCGCGAGCGCCTCCTGAGGCGACATCGGCTCGGGATTGCCCGGCTCGCTGTTGTGGAGAGCTGGAAAATCAGCCGCGAAAGACGTGGTCGCGAGGAGGAGGAAGAGGAGGATCGGTCGCATCACGCGGGACGTTCCACGAAAAGGCCAGGGATGGCAAGGACGTGAGGACGGTTTGCAGAAGGCCTTGTTCCATGCTATTCATGTATCCATGCAAAAGATTCAGATTCTTTTTCCCGACCCGGTGATGAAGTCCCTGCGTCGCCTTGCCGAAGTGGAGGATCGTCCGGTCAGCGAGATCGTGAGGCGGGCGGTCGACCGCGAACTGGAGCAGAGGACCGGCCTGTTGGCTCGCGAGAAACAGGCACCTCCCATATTCCCTACCTTCGACGGAGGCAGGGTTCTGGCCGCTGCAGAGGATCTCCGCAGCGTCCTCTACGACGATGCTCTATGAAAAGCCTCGACACGAATCTTCTGGTCTATGCGACCAATCAATCCGCCCCGGAACACGCCAAGGCTCTTGTTGTCATCAAAGAAATGCTAGCCCGCCCGCAGGATTGGATTCTCTCGGATCAAGTCCTGTGGGAATATTACAAAGCGCTTCGCCACCCGCGAATCATCGAGAAACCGCGTTCGGCCAAAGAAGCTGCCCGACAGGTCCGATTCCTACGGGAGAGCAGCGGTGTCGCGTTCTGTTCATACGAGGGAGCCTGCTACGCGAACCTCATCATGCGCTTGGAGAAACGCGACTTCCCCTGCCAGCGCACCCATGATGCGGTCCTTGCCGCAACCTTGCGGCACCATGGCGTGAAGGAATTTTTCACCCGAAACACCAAGGACTTCATCGGATCGGGATTCACGAAGTTGATCAATCCCATCGATTGACACCAACTCACTCCACCACCTCGCCGATCAGCATGACAGCGCCGACGTTCCAGACCTTCGGAGCGAACTTGTCCGGATTCTTGTCGAAGTCGGGACGGTTCTTTTCGAAAAGAACGGTGCGTTTGTCAGGGCCGGCCGAATCGAGGGTCACGCTCACGGTATGGACCACATCTCCAGCGAGTCCGCTGCCTGCCTGGAACTTGCTGAGGCGGTGGTAGACGCAGTAGGCATCGAAACGCGGCACGATCCTCTCCTCGCCCTCGTCGACCTTCACCTTGAGCTGTCCGCCGTCGGGTCCGACGACGTCAAAGAAACCGATCACCTCGCCCTTGAACTTCAGGCCCAGCGCCGCTCCCGGAGCACTCGTCCGCCACATCTGCGGGAGGAACTTCGCGAAGCGCTTCGCGATCTCGTCTCCCTTCTCGCCACCATCGAGCTTCTGCCACTCGCCCGTCAGCATCCCCTCGCTCAGAGGCACCAGCTTTGCCGCGGCCCAGTGATCAGCACGCAGCGGTGCGTCGAGGGCGTGTGGGACCGCCACCTTCGACAGTGGCGCTTTCTCCAACTCGTCGAAGCCACGCGCCACCGTCTCCGCGTAGAGGACATGGCCCGTCTCCGTCAGCGGATGGACCCCGTCGGTCGAGAACAGCATCGGCCCGGTCTGATCGGGTTTGGCGTCTTTGGCAAGGGCCTCGCCCTTGAAGATCAGCTTGCCCGCCTCGAGCCGCTTCTGCACCTCGACCCCGAAGTGCATCGTGGGAATCCCGTAGTGATCGGCGACTTCTTCCATCGCCGAAGCCGAGCGCGAGCATTTGCCCGCCTTCAGATCCGCGAGAAAGGGCTCGCTCACCGTGTAGACAAAGATGATGTCGGTCTCGGGATCCGCCACCCAGGTCTGGCGCACGATGCCCTCCATCGCTTGGTGGATCTGCACGGGATCGGCCCCGCCGTCGTTTACCGCAAACTCGACGAAAAGGAGGTCGGGCTTGTGCGAAAGGGCATCCTGTCCCACCCGGAAAACGCCGAGATCCGAACCGGTCCCTCCGATCGCCGCGTGGATTTCCTTCCACTTCACGCCGGGAAAGCCCTTCTGGAACAGCTCGAGGGATTTCACCCGCCATCCCGGTGCCGCGGTGATGCTCCCGCCGAGGTAAGCGACGCGGAGCTCCCGCCCGTCCGCGGCACTCGCCTTGCGGAGCAGGTTCGGGACGCCGCCGCGCACACGGATCTCGGCGATCTCACGCCGAGGGTAGTCGTCCTGCGCGACAACGGACGAGATCAGGAGTGCCAGGCCAAGCAAAGAAAGAAGGGGTTTCATCCGGACAATGGGTGTTTTGTCAGGGTTTGGCAAGGTAGTCGAAGCTCTCCACGTCGATGCGCAGAACCTTGCCGCCGGCACCGGTCTGGGTGAATTCACCCGTGACTTTCGGACCGTAAAACGCACCGACCTGGCGGAGATGGCGGAAGTAGACTTCACAACGGATCGAGGTCTTCGCATCGACCGGCGCGCTGAAGGCGAGGTAGATCGGGAAGGCGGTCGACTTGTCGCCGATCAGGGTCACCGAGTCGCCCTTCACGAGGACACTCTCACCGTCGGCCCGGAGGGCATTTTCGTAGCCGACCGCCTCGGTCTTGCGGGCCTTGGTGAAGAAGTCGACGACTTGGCCGCGGGTCATGTAGACGTAATCGCCGATCGCCTTCTTCAGAAACTCGATTTTCGCCTCGGTGTCCTTCAGCCGGGCCTCCTGCCCCGCCTTGAGCAGGAGTCCCTGGCGCGCCTTAATCTTCAGATCCTGACCGACCCGCTGCGTCACGACACGACCGTCGTTACCATACTTCGCATCAAGGTGATCGACGTAAAGGAGCTCGTTGTTCTCCCGCACCTCGACCCGGTATTGCCAGGAATAATCCTTGAGCCGTTCGCGGTTCTTCGCGAGCACATCGGAATAGATCAGGGCCCACTGACCGGGATCCTTGCTCTTCGTGATCGGTGCCTGCGCCGCCACATCGAACGGGGAATTGCCAAGGAGAGCCAAAAGGGTCAGGAGGCGGAGCCAGGAGGGTCGGGTCGTTTTCATGGCGGGAGTTTGCCCCGGAAACGGCTTTCTGGCGAGTCCTTTCCACTCACTCGAAAGGCGGTTTTGCGATCTCCCACAACGTCGCCGCATCGGAAAGCCGGGTGAGCAGCCCGACCGGCATCGAAGCCTGATCGAACGAACCCCAAAAAACACCGGGTTGCCCTCGAGGGGGAGCCGTCGTCGAGCGTCGTCGCGCCCGGCAACGGCGGCGTTTGGCGCTCAGCCCTTCTTCACCGGAGGTTGTCCCTCGGCCCGGGGATAGACCCCGACGCGGGCTGCCCAGGCCTCCCACTTCGCGGAGAGTTCCTTCACCTTTTCCGGGTAGGCCGCGGCGAGGTTGTTCAACTCGGTGCGGTCCTTGGCGAGATCGTAGAGTTCCCACTGCTTCACCTGAGTGCCGTCGGGCGTGGCGACACTCTCACCGACGAGCTTCCAGTTGCCGGCCCGGACCGAGGCGTTGGTCTCGTGTTCGGCGAAGAGCGGTTCGCCCCGATTCAGTGGATCGCCCGTGAAAGCAGGGCGCAAGGAGATGCCATCGAGCGGCACGGTCTTCACGCCCGAACGCTCCGCCGGATAAGTCGCCCCCGCGACATCGAGCAGGGTTGGCATCACATCGATAAGCTGGGCCGCCTCGCCATACCAAGCCTCGCGCGGGGCGATCTTCGCGGGCCAGTGAAGGAAGAAGGGCGTCGCCGCTCCGCCTTCGTGGAGGTAATGCTTGTAGAGTCGGAAGGGTGTGCTGCCCGCGTTCGCCCAGGCCTCGCCGTAGCTGTTGTCGTGCTCCTCGTTGCGCTTCGCGACATCGTGAAACTCGCCACGCCCTAACATTCCTCCCTCCTGACAGGCGCCATTGTCAGAGAGAAAGAGGAGCAGGGTGTTTTCGTAGGCGCCGATTTCCTTCAACGAAGCAACGAGCTTGCCGATGTTCTGATCGACCCGGTCGACCATCGCGGCGAAGACAGCCATTTTCAGGTCCATCTCATCGCGCTTCGCTTCGTCGAGCGAGTCCCAGTCGGAAATGCCCTCGGTCTTCGGCGAGAGCGGCCACGCGGGATCGATCAAGCCGAGTTCGACCTGACGGCGGTAGCGTTGTTCACGCAGTTGCTCCCAACCGGCCTGGTATTTGCCGCGATACTTCGCGATATCCTCCTCGTGCGCCTGGAGCGGCCAATGCGGCGCGGTGTAGGCGAGGTAGAGGAAGAAGGGATCGTCCTTTTTCTCCTTGAAATGCTGGCGGAGAAATCCGATGGCGTGATCGGTGAAGGCATCGGTGGTGTAGAAGGGACGATCGGTCGTGCTTTTGGGGTTTTCGTCAGGGTCGTTCCCGCTCGTCATGCCGCGGCTGCCTGTGGGTTGAAAAAAGCGCGTCGCCCCGCTGAGGCAGCCGTAGTAGCGGTCGAAGCCGCGCTGGAGGGGACGGTCCTCCATCTCCTTCTGACCGAGGTGCCATTTTCCGGTCATGTAGGTGCCGTATCCCGCGGACTTCAGGGCCTCGGCGAGGGTGACACACTGCTCGTTGAGGTGGCCTTGATAAGCGGCCGGAGCACCCTCGCCTCGCTCGCGGTCCGGCTCGGAGGTCATCCAGCCGATCCCGGTCTCGTGCGGATGCAGACCGGTCATGAGCGTGGCCCGGGTCGGACAGCACCGGCCCGCGTTGTAGAATTGCGAGAAACGGACCCCACCCTGGGCGAGGGCGTCGAGATTCGGCGTTTCAATTTCGCCCCCATGGTAACCGAGGTCGGAGAAACTCATGTCGTCGACCATCACGAGGACGATGTTGGGCCGCTCGGCCGCGGACGCGAGCGAGGCGAATGCGGCGAGAAAAAAAACGGGAACGAGACGGAGGATCATGGCGGGAATCTAGCGCAGCCGCCCTTGTTTTGGCGAGCGGCAAACACGGGCACCCGTTCAATCCAGCCCCAGCAAGGGCAGCGTGTCGCGGAAGATCAGCTCCTCGATCTTGTCGGTTTTCAAGCGCGGCAGGGCGGCGCCTTCGAGCATGTCGTTGAGGCCGCGCAGTCCCTCGACCGTCGCATTCACCGTCGTGAAAGGGAAGTCGGTGCCAAAGAGCACCTTCTCCCACACGCCGTATTCCTGCACGAGCATAAGGCTTTGATAGAGCTGGAAAGGCCGGTAATGGAGCGCGCTGAGATCGGCGTAGACATTCGGATGTTTGCGGATCGTCACGACACACTCCCCTTCCCAAGGATGACCGAGATGGGCGAGGATGAACTTGATCCCGGGATATTTCAGCGCGACCGGCTCGATGAGGCGCGGAAAGGTGCAGTCGAGCGGCGCCTGCTTCACGAAGGTCGTGCCGGTGTGCATCAACACGGGCAAGCCGTGTTTCTCGCAGTATTCCCAGAGAGGCTCGAGCTCCGCATCGCAGGCCTTGAAGCCCGCATACATCGGCAGCAGCTTCACGCCCCGCAGCTTCAGCGTCTCGTGACCGTGGCGCAGTTCATCCTGCCAACCCGGCTGGGTCGGATCGACGCTGAGAAAACCGAGGAGACGATCGGGATCCTGGGCAACATAGTCGGCGACGTAGGCATCGTCGACCCAGACGCCGGAGAGTTTCGCCTTGCCGCCAAAGACGACCGTTTTGGTGTTGTCAGGAGCGGTGCTACGGTAGTCCTCGTAGCGCACCGAGATATCGATGGTGGTGTCCGCCTTGGCCCCGGAAGCCTGACGGATGAAATCTTCGCTAAAGGCCTCCGGAAACGGCCATGCGTGGCTGTGGACGTCGATGATCATGAGTCCGAGATCGCTTCCTGCATGCGGTCGAAGAGCCGGTCGACCTCGTGACGCGTCTCTTCATCGAGGAGAAAACCGCGGGGCCCTCGCACGATCTCGTTGCGGAAGATGCCCTGGCGACAAAGGAGGTGTTTTTCCACCGCGAGGAATCCGTCGAGGCTCGTCTGTATCGAGATTAGCGCGCTAAGCGGCTCGTGGATGCGCGCCGCCGCCTCGAGATCGCCGTCGACCAAGGCGTGCCAGAGAGGGACGATCGCGGTGATGAGATCCGCCCCTGGCATCGTGCCGCAGATGCCGCGTTGAAAGGAATCGATGAGGGCGATGCCGCCCGTGCCCTCGAATACGCGCGCCTTTCCACCGGTCACATCGCGCAGGGCGGAGAGACGCGGCCCGATCGGCGAGGCCTCGGGTTTGAAAAGAACGCGGTCGGGGCCGAACTCGTCGAGGAGCCTCGCCTGGAAGGCAATCGACATGGGCCGACCGACATAGCCCGAGGCGTCCTGCACGATCACGGGGATCGCGACGACCTCGAGGAGGCGGCGGTAATAGGTGGCGAGCTCGCCTTCATCGACGGCGATCGAGACCGGGGGGATCGCCATGAGCGCTCCGGCTCCGACCGCCTCGGCATGGCGGGCATGACCCTCGGCGATGCGGCTACTCTCGGCTCCAACACTGATCACGGCCGGACCTTTTCCCGCGGCGAAGCGGCAGGCGAGCGTGGCAAGATGATCGCGCTCGCGGTCGGAGAGCCGCAGCACCTCCGAGACCATTGCCATCACGATCCCATCCGAACCCTGCTCGAAAAGCCAGGCGATCTCGCGCTCGAGGGTCTCGGCGTCGATCGATTCATCGGCGAGGTAGGGGGTCTGGAAAACGGGAAAAACTCCGGAGAGGGAATGGCTCATGGATCGCCTTTGTTAACCGATTCCCGCCACCATCGACAAGAGCGAAATGGCGCGGGTTTGCGTAGCGTGATGTTTTCCCTCGCCCGTTGCCAAAAGCGGGGCCATGGAGTTGGCTCCTTCACCAGACCCTGTCGGGTCGAACCGCATTTCCATGAGACTCCTCGTCATTGGCACCGGCTCCATCGGAGAACGACACCTCCGCGTCTTCCAGCACCTCGACCGTTGCGACGCGATCGCCTTCTGTGAAACCCATCCCGCTCGCCGCGCCGAGATCGCCCGGCGCTACGGCATCCCCGAGGCCTTTGCCTACGCCGATCTCGACACCGCGCTCGCCAAGGGCACCTACGACATCGCCGTGGTCGCGACCCCCGCCCCGAGCCATCTCGCCATCGGGATGCAACTGGCAGACCTCGGCATCCACCAGCTCATGGAAAAGCCGCTCAGCCTCTCCCTCGACGGCGTCGAGAGTTACGCCCGGCTCATTGCGGAAAAGAGCCTCACCGTCGCGGTCGGCTACGTCCACCGCGCCCATCCCGCCGTCTCCGCGATCCGCCGCGAGATCGCCTCGGGGCGGTTTGGCAAGGTGCTCACCCTCTCGATTTCCACCGGCCAGTCCTTTGCCCAGATGCGACCCGCCTATCGCGAGGTCTACTTTGCGAGACCAGAGATGGGCGGCGGCGCGATCAACGACATGATCACCCACATGTACAACGCGGCCGAATGGCTCGCGGGCCCCGTCTCACGGCTCGTCACCGATGCGGCCCACCAGTCCCTCGAAGGCGTCACCGTCGAGGACACCGTCCATACCCTGACAAGACACGAAGGCGGGGCGATGGGAAGTTATACCCTGAACCTCTACCAGCATCCCAACGAAGTCCTCATGACTGTCGTCTGCGAGCGCGGCACGCTGCGCGCCGACTATGCGAACCAGCGCTGGTCGTGGATGACCGATCCGAACGGCACCTGGCACCACGAGCCCGTCTCCGTGCCCGAGCGCGACACGATCTATCAGATCCAGAACGCCGCTTTCCTCGACGCCGTCGAAGGCTTCGGCGAAGTCCTTTGTCCGCTCGAGGACGCCATCCGCACCCTCCACGTCAATCTCGCCTCGCACCGCAGTGCCGCCGGATCGGGCTGGGAAAACCTCCTGACATGAGCACCGAACGCACCGTTTCCCAACTCTTCGACCTCCGTGGCAAGACCGCCCTCATCAGCGGCGCGGGAGGATGGCTCGGCTCGGCGATGTCCCGCGCCCTCGCCGAGGCCGGAGCCAACGTCATCACCAGCAGTCGCGACGCGGCCAAGGCGGCCGAATGCGCTGCCGCCCTGCCCGCGGGCGGTGGGCAAACCCATTTCGGCGTCGCCCTTGATCACCTTGACGAAGCCTCGATCGAAAACGGCTTCACCGACGCCCTTCTCCGCGCCGGACGCATCGACATCCTCGTCAACAACGGCCACGCCGCGAACGGATCGGACCTCACCACCGTGACCGGAGAGGAATTCAACCGCAGCCTCGCCAACGCGACCGGCTATTTCCTCCTCGCCCGGAAACTCCACGACCACGCCGTCGCCCGCGGCGGCGGTGCGAGCATCGTGATGATCGGATCGATGTATGGCGTCGTCGGCTCGTATCCCGAAGCCTACGAGGGCGTCGTCCCGGCGAGTCCCGTCGCCTATCACGCGTTGAAGGGCGGCATCGTCCACATGACCCGCCACCTCGGCGTCTACTGGGCGAAGGACGGCGTGCGCGTGAATTGCCTTTCCCCCGGTCCCTTTCCCGGGCCCGCCGCGAACGCAACGATGGTGGAACGGCTCACCACCAAATCTCCGATGGGGCGGATGGGGCGGCCCGAGGAGCTCAAGGGCGCGCTGGTGTTTCTTGCAAGCGAAGCGAGCAGCTACGTCACCGGGCAGAATCTGCTCGTGGATGGCGGGTGGACGGCTTGGTAAGAGCTTGATCCCCCCCTCATCGCGGCGCTCCAATCCCCCCTTTCACGCCATTGCCTCCGGGCGTGACTTTCACTAAAACGGATCCATGAAACCGACTCGTCGCTCCTTTCTTGCCTCCGCCGCCGCTCCGGCGCTGGCTTTTTCCGCTACGTCCGTCCGTGCTGCGGAAGCCAAACCCAACCTGATCCGCGAGGAAAACGCCAAACCGGGGGCGGACGACTGGCAGCTCACCCGGGTGCGGCTCGACGAGCGGGACGGGATGCGCTCGTCGGACATTGAGGGCTATTGCTCGAAGCAATCGGTCGCCGCGGGCGAGACGATCGAGATCTTTGTGAGTGTCAAAGTGCCCGCGGAATACCGGCTCGAGATTTTCCGCACCGGCTATTACGGCGGCAAGGGAGCGCGGCTCATGCAGACCTTCGAGAAGCTCCCCGGAAAAACGCAGCCAACACCGGAATCCACCCGGGGCGACCGGCATCTCCACGAGTGCCTCTGGGAGCCTTCCGTAACCCTGACGATCCCACCGGACTGGGTCAGCGGCGTTTATCTCGGCCGCCTCACCACGCCCGACACCACCGGCAAAGGCTACTGGCAGAATTTCGTCGTTTTTGTCGTGAAGGACGACCGTCCCGCCGACATCTGCCTGCAGACCTCGGACAACACCTGGCAGGCCTACAACATGTGGCCGAAGAATTTCTCGGTCTACACCCATCCGAAGGGAAACCAGGGGCCCTGGGCCGATGTCAGTTTCGACCGGCCCTACGGCAAGTATTCGCAGATCTACGAGAACCCGAACTCGATCGGCTCGGGCGAGTGGCTCTGCTTTGAATTCCCCATGGCCTACTGGCTCGAGGAACAGGGCTACGACGTCACCTACTGCACGAATGCGGATATGACCGATCCGGAATACGCCAAGCCGGGTCGCTTCAAAGCCTTTCTCAGCAATGGTCACGACGAATACTGGGACATCCGTCAGTATGAAAACGCGGTGAAGTTGCGCGACACCGGCACGAGCCTGCTCTTTTTCTCCGGCAACTCCGTCTGCTGGGTCACGCCGATGACCCCGAGCACGGATGGTCGCGAAAACCGGATCCTATTCCGCGGCGGCCCCTATGGCGGCGATTACAAGTATGCCGTGGCGCGCGAGCGTGATGAGGGACCCTTTCCCCATCGCGGACCGGACGAAGGGTATCTGATGGGATCGCGCAACGTCGATCCGGTGAACGGCGGCGGCGACTGGGTCTGCACGAAACCGGATCACTGGATCTTCGAGGGCACCGGGATGAAGTCGGGCGACGCCATCCCCGGACTGATCGGCTGGGAATATCACGGCGATCCGCCGCAGGACATCGCCGGACTCGAGGTCGTCGGTGCGGGCACGGCCTTGCAGGGCGGCGTCAATCCGCAGGAATGGACCGCGACGATCTATCCCGGACCGAAGGGCAACTTCGTCTTCAACGCCTCGACGATCTTCTGGTGCCAGGGGCTGAGTTCGCCTCCCGGCCACATGCTGCCGTGGTCCCATTGGTCCCGCCCGCACGGACCCGATGCCCGGGTGCAGCGGATCACGAAGAATCTGCTGGACCGGGCGGTGAGAGGTAGTTAGCAAAATCCTGGATTGTGCATGACAGTGAAAAGTTCGACTCCTCGCTCAAGGTCTAGTGAGGCCGTCGGAGGTTGAGAACCACCGCTTTGACGAAGGGTTGAACTTCAATCCGGAATCGCTTAGTCTCTCCAACATGGACTACCGCGCGATCATCACCATCGAACCGGGAAAACGGAGCGGGAAGCCCTGCATTCGCGGTCTACGGATCACCGTGCAGGATGTTCTCGAATACCTGGCCGGCGGGATGAGCGTGAATGAGATTCTCGAGGACTTTCCGGAGTTGAACCGCGACGACATTCAGGCCTGTCTCGCATTTGCCGCCGACCGTGAAAGTAAACTCTTCACCGATGCGGCATGAAGCTTCTCCTCGACGAGAATCTGTCGAGCCGGATTGTGCCGCAGATTCTCGATCTTTTTCCCGGGTCCTCACATGTGAACACCAACGGTCTCGATCATACCGATGACGCGTTGATCTGGGATTTTTCCGGCGCAAATGGTTACACGATCGTCTCCAAGGATCACGACTTTTTCCAACGGAGCCTTCTTTACGGAGCACCTCCCAAATTCCTCTTCCTGAAGGTTGGGAACTGCACGACCCGGGAGGTGACAGCCCTGATCCGGCTCCATTCCGTCCTGATCCAAGCGTTCATACGAGACCCTGCGAGCAGCTTGCTGATCCTCCCGTAATCTGCTGGACTCAATCGCGGCTTTGTGAACAATTCCCATCACGTGGGTTCAACGCCCATGGATTCGACGGGGAACACACCCGAACCACTTTTCAAACAGATACCGATGCCGACACCGCTCCAACTTCTTACCTCCGAAAGCATGGTCAAGATGCCCTTACCACTTTTGCTCCTCCTCGGCGTCAACCTCTCATTGGCCGCCGGCTTCCCCGAACCCTACGACACCGAAAAGGCCGGCGATGCACCCATGGCGGCCGCAGAAGCGGCGAAGACGGCGGAGCTGCCCGAGGGATTCCACCTCGAGGTCTTCGCCTCGGAGCCCGAGGTCCGTCAGCCGATCGGAATCACCTTCGATCAGAAGGGCCGCCTCTGGGTCGCGGAGTGTTACACCTTCGCCGAAAACCCGCGCCGCTGGGATCTCGAGCTGAACGACCGCGTCACCATCCTCGAGGACACGAACGGCGACGGGAAGTCTGACAAACGCACCATCTTCTGGGACCAGGGCAAACGCCTCACCTCGGTCGCGGTCGGTCACGGCGGCGTCTGGGTGACCTGCGCGCCGCAGTTGCTCTTCATTCCCGATGCGGACGGCGACCTCGTTCCCGATGGCGAGCCGGTCGTGATGCTCGATGGCTTCGACGCCGAGACGATCGGGCACAACATCGTGAATGGTCTGAAGTGGGGGCCCGATGGCTGGCTCTACGGACGCCATGGCATCACCTCGACCTCCTACATCGGCGCTCCCGGCACGCCGGAGAAGGACCGCATCGCGATGAACTGCGCGATCTGGCGATTTCATCCCGAGCGCAAGACCTTCGAGGTCTTCTGTCACGGTGGCACGAATCCCTGGGGACTCGACTGGAACGAGGACGGCCAGCTCTTCTACACGAACACCGTGATCGGCCACCTCTGGCACGGCATCCCCGGCGCCTATTACGAACGCATGTTCGGCGCGCATCTGAATCCCCTCGCCTACGAATACATCGGCCACACTGCCGACCACTACCACTGGGACCGCGGCTCGGAAAAGTGGAGCGATATCCGCGAAGGCATCAGCGACAAGACCTCCGAACTCGGGGGCGGCCACGCCCACATGGGCTGTCTCATTTACCAAGGCGGCGTCTGGCCGAAGGAATACCATGGCAAACTCTTCACCTGCAACCTCCACGGCCGAAGGATCAACATGGATATCCTCGAACGCGAGGGCAACGGCTACGTCGGCAAACACGGGAAAGATTTCCTGATGATGAAGGATCCGTGGTTCCGCGGATTGGATCTCATCACGGGGCCGGATGGCCAGGTCTGGATGAACGACTGGAGCGACACCGGCGAGTGCCATGACAACGACGGGATCCATCGCAGCAGCGGACGGATTTACCGGATCGTTTATGACGGACCGGACAAGGGGCAGCCGACGACGGGGAGGCCGGATTGGTTGACGCGGCGTGGCAAAGGAGAGGTGACGGCTGCTGAGATCGAGGAACTGCTTCAATCGCCTGATGAAGCGAAACAGGCGATGGGAGTGAGATGGTTCGGCGAGGACCTGAACCAATTACCTTCAGAGACTTCCCCCCTGCGGGTGTTCACCGGACCGGGAATGGTGCGTTCCGGACTTGTCCGCCTCGAAATGGCGGCATCACTTCAACGGATTCCGCAAAAGTCCCGTCTTTCCATCGCCAACGTCCTCTGTTGGAATACCGATGACGCCACCGACCGCCAGCTATCCCTCATGATCTGGTATGGCATCGCCGAAGCGGTCTCGAAATTCCCTGACGAAGCCGTCAAGCTCGCCCTCGCCTCCGAACTCCCCATCGTCACCCGGCTCATCACGCGGCGACTCGCCGAGGACCTGGAAAAGACGCCCGGACCGGTGAACGAGCTCCTCAGCAGTTCGACTGCCGAAAACCGCCTCCCCATCCTCCGCGGTCTCAACGAAGGCCTCAAGGGCTGGAGCAAAGCGACCAAACCAGCCGCCTGGGACTCAATCGCCAAAACCGGGGGCGACGAGGAAACGCAGACCTTGCTCCGCGAACTCTCCGTCGTCTTCGGCGACGGACGCGCCCGTGATGAATTGCTCGCCATCGCCGCGAACGCCGAGGCCGATCCCGGAGCCCGCCGCGCCGCCCTGACGTATCTCGTTCGCAATCCCACGCCCGATCTCCTTCCCAAACTCAAGGAGTGGACCAACGACCGCGTTCTCGGTCGCGAGGCCATCCTCGGTCTCGCCAACTACGACGATCCCGGGGTGCCGGACCGCGTCCTCAATCAATGGAAGCGCGACGCCGCGCTGCGCCCCGCCGCGATGGACACGCTCGTCTCGCGTGTCTCCTACGCGAAGGTGCTCCTCGATCGCATCGCCAAGCAAGAGCTCCCACGCGAGGCGATCACGCCCTTCCACGCCCGCCAGATTCAAAGTCTGGGTGATGAATCGCTCGCCAAGCAACTCGGCCAAGTGTGGGGTGAAGTCCGCGACACGCCCGAGGCGCTCAAGACCGAGATCGCCGACTGGAAGAGACTCCTCACCCCCGAAGTCATCGCCCAAGCCGATCCCGCGAAGGGCAAGACGACCTTTGCCGCGCTCTGTGGAGCCTGCCACAAACTCTACGGCGAAGGCGGTGCGATCGGACCCGAACTCACCGGCAGCGACCGCCACAATCTGGACTATTTGTTAGGGAACATCGTCAATCCCAACGAAGTCGTTCCCGCTGATTACCTCCTCACCGTTTTCACCCTGAAGGACGGCCGCGTCGTCTCCGGCGTCGTGCCCGAGCAGAATGAAAAAACCGTCACCGTGCAGACGCCGGTGGAGCGTCTCACGATTCCTGCGGACACGATCACGAAACGCGAGTCCATGCCCGTGTCGCTCATGCCCGAGGGCCTCCTCAAGACGATGGATGAAGCGACGGTGAAGGATCTGATCGCCTATTTGATGACCAAGGCCCCGGTCGCGGCGAAGTGACCCGCTCCAGTAGCCACGAGCGTGAGCGAGTGGACCCGCGTCCGCTCGCTCACGCTCGCGGCTACTTTCTCGACGGGGCCCTTGGGCTGCCGATCCTCGCCCTGCTTGCATGGCTTCCAATTCGAGCATCCCTCCCGGATGCCAGCACCTGGTCCGCTCTCAAAAGAAACTTCCGACTTCAAAGCTCGATCTGATCCGGAAACCCGGAACACAGCGCCGATGCCGCAAGCTCGACGCCGCCAACCCCAAAGAACCGCACTTTGCCCGTCGCGCCCACCGTCCAGAATTCGAGGCAACCGATCTCGAAGTAGAGATCGCGCTTCTCCTCCATCTCGGCCCGGGTGTTCGAAGGGGACAGCACCTCGACACAAATCTCGGGGGCCTTTTCGAAGACCTTGAATTCCCGCATCGTCTCGTAGCGCTCGCGGGACATCCAGCCGACGTCGACCAGCTTCACCCCGTCGGAGGTGGAGACTGGGCATTCCGTGATACCGATGCCGTTGGGAAGCATGGTCTGAAGGAGCCACAAGGCCCGCCCCTGATAAACTCCATGTTTCGCCGCCGCCCACGGGCTGAGGACGAGATGTCCGTAGCGGTCCGTTTCGACTCGCTGGTTGGCATATGGATGAGCCTCACCGCTGTCCAGGATCTCGTCCCAACGGCGGTGATTGAAGGCATGCTGGTCGGAAACCTCTGGCAACTTCAAGTAAAGAGACATGACGAAATTCTATCCAGATTCGTTCATTTGACCAGTGTCTTTTTCCGGATCGCGCCTTTGCCAGACCGTCCCGCTTGTGTATCATCACGCTCCCATACGTTTTCCAACCCCCAACCGCCCCAGACCCATGCCCTTCCAATTCACCGGATTCGCCGACGAGGCCGAAAAATCTCTTGATGGACAAATCGCCACGCTCAAGGAAGCGGGCTGGAGCGCGATCGAGCTTCGTCTCGTCAACGGAAAGAGCATCTGCGACCACACCGAGGAAGAATGGCAGGCGGTGCGCGCACAGCTCGAGGCCGACGGCATCGAGATCGTCGGCTTCGGCGGCCAGATCGGAAACTGGGCGCGTCCCGTGACCTCGGATTTCCAGAAGGACATCGACGAACTCAAGCGAGTCGCTCCGCGGATGCGTTCGGTCGGCGCGAAGTATCTCCGCATCATGTCCTGGCCGAATGACAAGGAGGCTCCCCTCTCCCGTGAGGATTGGAAGGCCGAGGTCGTCCGCCGTCTCCGCGAGCTCGCCCCCATCGCCGAAGCCGAGGGCATCATCCTCGCCCACGAGAATTGCAGCGGTTACGGGGAAACGCCCGAAGGATTCCTCGAGCTGATCGAAGCGGTGCCGAGCCCCGCCTTCAAACTCATCATCGACACCGGCAACAACAGCCTGCACGATAACAACAACGAATCGACCTGGGACTACTACACGAAGTGCCGCGATCACATCGTGCACGTGCACATCAAGAGCGCGAAGCCGAATCCCGCGGGCGGAGACTGGATCACCTGCCACGTCGACGAGGATGCCGTGCAGCGCCGCATCATCGAAGACCTCGAGAAGACCGGCTACGACGGCTGGCTCTCGATCGAGCCGCACATCAAGGCCGCGATCCATGCTGGACAAGATGTCGATGACTCGGGCGAAGCCCGCAAGGTCTGGGTCGAATACACCCGTCGCCTCGAGAAGCTCGTGAAGGAAGTGACCGGATGAAGCGTTTTCTCTGCGGCGTTATGGGTTTGTTAGTCTTGGGGTTCGCCTCATCGACACTGCACGCCGCCGAGCGGCCGAACGTCCTCTGGTTCGTGGTCGACGACATGTCGGCGAATTTCTCCTGCTACGGAGAAACGACAATTGCGACTCCCCGCGTCGATGCCTTGGCGAAGGAGGGCACGCGTTTCACCCGCGCCTACGTCACCGCACCGGTGTGCTCGCCCTGCCGGTCGGCCCTCATCACGGGCATGTATCAGACCACGATCGGCGCGCACCAGCACCGCAGCGGACGGGGGGAATTGAAAATCTCTCTGCCCGAGGGAGTCGAGCCCATTCCCGCGATCCTGCAACGGGCGGGCTATCACACCTGCATCGGGAGCGGACTTGTCGCTAATCCCGCTTCCGGCAAGGGCGGCAAAGCCAAGGGCCAATCGGGCCTCGGCAAGACCGATTACAATTTCGAATACGATCCCGAGATCTACGACGGGCCCGACTGGAGCACGCGGGCAGACGGACAGGCCTTCTTCATGCAGGTGCAACTCGGCGGCGGCAAATTGCGCGAGGGCCCCATGGACAAACGCGAGGCGAAATTCCGCAGCAAGGTTCGCGAGGCCTTCGGCGCGACGACCGATCCGGCCAAGGTCGCGCTGCCTCCGCATTACCCGCGCGATCCGGTGCTCCTGCAGGATTGGGCCGACTACCTCGACTCCGTCCGCCTGACCGATCGTCATGTCGGAGAAGTGATCGATCGTCTCAAGGCCGAGGGCTTGCTCGATTCGACCCTCGTCGTTTTCATGACCGATCACGGCATCAGCCATGCCAGGGGCAAACAGTTCCTCTACGACGAGGGCACCCACATTCCTTTCGTCGTGCGCGGCCCCGGCATTGCGGCTGGCGCGGTGCGGGAAGATCTCGTCGAGCACATCGACCTCGCCGCGCTGACCCTCGCGGCCGCCGGACTCGAGGTGCCCGACTCGATGCAGGGACGCGATCTTTTCTCGAAGGATTACCAGCCCCGCACCGAAGCCTTCGCCGCCCGCGATCGCTGCGACGAGACCGTTGAGAAAATCCGCAGTCTGCGCACCGATCGATTTCTCTACATCCGAAACTTCCATCCCCAGCGTCCGCACCTCCAGCCGAACCGCTACAAGGATACGAAAGAAATCCTCATCGCGCTGCGGGCCGGTCACGAGGCGGGAACCCTGCCACCCTTGACCGAAAAACTTCTCTTCGCCCCGACGCGTCCCACCGAGGAACTTTACGACACCCGGGCCGATCTCTGGCAAAACCACAATCTCGCGGACGATCCGGCGCATGCCGCGACCCTCGCGGACCTTCGCGCACGCCTTGATGCGAAACTCGTCGCCACCAAAGATCCCGCGCCCGAGAGCGAGGCGATGTATGACAGCGACATGGCCGAGTATCTGAAAAAGGCGGACGCCACGATCGAAGCCAATATCGCGCAAATGAAACGATGGGCCGCGGAAGGAAAGTAGCCGTGAGCGTGAGCGAACGGACCCCGGGTGCCCGTGGACGTCTCCGGCACCACCGCGTCGATTCGCTCACGCTCATCGCTACTGGCCGATTCCGGCCATTGCCTCCATCGGCGAATCCTGATTGAATCGGCGCGAGATGAGACCGCCGACCACCTTTTTCGCCCTCTTCCTTGCCTTGACGATCCACGCCGCCGCTGGCGACTGGCCGCAATTCCGCGGGGTCAACGGCAGCGGCATCGCCTCGGGCACCGAGCCCCTGCCGGCCGAGTTTTCCTTCGAGTCGAAGGTTCTCTGGAAAGCCGAGCTCGGCGACGGGATCGGCTCGCCCGTCATCGCCGGTGGCCGCGTTTTCAACACCGCCCTCGTTGGCGAAAAGACCTTTGTCGTCACCTGCCACGAGGCCGCCACCGGAAAGGAACTCTGGAAACGCGAGATGCCCGCTGGCGAACTGCCGCGCATCACCCCGCCGAACAGCCACGCCTCGTCCACCGCCGCAGCCGACGGCGAGCGAGTCTACGCCTACTTCAGCACGCTCGGTATCCTCGCCTTTGACGCCACCACCGGCGCCGATGCTTGGAAACACGAGGTGCCCAAACCCGCCTATCTGATGGACTGGGGCCCCGGCGCCTCACCGGTCGTCCACGAGGGACGCGTCTACTTCTCCCAGGACGACGACCTGAATTCCTTCCTTCTCTGCCTCGACGCGAAGACCGGATCGCAACTTTGGAAAACACCGCGTCCCGAAATGCTCGCGGGTTACTCCCTGCCGGTGATCTGCGAGGCGAATGGACGCAAGGATCTCGTCGTCGCCGGATCGGGCAAACTGATCGGCTACGATCCCGCGACGGGAAATGAGCTCTGGTCGAGCCAAAGCCTCCTCCGCACCATCATGACCTCGCCCGTGGTGAAGGATGATCTCATCTACCTTGCGGTGCAGAGCTACGGAGACTCGACCCGCACCTTGAAGTTCGCCCTGCTCGAATGGCTCGACACGAACCAGGATGGCAAGCTGGCCCGCGAGGAGATGCCGAAGGAATTCCTCGAACGCTTCGACGCTTCCGACAAGAACCACGACAAGCTCATCGACGAGACCGAGATCGACACCGCCTTCCAGCATGAGAACAACCAGGCCGCCGGCGGCAACACGATCCAGGCGGTGCGCGGTGGCGGCAGTGGCGACGTCACGAAGACCCACGTCGTCTGGAACATCGACAACAAGTCGCCCTCGAATCTTTCCTCGCCCCTCGTCTACAACAACCGGCTCCACGTTGTGAAATCGGGCGGCGTCTCGAGCTGCTTCGACGCGACGAATGGGGCGACGGTCTGGGAGCGGACGCGGCTGAAGAATTTCGGCGACTACTACGCCTCGCCCATCGCCGGTGACGGCAAAGTCTACATCGCCGGACGGAACGGCTTCGTCGTCGTGCTTGATGACAAACCGGAGATGACCGTGCTCGCAAAAAACGACATGGGTGGGGAGATCCTCGCCACCCCCGCGATCGCTCACGGGAGGATCTTCATCCGCACGCGCGACAAGGTGTTCTGCGTGTCGAACGAAGCGAAGTGATGAGATTCTCCCTCCCCGCATTCGTAGCGGAAGGGGCCAACCTTCCGACCGATCGTCCCCCGACGCCCACCGTCGGAACCGTCGC
>DGXY01000142.1:40633-59530 GCA_002396885.1 Akkermansiaceae bacterium UBA5020
GACCGATCGTCCCTCGACGCCCACCATAGGAACCGTCGCCGGTTCCGCTACCTTTTGCCCTTCCATCGTTTTCCCATGAAGATCCGCCTCTTTTTTGCGCTCGTCCTCCTCATCACCTCCCACGCCAAAGCCGAAGGACCTTCCGTCACCGTCGTCTCCGGCCCCTCTCCCGCGCCGCTCGAGCAACTGGCCGCAAAAGAACTCGAGAAAACCCTCGTCGCTCTCTTCGACGCGAAGGTCACCCTGACCGATACCCCAACGGACGCCCCGAACCGTTTCCTCCTCGGCCATCCTGAGACGAATCCCGCCGTCAAATCAGCGATGGGAGGGACGTGGCCCGCCGATCTCGGCGAGCAGGGGCATCTCGTGAAATCGACCGATCAGGGCCTCGTCCTCGGCGGAGGCAGTGCCGTCGCGACCCTTTGGGCGGTCGCGGAATACGCTCACCTCAACGGCATCCGGGTCGTGCCGAACGGGGAGTATCTCCCGGTCGAAAAACCGACTTTCACCCTCGCAGGATTCGACACCGTGCTCAAACCGACCCAGGAAGTCCGCGCCTGGCGCACCTTGGGGACGAGCCCCGCGAGTCAGGCGGTGTGGGGAGCGGATGAACTCGCGGCCCTCTTCCGTCGTCTCGCTCTGATGAAGTTCAACAGGGTCGTGTTCACCATGCAACCCACCCAGGTCTTCGCCGGGAGCGAATCCGCCGACTCCGGCATCTGGGAAGGCGACCCGATCGATGTCACCGGCGATCTCGCAGGACGATCGGTTTTCAGAGGTGCCAAGACCTTCGATCATCCCGCGTTGGCTTCATGCAAAACTCCTGCCGAACGCCGCGAGGCGGCCGTCGCCTTCGTGAAAGCCGCACTGACCTCGGCCGCAAACGCAGGGCTCGCCACCCAGATCGAACTCGAGAGCGACCTCGAAGAGGACTTTGAGCGAATCGCCGCCCTCTATCCCGAGGCAGGTTCTGTCGCCGGAATGGCCGGAGAATCCCTCCTCGAGGCGGGGTGGCTGGGAGGCGGCTTTTTTCCCTATCCCGAGATTCTCGATTCGGCCGTGGGGAACCGCCGCGGATTCCAGCTCCACACCCGCACTCCCGGCGATCAATCCGCCGCGATCTGGTCGCTTTCACGGGCGGCCGCCGGTGCCGCGATGGAGCCTGACAAAACCACCGAAGCGCTCCTCCTTCCCATCTGCGGCGAAGGTGTCTCCGATCCCTTTGACAACGGCATCGCCGCCCTGACGAAAGCGGGAAGACTCATCCTCGAGGAAGACCCCACCTTCGTCTCCGCCGACTTCATGCACTTCTACAAATCCTCAGATCCCGTGCCGACCTGGTGGACCGGGGCCAAGGATCTCTTCGCGAAAGCGATGGGCGAATTCTACCGCGCCAACACCCGCGCCCGTGACGGAGCGAGGCCTCTGATCCTGCGCTACGCAAAGCGCGCTACCTTTGCCCTGCACTACGTCACCGCCGCCGAGGCCGCCCGCAAGGCCGGCATCGCCAAGGCCGCCGGAGACGACGACGCCCGGATCGAAAATCTTGAACTCGCGATCGAGTCCATGCACAACGCCCTCGCCATCTATGCCGAGGTCGCCAGTGAAACTGGCGATGCGGGAGCGATCGCGCGGCTCAACGAACAAGCCTACACGCCCTTGCTCGAGGCGTTGGAGGAGTGAAGAATCTCACACCTCGTCCCGCGATTCTCCGGCGACGTGGCCGCGGAGTTTGGCTTCGATGAAGGGGCCGAGGTCGCCATCCATGACGTGCTGGATGTTGCTCGTCTCGCAACCGGTGCGGTGGTCTTTGACCATTTGATAAGGCTGGAAGACGTAGGAACGGATCTGGCTGCCGAAGCCGATTTCGCCCTTTTCGCCGTAGACGCGCTCCATCTCGGAGCGCTTCTTGTCTTCCTCGATCTGGAGGAGTTTGCCCTTGAGGATTTTCAAGGCAAGGTCGCGGTTTTTATGCTGACTACGCTCGATCGTGCATCGCACCATCACGCCGGAGGGAAGGTGGCGCATCAGCACACCGGTCTCGACCTTGTTGACGTTCTGTCCGCCTTTGCCGCCCGAGCGCATCGTCGTGATCTCGAGATCCTTTTCGTCGATCTCGAGTTCGGGCTCTTCCTCGAGATCGGGAGTCGCGTCGATGCTGGCGAAAGAGGTGTGGCGCCGTGCCTGCGAGTCGAAGGGCGAGATGCGCACGAGCCGGTGCACACCGCGCTCGCAATTCAGGTAGCCGTAGGCGTTTTCACCTTCGAAGCGGAGCGTCGCACCGCGCAGACCGACTTCTTCGCCCTCCTGCACGTCGATCATCTCAACCTTGAAGCCCTGCTGCTGGCCCCAGCGCTGATACATGCGCACGAGCATGTCGGCCCAGTCACAGGCCTCGGTGCCGCCGGCGCCGGCGTGGACGGTGAGGTAGGCCCCCTCGCGGTCGTGGATACCGCTGAGGAGGGTCTGCAATTCGATCTTGTCGAGGACCGTCTGGATCGCCTCGACTTCCTTGAGCACCTCGACAGCGGCGCTCTCGTCGTTTTCCTCGACGGCCATCTCGATGAGCACGGGCAGGTCGCCGATACGGGCCTGGATCTCGCGCACGGGAATGACCTTGTTCTTGAGGGCGGCCACCTCGCCCATCTTGCTCTGAGCGCGGTTCTTGTCCTCCCAGAACTCGGGCAGGTTCATCTCGGCCTCGACGGCCTCAAGCTGGGCTTCCAGTCTTGGGAAGTCAAAGATACCGCCTGAGCTCGGAGAGCCTGGCCTGCAGGGACTCCGTGGCGACAGCCTGGAGCTTTTCTCTGGTCTCTTCGTTCATGGCGGGGCAAAGAGGTTCCACACATCGGGGAAAGTTCAAGGGTGGTTTCGCACTCTTGTCAGAATTTGCGTTGGACCCGATCCGGAGAGAGGATGGCGGCGTTCCTTCGTTCCCCTGACTTGTTCGATGAAAGCCCACGGCACTCTCATCCGGCGTTTCCCGCTGACGGAGACGAGCCTGATCGTGCACTGGTGCACCCACGAGAACGGGATCGTGAAGACGGTGGCGAAGGGCGCGCGCCGCCCGAAGAGCCCCTTCGCGGGGAGGCTGGATCTCTTTTATTTCTGCGAGCTCGAGATCCATCCGGCGAAGGAGGGTGACCTCCATCTCTTGAAAGATCTGAAAGTCGATCGCGCCCGCCTCGGACTGCGGCGGAATTACCTCCAGACGCTCGCGGCGTCCTATTTTGTGAAGCTGATCGATCTTGTCTCGGAGGACGGCACACCCCTGCCGGACTTGGCCGATCTCCTCGACCGCGGGCTCGATTACCTCGACGGAAAAGACGCCGACCTGCGTGCGATCTTGCACTTTGAAAAGCAACTCGCCGCCTCTCTCGGTGTGACCGAGCCGGGAATCGAACCCCATCGGTCGATCGGTTCCCACTTCGGCGGAGTGCCTCCGCAGCGATCCGAATTGATGGATCGGATCGGCTGAGCGATGTCACAATTTCCTCGCCGGGGAAAAGAGTTCCTGTAGAACTGACTTCATCCCCGGTGTTTAAAATCCCGCCCCATGATTCAACCCGTCCGCGCCACCCGTGTGCTTATCGCCGTCTGCTTTTTTGCATGGACTGGCGGTCCCATGGGCCAGGCCCAGACGATCCAGGACGGGCTCGATCTCCCCTCGGGACTGGGGCCAATCACGTTGAAGAGCGATGACCTGAGCGGAGTCGCTCTCGGCACGGGCCACTGGGAGTATCACACGAATACCTCTCACGATGGGACGGACTCGATCAGATCCCTCTTGCCGAACCGCTCGACCAGCGCTCTCACGACGACCATTGCGGGGCCTGCGGTGATCTCTTTCTGGTGGAAGATTTCGGCACAACGAAACTTCGACACGCTTCTCTTCCGCAGTCGCAACGGGGTCGATTCCATCGGGATGCCACCCGACCCGCAACAACCTTCGGTGTGGCAGCAACGCAGTTTCCAAGTCGATACGGGGACACAAGAAATCGAATGGCTTTTCCAACGCTATTCCAGCGTCCCGGCAGGCTATCTGGGAGAGGCCTGGATCGACGAACTCGTTGTTACGCCGATCCCCAACAATCCCTCCCTCCAAGGCGCCGTGGAGAACTTCCTTTACTCTCTCCACAGTAGCGATTGGACCGCGATGCCATTCGACGGTGCTCTCAATAGCAATGTCGCCAAGAGCGGTCCGCTGGCCCCGGGTGGGAAGTCCTCGATGGTTCTCGAAGTCATGGGACCGGCCACCATCGCCTTCGATTGGGGGATTGCCTCGGATCCAGCCGATGCTTCGACGTTCCGCTTCCTCTTGAACAACGAAAGTTATGCCACCATCGACGGGAGCCAGCAGTTGCACCGCCGCACCTTCGAGATGCCTCCCGGGATCCAGCGGCTGAAGTTTATCTTTGAACGTGACGGATCCGGCGGAGACCCTCTCTACACAGGCCTCAGCGAGGGTTACCTCGACGAACTCGTCATCACGCCTTTCGGCGAAAGTCCCACGCTCGCCGACGCCGTCGAAAGGGCGGACGGGGTTTACAGCAACACCTGGACCCGCCAGACCACGACGACCCATGACACTAGCGACGCCGCCACCGCCAGCACCCCGACCGCCGATACCGCCAGACGACTCTACGCGAAGATTCCGGACGGAGCCGGTCTCCTCTCGTTCTGGACGAAAACGGACGTGAACCAGGCCAATGCGCTTTTCCGCGTCCTCGTTGACGGGACGAACGTGCTCGAGCGGAGGGATGTGGGCGACTGGCAGAAGACGGAACTGAATCTCGGTGCGGGGGAGGATCGCCAGCTCGAGGCCATCCTCTTCCGCGACGCCTCCACCAACACGGCAGTGTCTTCCGCCGTGATCGACGAGATCGTCTTCCTTCCCGGAATCAACAATTTCCAACCCGACCTTTCGATCGGCCCGAGAAACCAGGTCCTCAAGGGCAGTGGAATCATCAATGCCACGGCAGCATCGCAAGAATCGTTGATTCGGGCCAAATCGCGCCGACCGGTCGGTCTTTACTCGATCCGGGCGCTCAATCAGTCCTCCTCCGACCCCGACGAACTCACGCTGCGCGGAACCTGGAGTTCACGCGATTTCGACGTTCTCTTCGTGGTGACGGAGAACGGCCGGAGGCTCAATTACACCGCCGCGCTGAAGGCAGGTCTTTTTTCGACCGTGGAGCTCGATCCGAATGAATCCGAAAGCCACGAAATCTGGGTGGTTCGTAAACCGGAATCCACCGGCCGCTCCCACACGGTGACGGTCACGGGACGATCGACGACCTCGTCGAACAAGCTCGACACGGTCAAGGCCATGCTGAAGGTGGCGAAATAAAAAGCCTCACCAGGCGGTGATCTCGCGCGGGTGGACGAGGGTGACCTCTTGCGGCCACAACGCCCCTTCCTTGATCCATCGGCGCAGGATCTCAAGACGCACCCCCCAGATTTTGTCCGGAGCGGGCGGCATGGCCTGCTGGTGGAGAGGATCGAGGGTCATCACGGTGATAAGAGGGCTTTTGTCAGGATCACCGGGAATGATCGCGGGCGGGGCCGAACCCGTCGACATCGCAAGGGCGCGGGTCTCGAGGATGAAGTTGCCATTCCTCGGCGCATCCTCCCGGTTGTGGCACTCGAGACAATTGATGATCAGGAGAGGCCGGACGTGTTTTTTGAAATCAATGGGACCGTCGGGGACCTTGTCGGGCCAGGTGGGATCGCCCTGGATCCATGCGAGGGAGTCTCCGGCCTCTGATCGATCGGCACTCTCGTAGCTGCCATCGCCGCAGCCTGACAAACCCATCGCGAACGCCGCAAAAAGGAAAGAGAGGGGAACCCGTTTCATAGGGGCAATGTATCCCGCCCGCCTGCCGCTGTCTCTGCATCTTCTGCGGAAATCTCCGGCAGGATCGCAAAATGCGGCAAGTGTGGGCTGGATTCGATCGGACGAAACCGCTAAGATTCCGGTTAGCCGTGAATCCCGAAACCTACCTCCGCCCCGGGCTCGCCCTTGCCATCGGCCTCCTCATCGGTCTCCAGCGCGAACGCGTCAAGGAAGGCCCTGCGGGCATCCGCACCTTCGCCCTGATCGCTCTTGCCGGTTATCTCATCGGACTGATCGGTGCCCAACTCGGTGGATGGGTGGTTTGCGGAGGGATTGTTTTTCTCGCAGCGATCCTCGTCACCGGAAACTTCCTCGATGCGCGCAAGAATACGGAACACGGCGTCGGTGCCACAACCGAGATCGCGGCTCTGCTCGTCTTTGCCATCGGCGTTTATCTCGCAGATACCGAAAACGCCCGGGGTCCGGCCGTCCTTTTTGCGGGGGTGACCGCGCTGCTTCTCCACTACAAGACCCCGTTGCACCAGTTCGTGCGTGGCCTGGGAGCAGACGACGTGCGGGCGATCATGCAGTTCGTCCTCATTACCCTGGTCGTCCTGCCCGTGCTACCGAACCGGACCTACGGACCCTTCGATGTTTTCAATCCTTTCAAGGCCTGGCTGATGGTGGTGCTCATCGTCGGGATCGGCCTCGGGGGCTATCTCGCCTACCGCCTCGCCGGGGCACGAGTCGGCACGCTGCTCAGCGGTATCCTCGGCGGTCTTGTCTCGAGCACCGCGACGACCGTGACCGCCTCCCGTTTTGCCCGCGCGGACGGAAGACAGATCACGGCCGCCGCCATTATCGTCCTGCTCGCCTCGTCGATCTCGGTCTTCCGCGTCCTCGTCGAAGTGGCGGTGGTGAATCCGCAGGACCTCCTCGAGACAGCCCCTCCTCTCGCCACCTTTCTCGTTGTTTTTCTTCTTCTCACCCTCCTTCTCTACCGGCGACGTTCCTCCGAGGTGCTCCATCTTGATCCCCCGGCGAACCCGGCGGGGCTCAAATCGGCGGTGCTGTTCGGCGTTCTTTTCGTCGTCGTTCTCTTCGGCGTCGCGGCCGCCCGTCACTACTTGGGAAACGCCGGGCTTTATGGGATCGCGGTAATCTCTGGACTCACCGATGTCGATGCCATCACCCTCTCGACGGCGGACCTGATGAGAACCGATTCACTCGAGCCCTCGACGGGTTGGCGGATCATTCTCATCGCCGCACTGGCCAACCTCGTTTTCAAGGGCGGAATCGTCGCGGTGACGGGCGGCCGCACCTTGTTTCTCCGCGTCCTTCCGGTCTACGTGGCCGCCCTCCTCACCGGACTCGGCATTCTGTTTTTCTGGCCCTGAGAGGATCTCAATCCCTTCGAAACGGGCCGAGAGACGCCGCGGAATGGCGAGGGCACGTTTCGTGCAGCGCTACAGCGGTGGCGAAATCGATGAAGCGGTCGCCTATCGTCTCATCATTAATCGGCAGATCAGGCCGGAGACGCCTGGCAGGCATCGACCGTGCCACTTGGGAACGCCATCGACGGCCATTTCGACTCCCCTCGCCCGCGGTGAAGCGGACCGAGGGAGGTGCCGTTCGCAAAGCGGATCAAGCGCTCGAGATGGCCTCCCGCTTGAACGCCGGTGCCCCGGAAGCGGGTCGGCGAGACGCCGACATACTTCAGGAAGCTGCGGTTGAACTGGGAGACCGACTGGAAGCCGACATCAAAGGCGACCTCGGTGACCCGAGAGTTCGGATTGATGAGCTTGCGTTTCGCCCACTCGACGCGGCGGCGGTTCACATACTCGGTCAGGGTCATGTCGGTGGCCTGCTTGAAAAGCTTGCAGAAGTAGAACGGACTCACCCCGACATGGCTCGCCACCGCATCGAGGGTCAGTTTCTCCTCGATGTGTGCATTGACGAAGCGTTTCGCCTTCACCACGATCTGCGGCTCGGAGTTGTTCTCTTCGGTGAGGAGTCGGTTGAGCAGTTCGGAAAGCTGCAGGGCGAAGGCCGCGAGGAGCGTGATGGTGCCCTCGTAGCGATCGAGCCCGAACTCGGGAGTCGCCTTCCAGATCCCGGCGAGCTCGTCGAGACGCGCCTCATCGAGACCGGCACGACGCAGTTGTTCGGCGACGCGAGTGAAATCCCGCTCCGTATTGCTCGCGGTGAAGACCTGTCCGGTCGAGAGGTAGGCGACGTTCTTGTTGCCGGCCCGCACCGGGATCAAGGTCTCACGCATTCCCGCGTAGCAGGTCCTCGTCTCGGCCTTGTCACCCACCTCACGTGCGATGCAGCGATGCTCGAGCTGGCAGCAGCGGCAAGCGGTGTCGTTCTCGTTCAGGGCCTTGCAGAAAGGCCCGGTGAAGCGCCCTCCTTGATCGGCAATCTCGACTTCTTCGTCGGCCGAGACGAGGACGAGCCCAAGCCCGGTCGCGTTGATGAAGGCGCGACGATAGGTTTGGAAGAAGGGCGAATCGACGAGCTTTCGGTAAATGCGTTCGTCGGGATCGAGGGTGTGGTTTTTGGTTTCCATGCGTTGGTAGGGGTAATTGGATCGTGAATCACCCTATTCCCCTCGACGCTTTCCCGATATTGGCCCTGTCCGCTAATTTTGCGTACGGGATCCTGGAAGCCGTGCCTACGAGAATCTCGTAGCCCTTTCACCCCCGCCGTCGCTTCAAGCCTGCGACTCCATCCAACGGATCGCCTCGTAGGAGAGCGCGGCGGCGTCGCGCAGCCCCAGTTTGTCCTTGATGTGGGTGCGGTGGGCGTCAATCGTACGGATACTCACCCCGAGCAATCCCGAGATTTCCCGGGAACTTTTGCCCTCTCCGATGGCCCGGAAGACTTCGAGTTCCCGGTCGGTCAGGCCGGAGATCGCCGAGCTCGATTTGCTGCCCGAGAGAGCCTCCATCATCCTGGACGTCATCGAGGGACTCAGAAAAATCCCGCCATCGAGCACCTGGGAAACCGCCGCGATGATCTGCTCGGGAGCCCGGTCCTTCATCAGGTATCCACGACCTCCCGCACGCAGGACGCGCTCCGCGTAAACCCTTTCGTCGTGCGAGGAAACAACGAGAGATCTGGCGCCGGGATCGATCGTCCGCAAATCACGGACCAGCTCGAGACCGCTGCGATCCGGCAGTGAGATATCGACGAGGACGAGATCGACAGGACGCGCCGCCGTGATCACCGAAATTGCCTCCGAGACCGATCCAGCCTCCGCACAGACCTCGACGAGTTGGGAGGACTTGAGTAATTGTCGCAATCCCATGCGCATGATGGGGTGATCATCGACGATGACAATCCTGGCTTTACGGCCTGCTTTCATGAGAAGAGAGGGACGCGGCATCGGATATGATTCCCGTCACCGGGCGAAGTCTGGATGGAGAATTCGCCGCCAATCATCTCGGCGCGGCGGCGCATTGTCATCAAACCCATCCCGGTATCACCGGGATCCCGCGACATTCCCCTGCCATTGTCGCAGATGCTGAGTTCAATAAAACCGTCAATGATCTTCAACGACAATTCGATCAGCTCCGCGTCGCTGTGCCGAATCGCGTTGGTCATCGCTTCCTGGGCGATGCGGTAGATCTGGATCGAAATCGCGTCCGAGATTTGCTCGAGCCGATCATCGTCCGGCACCGTGGCGATGCAATTTGCGCCAAAGAGTTCGCGGCCGCGGGAGGCGAGCTCACGCAGGGCCAAGACGAGCCCCTGGGTCTCAAGCACGGTCGGCACGAGCCCCTTGGCGATCTCGCGCGCCTTCGTCCCCGCCTGGGAAACCATCTCCGTGATCCCTGCCATCAGCTCCGCCTCCTCGGCATGGAACTCGCGGAGACGGTGCTCGAGGACCTTGGTGAGGCATCCGATCCCGGATAGCTGCGAGCAGAGATCATCGTGGATATCCTGACCGATGCGGCGCTGTTCGTTTTCGCTGATGCGAACCAGCTCCGCTTCAAGGAGCTTCTCCTTGGTGACATCGCTGGCACAAAAGACATAACCTTCCTCTCCCTGCCGGTGCATCGGCGTCACTTTCGCACGCACATAGACATCGCGCGCCCCACCCGGGAGACAGTGGATCAGCTCCTCCGCGACTCCGTGTTTCCGGATCGCAGGAATGATCGTTCGGAAAAAGGGATGGCCGCTGGGATGGGGACAAATTTCGGTGATGAGCCTGCCCATGGCCGCTTCGCGCGCTACGCCGAAAATGCGCACCGCGCCCTCGTTCCAATCCCGGACGATCCCCTCAGCGGTCACGTAAAAGACCGCGTCGTGCACATTTCTCAGAATCTCGGCCTGAACCCGGAGCCGACTGAGAATGCGACAACGTTCGATCGCATAACGGATCGTCCGGGTCAGCTCGGCCGAGTTGGTCTCGCCTTTCACGAGGTAATCCGACGCCCCCGATTCCATCGCCGACTGATCGACGGCGGCATCGGTCTGGCCGGTGAGGATGATCATGGCCCGGTCGATCCCGGCCTCCTTCATCGTGCGCAGGAGTTCGAGACCGGTTTTGTCGCCGAGACGATAATCGATCAGGTAGGCATCGTGCCGACCGGCGGTCAGGTCGGCGAGCCCCTCGGCGTAATCCGCCGTCCACGAGAGTTCGTAGAGCTCCCGCGAACTCTCCGCAAGCAGATCGCGGTGGAGAACATACTCGTCCTCGTCGTCATCGATGAGGAGGATGCTGACAGGTGTGGGAGTCATGATATCGTCGTGTCATTGGGCAGCTTCACCAGCTCCAGCCAATACTTCTTGAGACTCCCTGCCATTTCCACAAGCTCGGCGAAGCCCACAGGTTTCGAAATGAAAGAATTCACCCCCTGGTCGTAGGTCTTCTGGATATCCGCCTCCGAATCCGAGGTAGTGAGGACGACGATGGGGATGCCGCGCAGGCCTTCGTCAGACTTGATCCGCCTGAGCGCCTCGTGGCCGTCGACGCGCGGCATATTCAGATCGAGGAGAATAAGGTCCGGCATCGGGCAATCACGATCACGGGGACTGGCCTTGGCCTTTTCCAGGTAATCGACGAGTGCGCCGCCGTCCTCCGCGTAATGGAATTCACCCCGGAATCCGCTCTTGTCGAAAGCTTCCCGGACGAATTCGCGGTCATCCGCGTCGTCGTCGGCCATCATCAGGATGCATTCTCGAATCATGGTTCCCTGGGCGTTTTTTCAGCAGAAGGTTTCTGGTGGAGGGGCAATTCCACGATGAAGGTGGCACCTTCCCCGGGACGGCTCCGGGCGTAAATTCGACCATCATGACGTTCGATGATCTTTTTGCAGATCGCGAGCCCGATACCCGTCCCCCCGAATTCTGCCTTGCCATGCAGTCGTTGGAAGAGTTGGAAAATGCGGTCGTGATACTGCTCGTCGAAGCCGATGCCGTTGTCACGAACCTCGACCCTGACGATCGGAATGCCTTCGAACTCGTCGATCGTTCCGTGGATCTCGACGCGCGGGGTTTCGGATTCCCGGCGAAACTTGAGGGCGTTGCCGATCAGGTTCTGGAAAAGCTGCCGCATCTGTGATTCGTCCACCTCCGCCACGGGAAGGTCTCCCAACACGATCTCGGCCCGGTTGTCCTCGATCAGCAACTCGAGGGTCGAAAGGGCGTCTTGCACCGGCCCGGCCAAGGAGAGTTTCTGGAAGCCTTCCGGCCGCATTCCCACCCGGGAAAAGGCGAGCAGATCGCGGATCAGCCGGTGCATGTTGCCGCTCGCACGGATCATGCGTCCAAGGTAGTCGAGTCCCTGCTCGCCCAGCTCCTCCTCGCACAGGGCCGCGAGCCGCTCGCCCATCATGCGGATTTTTCGCAAGGGCTCCTGCAGGTCGTGGGAAGCGATCGAGGCGAAACTCTCGAGCTCCGCATTGCTCCGCTCCAGCTTCCTCGCATAACGGACGAGCTCCTCCTCGTCCCTCTTGCGCCTCGTGATGTCGATGATCGAACTCAGCACGAGAGGTCCACTGCTGAGATTCAGCGGCGTCAGCGCGATTTCGACGGGGAATTCCGTCCCGTCGCGACGGTAGGCGAAAAGATCGCGCCCCGCGCCCATCGACCGTGGTTCCGGATGCCCGTGAAAGCCGCGCCTGAGACCGTCGTGCCCGGGCCGAAAACGCGGCGGCACGAGATCCTCGATGCGCAACTCGAGGAACTCGCCGGCACTGTGACCAAACATTTCCACCGCCTTCGGATTCACTAGGACGATGTGACCCGCGGCATCCGAAACGACCATTCCATACGGAGCGGATTCGACGACGCGGCGGAACGAATCGGCGTCAACGCGCTCGGCGAGGCGGGCTTCCAGTTCTCTTACCTGGGCTTGCAGCTGTTCGGTGTCTTCCATCGATCCAAATCGTCTCTATTCTCGCCCGTTCCGGCTCCACGGCAACCTTCAGACTCGCACAACACAAGCCCTGCACGATGAAGGACAAGACATGCCGAGAGACATCTGAAAAACTTGTGCGATCTTGATCCTCATGAAGACCGCCCTACGCCGCATCCTCGTCCCGCTCGATCCCTCCGTCTTCGCCGACGCCGCCCTCGAGACAGCCTGCTTTCTCGCCAAGACCCACCACTCCAACATCTCCTCGGTCGCCGTGCTCGACTCCGACGAGATCCGCGCCAGCCTCATCCCCGCGATCGGCCCCTATTACCCGCTCATGGTCGACGAGATGCAGAAAAAGATCGCCCACGCCGATCAAATCCTCCACGAATGCATCGAACGGGCCTCTGAAATCTGCCGCAATGCCGGAATCGAGCACCACGAGACCGAATACGAGGGCATCCCGGCCGAAAAACTCATGGCCTCGTCCATCTTCCACGACCTCGTTGTCGTCGGACTCGAGACCTCCTTCCATTTCGAGACGCGTGGGGCCAAGGGCGAATCGCTCCACCGCCTCCTCGATCACACCTCGACGCCCGTCCTCGCCGTCCCGGCCAGCGGGATGAAGAAACTCGAACGCGTCCTCATCGCCTTTGACGGCAGTTCCGGATCGGCGCGCGCCCTGCACGACTTCATCCCTCTCGCCCTGCCCTACGATCCCGAGATTCTCATCGTCGCCGCGGAAAAAACACCCGAGCATAGCGACTTCCTCCTCGGTAATGCCGAGCTCTACCTGCGCGACCACGGCTTCACCAAGGTCGATCGCGAGGCCGCACCCGAGGCGGTCGTCCCGGCCTTTGCGCGCCTTCTCGCCGACCCGGGTGCCGACCTCGTCGTCCTCGGGATGCAATCGCGCAACGCCATCCGCGATCTCTTTGTCGGGAACTTCACGAAGACGATGATCGAGGCCGGCAACGCCTCACTCTTCCTCTCGCATTGAGGCCAGAAGCGCACGAAGCCCCTCAAGTCTCACATCACCTTGAGCCCGACCTCGCGGGCGATGCGTTGGAAGTGCGGGCGCTTCACCCACATGAGCGCGCGTGAGGCCACCGAGACGATCCCGTAGATCAGCCCGAGCGTGAGCAGCTCGCTCTGGAATCCAAAGCCCAGCACCACCGCGACGGGAATCAACACCAGCAGCGGCAACACGATCATCCGCATCACCGGCCGTGGCCTTGCCAAAACCCGCAGCCGGGTGAGCCGGCCCTCGTTTTCGTGATACTCCGTCGCTGTGACCACGGCCCAGTTCCAAAAACGCCCCCGGCGGAAAATCACGTCGCTCTTGCCCGTGGGGTCATCTTCCGCGCCGGGAAACGCCCGCAGAATCGCCCCTAACAAAGCCTCACGGCCAACCCCGTGGTCGCTCCAGTATTCCTGCTCGTCGCCCAGCTTCCACCAGCTCTTCGCGAGCGTCTCCGCCGCGGTTCCGCCAACGAATTGCAGGCTCTTGCCCCAGTTCGCGAAACGCCAGCCCGAGAGCAGACGGGTGCCACTCCGCAGCACGCCCTGCACGAGGATCAATCCCGCGAGCATGAGGCGCGATGAAGTCGTGTCGAACTCCGGCGCGATCGGCGAACGACCCGCGCGTCCCAAAGCGACCCAGAGCGTGCCGAAAACCATCACCGCCGACGGGATCAGCAGCGGCGTCAGGAACATGCCCCCGACCGCGAAAAGCAGCGCCACGATCCACCAAAGCACATGCAGGGCGACCTCGCCGAACCACGAATCACCGCCCGGATACATCAGCTGAAAAGGCTCGTAGCCGTAGTGACCGTGATAGACAAAAGCCCCGAAACGACGCCTCAATACATAGACTTGGCCTTCCCAAACCGCGCCACCGACCCCTTGAAAGCGATCCGGATGCATCGGCATCAGCAAGGCCTCGGCACGGCCATAGCCCATCTGCTGGCGGAAATAGGCCGGGTAGGTGAAGCGGCGGTGATGCCAGACAAAAGCCGCCGCGTGAAAACCGAGACCATGCCCCGCCGCGAGGACGCGCCAGCAGAAATCGACATCGTCCCCCGCCGAGCGGAAAACCGTGTGAAAACCGCCCACCTTTTCAAAGACCTCGCGGCGCACCGCGAGATTGCATCCCGGCAAGTGTTCCGCCCGCGTATCCGTGAGGAGCACATGGGTGGGGCCACCTGGTGCCGCTGCCACGATTGCCCGCGTCGCCGTCTCCGGAACCGGTGGCACGTTCGGCCCACCCGCGCATCCCAGCGTGGGATCGTCCGCAAACTGCGCCACGATCCAGCGGAGCCAGTCGGGCTCGACGATGCAGTCGTCGTCGAGGTAGGCGAAGATCGTTCCCTTCGCCTCGCGCGCTCCGGTGTTACGCGCCGCGCCGAGCCCTTCGTGCGGGGTCGCGAAATGCCTCACCGTTTCGTAGCTCGTCGCGATTTCCGCGACGCGGTCATCAGCCCCGTCGTTGACGAGGATCACCTCGAAGTCGGGATAGTCGAGGGCGAGGATCGAGTCGAGACACTTCACCAAGGTCGCACTACCCCGGTGCGTGCAGACGATCACCGAGACTTTTGGCGTCTCTGTCAGGGTGACCCCGTCGGACGGTTGGCGCAGCCCCTCCCACACGCCGCGCACCGCGGCGAGGGCCGGCTTCGCCGAATGATCCGTCGCCGTGAGTCCGAAGGTCCAGCCCTCGACCGTCTTGCCACCGCGCTGCCAGAGATCACTCCAGGAAAAGAGCGTCATGCCGGCGACCCCAGCCGCCGCGGCTTCCTCGACCGCCCAGCGCAGCATCTCGGCCTGCCCCCACTCGCCGTGCGTGCCAGAATCGATCCCGAATTCCGAGAGCACGAGCGGTTTGTTTCCCGCGAGATTCTGGAGACGGTCGAGGTAGGCCGCATAGGCTTCGCGGGTCTCGAGGTAGAGATTGAAGGCGACGAAATCCTGATTCTGAGGTAGCAGATACTCCGTGCCCGGGTAATTCGCATAGGCAAAGAGCGCCTCCGGATCATTCGCATGCCCCAGATCGATGAGCCGCTCGAGTTGCTCCACCACGCGACTGGCCCCCATCCAGCGCACCAAGGTCGATTCGATCTCGTTGCCGATGTAGTAGCCGGCCACGGCCGGGTGACCGCGAAAGCGCGCGATCGTCTCGAGGAGCAGATGATCCGCCTCGGCCAGCACCTTGCGCCGTTTCAAAAAGTCGACATGCTGCGTCCACGGGATCGTGATGAAGACACGCAGACCCACCCCGGCGCACTCGTGGAGGAATTTCAGGGAAGGGATCTCGAAGAGGCGCAACGCATTGGCCCCGAGTTCCCCGCGGATGCGAGCGAGTTGTCCGCGCCCTTCGTCGGGAAACGCCCCCGCGGGAAAAGGACCAAAGGTCACCGCCTTCACCACGCAGGTCCTCTCACCCTCGCGGAAAAATTTCCCGCCGATCCGGAGCGGTTCGTCGATGACGGAGACAGGGTAATCAGGGGCTGGCATGCGGAGGAGAAAAAATGGCGGAAAGGAGAGCGCCCACCGGCAGCGGGAACCTGACACTGTCCCACCCCCGACGCAACCCGGTTGAGACGAGGAGAGAAGAGGGTTGGTTCACTCTTTCGCAGGGCTCTTTCGGGCCAGAGGAAATACGACCGGTTCGAGGCTGACCCCGCCTTTTCCCGCCTCACGAAACGCTTGTCACCATGCCGCCCGCATGCTAATCCCCGATCGCGACATCATGAAAACCCGCCTTTCTCCCCTCTTCCTCATTCCTCTCGCCCTGACCGCGTCGGCGCTCTCTGCCGCCGAGCCGGGCGAATGGGTCGATCTCTTCAATGGCAAGAATCTCGACGGCTGGACCCAGCGGGGCGGCGTTGCCAAATACACCGTTGAAAACGGCGTGATCGTCGGCACGACCGTTCCCAAGACGCCGAATTCCTTTCTTTGCACCGACAAGCTCTACGCGAACTTCATCCTCGAGGTCGAATACAAGGTCGATCCCACCCTGAACTGCGGCGTCCAGATCCGCTCGAACAGCCTCCCCGATTACAAGAACGGACAGGTCCACGGCTACCAGGTCGAGATCGATCCCGCCGATAGGGGCTGGAGCGGTGGCATCTACGACGAAGGCCGCCGCGGCTGGCTCGACGACCTTTCCGACAATCCAGCGGCGCGATATGCCTTCAAACAGAACGATTGGAACCATTACCGGATCGAGGCGATCGGCGACCGCATCCGCACCTTCGTCAACGGCGTGCCCGCCGCCGACCTCAAGGACGACATGACCGCGACCGGCTTCATCGCCCTGCAGGTCCATGGCATCGGCAACCGCGAGGAAACACTCAAAGTGCTTTATCGGAATGTCAGGATCCAGGATCTCGGCGAAAAGACCGGCTACCGCACGCCCGATCCGAAGCCTTACTCCCACGAAGGCCCGCTCGTGAAAGAGGGAGCGACCTTCCGCAAGCTCGCCGGTGATTTCAAATTCACCGAGGGTCCCGCCCTCGCGCCCGATGGTAAGATCTACTTCTCCGACATTCCGAACGAACGTATCATGGTCCACGACCCCGCCAGCGGGGCGACAACGGCCTACCGCGAACCGAGCGGCAAGGCGAACGGGCTCTTTTTTACTCCAGCAGGGGCCCTCATCGCCTGTGAAGGAGGCGCCCGCCGTCTCACCCGCACCGATTTCGAAGGAAAGATCACGGTGCTCGCCGAGACCTTCGAGGGGAAGAAGTTCAACAGTCCCAATGACGTCGTCCCCGATGGTCATGGGGGTTTCTATTTCTCCGATCCCCGTTACGGCAAGGGCGACGAACGCGAGATCGACGTCGAGGCCGTCTACTACGTCGACAAGGGCGGCAAGGTGACCCAGGTCGCCGCCGATCTGGTGAAGCCGAATGGCGTCATCACCTCAGCCGATGGGCGCATCCTCTACATCGCCGATCCCGGAGCGGAAACGATCTACGCCTACGACATCGAAGGCCCCGGCAAGATCGCGAACAAACGCGGGTTCGCCCCCGTCGGCAGCGACGGCATGACCGTCGATAAGCCCGGCAATGTTTACGTGACGTGGAAGGGCGACATCATCGCTTTCTCGCCCGCCGGCAAGGAAGTGCTGCGCCTCACCCCGCCCGAGGGCCCGGCCAATTGCCTCCTCGCGGGAAAGACGCTCTACGTCACTGCTCGGACAGGTTTCTACGCGATCGATCTCGAGGTCGAGGGCGTGAGGTGAACTGTTGGCGGCCTGCGGGCATGCAGGAGCATGCCCCTCCAGCGCAAGCGGGATTCGTCGCTAATCCCACCATCCTCTTGGCTCCCCGATCACGTTCTTGCCATCCTGATGGCTTTGGGATGAAATGCACCCATGACCAGCTTCCGGATTCTGCTCGCCTGTATCTTCTCTCTTTCCTCGCTCTCCGCCGCCGATCCAGACGGGTTTGAACCGCTTTTCAACGGGAAAGACCTCACCGGTTGGGTGGTCGTGAACACCGCCCCCTCGACCTGGTCATTCAACGAGGAAGGTTACCTCGTCTGCTCCGGCAAACCCATCGGAGAAATCCGGACCGAGCGGATGTATCAGAATTTCATCCTCGAAGCCGAGTGGCGTCACCTCGTACCGAAAGGAAACGCCGGCATTTTCGTCTGGGCCGACGACATCACCGCTCGCGGGCAACCCTTCCACCGCGGCGTCGAGGTGCAGGTGCTTGAGGATGCCTACGGGAACACCAAGAGCTACTCGACGCACGGCGACATTTTCCCCATCCACGGAGCGTCGATGACTCCGGAAAACGGACGAGGAGGTTCACGCGCCTTCCCCACGGAAGAACGCTCCAAGCCGAGTCCGGAGTGGAACCACTACCGCATCGAGTGCCGCGACGGGGAAATCTCCCTCGCCGTGAACGGCAAGGTCGTGACCCGCGGCCGCGACTGCCTTCCCCGCAAGGGCTATCTCTGTCTCGAAAGCGAGGGAGGCCTCGTCCATTGGCGGAATGTCAGGATCCGGGAACTGCCTGACTCGCCGATCGAACCGGCCCACATCGCCATCGCCGACCGCGGCTATCGCTGCCTCTACACCGGCGTCGATTTCAGCGGATGGGAGGAAGCGAAAGGCTGGAAATCGCGCGACTGGGAGCTCGTCAATGAAACCGGAGCTGCCCCGCTTCTCACCCGGGAGTCATTTTCCGGCGATATCGGATTCATCGTCGATTTGAAGCTGGCGGAAGACTCCGGAAGCCCAGCCCTCTCGGTGAGGGGCAAAGCCATCCCGCTCGAAACGACCGGTCCGCTTTTCGGAAAGCCAGGCAACTATCACCGGATCGAAGGCACCCTCGTTGGCGGCACCCTGACCCTGCTGATCGACGGAAAGGAAGCGGGCTCCCAGTCCGACATCCCGGCAGACGGCCCTCTCGGCCTTATCCCCGACGGTCCCGCCACGTGGGCGAATCCCTATGTGCGGGTGGTGAAGCGATGAGTGCAGGAATCGGGTTTCGCCCGCTTCGATCCGTTTGACCACGAGGATTCACCGCCGAGGGCCCACGACGCAAGAGTGATTGGTAGTCCCTCGTTTTGTGGTCTCACCGCGTCATTCTGCGCGCGAGCGCTGGACACATCGGGCGAGATCACCCCCCCCGAGGCGATCCAGCGTCATTTTGCGCCAGAGCGCTGGGCACATCGGGCGAGA
>DGXY01000089.1:0-239 GCA_002396885.1 Akkermansiaceae bacterium UBA5020
CACGTCTTCCACAGGCATGAGGAAGTCACCGTCGATCGGACGCTCGGGAAGCGGGATGTAGTCATCGACCGCTTGCATGAGCTTCATGATGTTCTCACGGTGGGTCGCATCACCCTCAAGGGCCTTGAGGCCGGATCCGCGGACGATCGGGATGTCATCACCCGGGAAGTCATACTTGCTGAGAAGTTCGCGAATCTCCATCTCAACGAGGTCGAGAAGCTCTTCATCATCAACCATGT
>DGXY01000089.1:566-786 GCA_002396885.1 Akkermansiaceae bacterium UBA5020
TCATGTTCTTCACGTAGTCGGCGTGACCCGGACAATCAACGTGGGCGTAGTGGCGATTGACCGTTTCGTATTCCACGTGGGCGGTCGAAATCGTGATCCCGCGCTCACGCTCTTCGGGCGCTCCGTCGATCTCATCGTAGGCGCGCTTTTCGGCGAGTCCCTTTTCCGCGAGGGTCGCGGTGATCGCCGCGGTAAGGGTCGTTTTGCCGTGGTCAACGTG
>DGXY01000089.1:999-1208 GCA_002396885.1 Akkermansiaceae bacterium UBA5020
TGCCCACGTTCACGTGAGGCTTGGTGCGTTCGAATGCTGCTTTAGCCATTGTCGTTAGGTTTTTTTTTGGTGGTAATCGTAAATTGCATTTCCCTCGAGGGGAATCCGGGGCGCGAACGCGGCGGAATCGCTTTATTTCTGTTTCTCGTCACTCAAGTGAAGCTCTTGATGGGAATTGAACCCATGACCTCATCCTTACCAAGGATGTG
>DGXY01000089.1:1498-2790 GCA_002396885.1 Akkermansiaceae bacterium UBA5020
AGACCGCCAAAGGCAAAGAACCCCTAGCAACCTAACCCTTTCGGGAGGAGCATCGGGGCCAAAGCCAGTCCGGCAGATTCAGGCGCGAAAGGTAGACGCGCCTCGAAACCTGTCAAAAAAAACTTCCCGATTCATTAAAAATTCTCAAACGACCTCTCCTTACTCCCCCACATCCTCGGAAAAACGCCGGATGGAGAGGGCTTTCCCGGTTGATTCTTCCACGTCGATGATGACTCCGCGGAGCCCGACCGGACCCTTCGCCACGGGGAACCGCTGCGGCGTCGAGGTCAAAAAGCGTTCGACGACCGGACCCGTCTCGCGCCCGAGCACCGAATCGAGCGGACCGCACATGCCGGCGTCGCAGAGGAAAGCCGTCCCTCCCGGCAGGATGCGTTCATCTGCCGTCTGCACGTGCGTATGGGTGCCCACCACAGCCGAGACGGTGCCGTCGAGCGCCCAACCGAGGGAGATCTTCTCGCTCGTGGTCTCGGCGTGGAAGTCCACGAAAATCACCGCGACCTCCTCGAGCGTCTTGAGCCTCGCCACCTCGTCCCGCACCGCCAGAAAGGGGTTTTCGAGCGGCGGCTGCATGAAGCTGCGACCCTGCGCGTTGATCACCGCGACCTTGCCCTTGGCCGTATCCAGCACCATTGAGCCACCCCCGGGGACACCGGGTGGGTAATTCAAAGGACGAAGCACTCGCGGCTCCATTTCCATAAAATCGATGATTTCACTCTGATCCCAGACATGATCGCCGGTCGTGATCACTGCGACTCCGGCCCGAAGCAGGTCGATCGCGATCTTGGGCGTGATCCCCCTCCCGGCGGCGGCGTTTTCACCGTTGGCGATCACGAAATCGATCTCTTCCGCCTCCCGGATCGACGCGAGGCGGGAAATGACGGCTTTCCGCCCGGGTTCCCCGACAATATCTCCTAGAAATAGAATTCTGAGCATGCTTCACTTAGATCGTCCGGTTTCCGACTCAGGAAACTGAAAACTTTCACCGGTTTGAAGCCTCTCCGAAAGTCTTTTTCAAGGTTCCGCCGCTCCCGCCTGCCAGGGATTCTCCTGGCCGTTTTCTTCGACTCGGCGGCCCCGCTGCCTGCCTCCGAGTCCCCCGTCTCCCCTCCCTCGCCGAACCTCGCCCGTCTCGGATCGGTGCCGGACTGGTCGCTCCTCGACCCGTATCAGGGCAAAATGACCCGCGAGGAATTCGTCTATTTGCTCCATCATTGTTATGCCCGTAAACCCGCGGAAGCCGAAGGGGTCATCCGCGTCGAAGCCGACCGGGC
>DGXY01000089.1:2959-4941 GCA_002396885.1 Akkermansiaceae bacterium UBA5020
TCATCCGCGTCGAAGCCGACCGGGCTCTTCTTCTCAAGCAGTCGAATCATCCCGAAGCCGGATGGTATGACCTGCGTTTCCGCACCGAATCCCCCCTCCCTGCCGAGGGCCCCCTCTACTGGCGCGGCCCGGTCAAGGTGCCGGACCTGCCTCCGAACTCGACGCGCCCCCTCGAAGGCCTGCGCATCGCGATTGATCCCGGGCACATCGGAGGCAAGTGGGTGACCTGGGATGACCGCCATTTCAAGCTGGGAGGACCCGACTCCCTTGAGGTCCGCGAAGGGGAAATGACCCTGATGGTCGCCAAAATCCTCCGTCGAGACCTGACCCTTCTCGGAGCGGAGGTGTTTCTGACCCGGGAAACCAACCATCCGGTCACCAAGGAGCGGGTCGAAACCCTTCAGGAAGAGGCCAAGGCCTACCTGATCAAACGCGGGCAGGTTCCCTCGGCCGGCCTCATCGCCAGCACCGCCAAGGCGATGTTCGCCATTTCCGCCGAGATCCGCGCCCGGGGTGAACTCATCAACAACACGATCCGCCCCGATCTGGCGCTCTGTCTCCACTTCGACGCCTCGCCGTGGCCGGGGGGGCGCCCCGTCTTCCGGTCGCCGAATCACCTCCACCTCATCCTCAACGGCTGCTACTCGGAGAGTGAAATGGAGGAGGACGACACCCGCTTTGAAATGGTCCTCCGCATCCTCCAGCGCCTCTATCACGAGGAACTCCGCCTCTCCGATACCGTCTCGAAGACCCTGCAGCACGAGACCCGGCTTCCGGCCTTCGGCTACGACGGCACGAGCGGCATGTCGGTGAATGACAACGATCTCGTCTGGGCTCGCAACCTCCTCGCCAACCGCGTTTTCTTCTGCCCGGTCCTCTTTTTCGAGCCTTTCTGCATGAACCATCAGGAAACCCACGCCCGCGTCCAGGAGGGCCCCTACCCCGGCCTCCGCGAAATCAACGGGGTTTACCGGAAGAACCTCTACCAAGAATATGCCGACGGGGTCACCGCCGGCCTCGTCCGATACTACCGGGAACAACGGCAGAAGAAGGTCTCTTCAGCTCACGAGTAGAGCGAAGGATCGAGCCCGATCGTTCCGACGATGCTCTCGATGTAGGCTTCCGGGGAGCCCTCGAGGGTGTCGAGAGCCACCTTGGTCTGCGCGAGCCGCTCCGCCAAACGCAGGCGCTCCGCCTCCTTTTCGTAGTGCTTGCGCTCGAGAAACTCCTCGAGCGCGACGACGTGGGTGCGGATCGTGCGGACACGAAGCTGAGTCTTGGCAACGAGACGATCGCGATACCAGGGGCACGCGAGGACATTCTCGCGACGGAACATCCCGCGAATCTCCGGATCGTGGATCGTTTTTCCCTCGAACTCCCCATAGGCCATGAGGTGAAGAAGGGCCTTCAGCGGGGGGATCGCCGCATCGATCCCGCCATCGACAAAATAGGCAAGAGCGACGCTCTTCTGGGTCCCGGCGATGTTGCGGATCGCCTCAAGGTAATCTTCGCGTCCCTGGAGTTCGGGCTTCAGCATTTCCTCGGTGAAGACACTGCGCGGTTCGGCGAAGACCCGACCGAAGAAGGTCTCGACGAATTTCTGGGTGATGCGGTAGCCGAGACGGCTCGCGGGGACGAACTCCCCGTTTTCCTCGAAGTCATCGAGCCGATCGAGATAGCCCTCCGCGATGAGGAAGGCGGGCTTGCGCTCGTGGAGGAACATCCGGCTCCAGACCTCGGGCACGACGAGGCTCACGTCGTGGGCGACCTTGTATTTGGGTCCGACATAGCCGGCCGCAGTGCTGAACCCCTCGTAGCCGCTAAGAATGTAGCTGAGGAGGGCGGCGTTGAGATCCACCACCGGGAGGAGGGCATTGAAGGGCCCCTTCGTCAGGGCACCTTCCGAACCCGCGCCCGTCGTCGAGGGCGACTTGCCCGTGAGACTGGCGATGAAGTCCATGAAGAGCTCGGGGAGCTCCTGG
>DGXY01000089.1:5140-5582 GCA_002396885.1 Akkermansiaceae bacterium UBA5020
GGCCGAAGGGCGCGAGAGCTCCGATCTTCGCCGCAGGATCCGCGGGATTGTTGCGGCGCCCCGGCAGGACGGCATGGACCGGACTGAGGACGGGTTGGCCCGAGGGAATGCGTCGGTAAAGCCGCGCCCCGATCTCGCCGAGGTATTCGCCGCGAGGATTCTCGAGATCGGGCCGATTCTGGAGGTAGCGCGGATTTTCGGTGGGCGACCCGTCGACCATGCGCGGGTGGGCCGAGCTGACCGCGTAGGCCGGACTGCCCTCGGCCGCGACGAAGTCGAGGAGGGTCTTCTTCAGCGGCGGGGTGAAATAGTCGAAACGGATTGCGTCGTCGACGATGGCGGACACCTCCTCGCGGGTCTTTGGCTCGTAGTTCGAGAAGAAATTGCCGCCGCGCGAGAAATCGAACTCGGTCTGCTTGTCGTAGCCGCGGTGGATCGCGTC
>DGXY01000089.1:5752-6430 GCA_002396885.1 Akkermansiaceae bacterium UBA5020
AGCCGCGGTGGATCGCGTCGTCGGGCCGCTGGAAGAGGCGGAACTCACAGTTCTCGGCGAACTTGTAGCTCGGAAAATCGACCTCGGGGTGCATCAGCGAACGATCGAGCCGGAAGGCCGGGACGGTGATCGAGGCGGTGATGTCGTCCTCGCGCTGCAGCTTCGTCGCGGGCGCGAAATCCTTGCGCAGACTGAACATGCGCCAGGCGCCGTCCTGCTCGAAACCGACGCGCAGGTAACTCGTCATGACCGACGCAAGCCGGTATTTCAGGAGCGATCCGTGTTCGCCGTTGACCCGGTCGACGCGGAAGCGGCTGCGCCATTCGGTGCCCCAATCGGGCTTCCAGTAGCGCTTCAGGGTGAGGATGAAATCCTTCACCGACCGCGGGATCGAGGTGATGAAGGCGTTGTATTCGTCGGTGAATTCGTCGCTCGGCGAGAACAAGCGCATGACCGAGCCGAGGGAACGCTCGGGATCGAGAATGGGGCGGCTCTTCGCGCCCGGCACGCGCGGATTCTTCGCCCGGTCGCCGTAATCGCGGGCGAGGAGCTGCTCGACCATCTGCATGTCCGCTTCGAAGCGCGGCATGATCACCGGCCCCGTCTCCATCGCATCGGCGAGGGATTTCGAGATCTCCGATTTGCCGCCACCCGAGACGGTGCAGGGCTTGTGGCAGA
>DGXY01000089.1:6599-7061 GCA_002396885.1 Akkermansiaceae bacterium UBA5020
GAGACGGTGCAGGGCTTGTGGCAGAAAGTTCCTTCGGCGTTGGTGCCGACGAGCCGCCAGCGCTGTCCCGCCGAGGGCTTGCGCATCTCGATCTTGTAGCCCGAAGGCAGCACGTAGGTGAAATCGGGGCGGAGCGGGATCTCCTGTTCGGCCCCGTCGCGGGTCCACGAGACCGACTGGGTCGTGAGATCGAAGTAGGCGTCCTCCGGCACGTAGTGGATGTCCGGGTAGGCTTTGTCCACCGCATACCCCTCGTCTTGGACTTCGACCCGCTCGCCGAGCAAGGCCGCCAGTTCGCCGAAGGTGTGGTCCGCATCGCGGCGGTAGGGGTCGAGGAGGAAATCCTCGCCGTGGTCGAAACTCGGGAAAACGAGGGCCCCGCCCGCATGCTCTTCCTCGACGAGGCCGTAGAGGTTCGCCGCATAGCTGATCTGGGTTTTCACCTCCTTCTTGCAGTAGCCG
>DGXY01000089.1:7231-9290 GCA_002396885.1 Akkermansiaceae bacterium UBA5020
TCTTGCAGTAGCCGAAGTAGTTGTCAGCGATCAGGGTCACGACGACGCCGTCCGAGTCGCGTGCCGTCACCTTGAAGGCGGAGCCGTTGTTGTAGAGTTCGTTCTCGTCGCTCCAGCACATCCCGTCGTGCTTCTGACGATCGGTCGCCTCGGAGACATGGGGCAGGCCGAGATCCTTTTTCTTCAGGGTGACGAGGTGCGGGGCGAGGATGACGCAACCGGTGTGGCCGGTCCAGTGCTCCACATCGAGACGGGCGTCGTTTTCCGGCAGGAAGGGATCTCCCGCGTTCCCGAAGATCGACTCGACGAAGTCGAGATTGCTCACGAGATTGCCCGGAGCGAAAAAGCGCGTCTCCATCGTCTTTTCCTTCGTGAATCCCGGCACTTCCGGACAGACGAGGGGGCGGAGGAGGAGCGAGGCGAACGCCTTCACCGGCTTGGGCTCGGCACTGGTGTAGGGCAGGGTCAGGAGCTCGTCCGGCGGATTCAGGGCCGCCTTGAGGAGCCGGGCGAAGGTGACCTTCGGCACCGCGAGCTTGTCCGCCGCGATCGGTAAACCGCCCTCAGTGACGTGGAAGACGCCCTTGGTCGTGCGCCGGTCTTTCGCCGGATTGTGGCAGATCCCGTTCCAGGTTCGGAAGCTGGAGACGATCGAAGACTCAAAACGGTCCCCGCCGTGCGGCAGAGAGAGGAGCCGAGCGAGACCGTGGCGCTCGAGAATGAGCGGATCGGGCAGCTTCGCCTCGCCTTCGGCAAAGACTCCGGTATCGGCGAGATAGCGGTCGAGCCACTCGGTGATGTGTCGGTCGACTGGGCATCGGTGGCTCTTGAGGAGGCGAAGGCGCTCCTGGAAATTCAAAATCAGGCCCCGCCCCATCTCGAGGAAGGGAAAATCCTCCGGATCTCCCACGATGGGCAGTCCACGCGCGGCGAACTTCAGGTTGATGTATTCCCGCGAGCGGGAGTTGCCGTGGGGACCGGGAGACGGTTGCGCTCCGTCAAATCCGATGCGTTCTTCCAAATCGTCTCTCATGCTGCTGGTCCGCCAGGCCTGAATCCTCCGCGGATGTGCCTACCCGCCCATCTGCGCAACTCTCGTGCCGTCCCCCACTTAAAACGAGCGCCTGGTAGAGAAAAGCGAAAAGTGGGCCGGGGGGAAGTGTTTTTCCGACCCGAGCGAGGCGGTGGCATGGGGAAACTACCGTCTCTCGGGGAGTTGCGACGCAACCTCACGGAAGGAATCCGACGCCGCCTCGAGAAGAGCCCGAGATCCTTCCTCGTTTTTCACGAGGGTCCAGGTCATCACTTGATGAAAATGGGTGGGACTCTCGAGATAGGTGTTGAGATAAAAAATGCCGAGCCCATCCGCCGAGCCCTTCGCCTCGCGTCGCAGGCCTTTCATGCCGCCGACCGACACTTCCGCGAAATCCGTCACCTCCGTGTCGGCCAAGGTCGCGAGCGCCTGCTCCGAGGCGATTTCCGCGAATTCCGCGAGCGTGTAGCCCTCAGGGAAGTCCGCCTTAGGCTCGGTGATCACGACGAGGTATTGCTCGAGCACCTGGTTGCCGATCCCGAGCGAGGCATCCGCCGAGCCGATCGCGAGTTCCCGCCATTGCGGCGCCCCGGTCACGGTCGCCAAACCATCCGAGGTCGTGAAACTGCGAGGCTCGGCCTGCTTTTTCGCTTCCTTCACCGCCGTCGTCACCGCGAAAACGATGCCCCCGGTGAAGGTCAGGAGCGTGATGATCCCCGAGACCACCGCCGCGATGATCCAACCCTTCGATTTCCTCGTCAGGGCCATGATCAGGAAGAAGAGAAAGAGCGCCGGAAACAGCAGCCCCACACAACAGCCGAAAATGGCCAAAAGCTCAGGACTGCCCACGATACTCATACCGTGAATGGTGGCGGAGGCGGGCAACCTTGGCAAGGGAAAGGCGCGTCACGCGGACGGATTCCCTCAAGCGATGATCTCGCGAATGGGGCGCTGGTGCTCGACACCGGTGAGGCGAGCGTCGAGCCCCTGGAACTTGTAGCTGAGACGCTCGTGGTCGATCCCGCA
>DGXY01000089.1:9461-9614 GCA_002396885.1 Akkermansiaceae bacterium UBA5020
TGAGACGCTCGTGGTCGATCCCGCATTGATGCAGGATGGTCGCGTTGATGTCGTTCAGGTGGGCCGGATTCTCGGCGATGTTGTAGCTGAAATCATCACTTTCGCCATAGCTGACCCCGCCCTTGATTCCTCCCCCGGCCATCCACATGCAGA
>DGXY01000036.1:0-2361 GCA_002396885.1 Akkermansiaceae bacterium UBA5020
CGCCATCAGAATGGCCGAAAAGAATCCCATCGCCGAAGAAATCTTTTTCTGAAGGCTCGTTTTCGCCTCCTGCTCAGCCATGGTGAGCTTGTCGAACTCGTTATCCGCATAGTCTTCGATTCTCTCAGAAAGATTGCTTCTGCCTTCTGCAATTCCCTTTAACTGATGAGTCAGTTTCCTTCTCGCTTCGACCATTCCCCCAATTTCTTTTTTGGGTGACAACTTGACTTTGAATCTCAGAACGAGGAGAGCGATCAGGCCAGCGCTAAGTATAATCAATCCAACGATCCAATTGAACCAAGTTAGAACAGCCACCAATACAATGACGAGCAATACCGCAGCAACAAAGTCAATCAGATCAATTACGCCTGAGGTGGCTGAGTTCATGAAACTCTTTTCCTCGTTTACAAGGTTCGCGATCTCGGCTTCACGTTTTTCAAGGGGCAGAATTGAAGTTGCTGCCATCATTCGGCCATGGATTTTACGTGCGATTCGGGTGACTAATGTTTTCAGGTTTTTTTTCACCCTGTTGGAAAACATTGCAATTAGCGCAGACAACCCGCTGGCCCCCAAAATGATGAGCCCCAGCCAGAGTCTTGAGTCGAGGTCGAGAGGCTGTCTTACCCCTCGGCTAATTGCCTTCATCGTGATACCGAGCGAACCAAGTCGCGAGATTTGATCAAGAGCTGGCACCATGATGCCCAACAAGATCAATCCCCGTTGTCGGAAGGCGAGACTTCGCCAGATGGCTTTGCCACCCTGAAGCCAGAGGCTAGACGGCATCACTCGCTGTGCTCTTTTCGGAGGCGATGAGTTTCGCGATGCTTTCGCCGGATCCTTTCTATTTCGTTTTTGTTTCATCTAACGGATGCGGCCCCCGGCTTCTGAATTCTCAAATGGTTGCCACATCACACCCACGTCACTTACCCGCCTTCGCGAGCTCCCAGTCGGCCTTGGCCATGATCTGGACGAGTTCCTTGAAGGTCACCTTGGGTTTCCAGCCAAGGACACGCTCGGCCTTGGCTGGATTTCCGAGGAGTTGCTCGACCTCCGCCGGGCGGAAGTAATCGGGCGACACTTCGATGAGGACTCGCCCGGTCTTGACACAGATCCCCTTCTCATCGACGCCCTCACCCTCGAATCGGACCGGCAGACCGACGGCGTCGAAGGCATGCTCGCAGAACTCGCGCACCGTGCGCATCTCGCCGGTGGCGCAGACGTAATCGTCAGGTGTGTCCTGCTGCAGGATGCGCCACATCATCTCGGTGTATTCCGGAGCATAACCCCAGTCACGGAGGGCGCCGAGGTTCCCGAGGGTCAGGTGCTTCTGCTGTCCTTCCGCGATGCGACCGGCGGCACGAGTGATCTTGCGGGTCACAAAGGTTTCGCCGCGTCGGGGTGACTCGTGGTTGAAGAGAATGCCATTGGAGGCATGGAGCCCGTAGGACTCGCGGTAGTTCACCACGATCCAGAAACCGTAGAGTTTCGCGACACCATAGGGGGAACGGGGATAGAAGGGCGTCGTCTCCGACTGGGGCACTTCCTGGACAAGGCCGTAGAGTTCCGAGGTGGAGGCCTGGTAGAAGCGCGCCTGCTTCTCGAGGCCGACTTCCTTGATCGCGTCGAGGAAACGCAGGGTGCCAATGGCATCGACCTCGGCGGTGTATTCGGGCACGTCGAAAGACACCTTCACGTGGCTCTGGGCACCGAGGTTGTAGACCTCTTCCGGACCGATGCGCTCGAGGAGGCGGTTGAGATTCGACGAGTCTGTGAGATCCCCGTGGTGGAGGTGGAAACGCTTCTCTTCGCGGAGTTTCTCGTCGTTGTAGAGGTGGTCGATCCGGTCCGTGTTGAAGGAGCTGCTGCGGCGGATCATGCCGTGAACCTCATAGCCCTTCTCGAGGAGCTGTTCGGCGAGGTAGGAGCCGTCTTGTCCGGTAATGCCGGTGATCAGTGCTTTTTTCATGGTTTTGGAAAGGTGTGCTTAGGCTTTTGTCAGGAAATCTTGATAGGCGACGCGCAGTCCGTCCTCGATAGGGGTGGTCGCCTTCCAGCCCAGCGAGGCGATCAGGGAGGAGTCCATCAACTTCCGCGGGGTGCCGTCAGGTTTGCTGGTGTCGTTGAGAATTTCTCCTTCGTAGCCAACGGTGCGGGCGACAAGTTCGGCGAGTTCACGAATGGTGACGTCATCCCCTGCCCCGACATTCACGAGGGAAGGTGGTTCGGCGAGGGTGAGGAGGTGGAGACAGGCCTCGGCGAGGTCGTCGGCGAAGAGAAACTCGCGGCGCGGCGTTCCCGTGCCCCACATGGTCACGGAAGGGGCTCCGGCAAGTTTTGCTTCGTGAAAGCGGCGGATCAGCG
>DGXY01000036.1:2530-18804 GCA_002396885.1 Akkermansiaceae bacterium UBA5020
CTTCGTGAAAGCGGCGGATCAGCGCGGGAATGACGTGCGAGTTCTCCGGATGGTAATTGTCCCCGAGACCGTAGAGATTGCAGGGCATCGCCGAATGAAAGAGCCGGCCGTGCTGGCGGCGGTAGAACTCACAAAGTTTCAGCCCCGCGATCTTGGCGATCGCATACGCTTCGTTGGTGGGCTCGAGCGCGCTCGTGAGGAGCGAATCCTCCTGGATCGGCTGGGGAGCGAACTTCGGATAGATGCAGGAGCTGCCGAGAAAGAGGACCCGCTCCACCCCGGTCTCATAGGCCGCCTGAATCAGATTCGAGGCGATCATGAGATTGTCGTAGAGGAAGTCGGCCGGGTAGGTGTTGTTGGCGTGGATTCCTCCGACTTTCGCGGCGGCGATGAGGATGACATCGGGACGGTGTTTCGCCACAAACTCACCGGTGGCGCGCTGGTCGCGCAGGTCGAGTTCGGCGCTCGTCGCGGTGAGCTGGTTTTCACAACCGGCCGTGGCGAGGGCGCGACAGAGGGCACTGCCGACCATACCTCGATGGCCGGCGACGTAGTATTTTTTATCGGTGGCGGGACCGTTCATGAGGATTTTTCAGGTTCAGCGTTTGAGCCAGCGCACGACCATGGGAAGAAGATTGCGGCCGCGCTTTTGCCATTTTTGGAGGGCCTGAATACGGGTGAGAACTGCGGCGGCACCGCCGCCCTTCTTGTCTCGTTTGGCGGCCCGGGCGAGCTCGAGCATTTCCTCGAGGCGTCGGTCACCGTGCTCGAGACGAGGCTGGAGGCGGTTCTCGAAAAAGTGGGTGACGATGCGCGAGACATTGAGGTCGGCCTCGAAATGTTCGCGACGGTCCGCGGGGATGGCCTGCGAAGTCACCGCACCGAGGCTCTTGAGCAGGGCCAGGCCTTGGCTCGCGCTCCCCTTGCTGATCCCGAGTTGGCTGACGATATCGTCCATGGGCAGCGGATCGGCTGAGACAAAGAGAAGACCGTAGATCTGTCCGATCGACTTCGGGAGCCCGAAGACTTGCACGAACGACACGAAAAAATCGACGGACATGGCATGGAGATCCCCTGCCGTATCCGACCCTTCGATGCCCGCGGAAAGGGACTCTTGCAGACGCGCCATGCTACCGCCCTTGGTCGCGATCCCATCCGGGGGTCACACCGTTGGCAAGGTTGATTGATTCACTCCCAGAAGCCATGAGGCCTATTCCCGGAATGGGACTGAATTCCTACCACAGTTCACCGTTCGTTCAAATCAAAATGAACAAACGCAAGCCCTCTGGAGATCGCGAAAAGGTTAGGAAATCTTATATCAGCAGGTCAAGATCATGCCCCCACCTTCCTTGGATGAGTGCTTGTCGATGAGGCCATCCCCTTTATCTTGAGGCGTTTTCTGCCCGAAGAGGCGACCATCCCGCAATCCCCATGCGCATCCTACTTACCGGCGGCTACGGCTTCATTGGTTCCAATCTGGTTCGCCATCTTCTCGGCCCGGAGGGCATGGGAGTGTCGCATCTCGTCAATCTCGACAAGATGACCTACGCGGCGAATCCGGAGAATCTCGCCGATCTCGTCGATGATCCTCGCCACGTCCCGATCCAGGGCGATATTGGTGACGAAGGACTCGTCACCCGGCTTTTTGTCGAACACGACTTCGAAGCGGTGATCCATCTCGCCGCCGAATCCCATGTCGATCGCTCGATCGACGCCCCGGAAGCCTTTGTGATGACCAACGTGGTCGGGACCTACCGGCTCCTCGAAGCGGCCCGCACCCATCACCGCCGCCGCTCGGAGGAGGGAAAAGACTTCCGCTTTCTCCACGTCTCGACTGACGAGGTCTATGGTTCTCTTTCGCCGGCCGACCCCGCCTTCTCGGAAACCACGGCCTACGCTCCCAACAGCCCCTATTCCGCTTCGAAGGCCGCGAGCGATCACTTGGTTCGCGCCTACTTTCATACCTACGGTCTGCCGGTGGTCACGACGAACTGCTCGAACAACTACGGTCCCCGTCAGTTCCCCGAGAAGCTCATCCCGCTGATGATCTCGAAAATCCGGCGAGGCGAAGCGCTCCCGGTTTATGGAGACGGGCTGCAGGTCCGCGACTGGCTTTACGTCGAGGATCACTGCCGTGCCCTCGCCCGGGTCCTGAGCGAAGGTCGCCCGGGAGAAGTCTACAACATCGGGGGCCGTAACGAGTTGACCAACCTCTCGGTGGTGAAAACCCTCATCGCTCTCGTCAACGAGCGCCTTCCGGCGACCGAACGGCGCGAGGCCTCAGACTTGATTCGCCACGTCACGGATCGACCCGGCCATGACCGCCGTTACGCGATCGACAGCTCCAAGATCGAGCAGGAACTCGACTGGCATCCCTTGGAAGATCCGGAGTCCGGCTTCCGCAAAACGGTGGCTTGGTATTTCGAAAACGAAGGCTGGATCGACCGGATTCTCTCCGGCTCCTACCGAGGGGAGCGGCTCGGGAGCGGAGCGGGATGATCGAGGGGGCGCGGTCATTCGAGCACCTGCACCGCATTCGGATCCGAGGGGTCCGGGATGGCAGGCGTGGCCGACCCCGCAAGTGGCGCCTTCTGATACTCCATCGTTACCTGCTGCCCCTTGCGGGGCAATCCATCGAGAAAGTCGGCCGTCAAAAACGATTCCTTTCTTGCCGGACTCACTTTCACCCGCGCCACCGTCTCGCCCTGATCCCCATGAATCGTGAGAATGGTTTCCGGCTCGATTTTCAGTCCCTTGCTCGAACGGATGAGGACAAACCGGGCCGGCTCGTCAACGTGATGAACGAGGCCGACGGGTAGGGTCAGCGGCGGAGCAGGTGGAGAATTCTGGACGGTGGCGGCGGTGCCGTCCTCGGTTGCATCCCCGCCCTTTTTTCCTGCCGTGGTGCGGCATCCCCCCAGCGCGGCCAGGAGAATCATCGCCAAAAGAATACCTTGGATCCGGGAGAGAACTTGCACGCGTGAAGATTGGGCGATACGGCTTTGAAAAGCAAGAACGCCGATGGTGGCTTTCCGAATCCGTGCCGATGAATGTCTTTGTTTACGGGACCCTTTTGGTTCCCAAAATCTGGGAGGAGGTCACGAGGACCAAGGACCTCGTTTCGCAAAGCGCCTCCCTCTCGGGCTTTGAAATCCGCTGCGTGCGGGATGCCGTCTATCCTGGGATCTTTGCCTCCCCAGCAGCGCAAGCGCCCGTCCCGGGCCGGGTCTTTTTTGAGGTGCCCGAGGAGGCACTACGCCGGCTCGACGCTTACGAGGACGACTTTTACCTTCGCGAGGAAGTGCTCCCGGTGATCGACGGAGGCGGTCAGGTCGCGGCGCACGCCTATCTGGTTCCAACGGAGATGGCCGATACGATTCTTTCCCCGCACGGCTGGTCGCTGGAATGGTTCGAGGAGAACTGCCTCGGGGAATTCTGGAAGCGGATTTTCACCACTTGAACCGACTTCAAGGAACCGGCCCGCCCATGCCGAGCTCCCGCCAGTCCCCTTCGAGGACGTAGACCGGATCGAGACCGAGCAGCTCACGGAGCCGTCCCGCGATCTCGGCGCTGCGGGAACAATCCTCGCCGTCACAGTAGACGATCACGGGCCGCTCGAAGGCCTCTTGAAGGGCGATCTGGTGTTCGAACATGAGCTCGCCCCACTCCTCGGGGTTGAGCAGGAGGGAACCGGGAATCGCCCCCGCTTCGTGAGCACTGCGTGGGCGGGCATCGATCCAGACGACCGGCCCTTCGCCCATGAGCGCCTGCGCCCGGGAGAGGTCAATGCGCCAGCGGGATTCGGCGGGATCCTCCACCTCACGCCAGGGTGGACGGAGAGGATGGACAAATGCCGAGACCGTGCCGGCGATCAAGGCCGCCGCGACGAGGAGACATGACTGTTTCCAAATCTTCATCGCGGCTGCCGGGACAGGATCACTGGATCGAATAATAGGCAAGCGGCCGGGCGTAGGACTCGACCTCGCAATCGGTCTCAAGTCGGACGATGCCAAGGAGGGACTTCTCCGTCGAAGTGGGACTGAGGCGGAGATGGTAGAGGCGACCTCTCTCCACCTCGACAAGTTCACAGGTGACCTCGGGGCGTTTGCTTTCCGCCGAGAGGACATGGACCGGTTTCTCGCGCACGACGCGGAAGGTCACGATCTTGGTCTCCGGCTTGCTGCCGCGGGCCCACGTCGTCATCGACTCCAAGATCTCGTAGATGGGCTCGATCTCGATCTCGGTGGTGAGAAAGATGGCGCGGCTTGCGCCTTCGGGCACCACGGTGATCTTCCGCTCGGCCGAGCCGCGCAGCTTCTCGATATCAAAGATGCCGGTGATCGTCGCCTTGCCGCGGGGCGGGATAGGATTCACGTCGATGCTCACCTCGAGGCATTCACAACCGCTCTCGAGCGTGGCAATGCCTGCCGGATCGGAGCCGGTGTTCTCCACGGAAAAGATCACTTCGAGAGTTTTCTCCCCGGGGTCGGCTGATACCTTCTGCGAATAGGGCCTGAAAACGAGATCGCCGGCCTTGTGACGGAAGTCCCCCTCCGCCATGGCAAGAGCTTCGCCGACGGCGGCGGAACGACGGGATTCCTTCAACCCGGACATCGAGACGAGACCCGAGGACGGCGGGTTCGATTCGAGCTCCTCCGCCGCCTTCGCTACTTTCGGCGGGAACCACTGGTAGATCATGAAATAGATCACGACCCCGGTGATCGAAACAAACAACCACGAAGGGAAGGTGAATCTCGCGAGCCGCTTGTGTTTCGCGAAGTTCCCCCGCGCCGCCGCGACGACAAGGAGGATGATGAAAGGCAGATTCACCACCGCGAGAAGGATGTGGGGAAGGAGGATCGCGAAGTAGATCTTCCTCGCCACGGGATACTCTTTCGGAAACTCGGTGTGCCCGGCCCCATAGTGGTAGGTGAGGTAACAGGCGAGGAACAAGGCGGAACTGACGAGGGCCCCGATCATCACCGCCTGATGGGCTTTGCGTCGGCCCGCCTTGATGAGAAGAAACCCGGTGATCAAGAGCACGGTGCTGAGGCCATTGAGCGTGGCATTGATCGGCGGAAAGATCGAGTAGTCGATCGCTGCGAGGAGAGGACTCATGGGGTGGGTTGGGGATTTACGGGTGGCATATCGGCAAGCTTCAGCTCGGGGTTCAAGACCATCTTGAGATCGCGACGGAGACGCTCGATCTCGACCTGCCCCCGCTGCACGTTCATCACGTCGTAATACCCCCGGATGTTTGCCTCCCCATCGACGATCGCGAGGCGCTGATCGTGCGCGAAAGGACCCTGGCTCGCAATCAGGGCGGGATCGGTGATCTTCTCCGTGCCGTAAAATTTGAATTCCGAGATCATGTAGTCGGTGATCTCTCCTGGTTTGCCGGTGAGGAACCACCAGTCCGGCGAATCGACTCCCTTGTCCTTCACCCAGGCGTCCATTTTTTCGGGCGTATCTCCCTCGGGATTCACGCTAATGGAGACGAGGCGGAATTGAGGATTCTCGCCGAATTCGGTCTCGAGCACCTTCATCACCGCGGCGAGCCCGAGACATCCAGCCGGGCAGTCGGTGTATTGATAACCGGCGACATAGACCTTTCCACGGAGCTGGCCGAGCGAAACCTCCTTGCCGTCGCGGTTCACCGCGCTGAGGTCGGTTTCGAGGCGCGCGATCATGGGGGGACGCCAGTTTTCCATCTCGTAACCATGACGCGCGAGGTAGGCCCGCGTCACAAAGATCGAGCCAAAGGCGATGACGAGGCAGACGCCGATGATGGAACCCCACCAGGCGATCAGTTTGGCGCGCATTTCTTCAGCGGATTCTTCCATCTCGATTGTTTCTTGGTTACGCTCCAGGCGCGTTGAGGGCCTTCCAGGCAAGGTAGCTTGCCACCATCATCGCGGGCAGGTAGAGGAGCGTGTAAAAAAAGAGGCGACGCGCGTCAGTCCGCTCCCCGCTTTTCAGGAAGCGATGGGAAAGCAGCACCATGATCAACCCGAGGATGCCTCCGCCCACCGCCCCCCACTTCTCCATCTCTTGCGAGACGAGGGGAAACACCACCGCCAGCAGCGTGAGGCAAAGGGAGTAGGCCATCGCGATCCGGGCGGTCCGGGCACCGCTCTCGTCATCGTTCGACCACATCTTGAAACCTCCGCGGATGTATTCATCGCGGTAGATCCAGTTGATCGCCGCGAAGTGCGGGAGCTGCCAAAAGAAGAGCAGACCGAAAAGAAAGAAGCTCCCGGGATCGAGCAGCGAGCGGTCTCCCGCTGCCCAACCGATGAGCGGCGGAAGGGCTCCGGAAACGGCTCCGACCAGCGTGTTCGCCGAGGAGACGCGCTTCATCGGCGTGTAGACGAAGAGATAAGTCAACAGGGTCGCCCCGGCCATGATCGACGCAGGCGCATTGACCTTCACTCCGAGATGAATGAGTCCGAACCCTGCGAGAAGCCAGCCGAGGATGAAGGCGGCGGGTTTGGGAAGGCGCTTCGCCGGAAGCGGACGATCGGAGGTGCGATGCATCCGTGCATCGGACTCCACTTCCATCAGCTGATTGAAAACGGCCGCACCCGAGGCCGCAAGAACCGTTCCGAAGAAGGTATGGAGCAGGGTGATCCACGAGAAAGTCTCCCCCCCCTTCGTCGCGATGAAGTAGCCGAAACAGGCCGTCATCACGACGAGCACGCTGAGGCGCGCCTTGGTCAACACCATGAGATCGACCCGGATTTGTTTCAGCAATCCGCTCGTCTCGCCGGAAGAGGCGCTGGGTGGGGTTTCCGCCATGGTCACAAAATGAAAGATCAAGTCGCCTCGACTGGCGTCGACCTTAAACGCTCCCCTCCGGTTTGGCGAGGGCCACCTCGGTCGATTTCCCGCGGATCGCACGCACCGCGAAGACAAACGCCAGCGCGAGAATGAGGAGACCGTTGAGAACGTGAACATTGGTCACCCAAAAGCTCTTGTTCGTCCCGATCACGGTGAGCCCGAGGGTGATTTGTATCCCGATCAGGCCGAGAATCGCCCCCACATGACGGCGGGGCGTCGCCAAGCGCGAGAGTGCCGGAGCCGCGACCGCGCCACCCGCAAGACGCAGAAACATGCCGAGGACGAACAGCAAAAGGGCGAAGGCAGTGAACTTGTGGAGGAAGAGGAGGGCGATCATCGGATCCTCGAAGGACGGAATCCATTGCCCCTGAGTCAGAAGCAGGTCGTCATCGGGCAGGGCGTGGCGATGGAAATGGCGCATCGAAGCCCCAAAGATCAACTGCATCAAAACGATCACGACCAGCGTCCCTCCGGCAAGACGGGACCGCCGCATCAACGCGGGGCTCCCGCGGAAACCACCTGTCTGCCAACGTTCGCCCGAGACCATCACGATGAGAATGAGAACACAAAAGAAACACTGGGCGAAACACCCGTGCACCACGGCGAAGGCGTTCGAAATCTCCGTGACTCGGAGTCCCCCGAAAATCGCCTGGGTCGTCACCATGAGGAGAGCCAGCGCGGTCAGCTTCTGCACGAGGTCCCACGAGCGCGAGCGCCAACTCCAGGCGAGCCAGGCGATCGGCAAGACGGAGAGACCGAGCGCCGTCAGGAGCAAGCGGCGCTTCAAAACGGGATCAAACCGTTCGCTCCCGGCAGCGATGAAGACGCCGAGCACCACCGCGAGGAGCAGGACGAGACCGACCACCTCGAGCGCCCGTTGCCGCGTGCGCACATAGGCCCATGCGAAAAGGGCCAGCACGAGGATCCCCACGAGTTTCGCGAGGAGGCGATGGCTGTGCTCGAGGAAGGGAACCATGTGCTCGAGCCAACCCGGTGGATTGACCGTTCCCAGGCTGAGGGGCCAGTCGGCGAAGACCATTCCCGCCTGCTTGGTCGTGGTCGCGGCGCCCCACCAGACAAGGAGGACTGCCACAAAGACTACCAAGCGGGCAAACCACTGGAAGGAAAGGCTGCGGGGCTGGGACTGGGGAGCAATCATGGGTATTGGGGATTACGACGCGGCCATCCGAAATGGCGCGTTCGAGTTGGAGAACAAAAAGGGCGGAACTCTTCCGAGTCTCCGCCCCCGTTCACCAGACTCTTCGCCGAAATCACTGCTTCGGAAGGAGCGGCGTGTTGCCGGCATACCAAGTGTCGAACTCTTCGCTGCTGACGGCCTTCACGTAGGCCACCATCTGAGAGTGACCCGCTCCGCAAAGCTGGGCGCAGACGATGTTCCACTCGCCTTCCTTGTCGGGGACGAACCACATCGGAATCTCCGAGCCGGGAATCGCGTCTTGCTGGCTGAACATTGGCACGACGGCAAGACCGTGGATCACATCCTTGGAGGTCACCTGAATCACTACGGGACGACCCACGGGAACAACCAGCTCGTTCACCGAAACGAAGTCATCCGACGCATTGGGATCTTCGGCCACCAATCCGACCGGATTGGCGCTGGAGTAGCGCTCATGCGAAGTCATGCCGACCATTTTATCGGCGCCCGCATAATGGAAGGTCCAGCGATACTGTTCACCGACAGCGCGCAGGTTGACCACCTCGTCACCCGTGGGTCGGGTCTTGGCGTCGGAACGGGCCGCCCAGAGGGGGAATGCGAAGCCGAGGAGCAGCACCACCTCGACAATGACCACGCCAACCTCGATGTGGGACGAGAAGTGCGAGGTGACGCCCTGGTAACTGGCGTTCGGGTTCTTTTTGCTGCGGAATTTGTAAAGAATCACCCCCAGAAAGGCGGTCCACCCCACGAACAAGACGGCCATGAACCAGTGGATGAGGCCGAGCATGTGGTTCCCCACGTGCCCGTGCTTCGACGCCACTTCGTGCATCCCGGTAATTTCATTAATCCACTCGATCATAGTTCAAAGTCGGGTTTCGCGTTCGGAACGCGGATAGTCAGGCCTGGTTGGAGTCGATTTCATTCTCCGCCGAAAAACGGCGTGAGCGACGTGCCAGATAGATGATGAAGCTGAAGAAGGAGGCAAGAACGGCGAACAGCACCACCAGCATCAGCCCGATCGCGGTATTGGCGGCCATCAAGGACTTACCCGAGGCGCCACTCATGCACATGGGACAGCCAAGGTAAAGGGAGCCGAGGATTGATGCCGTGTTCATGCGATGGAAAATGGGTGTTTTTCAAACGAGACGTCGAACCTTCTTGAGAAAGCGAACTCCATACACCAGCATGGCCGCCCCGCAGGCCAGGCTCAGCCAGCCCATGATGGCGAACATCGGGGGAAGACCGTCCATGAGAAGACACCACGCCCCCAAACCCGCGAAGAAAAGCGTGCAGATGGTGACAAAGGCAACGTGGAAGTGCTTCAAGGACATGGCTTGAAAGAGACGGTCAGGGTTTTTCGGTGAGCCAGCCACGTGTGGTTTGCAGCGTGTCGAATTGCTCGCGGATCGGGTCGATGTCGGCAAAAAGGGTCAGGACCATCAGGCCAGTTGCAAAAAGCACGGTAAAAAGGAGGATCTTGTAGATCAGCCCCTTTTCGTGATTCAAGTGCATGAAGATCAGCGCTACGAGACTCGCCTTCACCGTGGCCACGGCGAGTCCGAGGACGAAATCCATCCCGTCCGGTCCCGGAGGGCCGAAATCGAAAATGGGGGCCAGACCAATCGTGACGGTTACTACCGTGAAGACAAGCAACGCGATGCCGACGGCCGCGAAGGACTTTTTTGTTTTCGTTAATTCGTGGGCGTCAGCCATGGGGCGAGGTGATGAAAAGTGAAACTCGAATCAAAGGAGATACATGATCGGAAAGAGGAAGATCCAAACCAGATCAACAAAGTGCCAAAAGAGCCCCCCGACCTCGACCCGGTTGGCGAGATGCTCGGGATTCTTCAGGTAAAGCTTCTTGCCGAAGACGACGAAGAAGAGAAGGACGAGGGCACCTCCTATCACGTGCAGACCATGGAGGGCCGTCATCGTGAAGTAGATCGCATAATAGGTGCCGTAGCGGGGACCGTGATTGCCCATGAACTTGATCTTGTCACGCGCCACAGCGATGTGCTTCGAAGGACCGTGCTTGCCCTCGCCTTCGCCACCGCCGGCGGTCGGGTTCGACTGGCTGGTGTGAACATCCGCATGCTTGTCTTCTTTGCCGTGCTCGCCTTCGTGCCCTTCGGCGGCGACATGGACATACTGGACATTGAGAAAACGACCTCGAAGCTGCTCCTCAGGAATGACGCCTCCGTGCTTTTTGTAATACTCGAGCAACTCCTGATACTTCTTGCTCTGGGAGGTGAAGAACTGCTGTTTCGCATGCTCGTCGTTGATGACGCTCCACACCACCGAATCGCGCTGCTTCGTCGGGAGGACGAGCTGGAGGTCCACCTCATGCACTTCGAAGAGAACGTCGTCGTTGACGAGTTTGCCCTCGACCTTCACTCCGTCTTTGTAGTTCAAGGCCGTTTCCGTATGGGCCACGATCTTGCGCGGGCTTCCGGAAAGACCGAAGGGCTCGGCAGCCGTCAGGGTCACGGATGAAACCACGGAAACCGGCTTCGGATTGGCGGCACCACCAGCCAACTCTCCCCGAAAACGCTTGCGTTCCTCGGTCAGCCTCTCTGAAGCGGCCCGGCGGCTGTCAGCGAACCAACCTTTGAACTGGGAGAGCGACTGAATTTCAACACCAACCGTCCCCTCGGGGCCCTCGGTCACCTTGAACTTTGGAAAAGCATCTCCTTCCAGATCTCTCAGGACCGCAGGAAGAGCCCCGTTGAGGCTGAAGGTGAGCTTTTCGCCCTTGAAGCTGATCCGATCGGTTTTGTTGAGGATCGTGCCTTCCATCACGGAATTGTCCACAAGCTTGATCCCATGGTGGTGATTCAGCTTGCTGTTGTATTCGACCGTCTTGATGCACATGAAGACGACGGCGCAGGCGACGACGAAATACATGTAGATCTGGTAGCGGCGCCAATTCCGCTCCTTCAGGGCGACCCAGGCGAAGACGACCCCGACGGACGAGGCAATGAGGACGATCGTATTGATGGCACCGAGCCAGACGAAGTTCTTGTGGACGCTGACACCCCAGGGCCAGGGATTATCGACACCATCCTGGATGCCGAGGCGCATGAAAACATAGGCCGAAAACAGGCCGCCGAACAACATGACCTCCGAGGCGAGGAAGAGCCAGATGCCCAGCTTCGCGTTGTAGAGTCCTGTGTCACGCCGGGGCGTCACTTCGTAGGGAATTTCCATAAACCTGAATCGTTGGAAAAGAAAGATAGGGAAGGATGGACCGGTCGGGCCCCTCAATGAGCCGACAAGATGATTTCTTCGCTGGGCTCGGAATCGTGCTCGGAACCGGCCGTGAGCGACGGGTCCGTTTCAAACTGCGGGGTGAAATCACGGGGGGCTCCCGGGACACTGTATTCGTAGGGGCCACGGTAGGCGACGGGTTCCTTCGCGAAATTGCCGTGCGGAGGCGGGGTCGGGGTGGCCCACTCGAGCGTGGTCGCATTCCACGGGTTGTCGCTGCTCACCTTCTTCCCAATGAAAACACTGAGGAAGAGGTTGATGATGAAAGGAACCTGGAAGACGGCAAGAAGCCATGCCGATCCGGAAGTCACGAGGTTCAGGTCGATCATCCGGAGCGGGGCGTCGGCATCGATGACATGCAGCATCTCGGCGATGTTCGCGAAAAAGGTGTTGGGCTCCGCGAAGATCTGCTGGCTGATCTGCTCATACGCCTTGCCACCATCAAAGGCACGACGGTGGAACCCGGCCATCCCTTGGAAGAACATGGGAGAGAAGATCCCGTTCATGAAGATGAGCGAAGGCCAAAAGTGAAGATGCCCGAGTTTCGAACTCATCATGCGACCGGTGATCTTCGGATACCAATGGTAGATCCCGGCGAAGAGGGCGAAGATCGTGCCCGGAGCGACCACGTAGTGGAAGTGGCCGATCACGTAATAGGTATCGTGGAGGTGAAGGTCCGGCAGACTAAAGGCCAGAGGCAGGCCGGTGAGGCCGCCGATCCCGAACATCGGAATGAAGGCCGTCGCGAAGAGCATCGGCGTGTTGAAGCGGATCGAGCCACCCCACATCGAGATGAGGAGCGAGGTGATGAGAATCACCGACGGCACCGAGATCAAGACGGTCGTCGTCTGGAAGAAAGTCGAGATCGCCGGCCCCATCCCGGTGATATACATGTGGTGGGCCCAAACGATGAAGGCGAGGAAACCCAGCACCATCACCGCGTAGACCATGGTCTTGTAGCCCCATAGCGGTTTGCGCGTATTGCAGGGAATGATCTCCGCGACGATCGCGATCGCCGGGAGAATGAGAACGTAGACCTCAGGGTGGGCGAGGAACCAGAAGAGGTGCTGGTAGAGAAGCGGACTGCCGCCACCCGCCGCATCAAAGGCCATCCCGCTGACATTCAGGCCAGACGGGACGAAGAAACTCGTGCCGGCAAGGCGGTCCATCAGCTGCATGATCGCCGCCACTTCGAGGGGCGGGAAAGCAAGAAGGAGCAGGAACCCAGTCACGAGCATCGCCCAGACAAAGAATGGCAGACGCATCCAGGTCATCCCCTTGCAGCGCAAGTTGATGATCGTGCAGATGAAGTTCACCGCACCGAGGAGGGAAGATGAAATCAGAAGGGCCATGGCCACGAGCCACTGGGTCTGACCGGTCCAGAAGAGATCGCCGTAGTGGAGATCCGTCGTCGTGGCGAGAGGGGAATAGTTCGTCCAACCGGCCTTGGCCGCGCCGGAGGGCAGGAAGAAGCTGACGAACATGAGGGCCCCGCCAAGGAGGTAGAGCCAGTAGCTCGCCATGTTCAATCTCGGGAAGGCCATGTCAGGGGCCCCGATCTGGAGCGGCGTGACGTAGTTGCCGAAAGCACCGAAGGCGAGCGGCACGATGCCGAGGAAGACCATGATCGTCCCGTGCATCGCACCGAACATGTTGTAAAGATCGCCGGTCACCTTGCCACCGTCATCGAGCCAAGCCTGGAACCAGGGCCAGTCGGCAAGGAGCGGGACCGCCCGGTCCGGATAAGCGATGCTCCACCGCATCACCATCATCAGGAAGAAGCCGAAGGCCAGGAAGACGAGAGAGGTGAATCCATACTGGATCCCGATCACCTTGTGGTCGGTGGAGAAAATGTATTTCTTCCAGAAAGGGTCATGATGCTCGTGGTGATCATCATGTCCGCCGTGCGCTTCCGCGTGCTCGTGTGCTGTTGCTGCGCTCATTCCGTAGTCTTAAATGGTTTTCGTCGTCTCGTCGCCGGAGGGAGTCACCCTCACCTTTTTTCCGCCTGTTATCAAAGGGAGATCATGACCAATCCTCAGAGAGGGGCACCTGTCTCAAGGTTCACCTTCGCCCCAGAAAGTTGCGCGTCCCCGGGAATCGCAAGCAGTTCGGCTTCCGTGTAGGGAACCGTATGGGAATTGAATTCATCGCGGGCGGCCTTCATCATCTCAGTGGTGACTACGCCGTCTTCGCCCTCAGGGAGACTCCCGAAAGTGCGACGGACATAAGTGAGAACCTGCGCGATCTTTTCGTCGTTGAGGTTGTTCCAAGCCGGCATGAGCTGGTTGTAGGACTGACCGCCGACCTTGAACGGTCCGTTGATCCCATGGAGAAGGATGGCACCAAGACGTTTCGTGCCCCCGTCAACCCACTCCGAACCAACGAGCGGAGGGAATTGCCCAGGAATCCCAAGGCCTGAAGCCTGGTGGCACGCAATGCAGTTGTTGTAGACCTTCTTCCCTTCGCCCATCCACTTATCGATCCAGACGACTTGGGCGGCACCGGCGTCGTCTCCGCCGAGGTTCGGCCGGGGCGCCGGAATGTAGTTGTCCTCGATGTAGATGCCGTCATGGAATCCGTTGCTCGTGCTGAAAAGGTGACCGCCACCGAAGATCAGAATGAGGGCACTGACGAGGATCACGGAGATGCCGACGCTCCCGCTTCCGCCGGGATGCAGGGGCGTTTCGCGACGGATCGAATCGTGAAGTTCGACGGTGCTGATCGTACCCTGCTGGTAGTCGAGGTTCTTGTCTTCGGCCGGATCCATTTGGACGTTTCTGGTAAGATCGGAGGTCAGTTTCCGCTCAGGACGGATTTTGGGAGAGGCTGGTCTTTCTTAAGCGAAAGAAGATAGTCAACGAGCGCTTCGGCCTTGGGAGTCGGAGCATACCCCTCTCCCGTCGCTGCGGGCCGATAGAGGTGCTTGAACGCCGGCATGCCGCTGTCGGTATCGAAGGATTTCGGATCGAAGAGGTGGCGGTGCATCTCTTCACGGGAGGTGATACGATGGCCGAGGTTCGAAAGATCCTGCCCGATCCGCTGATACCCGAGAGGAGCGACGCCTTCATTGGCGTAGTCACCGGGTTGGGTCTCACGGGCAAGTCCCGCCTCTTCGCGACCACCCCAGCCGACGCGCCACATGTCAGCCCCGGCGTAGGTGGGGCGTATCACTTGGGTATGACAGTAGGCACACCCCTCCGCCGCGTAGATCTCACGGCCATAGTCACTCGCCCCATGTCGCTGGAGGTTTCGGTCGGGGTAGGCCAGAAGACCGCCCTCAACCTCTTCCCCCTCACCATAGAGGGTGGGAGAGGCGTTTGATTGGTCGAGATAGGGAAGCACGACCAGAAGCAGCCACGGCAGCGCGAAGGCGAGGCCGAGGGCTCCGAGCAGTTTCCAGAAATTTGTCGAATTCATGCGAGGATTGATTCCGGGAGGGGCCGATTCAGTGGATGCCGACAGCGGCACGGGCGCTGGGAACTTCACCGGGCTCAGCGTGGATCAGGGTCGGGCCGGCCGACTTGCGCCCCTTGCCGATGAACATGAGGGCCAGTTGGTAAAGGAAATAGAAATTTGACCAAGTGATGAGGGCCCAGGCAAGAACCCGGCCCATCATGTAAGCGTTCGAATTGACGAACGAGATCGAGAAGGAGCGATCCCATTGGGCCAAGTCACTGCCTTGCGCGATCCCGCCCACCAGCATGGAGATCACCATGGTCAGGATTCCGTAGGTGCTGAACCAGAAGTGCGAACGGATTCGGGCGCCGGACGGCCACTCGGCTCCCGTGATGCGCGGAACAATGAAGTAGAAGGCTCCGAACATCGTCATCGAAAAGAACCCGTAGAAGGCAAGGGTGTCGAGCCCGGCCACGAAGTGGGTGAACTGAAGGCTCTTGCCAAAGACGAAGGTCGAACTAAGCGCCGAGAGCACGGCGTAGACTGCCAGCATGAGCATCCCGAGAACCGTGAAGCGCAGGGACGGGCTGTATTCCCAGAGTTTCGTGCATCCCTTGAGGGTGAGCATCAAATTCGCCACGGTCGCCAAAATCGCGAGGAGAATGAAAATCGTCGCGGCACCGCTGACCGCCGGCATCCAAGCCGGGAAGGGTCCGCCCATGAAACGGGAGAGCCCGGTCCATCCCGCGAGAACCGCAAGGACCCAGAAACTCGCCTGCGCCAGCGGGTAGCTGTAGATCGGGCGTCCCGAGATTTTGGGAATGATGTAATAGGCCACCGCAAGTGAGATCGGAGCCATCCAGAAATAGATCAGATTCGAGACATACCAGGCGTTCGTCCCCGCACCCATGACCGGTGCCGAACCCTTGTTGATGAGAAGATTGGCAGTCAGGAAAATCCACGGGAACCAGACGGCGGCACCAATGAGGTAAAGCTCGGAAATGTAGAAGAGAGCGTTGCGGCGACCGAGGAACATGGGAATGACCCAAACCACGGTGATGGCATAGGAGGCCGCAAAGATCGGCCACATCCAGCCGGGAAAATCTAGCAGCAGGAGGGAGCGCCCCGCCCCGAACCAAATCGCGACAACCGCGAGGACAACGCCCGCGTTCCAGAGGTGTCCGGCGACGATAAGGGCGCCGGGACTTTGAATACGCGAACGGGTCAGCCGCGCCATGAGCCAGAGCATCACTCCGATGCCGGCCTGCATCGCCCATCCATAGACGAGGGCGTTGTAATGCACCGGGAAAAGGCGTCCGTATCCCATGAAAGGGCATGCGTCCCAAAGCTCGGGATAGCGGAGCTTCAACGAACTCACAAATCCCGTCACCGTCGCGAAAAGAAGCCAAATGGCGGCGCTGGTGAAGAAAAACATCACGGGATAGCGCGCCGAGCGGTCAATCGCGGCCCGCTCGTTCAGGTCCTCCTGGGTCGGTTGTGGCACTGTCATATACGTGGTCGAATACACTTCACTTCACCGGGTTCACTTCGCGGCCGGTGCAGGAGCAGGGGCGGCGGGGGCCGGGGCGGG
>DGXY01000040.1 GCA_002396885.1 Akkermansiaceae bacterium UBA5020
CGAGTTTGACCGTGGCTGGACCACCCGGTGCCGCCGGTATGGGTGCCGCCGGTGCGGGCGCCCCAAGCGGCACGGCGGCGCGAACGCCTGGGGCCGCGGCGGCGGGAGACGCGATCGAGACCGGAGCGGTCTTGACTCGGGCTGGCGCAGCCGACGCTTCGATCGTGGCGATCAATTTTGCAGGAGCATTGGCCACGAGCATCGAGCTTGGCACGAAATAGGCCGGCACGAGCGTGCCGAGGAGAAGGCGGTCCATCGGGTTCAGGACGACACCCTCCGGGCCGATCGGCTGACCGTTGACACGGGTTCCGTTGGTGGATCCGGGATCGACGACGCGATAGCCGTCGCCCTCTCGGACCAGTTGGCCGTGCCGAACCGAGACTTCGGCCACGAGCACCTGAATCTGGTTCTCGGGGCTGCGGCCGAAAGTGATGGCGTCGCCTTGGAGTTCGTGGGCGATGGGCTCTTCGCCGGGAAGGGCGACGATGAGAGAGAAGGAGTTTTCAGACATGCCTGACTCTCCAAAAAAGTCGGGCCGGTGTCAATCCGATCCGCTCACACCCCCTGACATTCGAGCCAATTTCGAACGGCATTGGCGAAAGCCTCGGGCTCGGGCTCGCGAAAGGGCTCGTGACGTGACCCGGCGGCAAGGAGGAAAGTTTTGCGCCCTCCCGGGAGTCGCTGAAAGAGAGATTCCGCGAAAGCGGGCGGGCAGATGGGATCTTCCAGCCCCTGGGTCAGAAGAAAAGCGAGATCGGTTCGCAGGCCTGAGGCCAGATCGAGGAGTCCGGTCTCTTCGGCGAGCAGGCTGACCGCAAATCGCAGGGAAACGCGGTGATGGCCGCCCGCCTTCCTGAAGGTGGACTCGGCGAAGGGGTCGAACCCCGTGTGGTAGCAGTCGCGCGCGTGGACGCCGTTGCTCAAGGTCATCTTGGGAAACTGCCAGGCGAGGAGTTTGGCGATCGCCACCTTCAACGCCGGTTGACGGTGCGAGGGGCGCAAAAGTGGCGAGCTAAACCAGACCCAGCGGGGTCCGGGAGCCTCCTTCGCCAAAGAGGCGAGCCAGGGCAACACGAGGAACGCGCCCGTGGAATGGGCAAAGATCCCCGTCGGCCGAAGGCCTCGCGAGGCGAGGATCGAGTCGATGAGCCCACCGGCGTTGGCCACCAAGGGCATGTCACCGCGGATGCCATCCGATCCCCCGTTGCCAGGCCAGTCGAATCCCACGGCCCGGTAGCCGGCGCGAATGACTTGGCCGGCAGCCCAATCGTGACGGGCACTGTGATCGCCGAGCCCGTGAAGAATCAAGACGGTGCCCCGGTCCACGGGACCCGTTTCCCATTCCCGCACCAGAATCCGGCCGTGAACGGGACCGGCATCGTGGTAGAAAGTGCTCGAGCGAGGGAGAATCACCCGATAGGCTCGCCGAGGCCGGAAAATATTCCAGTTGCGGATGGATCGCCGATCGCTTATTTTCGCCGCCCCTCTCTTGAGGGGGAATTTGCGCGGTTAGCTCAGGGGTAGAGCATCACCTTGACACGGTGGGGGTCACTGGTTCAAATCCAGTATCGCGCACCACTCCCCTCGATGGCCATTCTTTACGAGTCTCCCGTCTGTCTGGCGGTGCTGAATCCGAAGGGTCGCGACCCCTTCCTCGATTACAAGAACGGGCCCGACAGTTTCGTGGTGGGTATCCATGCCCCGATCAATTTCCATGCCTTCGCGGCGGCCACCTTCGGATCGTTCTTCGACTCGACCGAAAAGGTCCTCGCTTCGCGCGAGCGCTTCGATGCCGTCCTCGTCCTCATCCGCCGCCGCACCTGGCTGACCCTCGATGCGGTGAAAAAGCTCAAGCTTCAAGGAATGCGTGTCCTTGTCGCGTGGAAAGAGTGCAGTCACAATCAGATCTCGCGCCAACTCTCCTCGGCCAGGGCCATGAAGGCCTACGGAGAGATTCTCGAGCTCACCGATGGCATCCTTTCCCCGACCCTCGCCTGGCCGCCCCGGGTCGGTTCGATCTCGCAGGAGGATTTTTGGCGGAAACTCAAGTTCATCCCCACGCCCTACCCGGTCGATCTTCCTTTCTGGGATTTCTCGACTCCGATCGAGGAACGCTCCGGCATCCTCATTGGCACCCGGGAATTCAAGACCGAGGCCCGGGGTCACGTCCACGCCATCGCCCGAGCCGCCTCGCTCGCCCATGAATTCGGCGTCGAGCGGATCACCGTGATCAATTCCGAAGGCCGACGGGGGATGCGGCTCCTCCGCGAACTGGCGAAAACCTTTCCACCTGGCTGCCTTGACATTCTCGAACGAACGCTCCCCTACCCGGATTACATGAAGTTGCTTTCTTCGCACCGCTTCATCTACCAGATGGACCGCAGCACGGTGCCGGGTCAGGTCGCGGGCGATTGCCTCCTCGCTCGTACGATCTGCGCGGGCGGCAGCTCGACCATCGAAAAAATGGCCTTCTCCGAATTCAGCGACGACGGCACCATCCGGATGAAGAACGTCTTCGAACGCATCGAGCACATCCTGCACGATGACGAGGAGTATGTCTCCGCGATCCAGAAATCACAAAAGATCGCCGAGAAATCCCTCAGCTTCGAATCAGCCGCACGCCAACTTGGCGCTTGGAACATCGTCACGGATTGATCCGCGACCTGCCGAGGCAGTCGGAGGACCTCACTTGCCGAGCGAGACTTCCGATCCGGCGACGACACATTTCCAAGTGCGCTGGGTGCCATCAGTGTAGCGCTCGCGGTAGGTGATCACCTTGACCTTGTAGGGAATCTTGCGGCCGCAGGGGAGGCAATGGTGGCGATGCTCCCACTCCGTTTTGATGGGCAGGGTCCAGACCTTGAGAACGCCTTTGGCCGGCTTGTAGTCATCGACGCATTCGCAGTGGCTGAAACGGCCGGCTTTGGCCGTGCCGGGGGCGAAGGTGAAGAAGGCGAGAGCAAGGGCGAGGAGGGAGCAAGCGTGGCGATGCTTCATGACGGATCTCGGTTTGGGTTTCGTGGGCTCAGGAAATACGGCAAAGCGGCGGGCGAATCAATCTTTTCCTGCGGGTAGCAGCGAAGTCGCCGGTTTAATAGACCACCTGGAACAGTTCCACATCGAACATGAGGGTCTGGTTCGGTCCGATCTTGGGCGGCATGCCGCGCTGTCCGTAGGCAAGGTGGGGCGGCACGGTGAAGCGATACTTCGCCCCTTCCTGCATCAGCGGGATGCCTTCGCGCCAACCCGCGATCACCTGATTGAGACCGAAGGTCGCCGGCTGCCCGCGCTGCACGCTGCTATCGAAGACAGTACCATCGGGGAGATAGCCGTGATAATGGACCTTCACCTGGTTGTAGGAGGAAGGACGGGCCCCAGTCCCGGCACGCAGCACCTCGTATTTCAGGCCGGAATAAGTTGTCTGCACCGTGCCGACGGTGGGCGCGAGGGTTCCGGGAGTCACCGTGCCAGCGGCCGCGGCCGGAGCCCCTGGAGTCGCCGAAGTTCCTCCGAGAGCAGCGGGATCGGCGGGTTTGACCGTGGGCGAGGTCGGGTCATCGTCGCCGATACACCCCCCCAGGAAGAGGGCGAGGCAGAGAGAGAGGACGGGCGGAAAAAAGACGGAGCGATGCATGCGGCGTCGAACATGACAGCATTCCCTCACGCGGGAAAGGGCAAATCCGGGGGACGAGGCCCCGCGGAGAGGCTGGCTCTTCGGTGATTTTCCGCGAAACCGCCCTAGCCGCGGCGCGGTATTGCGATCTAACCTCTCGCCCATTCCGATGAAACAACCCGCTTTCTGGATCCTTCTCGCGACGATGACGCCGCCTTTCCCCGCCTTTACCCAAAACAAGGTCGAAACGCCTCCGCCGACCTCGCCTCCGCTCGTCGCCGCCGATCCCGCCGTGTTGCCCGACGGTTGCGAGCGGCTCGATCTTTACCTCCTCATCGGCCAGTCGAACATGAAGGGACGCGGCTTCATGCCGGCCGAGGCGAAAAACGATCCCCGGCTTCTGATGATGCACCTGCGCGACGACCACTGGTATCGCGCCCGCCATCCCCTCCACCTCATCGGCGATGCCAAAAGCTTCGAAGGTCATGACAACGCGGGAGTCGGTCCCGGGCTCGCTTTTGCCGAGACCATCCTCGCCGGAGATCCCAAAGCCGCGATTGGTCTCCTCCCCTGCGCCAAGGGCGGCTCCGCGATCAAGCTGTGGGGAGAAAAAGGCCCGCTTTACCTCGAAGCGATCCGGCGGACAAATCTCGCCCTTTCCCAGGGTCCCGCCGGAAAGACGCGACTGCGCGGAGTCCTCTGGCTCCAGGGCGAAGCCGACGCGAAACCCGGAGCGATCGAAACCTACCCGGCCGCCCTGCTCGATCTCGTCGACCGGCTCCGCGAGGATTTAGGGGATCCCGGTCTGCCTTTCCTCGCCTCCACCATTCTCGAGGTGAAGCCCGACACGCCGACAAGCTTCAAGGCGGAGATGAATGAAATCCTCCTCGGCCTGCCCACCCATCGCCCCCGCACCGCCTGCGTCGATGCCCGCGATCTGAAGGGCCACATCGGTGACGGCGTCCATTTCGACACCGCGAGCCAGGAAGAGATCGGGCGACGCTACGCCAAACACTTCAGCGAACTCCACGAGAGCCCGGCGCCCTCACCCGAGCCCGCTCCCGTCGCCGGTAACTGGCCGATCGCGCGGCTCCAATCCGAGATCCCCTCGCCTCGTTTCGAGGAAGGGAAAGAGCCCATCCGATCGCTCCTCTACGCCGGCGAACCGGTCGGAGGCAAGGCGACCGAAGTCTTCGCTTTTTACGCCTCGCCGGAAACCCTCGGCACCGCGAAGGAAGGCGAGACCTTTCCCGGCATCGTCCTCATCCACGGCGGCGGTGGCACCGCTTTCTCCGATTGGGTCTGGCTCTGGGCGCAGCGCGGCTACGCCGCCATCGCGATGGACCTGTCGGGACACCGGCCGCCTGCTCCGAAGTATGACGAAAAGGGTGGCAAGATCCCCGACGCCGGACACGACCCCACCACCCGCGTCCGTCTTGAGAAAGGCGGGATCGACCAAGGGCACGGACAGAAATTCGACTGCATCGGCGGCCCGGTCGAGAATGACTGGCCCTACCACGCCGTCGCCAACGTGATGAAAGCCCACACCCTGCTGCGGAGTTTTCCCGGCGTTGATCCCGAGCGCACCGCCGTCACTGGGATCAGTTGGGGCGGCTACACCACCTGTCTTGCTGCCTCGCTCGACGATCGGTTCAAAGCCGCCGTGCCCATCTACGGCTGCGGTTTCCTCCACGAAGGCGAGTCTGTGCAAAAGCCCTCCATCGACCATCTCGGCGACCGCCGCGCCGCCTGGATCGCCGCCTACGACCCCTCCTCGCACCTCGGCAAAGGCGCCGTGCCGATGTTCTGGGTGAATGGCACCCACGACATCCATTACCCGCTCGACAGTCATGCCAAATCCGCCGCGCTTTCGAAGGGACCGCGCGCCTTCCGCATCCAGCCCCGGATGGCCCACGGTCATCCGCCGGGCTGGGCGCCGAAGGAGATCGGGATCTATGTGGATTCTCTCCTCAAAGGAGGCATCCCCCTGCCCGAGATCGGCGAAATGAAGGTCGAGGCCGGTGTCGTGAGCGTGCCGGTCGTCTCGAAGACGGAACTTACGGGAGCCGAACTTCATTTCACCACCGCCGATGGGAAACGGTCGGATCGCGAATGGCAGATGTTGCCCGCGAGGATCGAGGAGGGAAAGGTCGTCGCCGAAGGCTTGCCCGCCGAGGCGAATACCTGGCTCGTCACGATCACCGATGAACGCGGGGCGATGGTGACGACGGCGGTGGGGGTCAGGTGAGGGGATGGGAGCCCGCCTTTCCCCTTCCCAACCCGCCCCACTTCGGCGACATTCCAGGCCATGATCCCTCGTCGTGCCCTTGTTCTTGCCTTGCTTTCCCTCCCCCTCCTCTCCGCCTCCGCCGCGGACCGTCCCAACGTTCTCTGGATCACGGCCGAGGATCTCAGTCCGGCGCTGGGCGCCTATGGTGACCCCGATGCGAAGACGCCGAAGCTCGATGCCTTCGCGAAGCAATCGGTCCGCTACACCCGCGCCTTCGCCGCCGCGCCGGTTTGTTCGCCCTCGCGTTCGACTCTGATCACGGGGATTTGGGCGCCAAGCCTCGGAACGAGCCAGATGCGCTCCACCTTTCCCCTGCCGCCTTCGGTCAACGCTTTCCCCGCCTACCTGCGCGAAGCTGGTTACTTCACGACGAACCAAATCAAGACCGATTACAACACGAGCGACGAGATGCGCCTCATCCAGGAGTCGTGGGATGAGATCAGCCCGACCGCCTCGTGGAGCAGCACTGCGCGCAAGGAGGGCCAGCCCTTCTTCACCGTGATCAACCACATGGTTTCGCACCAGTCCGCGACGATGGTGTGGCCCTACGAGGTCTTCCGCGAAAAGGTGCAGTCCAAGCTGCCCGCCGAGCAGATCCACGATCCGGCGAAGATCACGGTGCCGCCCTACTATCCCGACACCGAGGTGGTGCGGCGCGAACTGGCGCGCTTCCACGACTGCGTCAGCGTGCTCGACCAGCAGGTCGGCGCGATCCTCGAGCAGCTTGAGAAGGAGGGCCTTGCCGACGACACGATCGTCTTTTTCTACTCCGACCACGGCTCGGGCATGCCACGCCACAAGCGGCTCCTCCACGACAGCGGGATGCACGTGCCGATGATGGTGCGCTTCCCCGAAAAGTACCAGCACCTCGCTCCCGCAAAGGCCGGGGAGACGGTCGATCGCCTCATCACCTTCGTCGACTTCGCGCCGACGGTGCTTTCGCTCGCCGGACTCGAGGTGCCCGAGGCGATGCAGGGTGAGATTTTCCTTGGTCCCCAAGCCGCGCCCGAGGCCGAATACGTCTACGGCTTCCGCGACCGGGTCGACGAGGTCTTCGACCTCTCCCGTTCGATCCGCAGCAAGGACTATCTCTACATCCGCAATTACCTGCCGCACCTCTCCTGGGCACAACCGAGCGTCTACTCGGACCAAGGCGCGATCCAGCAGGAGATCTTCCGTCACGCCGCGGCCAACGGCGACAGCCTGACAAAACCGCAAAAGGCCTACGTCGCACCGACCCGTCCCATCGAGGAGTTTTATGACGTGAAGGCCGATCCACAAAATCTCGTGAACCTGCTCGAGGGCGAAATGACCGAAGCGCAGAAGACCGCGCTCGACGCGCATCGTGCCGCCTTCGTAGAGAAGCGGATGGAGATCCTCGATCTCGGGGTGCTGCCCGAGTCCCTCATGGTCGGCTTCATCGTCGATGAAAACCGACCCCTCCGCGAGATTGCCGAGGGCAAGACCTCGCACCGTCCCGACCTCGCCAAGATCTGGGCAACAGCCGATCTCGTCGGCAAAGGCGAGCGCGCCGACCTGCTCGACCTCGTCCACGATGGCGACGCGGCGGTGCGCTTCTGGGCGATCGTCGGCCTGCGCGTCGCTTTCCCGAAGGACGAAGCCCTCCTCGAGGACCTCTACGATGCGATGGACGACGTGGATGTCGCGGTAAGGATCGAGACGGCCGCCTGGATGGCCGATTTCTCGGAAAAACACCGCTACGAGGCCGTGCAGGTACTCGGGCGCGAACTCATCAGCGAGGATTGGTGGACCGCCCTGCGCGCCTGTCGCGCCGTCGAGCTGCTTGGGCAAAAGGCCGCCGCGCTCATTCCCGTGATGGAGACCCTCTACGCCCGCAACCGTTTTGCGGAGGGCGATGGGGCCATGTATCTCGCGTTTTCCTCGGGCCAGTTTCTGAAAAAGATGGGCATGCCGACCGAGGCATGGGACTTTGCGCCGAAGCGGTGATGGGGGAAGGAGCGAAGGAGGGGCGGCCTACGGAAGACGCAGAAGACGCGGAAATTCAGTAGACCGGAGAAATGCCTGAGCTCCCTTCTCCTTCCTTTTTCTTGTCTTCTGCGTCTTCCGTAGGCCTCCTCCTCTTCGCTTCCCCGTGTTTCCCGCCCCGTCTTTTTTGGAAAGTGAAAAGGGTCGCGCATTGAGGTGGTTGACCCTTGACCGAATCTTCGCCACCCTTACCCGATGAAATCGATTCACCTGATCCTCGGCCTTTCCCTCCTCAGCCTCTCCGCGCGCGCGGACTGGACCTCCTTCCGTGGTGCGAAGGGCGACGGGATCGCCGAAGGCGACCTGCCACTGAAATGGGGCGAGGGCGAGAAGGTGACGTGGAAAAAGGAGATCCACGGGCTCGGCTGGTCCACCCCGCTGATCCTCGAGGGCAAGATCTGGATCACCACGGCCACGGAAAAGGGGCACCGGATGTCCATCCTCTGCCTCGATGAAAAGACCGGCGAGATCCTCCTCGACCGCGTCTTCATTACCAACGACAACCCCGAGCCGCTCGCGAACAATCTCAACACCTATGCCTCGCCCACCGGCATCGTCGAATCCGGGCGCGCGTGGTTCAGCTTCGGCAGCTATGGCACGATCTGCCTCGATACCAAGACCTTCGAGACGGTCTGGCAGCGACGCGACCTGACTTGCAGCCACTGGCGTGGCCCTGCTTCCTCGCTCGCGATGTGGGAGAATTTCCTGATCCTGACGATGGAGGGAGCCGACCAGCAGTATTTCACCGCCCTCGACAAGAACACCGGCGAGACCCTGTGGCGGCGCGACCGCTCCACCCTCTACAACGACGAGAAAAACGGCATCCCTGCGAACAGCGGCGACATGCGCAAATCCTACAGCACACCCATCTTCGTCCCCGTCGGCGACACCGTGCAGATGATCTGCAACGGTGCGAAGGCCTGCTGGGCCTACGATGTGAAGACCGGCGCGGAGATCTGGCACGTGCCCTACGAGACCCATTCGCCCTCCTCGGGCAGCGTTTACAGCAAGGAAACGGGAATGGTCTACATCAACACCGGCCTCGGCAAGGCGGAGATCTGGGCGATCCGGCTGGAGCCGGGAATGAAGGGCAATGTGAAGGACACCCATGTCGCGTGGAGTTTCTTCCAGCGCACGCCGAAACGCTCCTCGCCCGTGATCGTGAATGGGCTCCTCTTCATGGCCAACGACGGCGTCCTCAGTTGTGTCGATGCGAAGACCGGCAAGGTGCAATGGGCCGAGCGCGCCGGTGGCGAATACTCCGCCTCGATGATCGCGACGAAGGACCGCGTCTACGCCTTCGACGAAGCGGGCCTCTGCACCGTCGTGAAAGCGGCCCCGGCCTTCGAAGTGCTCGCCGAAAACCAATTCGGCGCCGGCTTCATGGCCTCACCCGCCGTGAGCGGTGGCGACCTCATCCTGCGGACGAAGACGCACCTCTATCGCGTGGGTCAGTAGGCGAAATGGAGGGGCAAGCTCCCGCTTGCCCGCCGTCTTTCCATCGTGCGCCCACTCGGGTAAGGAGGACCTTTGCGGGATTTCGCACCAACCCAAAAGGCGCCCCGGCGAGGCGCGAGAAGAATCGCGTCCATGGTTGATGACGCGCTTCTCCCGCCCCTCCGGGGCGGATCGGTTGCGAGACGAGGGATCCGGTGGTTGCGCTCGTTCCTCGCTTCACCACCGGCTGATTTCTCTGGCCCCTCCGGGGCCGGATTCAAATACCCCCCTCACACCACCTGCCGCCGCGCGAGGTCCTGGGTGTCGATCATGCCTAGGGGGACGCGGGCGTCGTCGATCACGACGAGATCGTCGATACGGCTCGCCTCGAGGAGGCGCAGCACCTCGCCAACGAGACGATCGCGATGGACGTGCTTGGGGTTGGCGGTCATGTAGCGCCCGACGGGCTCGCCGCCGATCTCGGCAGCGCCGGTCTGGAAGGCGCGGGCGAAATCCCCTTGGGTGAAGATCCCGGCGAGGGACCCATCCTCCGCCACGACGACGACGGCTCCGGCACGGGCTTTGGTCATGCGGGTGATCGTTTCGCGCACCGTCAGATCCGGTCCCACCTTCACGAAATCGTCGCCGGTGCGCATGATGTCGCCGGCCCGCAGCAAAAGAGCGCGTCCCAGCGATCCGCCGGGATGCAGCTCGGCGAAGTGTTCCTTCGTGAATCCGCGCGCCTCGAGCAAGACCATGGCGAGGGCATCGCCCATCACGAGCGTGTTCGTCGTGCTCGAGGTCGGGGCGAGATTGAGCGGGCAGGCCTCGCGGCGCACGTGGATGTCGAGAACGCAGTCGGCCGCCTTGCCCAGAGTCGAGCCCGGTTTGCCGGTGATGGCGATGAGCCGGGCCCCGCGACGTTTCAAATGCGGGAGCAGGCCAAGGAGCTCCGCTGTTTCCCCCGAATAACTGAGGGCGATGACGCTGTCGCCGGCGTTGACAAGCCCAAGATCGCCGTGGATCGCATCCTGACAATTGAGGACGGCGGCGGGGGCTCCGGTCGAGTTCAGGGTGGCGGCGAGTTTGCTGCCGATGTTGCCGGATTTCCCGACCCCGACGATGAGGATCTTCGCCCCCCTCTCAACCGTGGCCTTGAGTAAATCGACGGAGGCGATGAAAGAATCATCGACGCGCTCGAGGAGGCGCTGCAATTCCTCGATCTCGAGGGCGATGACGCGCCGGGCCTGTTCCAGAGGATCCATTCAAGTGAAAAGGGGGCAGCATACGGCCTTTCCCGTCCGGTTCAAGCGCTTGCGGACGCGTCACTCCGGCCTCTCAAAACATCTCGAGCTGCTCCGGGACCTCTTCGGTGTCGCGAAAACGCACCGCCACCCCGAGGAGACGGACCGATTTCCCTTCACCTCGGGGCCAGGCTTCGGCGAGGAGCTCGCGCATCAGGTCGGGGTCGATGCGGTCGGAGGCGCGCTGGGCCGTTGTCACCTGGAAGTCCTCGAATTTCACCTTCACGACACACTCGCGGATGACGCGGTCGCGGTGCCGCGCCGCGTAGTCCTCGGCCAGCTCGGCGATGAGCGGATCGAGACGCTCGCGGCCCTCCTCGACCGCGACGAGATTCTCGCGGAAGGTGCGTTCGTTCCCGAGCGATTTCCGTTCGCGGTGCGACTCGACGGAGCGTTCGTCGATCCCGCGACAGAGGCGGTAGAGGGAACTCCCGAACTTTCCAAATCGCCGCACCAGCTCCATCTCGCTGCGTTCGCGCATCGCCCCGCAGGTGGTGATCCCGGCCTCGTGGAGGCGCTGCGCGGTCCTTTTGCCGACGCCCCAGATCTTTTCCACCGGCAGGCAGGCGAGAAAGTCTGCGATCTCCTCCTCGTGGATCTCGTGCTGACCATCAGGCTTGTTCCAATCACTCGCGATCTTGGCGAGGAATTTGTTCGGGGCGATCCCGGCTGAGGCGGTCAGGCCCGTCTCGCCGCGGATGTGTTCGCGGATATCCCAGGCGATCGAGGCACCCTCGGAGTCGAGGTGACTCACGTCGAGGTAGGCTTCGTCGAGCGAGAGCGGCTCGATCCGGTCGGTGTAGCGGGCGAAGATTTCGCGGATGCGGTAGGACTCCTGCTGGTAGAGGTCGAAACGCACCGGCAGAAGGATCAGTTGCGGACAAAGATCCCGCGCCTTGAAGGCCGGCATGGCGGAGCGGCAGCCGTATTTCCGCGCCTCGTAGTTGCAGGTGGTGAGCACCCCGCGCCCGCTGCTGCCCCCGACCGCGATGGGTTTCCCGGCGAGCTCGGGACGCTCGCGCATCTCGATGGCCGCGTAGAAACAGTCCATGTCGATGTGGACGATCTTGCGGGGCTTCGGTTGGGGTGAATCGGGCATCTCTTTGCCGCAAAGGCGGTTCCATTTCCGCCGGGACCGCGTAACGTGCCTCCGGATGCCCGACTATGCCATCATCATCCCGGCCTACAACGAAGAGGCCTACCTGCCCGCCACGCTCGCCGGGGCGCGGGCGGCGATGAACCACGTCGAGGCCGAATTTGGGACAGGCGAACTCATCGTCGTCGACAACAATTCCCGCGACCGCACCGCCGAGATCGCGCGCGAACACGGGGCCGACCGGGTGGTCTTCGAGCCACACAACCAGATCGCCCGGGCCCGCAACGCCGGAGCCGAAAACACCACCGCGGAGTGGCTCGTCTTTCTCGATGCCGACACCACCCTGCCGGGCGAGACCCTCGCGAAGGCCCTCGCCGCCCTCGGCACCGGCACCGTTGCGGCCGGAGGAGCGCGCGTCGCGATGGACCGCGAGGTCACCCCCATGGTCGCGTGGATCGTGCGGATCTGGGACCGCGTTTCCACCACCTTCGCCTATGCCGCGGGCAGTTTCTTTTTCACCCGGCGCGATGCCTTCGAGGCCGGCGGCGGATTCGACGAAGCCGTCTATGCCGGCGAGGAAGTCTGGCTCGCCCGGCGGATCAAGGCTTGGGCGAAAAAAGAGGGGCTCGCCTTCCGCGTCCTGCCCGAGTCCGTCACGACTTCCGCCCGGAAAGACGATTGGTTCTCGACCAAGGAATTCCTCACCCAGCTCGCGGTGATCTTTTTCATTCCCTGGGCGACCCGCAGCCGTCGCCTCTGCGCGATGTGGTACAAACGTCCCGAAGCTCCGGCGGAGCCCTGAGGGATCCTGACAAAACCCTCTCTGGTCACCGGGTGAACTCTCTTGCTTCCGCTCCGCGACTCCACCTCGCCCCGATGCAGGACGTTTCCGTTCTCGCGTTGTGGCGTTGCCTTGAGCGGCGCGGCGCTCCGGATGTCTACGTCACCGAGTTTTTCCGTGTCCACCGCGAGTCGCGTCCCGAACGCGGAATCGTGCGATCGATCGTCGAGTTCGAGACGAAGCGTCCCATCATCGCCCAGATGATCGGTAACGAGCCGGCCGATCTCGTCCGCACCGCCCGCTATCTCGAGGATCACACGCCCTGCGCGGGCCTTGACGTGAATCTCGGCTGCCCCTCGCCCACGGTCTGCGGCAAGACCGCGGGAGGCGCCCTGCTGCGCCAACCCGATCTCATCCGCCGTATCGCCGAAGCCCTGCGTCCCGCGGTGCGTGGCACTCTGACTCTGAAAACGCGGATCGGATTCGAGTCGCCCGACGAATTCGAGGCCCTCCTCGCCCTTTTCGAAACCCTGCCTCTCGACGGCCTCGCCATCCACGGCCGCACCGTGCGCGAGCGCTACCAATCGGACGTTCATGCCGACGCCATCGCCGCGGCGGTGACCCGGCTTCCTTACCCCGTCGTCGCAAACGGCTCGATCGTTTCGGCGCGGACCGCCCTCGCGATGCAGACGCGCACGGGTGCCGCAGGCCTGATGCTGGGGCGTGGCGCGATCCGCGATCCATGGGTCTTCGCCGGGATCCGTGCCGCCTTCGCCGGAGAGGAAAGACCGCACCCGACTCTCCGCGATCTCCGCAGTTACCTGACCGAACTGACCGAAGAAGTGAGCCGCGAAGGCCGTTTCCCACGCGAGCTCGACCACGTCAACCGCCTGAAGAAATTCGCCAACTACATCGCCTCAGGCCTCGCCGGCGGGCAATTGCGCGAGGAGCTCCGCCGCGCCACGACCCTGACCGAATTTCAAGACTCCTGCCAAACCCACCTCGACCGTGACGATCCCTTCCCCGCCGAGCCGGAGGAGGACGGGACCTTATTCTGTGGGTTCGGAGAGTTGGTCACGCCCACTCCTTCACCCAAAACGTCATCTCCTTGAAGCTCGGCTCAGCCTCTCCGATTTCCTTCCATTCGAATTTGCAGCGCAGGTCGGGGCGTTTCGCATAGCCCATGCGGGTCCAGAAGGCGTCGAGGGGCACATACCCTTCGGGACGCGCGGGATGATCGACAGGGCGATCCACCGCACAGAAAGCGGTGTAGCGGAAAGGGCCGGCGCGACGGGCGTGTTCCTCGCGGCGGCGGAAGAACTCGTGTCCGGCCCGCTGGCCGCGGCACTCGGGGAGGATGATGGACTCGCCGAAGTAGAAGACCTCGCTCAGATCGAAGGAGGCGGCGAGAAAGGGGGCCTGGAATTCCGGCGACTCGTCCGCCATCGGCAGGCAGGTCGTCGCGCCGACGAGACGGCCTCCATTCCGCAGGAGGACAACGAGGCTGCGGGGCGAACGGACGTAGGTCTCGAGGTATTGCTCCTCGTAGTCGAGGTCGCCGTCGTAGAGGTAGGGGAATTCCCGGAAGACGGCGATGCGCAGGCCGCCGAGTTCGCGGAGGTAGGGACGCACGGCTTCGCCGATGAGCTCTTCGTAAGTAAAGGGGGCACTCATGACCCAAATCGCCGACTTCAGACCCGCGCCTCGACCTCGCGCATGTAACGGATGCTCTCTTCGCAAATCGTCTCGATGCCGGGCTCGTAGCGGAAGACTTCGACAGAGACCCAACCCTGGTAAGCGATGTCCTTGAGCGCCTCGAAGATGGGATCGAAGACGACTTCGCCCATGCCGGGACCGAGGAGATTCGGATCGTTCGCGTGGAAGTGGGCGAGCCAGGCGGCGCTGTCGCGGATGACTTTTTCGATGGGCTCGGCTTCGCTCGACATCGCTTTCACGTCGAGGTGGAGACGGCAATTGGGGGAGTTGATTTTCTTGGCTAGCTCAATGCCGAGGGCGGCGGTGTTGAGGAAATCGCCTTCGGTCGGTGCGAGGGGCTCGAGCGCGAGGGTGACGCCGCGATCTTCCAACACAGGCATAGCGCGCCGGATCGTGTCGGCGGCAAAGTCCATCGCCTGCTCGTGGGTGACGCCGGGGAGGAGATTGCGCTGCAAGGGCGAGCCAAGGACCATGATGGTGCCGTCGAGATCAGCGCAGAGATTCGCGAGATCGGCGAGGCGCTGTCCGGTGAGGGCCCGCACGGCCTCGTCGGGTGTGGTGAGGTAGAAGCCGGTCGTCTTGGCGAGAAGCCAATGGAGGCCGACGCACTCGAGGCCGGCATCCTTGATTTGATGCTTCAAGAGGTCGCGCGAGGCGGCGGAAAAGTCCGGCGCCGACGCGTCGAGGGTGAAGGGGGCGATCTCGATGCCGGTGTAACCGAGGGAGCGGGCGTAGGCGAAGGCCTTTTCAAAAGGCCAGTCCTGGAAGGTCTCGTTGCAGATGGCGTACTTCATGACGGCGCGAGCATCGCGGAGCGACGGGGATTTGTCGATGCCGCGAGGACGTGATCTTTCCTCCGCTCCCGTAGACCGGGGCTCAGCGACGGCGCTTCGGCCCGGAGGGACGCTTCTTGCGGAGCGGCTGCGGGTTGCTCTCGAGGAGGGCGGTGTAATTGTAGGCGAACCCTTCGAGCTTCTTGCGTTCGATCTTTTGATCGATGAAGTGCTCGACGGAGCGTGCGTTTTCCAGCTCGTCGGCGGTCAGGATGGTGAAAGCGTCGCCTTCCTTCTGAGCCCGGCCGGTCCGGCCGATGCGGTGGACGTAGTCCTCGGGATTCTCGGGGACGCGGTAGTTGATGACGTGGGTCACGCCCGAAATGTCGAGGCCGCGGGCGGCGATGTCGGTGGCGACGATGATGTTGAAAGTCCCGTCGCGGAAGCCCTGGAGGGCCTTGGTGCGGTCGCTCTGCTTGATGTCGGAGTGGAGGGCGGCGGGGCGGGTGCCCTCGATCGCCTCGATCCGCGGGAGAAGGGCGTCGGCCTCTTTCTTCGTGCGGGTGAAGATCATCATGCTCTCGTAGCCGGTCTGCTTGATGAGCTCGATGATGAGGTCGTCGCGCTGGTCCATCCCGACGGGGTAGAAGGCGTGGGTGACGGTCTCGGCGGGCGAGCGGCGTTCGCCGATCTCGACGGAGACGGGTTCGTTGAGGGCCCAGTTCGCCAGAGTCTGGATCGCCGGGGGCATCGTCGCGGAGAAGAAGAGGGTCTGGCGACCGCTCGGGCATTGGTCGATGATGCGTTTCACATCGGGGAGGAAACCCATGTCGAGCATGCGGTCGACTTCATCGAGGACGAGGAATTTCACGTCGCTGAGGTCGAGGTTGCCCTTTTCCATGTGGTCGAGCATCCGGCCGGGAGTGGCTATGATGACGTCGGGCTTGTTCTCGAGCGCCTCGATCTGGTGGCCGTAGCCGACGCCACCATGGAGGAGGACGACGTTGAGCGGCTTGTAGTAGGAGAAGACATTCATCTGGTCTTCGACCTGCGCGGCAAGCTCGCGGGTCGGCTCGAGGACGAGGCACTGGACTTTCGTCGAGGGCTTCATCTGGCAGATGATGGGCAGGCCGAAGGCGGCGGTTTTGCCAGTGCCGGTCTGCGAAGCACCAACAATATCCTTGCCCTCGAGGGCGACGGGAATGGCTTGGGCCTGGATGGGGGTCGGCTCGGTGTAGCCGGTTCTGGCGATGGCCCTTAACACCGGGCCGGATAGTCCTAATTCTTCAAACGAAGGCATCAGGGATCAACGCGGCTACGGCTCCCGCTTTCAAGGGGAATTTCATTTGGATTTTGCGAAAGAGCCGGGAACGAGGTCCCCGCCCGGTTTTCAGACGGCCCGCTTCCGGGCACGGCGGCCGGCGAGAAGGTGATCGAGGGAGAGGCGACCGGCTCCGCCGCAAGCGAGACCAAGGAAAATGGCGAGGTAGAGGGCCAAGGCCTGGGGATTGAGGCTCGGCGAGAGGTCGATCGCCGAAAAGAGCAAGAATCCAATCATCAGGGTGAAAAGAAAGGCGTTGATGCGGGTGAAAATGCCCAGAACGACGCCGAGCAAGGTCACGATCTGGATCCCGACGGCGGCGGCGGCGAAGAGATCGGGAGAAGGCAGGCCGCGCTCGGCGAGTTGGCTGACGAGGTCCCAGTCAGCGCCCTCCCAGAGATGGTCGACGGCGAGATGGAGTTGCCGGTTCAGCTGGTAGTAGGTGAAAGTCGCCACGGCGAGGAGCCGGATGACGAGCAATCCGAGGTCCGCGAGGCACGGTTTGTCCGGGTCTGAATCCTGGAGCGGTTGGAAGGGCATGACCGATGGACGAATGGAGGAACGCACTCAAACATGGAGCCGGTCGTTTCTGCAATCGAAAACACGATCGCGGGGACCGGATGCCTTCTGCCTGTCAATGCCACTGAAGCGATGAGCAAGCCGAGGACGAGAATGGCGAGGAGCCCCGCGACGATCCCCTTGCGGTAGCAAAGGCGAGGTTCGTCCGGCGATCCTGAGGGCACGTGCCTAGCGGGCGTGGGTTTTCTGGCGGGCGGGATCATTCGGCGAGGGGTCCTTCGAGGCGTGGGAGGCGTCAAATTAAAGTCATTTTCTATAAATTTTGATATTTTAACTCAGGCATCGTTTTTGATCATCCCGAAACGCCGCTTTGCCCAAAACGTTCACACGCGATAGTCTCCCTCTCGACAAACGATGAGGAACGACTTTTACGGAGCTTTCGATCAGGAGCGGATCGAGGGGGAAAAACCCCTTCGCGAGGGCGAGCATCGCTCGCCTTTCCAGATCGATCGTGATCGCATCATCCACACTTCGGCCTTCCGTCGCTTGCAGAACAAGACCCAGGTCTTTTTCAGCGGCGAATACGACTTCTACCGCACCCGCCTGACCCACTCGATCGAGGTCGCCCAGATTGGGCGCAGCCTTTGCGACCGGCTCAACCGCACCTCGCCCCTGCTCGGTCCGGAGTCTTTTCTCGACGCCGATCTCGTCGAGGCGGTCTGTCTTTCGCACGACATCGGGCATCCGCCCTTCGGCCACACCGGCGAGCGCACCCTGCACCGGCTCATGCAGCCCTACGGCGGCTTCGAGGGCAACGCACAGACCCTCCGCATTCTCTCGACGATCCTTTTCGGTCCCGACCGCGGCATGAACCCGACGCGCGCGCTGATGGACGGAGTCCTGAAATACAAAACGCTCCACGGCGAGGTCGCCGATCAGCGGAATCACTTTCTCTACGCCGACCAGGCCCCCTTGCTCGATTTCGTGATGGCGGGTCGGGCCTTTCCCGAAACGCTCGCCCCGGGCAAGGCGCGCAACGGTTTCCGATCGATCGAGTGCCGGGTGATGGACTGGGCCGACGACACCGCCTATTCGTTGAACGACATCGCCGACGGGATCCAGGCGGGATTCATCCAGATCGACCGCATCGAGCGCTGGGCCGCCGGGCAGATCCTGACCGACGCCCAAAACCGCCTCATCACCGAGCTCCTCGAAGCGATCCGGCGCGGCCGGGTCGAGTCGACCGTGGGAAAAAAGATCGGTCGTTTCATCGGCGCGGCCGAGCTCGAGGAAGTGAGCGAGCCGGGCGCCCACCTCGCCGACCTCAGTCCCCGCCATCGCCATCGCCTCGCCATCGATCCCGAAGTCGAGGAGGAATGCGACCTCTACAAGCGCCTCGCCTTCGACCTTGTCTTCCGGAGCCAGCAGCTCCAGCAGCTCGACCGGAAATCGGACTACATCCTCACGCGTCTCTTCGAGGTCTTCGCGGAGCTCTACATCGTGACGGACCGGCCGGGACGCGGGCACTATCACCTTCTCTCCGAGGAGGAGGAACGGCTCGTCTTCGGCCAGCCCGACGAGGCCTCGCGCGCCCGGGTCGTCTGCGACGTGCTTGCAAAAATGACCGACGGGATCGCCTCGCGCACCTACCGGCGGCTTTTCGACGCGGACTTCGGGTCCATCATCGATCTTGTCTGAAAAGCCGGTGGTGCCTTGGTTAGTCTCTAGTCTCTCTCCGTCGCGGCTTCGATGAAGGCCTCGAGGAGTTTCGCCTGGGTCCCGTTCTCCGGCATCATCTTCTCGGGATGCCACTGTACCCCGATGAGAAAGCGGTCAGGGTCGGTTGTCTCGGTCGCCTCGACGATGCCCTCGGGCGACTTGGCGACGGCGCGCAGCCCCTCGCCGATCGTGTCGGCGGCCTGATGGTGGAAGGAATTCACCTGAACTTCGTTCGATCCGAGGATGCGGGCGAGGCGCGAGTCTGGCTCGAGCGTGACGGGGTGCTCGGTGTCGCGGTGATTGACGTTGCGCTCCGAGGGGATGTCCTGAATCAGGGTGCCGCCGGTGGCGACGTTGATCCACTGGCTGCCGAGACAGATGCCGAGGAGGGGCTTGTCGGTTTTCTCGATCCACTCGCGGATCAACACCTTTTCAAACTGAAAGCGGTCGTCGTCGAGCAACTCGACCGTCTCGTGTTGCGCTTCGCCATATTCCAAAGGCGGGATGTCGGCTCCGCCGGGCATGAGAAGACCATCGAGCCGATCGAGGTATTCCGGGACGCGGTCCGTGTTGCCGCCCGTGTTGGGCAAGACCACCGGGATGCCGCCCGACTCGCGGATGGCCCGGACGTAGGCCTCACTGGTGAGGCTCGCGATGCCAATGAGAGGGGCACGTTTCGCGGTTGTTTGGTGAGGCCCAAGGGTGCTCCGCCCGATCAGGAACCCGACGCCCGCCGTGACAATGGCGAGGGCAACGAAAAGAAGGACGCGGCGTTGCTCGGGCTTCATGCTGGCGAGGGTAACGGAGCCGCGGGACAAAGTCGAGCCCCGCACCGCTTACGGCGCAAGGGCGTCACCCACCCTTGCGGAAAAACGCTTGCCCGGATCGAAGCGCTGCACGGCCTCGAAAAAGGCGTCACGGGACTGCCGCCTTGATCGGGGACACGGCCCCGAGATCATCGCGCTCCCGCGTGTTCGTAGAGAACCCGTCGCAGCTCCTCGATCGCCTTGGGATGTTTGTAGGATCCGTGGTCGGTCGGCACGATTAGCTCGGACGCCGCTCCGGCTTGGTGGGAACTCCAATACTCGACGACACCATCCGAGCTGTTCGGCGTGTCGCCCTTGCCGCGATCACCCATGACGCTGTGATAGATCACGCCCTTCTTGTAGGGTGAAAGATCCATTGCTGCCACCATCGGAGCACCGGGCTCGAGCGATTCCCGGCTCGTGTATTTCCGACCGATCGGAATCTTGAAAAGGTCGTCGTGCTTGGGGTCGAGGAGCTTGGCGTTGAACCCCGCCACGTCGGCGGGCAACTTCGCCAGCTTCGCGAGCACGCCCGCGATGTCTTTGGTCGCCATTTTCGCCCCGCGGTGGGGGGCGGAGAAATACATGACCCGCCAGACGGCGGGATCGGGCTCGAAATAGACGAGTTTGCGAATTTTCTCCTTCTTCGCTTCGTCGATCGGGAGCGCCTCAACCGGGGTGTCGCTGAATTGCTTCCAGAGGTTTTCGCCGATTTCTGCGACGAGGGTGTGGGTGAGCATGCCTCCCATGCTGTGTCCGGCCACGACCATGTTCGTGGAGAGCGGATCATTGCCATCGGGATCATACTTCGCCCGGAGTTTCGCGAGTTCATCACGCAGGAGGGCCGCCGACTCGGCGATCGGGTAGCTGCTCGGGTAGGTGAAGGTCATGAACTGATAGCGTGTCGAGATCTCCGGGTCGGAAATCATGTCGGGCACAATATCGCGCCAGATCATCGGCACCGAGATGAGGCCGTGGATGAGAAGCACGGGGATGCGGTCCGGATCGTAGGGTTCCGAGAGATAGATGCCCGACTCCTCGATCCGTTTCTTCGCCTCGAAGAACCCGCGCAGGCCCTCCATTTGTTCGTTCCGCCCCTTCAGGGTCACGGCAACGGGCGCGGAGAAATTGGCGGCCAGCGGGAGCGAACGGCTGCCCACGGACACGGTCTGTTCAAGCATGGGATTGCGCAGCGAGAACATCACATGGGTCACGTCCCCGGCCTTCGTGACCTTGTCCATCGTCGCCGTCACCGGAGTGTACATCCCCATCGGCGAGAAAAACTCCATCTCTTCGGCACGCTCCGGAGTTTTGTCCCGGATCGCGACGATGGGGGCGCCGTAGCCTTCACGCTCCTTGTCGATCATGCCCTTTTCCTCGACTGCTGAACCCGCAATGAACCGGTCGAAGTAACCCCGCTGGTAATTGGACTTGGGCGAGAGGTCGATCTCGAGATTCTCGCCGCCGCTCGTGAAATGGTAGGGCCCGGGCTCGTGGCGTCTCGGATCCTTGATCCAGAGTTCGGCGAACCGTGCCAAAGCCGTGTTGTGCACCTCGACGAGGGATTTCTCGTCTTCGGATCCCTGAATCGCCGACCCGGAAGCGATGAGAAGGTGGGCGTCGACCGCAGCCTTGAGGTAGTCGGCGGCGGCATCCTTGTGTCGGCCGAGAGACTCGTGTCGGCGGGCGCTTTCGAGCAAGGCGGCACTGCTCCGTCCGAATTGCGCGATCGCGGAAAAGGGAACCCCCACCGCCTTGCCCAAGAGATTGGCCGATGCAATGCCGTCGCGGGTGAGTCGACCCGAGTCGGTCTTCACCTTCACCGTTGAGCCGCAAGAGCTAAGGAAAATGAGGGCGAAGACGCCAAAAAACCCGATCATTTTGCGGCAGGTCGCGCCAAGGGGCGCTCCTCCAGGGCGGGAGAGCATGAGAAAGCGTTTCATCGGTTCGTGTCTGTTGTATCCGGGAAGCGGCCCGTCGTGTTAAGCCGGGGAGCTGCCGTCGGGAGAAGTCGTTCGTCTACGCCGCCCTTTCAACCGAATCTTTCGTCGCCGCAGGCGGAAGCGGGGAACCGAACACGGGCTCTCCCCGCGGGAACGGATCGCGCTAGAAATCGATTTTCACTCCGATGAAGGGTCCCTTCGTCGCCACATCGTAGAGGAATTTGCCCCGCTCGTAATCGACCTGGTAGTATCGATAGCCGAACTCGACCGAGGTCTTCTCGTTGATCTCCGTGCCGAGCGCGCCGTAGAGATTCCAAGCGCTTTCCGAACTGATTCCGAAACCACCGATGTCGCCGCGTCCGACAACGTAAAATTGATCGTTCAGGTCGTAGCGCCCCCGAAAACCAACGAAGGGATCGACCCAGGCCTTCGAGGCGTGAATCGTCTCGTCGGGAATCGCGTCGTTGATCCTTTGCTCGATCGCTTTGGCCAGCTTCACCTCGGCTCGGGCGAGACGCCGCTCCGCGGCGGCACGATTCCCGGCACGGAGGGCGGCCACGATGCCAGACGCGTTTGCCCGGGCATCCTCCACCTCGGCCTCGATCTTCGCCTCGAGATAGTCGCGGACGGCGCGGCGCACCGGACCACTCTCGGAAAAACGCTCGCCGATGTCCGTCTCCCCCGACCCAAGACCGCGATCGATGTGATCACGGATGGGATCGCCAAAGCCATCGTTGCGATCGAAGATCCGGTTCCCGAGTAGATTCAGACGCGAGCCCGGGATGTCGTCCGCAGGCAGAGCGAGTCCGGCGATTAGCGTAGCGAGGCGACGTGCCACCTCCTGCTTTACCGCCGTGTTGGCCCGGTCGAAAATCTCCTCGCTAAGGTTTTCGCTGACCTCCTCCACCCCGGCGGCATCTGTCGTGAGGGTGAGGTCGCTGCTCATGTAGCTGTAGCGGGCCCCGGCGAGGAGCTCGAGCCAGCCACGATCCGATTCAAACAAGCGGTAGGTCAGGGCGCCCTCGGCGAGGAGCTGCTCGACCTCGATCGCGGCGGTGGTGAGAAGCGGCCCCGGGGTATTGCCGCTCACCTGCGACTGCACGAAAAGACTGCCCTCCAGAATGAAGCCGAGCTTGCCATTGCGTCCCTCGACCCCGGCGGCGGCGAGGATCCCGAGATGGTCGATGATGTCGTCGAACCCCGAATCGATCGCCGTGTTGATACCCTTGATCCCGATGGTGCCTTCCACGCCCCCAAACCAGACCGGGGAGACCATGGTGAAGTCCCACCCCGTGGGGTCCTCGAATTCCGCGGGCTCTTTGTCGAGGACGGCCTTGGGGTCGCCGGCGCGGCTGCTCATCGGAAGGGATGAAAGCGAAAACAGCCCCATCGCGACGACGGCAACCCTACGGGTGAAAGAGAAACGCGGCTTCATAGAACGTAGCTGTAATTTTCTAGAGAAGGCTTTTCTAGAGAAGGGCCTTTGGCAAATGAAATCTGCCAGCAGCACAGGACCGACTGGGGAAGAGGATAGCTTATGCGGTGGGGGCAAATCAACCCTCCACCAGAGTCTGCTCCTCCGCGGGATTGGATTCCGAGGGGCCGGCGGCGACTTTAGGAAGGCCTGCCTTGTCTCCAAAAATCCCCTCACATCCGTCGCGCTCAAGGAGCGGGAGAAAGCTGCCACCAAAGGCATCGATGCCGTATTCGTTCACCCGCGAAACCCTCGCACGAACCGCTCTTTCACCGACGCGACCATTTCGAGCGACCAGTTCTTCGGGTTTTGGAACTACATCGGGGCGCTGCGGTCCACTACCCGACTCTCCTTGGGGAGTATTGCGTCGAGAGTGCTCCTTGCATCGCGCCGCTCACCCCTTCAATCCCGCGAGCTTCAAGACGCGCTGGTAGTGCTTTGGCTCGACCGGCGTGATCGAAAGTCGCGTGCCGCGTTGGCAGACGAGCAGCTCAGAGAGCTGGGAGTCGGTTTTCAATTGCTCCAGCGGGATCAGGTTCGCGAAGGTGGCGACGTGCGCAAAATCGACGAGAAACCAGCGCGGATTTTCCTCGGTTGCCTTGGGATCGTGATACTCCGACTCCGGATCGAACTGGGTCGGATCTGGGTAAGGAGCCGAGACGACCTTCGCGAGGCCGGCGATGCCCGGAGGGGTAGCGTTCGAATGATAGAAGAGGGCGAGGTCGCCGACCTTCATCTCTTTCCACATGTAGTTCCGCGCCTGGTAATTGCGGACCCCCGTCCACGGTTCCTGGGCGACTTTTTCGAGATCCTCGATGGAGAAGACGTCGGGTTCGGATTTGATGAGCCAAGGCATGGGGAACGGATAGCGCCTCGCCCGGGTTAGCCAAGTCCGGATTTCGCCCGGACGTTCCGGTCACTGCACGTTCTGAACCTGCTCGCGGATCTTCTCGAGCTCGGTCTTCGCATTGACGACGTGTCGGGCGATAGCGGAGTCGTTCGCCTTGCTGCCGATCGTATTGAGCTCCCGGTTGAATTCCTGGCAAAGGAAATCGAGGGGCCGTCCCATCGGTTCGTCGCTGGCGAGGTAGCTGCGGAAAAGGGCGACGTGACTGTCGAGGCGGGTGAGTTCCTCGGTGACATCGCAGCGTTCCGCATAGAGCGCGATCTCGCGGAGAAGACGATCATCGTCGAGATCGAGGGAAAGTCCGGAATCGCCGAGCCGCTTCAGAAGATTCTGCCGGTAGGACGGAGCCACGAGCGGCGCAAGGGCGCGGATCCCGGCGACTTCGCCGACGATGCTCTCGAGACGGGCGCTCAGATCGGCGCGGAGATGCTCGCCTTCGCCCTGCTGCATTTTGATGAGTTGGGCGAGGGCGCCCCCGAGGGCGGAGAGAAAGGCCTCGTGGACTACGGCGGGGTCGACGCCTGTTTCGTCGATGCGAAAGACTCCGGGCGCACGGAAAAGATCGGCGGCAGCGAGATGGGCGTCGATCCCGGTATCGGCGGCGATGCGTCGCACCGCCGCGACATACTGCTTGGCGAGCCCTTCGTCGAAAAGGAGCCGGTTGTCGGTGCCTTCCTCATGCGTGAGGAGGACCTTGGCCGCGAGGCGTCCGCGAGAAATCGATTTGGCCAGCAGGTTGCGGGCTTCGCTCTCGAGCTCGAAGAGGGCCGAGGGCAGGTTCACGGAGATATCGACCTGCTTCCGGTTCACGCCGGAAAGTTCGATCTCGAGCTTCCACCCGTTCGCCGTGGCTTCGCCGCGGCCATATCCGGTCATGCTGCGCATCTAGGGGGAGGAAGCGGCCGGGGAGAGATTACTCCGGCAAGTCTGACGCTTCGCGGATATCCTCGAGCGCGCCGATGAAGTCGTCAAGGAACTCGACCGGGACCATGATGGTGTCGCGCCGCCCGCGCACATCCTCGGTGATTTTCACGAACTGGCCGCGATCATTCTCCTTCAGATCGAGGAAAAAAATCTTCCGATCCGCGAGGATTTTCTCCGTATGGATGGGGCGATCTTCGGAGCTTCTCTTATCACCGTCGTAACCGATCATGGTCTACCTCCTCAACAACTGGCACAGATGATTATCGGACCGCGCCGCATTGGCGTGATTACGGTCACGTTATTGAGGTATCACCCCCCACTTCCATTTCAAGTGCCGACGCTGGCGCGAAAATGACAATTTTTCTGTAACAAAGCTCGGGTGACGCGATTAGAGGCCCTCGCATGCGGCCTTTGCCGTTTTCGAAATCGACGCTAGACTTCCCTCCTTCCGAACCGTTCGAACCGACCATGCTCCAGACCGTATTCAAAAAGCTCTTCAGCTTGAGAGAGCAGGCAGCCCGCCGCCCGGGGGCTGACAATGGCTTTGATCCCCAGGAAAAACCGTTCCTCGACCACCTCGACGACCTCCGCGTCACCCTGTTCAAGATCATCACGACTCTCGCAATCTCGTCGGCGATCTGTTTCATTTTCAACAAGCAGATTTTTCAGTTCGTCCAGATTCCCGCAAAGTCCCCGATCGCCGAGATTTCCCCCGGCATCACCCTCTATGAGAAGCTCGACTTCTTCATGCTGGGACCAACCGAGCTCATCTTCCTGATGTTCAAGCTCGCGTTCTATTGCGGCGTCATCATCACCTTCCCCTTCACCGTCTTTTTCCTCTTCCAGTTCCTCATGCCCGGACTGAGGCAGTCGGAGAAGAGGACGATCATCCCCGGAGTCGGGATCGGCTTCATCCTCTTCCTCGTGGGTGGATCGTTCGCCTTCTTCGTGGCCACGCCGCTCGCTCTGAAATATTTCTATCAGTTCGAGAACGAACGGCTCAACGCGACGGATCCCGCCACCCTAGCCCTGGCGAAGCCCGTATCCGAGATCGCGCTGATCGGAGTCGACGGAGAGACGATCCCTCCCTTCGACAAGGCGAAGCCCGTTGCCGAGCCCGCGCCCGATGAAGGCACGAAGCCCGTCTCCGCCCTCACTCCCCAATTGCGCAGCGAAATCCGCGATTACCTGAAGAAGACCCTCGCCACGGCGGACGGAGCCAACTTCGTGATGCGCTACGATGAGGATCGCGACAAGCTCGTGCTGGTGACGTCAAAAGGCGGAAAGAGCTCCTACCAGATCGGCAAATACATCAGCTTCATTTCCCAGCTCGTTCTCGTCTTCGGGATCAGCTTCCAGATGCCCATCGTCGTCACCATCCTCGTGAAGCTCGACCTGCTCACGGCCCTGGTGATGCGCAATACGCGCTCCTATGCTTGGGTCATCATCGTCGTGGTTGCGGCCATCCTCACCCCGAGCCCCGATGCCTTCACCATGGGCCTGCTCGCGGTGCCCTTGATCCTCCTCTACGAGATCTGCATCATCATTGCCACGATCATCGAGCGCACCCGCTCGAGGCAGGAGCGGGCCGCCGCCGCGGCCGAGAAAGCCCGCCTCGAAAAACTCTACCTCAAACCCGCCGCCGATCTTTCCGAGGAGGAGAAGGCCGAATTGCATCGTGCCGAGATCGAGCAATACGAACGCGAGCATGCCCACCTCTACCAGGAGGAGAACGAGCATGTCGCCCGCGACAGTTTCCACGGCGACGATCATGCCAATCATGACGAGAGCTGGCATGCCGACGACCACTACTGGCACGACGACGGCCATCACCATCACGACGGTCCCGATCACCAGATCGAGAGCGACCATGCCGAGCCCGAAGACCTCAAGCCCGGCGAGGACGACGACGCCCCGGAAGCGGATAAACCCGAACGCGACCCTTGGCCGCAGTATGAAAACTGTGCGCCCGAGGGACCGATCGTCGATCTGAATCACGCGACGCTCGAGGAACTCCAGACCCTACCCGGAATCGGACCCAAGATGGCCCAGACCATCATCGACCACCGGCGCTACGAGACCTTCGACGACCTCGAGCGGATCCCGGGTCTCGGACCCGAAAAAATCCGCCGCATCACCGAGCGAATCATGCTCGGGTGAGGCGGAGGCGCGGGAAACCGGGGGGGGGCGGCGGCGTTTACTGATGTTTCTTGACGAAAGACTTCAGCTTGGCCTCGTTGCGGAATCCGGTGAAGCGGCCCACTTCCTTGCCATCCTTCACGGCGACGACGGTGGGGAGCAGGTCGACGTTGTAACGCTCGGCGAGGGCGGCCTGCCGGTCGACGTTGACGGTCTCAAAGGCGACGCCTTGGGTGCTTTTGGCGACCGAGGAGAAGATGGGCTTCATCTGTTTGCAGGCTCCGCACCAGTCGGCCTCGAATTTGATGATTTTAAGCGAACCGTTCTCAGCCTCGAGCGGGCTCGGCAGGATCGCGGCGAAGGCGAAGGCGGGAAGCAAGGTGAGGAAGAAACGTTTTTTCATGATCTTGTCGGGGGAGGATACGCGGTTCCAAGGGTTTAGACGCAACGGCAGCGCGCACCTTGCAATTTTTCCTCTATCGCGCCGTGGCCGCGGCATCAGACGAGGCTGCGATGCCGCTCGAGCCAGGCTTGCACGAATTCCTCGGTTTCCTCGGCAACGTCAGTATTGAAGCGGCACTCGAGTTCGTCGATCTGCCAGTCGGAGAAGGGGCTGCGGCGCGCCAGCGAGAGGGTCGCCCGCTCGGGATGGAGGACACGATAGATGTAGGTGTCGCCTTCGCGGACGCGGTTGGCGTAGCTCGCGACGCAGTTCCCCTGATACTCCCCCTCGTCGACGAGATCGGAGGGGCTCGTGATCGGCTCGATCTGTCCGGCGATTCCGGGAAGGGGCGGGGGCATGAAACAGCCCGGCCCATAGCCGTTCGCCTCAATGAGTTGGCGGACGCGGCGGCGATAACTTTCAGCGACCTCGTCATGAACGGTCTGAAGCCGAGCGAGGCTCTGAAAGCGTTCGGTGCGGTCGCCGGTGCGCAATTCATCCTGCATCCGGAGGGTGCTCGTGATCATGTGCACGACGCGGCCGCGGTGGTTTTCGGCGCGGTCCTTCGCCACTTCCTCGAGGAGTTGCGGAGTCGCGGCGCGCGAAGCGCGCGGATCGAGGAGGATCTCGACGACGCCCGCGTTGATCGAGGTGAGGTGATGGAGGCGCGACTTCGGCTCGGCGAGCTCTCCGCGGATCAGCCCGACGACGGCCGGCCAGTTGTCGCCATTGAGCGAGTGTGGATCGATCTTGCGGAAGAGATTCACCGCCGCGGCGGAGTTCGGCAGATCGAGGACTTCGAGGAGATCGCGCTGGCGCATTGTGCCGCATCGGAGCGAGGCGATCAGTGCCGAGTCTCCCTTCAGTTTCTGGGCGAGGGCGAAAGCAAGGGCGGGGTTCCCTTCCGCCAGTTCGATCGTCGTGGGATCGTGCTGCAGCATCACGAGGAGCGGCCACTGATGGGTGCGGAAAGGCTCGACGATGCGAGCGATCGACTGCGGCAGGGAAAAGCGGAATTGGTCGAAGGCCCGCTTGCGCTGCTGTGCGGGCGTGAGCGGTGCGTCGCGCCGCCGCGAAGCCGAGTCGTCGAAGAAGTCAAAGACGAGCTGATTCGCGGCCCGACGGGCTTTCGCGGCCGGAGTTGCCGTCCTGGCGGGACGGTAGGGATGAATGAGGCGGAATTCGGGCGTGAACGCCTCCCACCCCCCACCCCGGCGCATCACCGAGCGCGGAACGGGCGACCCGGTGATGCGCATTTCCACCGAGCACCTTGTCAGGCACAGGGCACCATGACGGAAGGCGATACCGAACTCGGTGGCGGGTGCGGAAGGGGGCATCGGGCCGTCATCAAAACGCACCGGGCCTGGCCTTGCAACGCCACCGTCGCGTTTTCGCCGATTTTCGATTCTTCCGCTTCTCTTCCATTGATTTTTCCGATTGGATTTTGACGAGGACCTTGGCAAAGCCGTATCCGGCGCGACGTTCCCTCTCTTCCCGATCTCCATGTCCGAACTCTGGTTCACCGCCGATCTCCATCTCGGCCACGCCAACATCATCCGCTATTGCCAGCGTCCCTTTCTCACGGACGAGGAGTCGGCCCGCGCCGCCGTCGATCCCGAGGGACGCGGGAAAGTTTCCGCCGAAACCGTGATTCGTCATGACGAGGCCCTCCTCGAGGCGATCAACTCCCGTGTCGGCCGGAACGACACCCTCTGGATCCTCGGGGATTTCTCCCTCGCACCGATCGAGACGGCCCGCGCCTACCGCGAGCGGATCCATTGCCGTCAGGTCCACTTCGTGCGCGGCAATCATGATCTGCCCTCCTATGAGACGCTCTTTGATCGCGTCCTCGATCAAGGCATGATCAAGCACCTCGGGAAAAAGATCTGGCTGAACCACTACCCGATGCGCTCGTGGGACAAGGCCTTTCACGGGGCCTGGCACCTCTATGGCCATGTCCACGGGCGGCTCCGCACCGAGGACGAAGCCAATCCCCGACTCCTCGCCAAGGACGTCGGCGTCGACGCCTGCGACTACAGCCCTGTCAGCTTTTCTGAAATCACCGAGTTCATGAAGCCGCGCGAGGAAGCCTTCTGGGCGTGGCGCGATTCGCTCGGGGAGACGGGCGAGGAGGGATAATCTCGTCAGGACGATTCCCCGACCCTTTCAAGCGCCTGCTCAAAGAGCCGATCAGAGATCCAGAAACGAGCCCGCGCCCTGAGGGCCAAGAGCATGGGAAGGAGCTGAGGCACAAGGCCGTTTCTTTTTGCTTGGATCAAAAGCCCGACCGTGCCCGCGAATCGGCATCCTGCGTTTGACGCCGCATCACGGGCCGCCAGGTCATCGAAGAGGAGCAGCGAACCCGGTCGCTCCATCGCGAGGGCAAGACATTCCGCTTCACCTGGGTGGAGCGTGGTAGAAAGGCTCTTCACGAGGAGCAAATCCTCAGGCGCCACCACCGGGAAGAGCCCTCCCGAGCAAGCTTCCGCTGCTTTTGGGAAAATCGATGTTTTCGCAACAAGTTCGCCTACGACAGCCGGGGGGATCACGATTTCCCCAAGCATTTCATGAAGGAGATCCAGCCGTCCAATTTCCGAGAAGTTGATCAGCGGCGATGTGTTCGAAATGATCAGCGCCCTTTCCATTCCCCCAACTGTTCCAGGTCCTGAAGGCAGTCGTCCCAATCGATCGGTTGAGAGATTTTCCTTTCACCGAGCCAGAACTGGAATTCGGCTTTTTGCATTCCCGACATCCGGCAAGCGGCGGCTCCGGAAATAATGCCATCGGAGAAAAGGGCGGCGGCGAGACGTCTTCGCAATTCAC
>DGXY01000124.1 GCA_002396885.1 Akkermansiaceae bacterium UBA5020
CTCCTACTCTTACTCTTACTCTTACCTCATACTCCTACTCATACTCAAAGGCGGAGGTCCCAAGACCATTCGTTTTTGAGTATGAGTAGGAGATAAGAGTAGGAGTATGAGATTTTGATATGAAAGCCCCCCTTCTCCTCTCCCTCTGCCTTTTGCTTAACTCCCTGACCCACGCCACCCCACCCAACCTCGTCGTCTTCCTCGCCGACGACGCGGGATGGGGCGACTACTCCTTTTCCGGCAACACCCAGGTCGCGACGCCGAACATCGACTCGATCGCCAAGGGCGGTATCTCCCTCGACCGCTTTTTCGTGTGCCCGGTCTGCTCGCCGACCCGCGCCGAGTTCCTCACCGGACGTTACCACCCGCGCACCGGAGTGAAGGGCGTCTCAACCGGACAGGAGCGGCTCAACCTTGATGAAAAAACCATCGCCGACGCCTTCTCGGCCGCCGGTTACGCGACCGGGGCCTTCGGCAAGTGGCACAATGGTTCGCAATGGCCCTACCATCCCATGGCGCGCGGCTTCGACACCTACTTCGGCCACAGCTCGGGCCACTGGGGCGAATACTTCGACGCGCCGCTCGAAGACGAGGGCAAAATGGTGAAGACGAAAGGCTACATCGTCGACGTCTGCACCGACAAGGCCCTTGCCTTCATCGACCAAAACCGCGGGAAACCCTTCTTCTGCTACGTGCCCTTCACCACCCCGCACTCGCCCTGGGCGGCACCGGAAAAAGACTGGGCCCGCTTCAAGGACAAACCCATCACCCAAACCGCCACGGTCGCCGACCAGGAAATCGCCGACGAAACCCGCTGCGCCCTCGCCATGATCGAAAACCAGGATGCGAATATCGGCCGAATCCTGACAAAACTAAAAGACCTCGGTCTCGAGGAGAACACGATCGTCCTCTATTTCTCCGACAACGGCCCCAATTCAAACCGCTGGACCGGCGGCATGAAGGGCCGCAAAGCGCAGACCGACGAGGGCGGGGTGCGCTCCGTCTGTTACCTGAAATGGCCCGCGAAGTTGCCCGCGGGGCACACCGTGCCCCAGATCGCCGGAGCGATCGATCTCCTCCCGACCATCGCGAACCTCGCCGGAGTGAAGCGTGTCGGCGACAAAGCGCTCGATGGGCGAGACCTCTCCCCCCTTCTTCTGAAGGAAGCGACGGAGTGGCCCGACCGCCGGATCTTTTCGACCTGGGCCTCGAACATCAGCGTGCGGACCCAGACCCACCGCCTCGACAACACCGGCCAGCTTTTCGACATGGTCAACGATCCTGGACAGACCACTCCCATCAATGCTCGCGAGCCCGGGCTCGCCGCGGAGCTCTCGGCCGCCGTCGAGGCTTGGCGCAAGGAGATGTATGGACCGGACGCCACGGCCCCTTCGAAGGTGAAAGGCAAGGGTGGCAAAGCCAAGGGCAATCCCAACGCCGTCGATCCGCGCCCTCTTCCCGTCGGCTACCGCGAGTTTCCCATCACGATGCTGCCCGCCCGCGATGGCGAGCCGCGCGGCAGGGTGCAGCGAAGCAGCAAGGCGCCGAATTGCTCTTACTTTGTCAACTGGACCAGCCTCGAGGATTCCCTCGTCTGGAATCTCGAGGTCGTCACCACGGGACGTTACGAGGTCGCGATCGACTACACCTGTCCCCTCCCCGACGCTGGAGCCACCGTCGAGCTACGCTTCGGCGAGTCACGCCTCACCGGCAAAGTCGCGCCCGGCTGGGATCCCCCGCTCCTGACGAATCAGGATACTCTTCCCCGCCCCGATGGCGAGAGCACGATGAAGGATTTCAAAACCCTCGTCCTCGGCGAGATCGACCTGACCGCCGGCCAAGGCCCCCTCACCCTCCGCGCCCTCGAGATCCCCGGAAAGTCTGTGATGGACCTCCGCCGCGTCACCCTGACATTGAAATAAACTCCGATCCGGAAGAAGCGGCCTACCATCGAGCGAAGAAGAGAAGGCCTACCATCGAGCGAAGAAGAGAAGGCCTACCATCGAGCGAAGAAGAGACGGCCTACCATCGAGCGGAGAAGAGACGGCCTGCCATCGAGCGAAGAAGAGACGGCCTACCATCGAGCGAAGAAGAGACGGCCTACCATCGAGCGAAGAAGAGACGGCCTACGGAACACACAGAAAACACAGAACTACAAGAGACCGAGATAGATGCCGCAGGCATCAAAACACACAGAAAACACAGAACTACAAGAGACCGAGATAGATGCCGAATCTATCTGCATACAGGAAATTCTTCTGGTCAACATGGGCCTGTGATGAATTCTCGAAGCAGGCGCAGTAAACGATGCATGGAATTGTTTCCGTGTCTTCTGCGTATTCCGTAGGCCGCCCTCCTTTTCGTCGAAGATCCCTCATCCTCACCATTTGTGCACGCCCCCTCGTTCCGTAGGCCGCTCCCCTTCTCGTCGAAAATCCCTCGCCCTCACCATTTGTGTGCCCCTCCCTGGATCCGCTCGATCTTTTCGATCAGCCACAGATTGTGTTTCTCCACCGTGTTGAAGTCCGGATCCGTCGCCGACTCGTCGCGGACATACCACGACTTCCGTCCGAAGTAGTCCTTCAACGCCTTCGACGAAAACGGAAAACCGTATCGGGCGAAGATCTCGTTCCGCGCGATCGAAAGTTCCGGCAAGGTCAGGGTCTGAACGACGCTGCGGGAGAGCGTCCGCTCCGACGAATAAGGAAAGATATCCGGAGGCTCGACCGTCCCTCCACCCTCTCCCGGCAAGACCGACTTTCCGCCGAGGTAGGGGCCGCCGAGTTGCTTCTCGACCGACAGGATCGTCGCCACATTCGTCTTCTCAATCGCCGAGAGCGGCGGCTCCTTGAAACCCGGTCGAGCCTGATACCACGAGAGCGACCCGAAATACTCCCTCAGGTAGGCGCTCGAGAAATCGTAGCCGTGCCGAGCGAAGATCTCGTTCCGTGCGAGGTAGAGCTGCTCCAGCCCGTAGTCGTAGAGTTCGTCCGCGCTGTAAGATCGATCCGCCGAGTCCTCGAAGACATACTCCAGCGAGGCCGCCACAGCCGCATCCTCCTCCGTGAGATCGAGCCTCGGCGTGCCGAGACTGTAGGCGAACGGCTTCTGCGGTTCGCCCTCGCTCCCCGCGCCGCGGAGTTGCTCGGTCGACTCATTGAGGACGCGGCTCTGCGTCGCGCCGAAGACTTCCTCCCAGGTGCGGAAACGCTGGATATCAGACTCGAGATTGATCGTCAGGAAGCCCCCCGCATCCGTTCCATAGGCCGCCTGACCCGGTGACGCTGCCGTGATGTTCACGAATCCTTCATGCTTCACCAGCAGGTAATAGACATTCTTCCACGGGATCACCCGTTCGCTTCCTTCGGCGACGATGAATTCCTCCGGATACGATGAGCAGCAGTCCGTGATGAGGATTTTCAGCCGGCACGGCAGCGCCTCGATTTCTGACGCCCACTCATTGCGACTGATCTCCCCGAGATCACAGGTTTGCAGAAACTGCTCGCCCGCCGCCCGGTCGCGGATGATTCCATGACCCGAAAAATGGACGTAGATCGTGTCGTCGGGCCCGATCCCCTGAGCGAAAGCCGCCCACGCCGCCTCGATCCCCGGCTTCGTCGCCTCTTCCCCCATTACCTCCACCTTGCGCACCTTCACCCCCCAAGCCGAGGGCGAGACATACTCGTTGAAAATGTGGCTGACGATGACCTGGTCGGAAGCGACCCCCGCATTGATCCCGCCCGCATCGCCCGGGTAGGAATTGCAGTATACCCCGAAGTAATGCAGCGTTCGCTCCGCCCGGAGCGGACCGGCGCAGGCTAGGAGCATAAGCGTGAGGAAAATGGCGCGGTTCATGATGGCACGAACTTAGCGAATCCCGCGCCACGAGTCCATCCTCGCAGCGGAAATGTGACGCGGCCAAGGAGATTCCACCACCAGAAGCCGGATCGGCTGAAATCTCCGCTGACATTCCCGAAGGGATCGCTTAACAATTTACCCCATCCGCCCACCTTTGCCGCCATGCACCTCTCCCGTCTCGTTTGTGGTCTCGGTCTCTGCCTCCTCACCGCGGTTTCCGCCCAGGACTCCCCGCCACAACTGCTGATCGATCCGCAGGGTCATTCGGGGGCGGTGAAGAAGCTTCTCTTCCGGAGCTCGACAGACGAGCTGATCAGCGTCGGCGACACGACGATCCGCTTTTGGGATGTCTCATCGGGCGAGTTGGTCCGCACGATGCGGAGCCAGATCGGAGAAGGCAACGAGGGCCAGTTCCATGCGGCGGCCCTCTCGACCGACGAACGCTATCTCGCGGTGGGCGGGATCGACGCGGAAAAGACCATACGCATCATTGATCTGGAAGCGGACCAGGTCGTGGCGGTGCTGCGCGGTCATGAAAACACGATCCTCCGCCTCGATTTCAGCGACGATGGGCTCTGGCTCGCCTCGAGCAGCATCGACCCGCAGGTCCTCGTGTGGGACCTCTCGGGTCTCGCCGACGCGGAGACCCCGCTCGAGCTTGCGGAGCCCGAAATTCTCGAAGGCCACGAAGAGCCGGTCTACGCGCTCGACTTCGCTCCGGATGGATTGCGTCTCGCCACCGGCGGAGACGACGACCACCTCATCCTCTGGCAACGCGAGACAACGGAAGACGGCTTTGAAATCCTCGCGACGGGCACGGAACACACCGACGATGTCTCGGCGGTGGCGTTTTCGCCGGGGGGCTCGTTGCTCCTCTCGGGCGGATTCGACCAGGCCCTCAATCTCTGGGATGGCGAGACAGGCGAATTCATGGAGACGACGGACGCGGACCTCGGCGAATCGATCAACGCGATCGTCTTTTCGCCGGACGGACAGCGCGCGCTGGTGAGCTCGGCCTCGGGCGCGAGCGGGGTCACGGCGGTCTATGATCTGGCGACGAACACGCGTCTCGTCGAATTCGAAGAGCACGACAACCGGGTCCACGCCGCCGCCTGGCACCCGGAGAAGAATCTCGTCGCCACGGCGGGAGGTGACGACCACGATATCTACCTCTGGCACCCTGACGCGGACGAGGAGACGGGAGTTGAAGCCGGGACCTTGCTGCATCATCTCGTCGGCGACGGGCGGGCGAATTGGTCGGTCGCCTTTCACGACACGAGGGAAGCCGTGGTGGCTTTCGGCCGCACCTATTCGGAGGAAAACGACCTCGAAAACCAAGATCTCGAATTCGCCTTCGACTTTCTCAACTTTGAATTCATCGAAGACGGCGACTACACCCGGACGCTCGATACGGTCGGGGACCTCGTTCTGGAAAAAACCGACGAGAACACCCTCGCCATCGGCGAAGACGACTCGCTGGAGACGAGCCGCAGCGTCGACGGGCTGATCCGCGCCTTCACCTACCTGCCGGACGCCTCGCAGATCACCATCGGTGGCAGCTTCACCCTGAAGTCCTACAAGGCCGAACCGAATGCCGAGGGCGGCCACGACGAGGTGAACGAATTTATCGGTCACTCGGGCGAGATCAAAGCGGTCTCCCCCTCGCCCGACGGGCGTCTCCTCGCCTCCGCCTCGGATGATCAGACGGTGCGCCTCTGGAATGTGGAGACGGGTGAGCTACTGGCGAGCCTCTTTGTCACGGAAGACCGCGAATGGGTCTGCTGGACGCCCTCGGGACACTATCACGCCTCGCCCGGCGGGGAACGCTACATCGGATGGCATTTCAATCGAGGCCTCGATCAACTCGGCGAATTTTTCCCGAGCTACGTCTTTCGCGACGCCTTCCACCGTCCCGATCTCGTCGCCGGGACGGTGCAGTTCGGGGGCTTCTCCGCCGCGCTCGGCGATACGGGGGCCGAGGAGGTGGACATCGACGCGATGCTGCCGCCGCGCATCGAGTGGGTCTCGCCCCATCGCGCCCGAGGCACCCAGGAGGGGAATGCCTTCACGGTGCAAGCCCAGCTCCATTCACCGAACGGCGAATTGAGCGAACTGAAGCTGCTCCTCAATGGCAAGGCGATCCATCACTACGAACTCTCCGAGGGCACCGAATTCACCTACGAGGAAGAGATCGAGCTGAACCCCGGAGAAAACCGCCTCACCCTTTTCGCGAGCAACGTGCACGCCGGCCACACGAGCGAGGAACGCGTCGTCTTCGCACCCTCGGCCGACGAGGGATCGCCGGATCCTGACACAGCCACCACACCCACGACGCCGGACGACGGGCTCGACGAGCTGTTGAAACCGAACCTCTACATGTTGGCGGTCGGGGTGAGCGATTTCGCCAACGGCGAGATCTCCGACCTCGAATACTGCGACGACGACGCCACCGCCATGGCCGACTTCTTCGCCGGACAGGAAGGCGGGCTCTTTGCCAAGACGGAGATCCGCCTCCTCACGAACGCGGACGCGACCGAGGCGGCGATCCAGGAGGGCCTCGACTGGCTCGAGAAGAGTGCCACGCAGAAGGATTTCGTGGTGCTCTTCCTCGCCTCGCACGGGATGAACGATGAGAAGGGCCAATTCTACATGATCCCGCACGACTGCGAACCGGAGAACCTGCGCAGCTCGGCCGTGGCCTGGGAAGACTTCGGCGAGATCCTCGGCAACCTGCCGAGCCGGGTCCTCATGTTCCTGGATACCTGCCACTCGGGACGCCTCGGCGCGAATCTCTTCAGCATGGCGAACAAGGGCAACACACGGTCGATCGGCGGATTGAAATCGGCCTTCGACAACAGCGAGGCGATCCGCGAGCTGACGAGCGACGAGGTCGGCGTCGTGATCATGGCCGCCTCGACGGGGAACGAATCGAGCCTCGAGAATCCCGAGTGGGGTCACGGGGCCTTTACCACGGGCGTGCTTGCAGGATTGAAAGGCGAAGCGGATCTCAATGCCGACGGGATCGTCCACCTGATCGAACTCGATTTCTTCGTCGCGGAAAAGGTGAAGGAACTCACGGACGGCGCGCAGCACCCCACCACGGTGAAGCCGAGCACGATCTCGCGATTGCCGGTGTCGGCGGTGGTGGAGTGAGCGAGCAGCGCTTCGGAGTTTGCAGGGGCCGCCCGCCCCGGAAGGTTTGCACCT
>DGXY01000141.1:0-28576 GCA_002396885.1 Akkermansiaceae bacterium UBA5020
ACCGCCGTTCACGGCGGTTTTTTTGCTGCGACGCGTAGGGATGAGGGCCCGTAGGGTTCGACTGCTTCGCCGCCCGAGCCAGAGCGAGTGCGGTGAGAATGTAGGCGAGCGAAGCTCGCAAAAACGCAGGGACGGGGCTGGGCGCAGTCAATCCCGTAGAGGGACCCAGAGACGCGTTCTTAGTAGAAGCGCTTTTCGCGAGCGACTTGGAGATCACCATTGCTGATGAAAGCGATCCCTCACACCATCCCGAGCTTCATGCGGCCTTCCTCGGAGATCATGTCCTGATTCCAGACGGGATCCCAGACGATGTCAACGCGGGCGTTGCTGATGCCGTCGAGCATGAGGATTTTCGACTGGGCGTCGGCGGCGATGGTGGGGCCCATGCCGCAACCGGGGGCGGTGAGCGTCATCTTGACCTCGACGTTGACTTCTCCCTCGTCCTTTTGCACGCGGCAATCATAGACGAGGCCGAGATCGACGATGTTCACGGGAATTTCCGGGTCGTAGACGAGTTTGAGCTGTTCCCAGATCGCCCCTTCGAGGTCTCCGGAGGCGAGGGCTTCGTTGGCGGCGCTGCGTTTGTTCTTCTCAGCTTCGAGGTCGATGCCGAGGGCGTCGGCATTCTCGGCCTTGATGCGGGCGAGTCCGTGCGGGGTCGCGACGGTGTAGGTGCCGCCGAGTGCCTGGGTGATCATGACCTTAGTGCCGACCGGGAGGGAAACGAGGTCGCCGCTCGGGATCTGGATGGCTTCGACTTCGCGGGTGAGAGTGATTTCTTCGTGCATGGAATCGCCGCAGAGCGGCAGTTGAGGTGGAGAGTAAAGGTAAAAGCGGTAAGCCCTCGCGTCGGTGGATTCAATCGAGTTTGACGACCTTGAGTTTACCCGACTTCAGGGGCTTGGCTTGAAAAGAACCGAGGAGGGTCTCGCCGATGACTGGGGAGGGTTCGGTCGGGGCGGCGGGCCCACCCTGATCGGCCTTGAGCGCTTCGCGGAGGGCACCTTCGACCATGTCGCCGCAGTGGAGTTTCATGGGGGGGAGCGGTCCAAGGGGGGCGGAGAGATCGGCGGAATTCAAATCGCGGGCCTCGGCGACGGTCTTGCCCTTGAGCATCTCGGTGGCGAGGCTGGCGACAGCGATGGCGGTCTGGCAGCCAAAGCTCTGGAAGGAGGCCCGGTCGATGATCTTTTTGCCGTCCTTCTCGGTGAACTTCAGCCACATCCGCACCATGTCGCCGCACTCGGGATTGCCGACGGTGCCAACGGCGTCGGCATCGGCCATTTCCCCCATGTTCTGCGGATTGGCGAGGGCGGCTTGGATGCGGTCTTCGGTGGTTTCCATGGTGTGAATCTCTTGCGCAGGAGTTGAGATCAATCCTCGAACTCGAGTTGGTAGCGAGGGAGGGAAGGATCGGCCTCTTTGGCGTAGGCGTCGATGCCGCCGCGGAGGGCGCGGGCGTTTTTGAAGCCGTGGCCGACGAGATAGGCGCAGGCGTCGAGGGAGCGGTCGCCGGTGTGATCGTAGAGGACGATGAGGCGGTCCTTGGGTTCGCTCGCGAAGATGGACTGGAGGAGATCGTTGCTGAAAAGCTCGGCCCCGGGGAGGACGACGGCCTCGTGCTCTTCCCGGGTGCGGAGGTCGAGGAGGCGGGGGGGAGGTGTCCCGGCGAGGGCGGTGGCGAGATCGGCAGGTTCGATGAGGAGGCTCCGATCGTGCTCGTGGGCTTCGAGGATGTGGCCGATGACTTCGGCGACGGGCAGATCTTCGTTCCGGGCGCAGACTTCGGCGAGGGGCTCGGAGTCGTCGTAGGCGCAGCTTTTGCAGCCGCCGATGTGGTAGCGGGCGAAAAGGGCGCGTTTCGCCCCGGGAAAGCGGGCGAGGACTTCCCCCATGGGGGTGGAGCCGTCAAGGGCGGGGGCTTCGGCGGTGCTGGTGGCCATGGCGACGAATATGAACCCATCCCGCGCCCTTGGCATTTGAAATTTGAACTTTGCGCGGGAACGGGGACAGTCACAGAATGAAACGCCATATTCCCGGCCCCTGGAGCAATCCCCAGGTCTATCTCCTGCCAAACCTCATGACCGCGGGCAATCTTGCCTGCGGTTTCAGCGCGGTGATGGCGATCTTCGACGGGATGCAGAGCGAGGCAGGCGGGGCGAGAGAGTTCCACATCGCGATTTTCCTCATTCTCGGGGCCTGTCTGTTTGACGCGCTCGATGGCCGGATCGCCCGGTTGAAAGGGCAGGATTCGATGTTCGGGCGGGAGTTTGACTCGCTCGCGGACATCATTTCCTTTGGGATCGCCCCGGCCTTGCTCGTGATGGACATGGTCCTGAAATCCTTCGACGACCGTCTCGGCTGGACGATTGCCTTTGTCTATCTGCTCTGCGGCGCGATGCGCCTCGCTCGTTTCAATTGCCTCTCCCAAGCTTCCGCGGAGGAAAAGTCCGTGCCAAAGTCGCGGGACTTCGTGGGGTTTCCGATCCCGGCGGCGGCGGGCTTGATCGCCTCGCTCACGCTCTTCATGCTCTGGTTGAACGAGGGGGACAAAAACGTGGGCAACTGGAGGTATCTCCTCTTGGTGATCATGCCCTTGCTTTCCTTCATGATGCTCAGCGAGTTCAGCTACCCCAGCTTCAAGGCGATGAATTGGCGGGCGAAGAAGTCGCTCGTGTGGCTGTTCGTAGCGATCCTCGTGCTGGTCTGTGCGGTGAATTTCGTGGAATTCGTTCCGCTGCTCATCTTCATGTCCTACCTCACCTACGGGCTGGTGCGGCCCTGGATCTCCCGCGAATGGCGTCGAGAAATCGAGGATGGGGTGGACGAGAACGGGGACCTCGACGCGCCGGGGGATGAGCGTGTAGAGGATGCGAACGACGAGGCGGTGCAGTAGGGAAGCACCGGCGGCGCGTAAAAGGTTGGAAGGTAAAAAGTAAAAGGTAGGGCGTGTTGAGTGGGTTTTGGATTCTTTGGAGGAAGTGATTCGCGTCAATTCGCGGTCCATTCCTTCTTCCATTCGCGTTCCAAAGCATTCAACGCGAATGGAAGAGGGAATGGGCCGCGAATGACCGCGAATACATGCGCCGCGAGACGCTCCCCACCTTTTACCTTCCTACTTTTTACCGCGCCGAGAGGCGCTCCCCGTTGACCGGAAGCGAGTCTGCGTTATGGGTGGCGGATGGACTTTTTGAACGAACTTTTTTCTCTCGAAGGTAAAACGGCGGTGGTGATCGGAGGCACGGGCGTGCTCTGTGGTGAGATGGCCCTGGGTCTCGCCAAAGCGGGCGCGACGGTGGCGGTGGTGGGACGCAGCGAGGAAAAGGGCGCCGAGCGTCTCGCCCAAATCGAGGCAGCAGGAGGGAAGGGATTCTTTGTCGCGGCCGACGTGGCGGACCGAACCTCGCTCGAGGGACTCCTCGCGGAAGTCGTCGCGAAACAAGGCCGCGTCGACATCCTCGTGAACGGAGCCGGGGTGAACTCGCCGACTCCGGTGCTCGAGATCACGGACGAGGAATTCTCTCGCATCCTCGACATTAACCTCGGTTCGATCTTGCGGAGCTGCCAGATCTTCGGCAAACACATGCTCGAGAACGGCGGCGGCTCGATCATCAATCTCGGTTCGATCTCGGGGCTGGGCCCGCTCAGCCGGGTCTTCACCTATTCGGCGAGCAAGGCGGCCGTGCACAATCTCTCGAAGAATCTCGCCCGCGAGTGGGCGGAACAAAAGGTGCGGGTAAACACGCTCGTGCCCGGCTTTTTCCCGGCGGAGCAGAATCGCAAGGTTCTCAACGAATCGCGTGTCGCGGCGATCATGGGGCACACCCCGGCGAAGCGCTTCGGCGAGGCTCACGAGCTGATCGGAGCGACCCTGCTATTGGCCTCGGAGAAAGCGGGCTCCTTCATCACCGGGATCGAGATGGTCGTCGACGGCGGTTTCTCGGCGATGTCGATCTGAGAAAACGGTCTGCGGATCAGCGGGGCCTCGTCCTCGCTCCTGCGACGGGAGAGGGGGCAGAGGTGCCGGAGTCGTTTACGGCGCGGACGCGGAAGGCGTATAAGCTGCTTGGCCGGAGACGGGTCTCGAGAAAACGGAAAGTGTCCCCCGTGACGCGGCCCGCGATGCGCCAGCGGGCCGATCCCGGGTCGCGTCGTTCGATCAGGTAGGAAGTGGCGTTGAGTCCGGGTGTCCAGGTCACCTCGATTTTGCCCCGAGGGAGGGCGCGCGCCCGGACCACGTTGGGTGCGATGGGATCGCTCGTGTAGAAAAGGTTCAGGACGACCTCGCCGGCGGCTCCATTGAATCCATCGACGGCGAAAGCGAATTCCTCACCCGCAAAGACATTGATGAAGAGAGAACTGTTGAAGGTGCCAGCCTCTTGGTCATCGTCATTGCTGGCCAGTTCAGTAAGGCCGGAGAGGGTGCCGCCAAGGTAGATCGCCAAGGTGGTGTCGAAGCTACTCCCGAAGGTGTCGAGGAGGAGGAGCCCATCGCGGGGCGCGGTCCAGGCCCACCAGAGCGAGCGTCCCACGGGGGTGCCGCCATGGTTCGGCTCGCCCGGCTCGCGCGTCGCCCCTTCGTTGTTCGCCGTCGCGGTGATAAACTCGCCGTTCAGGGTGATCCGGTCGTCGAAGAGATCGTTCGACTGGTTCGTCTCGGGTTGGAAGGCGAGGCGGAGCTGGACATTGCCCGAGTCGCCCCGATAGCCGTCTACCGCGATCTGGTAGGTGGCACCGCCCACGACGGCGAAAGAAACGCGGCTGGTCGCGCCATTGAAGTCGTCGTTGGATGCGACGGGCGTGAGTGCCGGAACGCTCGTGCCGGTGTAAATGGCGAGAAGGGTGTCGAAGTCGCTGCCAAACGTGTCGATGGTGAGGGTCCCGGGCGAGGGCGCGGTCCAGGTCCACCAAAGCGAATGGCCTCCGGCATCGCCGGCGTGGTTGGGCTCGCCGATTTCCTTGCCGGCTCCGGCGCTGTTGCCGGTGGCGCTGACGCTGTTACCGCTGAGGGAGGTCCGATTGGAGAAATTGGCGTTCGAGACGGAGCTGGCGCGACGTCCACTCTCGGGGCCTGCGGGGGCGGAGGCGCCGGCGCTATTTCGGGAGACGACCCAGAAGGAATAGGTGGTGCCGGCGATGGCGGTGAGATCGTCGTAGGTCGTCGCCGTGACGTTGCCGAGCAGGGTGGCACCGGAGAAGGTCGTGGTGGTGTGCCGGTAGACATCGTAGGAGGTGGCGCCGGATCCGGCGGTCCAGGTGATGCGAACACGGTCACTGAAGGCATCATCGGAGGCGGAGAGACCTCCCGGCGGCGAGGGAGGCGTGGCCGCGGACTGGAAGGAGAGCTGGAGTTTCACACTCCCGGAAGCTCCGGCGAAACCATCGACAGCGATCTGGTATTCCGTCCCGGAAGTGACGGTGAAGGAGACGCGGCTCGAGCCGTTACCCCCGGAATCGTCGTCGGCAGCGCGCGAGGTGAGGGCTCCGAAGCCGCTTCCGGTGTAGACTCCGAGGAGGGTGTCGAAAGACGATCCGATCGTGTCGATCGTGAGGCTACCCGCCGCGGGAGCGATCCATCGCCACCAGAGCGATTTTCCGCCCGCATACCCCGCGTGGTTGGGTTCGCCGCCTTCCTTGGTGGCCGTCGCGCTCGAGGTCGTGACGGACGTGCCCGCTCCGGTGAGAAGGGCGCGGTTTCCGAAATTGTCGTTCGACACCGCGGCGGTGCGGAGGCCCGTGTCAGGCCCGGCCGGGTTGAGGGCGCTACCCGCGCTGTTCTTCGAAACAATCCAGTAGTGGTAGGTCGTGCCCGGGACGGCGGTGGTATCATCGAAGGCGAGGGCGGCGGTATTCCCGAGCAGGGTGGCGGAGGCGAATGTCGCCGAGGTGTGACGGCGCACGTCATAGGAGGTGGCCCCGGGGCCGGCGGTCCATTCGATGCGGACAAGGTCGCTGAAGGTTCCGTCGCTCGCCGAGATCGAGGGGGGAGGCGAGGGCAACGAGGGCGTGGTGGAGAAGGTGAAATTGAGATTCACCGTTCCCGAAGCCCCTCCATAGCCATCGACGGCGATGGCGTAGGAGGTGCCGGCGGTCACCTGGACGACGCTACGGCTCGTGAGATTGCCACCCGAGTCGTCGTCGGATCCTCGCACGGTCAGGGCGGAGACACTGCCGCCGTCGTAGACGCCGAGGACGGTGTCGAAGCTGCTCCCCACGGTATCCACGGTAAAGGTGCCGGCGGAGGGGGCGGTCCAGCTCCACCAAAGGGATTTGCCCCCGACATTCCCCGCATGATTGGGCTCGCCCGACTCTTTGCCGGCGGCGGCATTCGAGGCGGAGACGCCGCCACTGGTTCCCGTCAGCGTGGTGCGGTTGGCAAAGGCGTCGTTGCTGGTCGCCGCGGCCCCCCGGAATCCCGCGTCGGAGGCGGAGAAAGCGCTCGATCCGTCGAGGTTCGAGGCTTTCACCCGGTAGAAATAGGCATCTCCCACCGCGGTGGTGAAATCGTCGAAGGTGGTCGCGGCGGTCGTGCCGAGGGACTGTGCTGCGGAAGGATTGTCGATGAGCGAGCGGAAGACTTCATATCCCGTCGCGGCACCGGAGGCGTTCCAAGTGACCCGGACGCGGTCGGTGAGGGTGCCGTCGGTGGCGGTGACGCCGGTCGGTGCCGCGGGTCCTAAGGATGTCACCAAGGTCAAGGACCATCCGTCGAGGATCTGCCCGCCATCGGCGGAGGGGAAATCGTCGAGCGCGAAAAGCTGCCAGGTGCCGTTGACCCCGCCCGCGACGAGCCCGGCGAGTGCGCTACCGTGGGGTCCCGCTGGTGCGGGCGTGGGGAAGACATCGTCGTTCCCATAGTTGGTCGGCCGATAGGTGCCGCCGGAGAGTTGAGCGTTTTCTGGGGCGGCCCCGGCGTCGTCACGGAAAACGAGGGTGGCGTTGGCGGCGAGAGCCTGATCGCCGCCGGCATCGGAGAGGAGCATCACGTTTTGTCCGTTTGGAGCGACGAGGAGGAGGTCGAGATCCCTTGCAAAGCCGTGCTGGAGATTGCGCAGCTCGACGGAGGCGGAGGCGATGGATTGCGTCACGCCCGAGACGCTGATTCCCGAAGGATAAGGTGTCGCCGAACCTGATGAACCGGAAGAGGGGAAGGTGAGCGTCGTTCCGTTCGTGAAGGTCAGCCCCGATCCCACGGGAGTGACGGTGAGATTCACGGTGACGGTTTGGGGCGATCCCGTCACGCCGGGAGCGGTCACGGTGATGGTGCCGGGGTAGGTGCCGGCGGCGAGGCCGGTCGTGGTGTAGGTGAGCGTGTGCCCGATCCCGGTGCCACTGCTGTTGCCGCTGGTCGGGGAAACGGAAAGCCAGGGCAACGTCTCGGCGATTGTGTAAGCGAGCGACCCGCCTCCGGCATTGCGCACCGTAAAGCTCTGGCTGCCCGCGTTCTGACCGGCCGGGGTGCTCTGGGTGATCACGGCGGGAGTGACGGAAAGGATCGCGGGCGCGGAGGAGACGGGGACGCTGCCGGTGACGGCGTATTCCCCCACGCTGCCGTAGCCGCTCACGTCGTAGGCGTAGGGCGGCGAGGAGCCCGCCGCGACGGGCATGCCAACGCCGTCGACGCGCAGGTAATAGGTGCCGGCGGAGACGCTTTGGGAGAGTGTCAGGGTGGTGGCAGCTTTCGTGGCGGTCCGGGAGAGGAGCACGGTGCCGGCGCTGTCGAGAAGCTCGGCCTTGAGATAGAGATTCGGCGAGATCGCCGCGGGCCTGACCTGGAGGTTAATGGTTCCGGCGCCGGCGGTGAGGCGCATCAGGTCGAGATCGGTGTTTTTCTCGATGATCCCCCCATCGTTAACCTGGGTGCTGGAGCCTGACTGCAGGGCAAGGGACGGAGCCGTCCCGAGAGTGTCGCCCTTATCGTCGGTGCGGTAGCCGAAGCCGTTCGTCGTGTTGGTGAGGATGGCGAGGTCGTCCTCGAGATTCGTCGCGCTGGAATACTCGCCTTTGCTCCACTGGGTGAAGGCGGCGTTGTATCCGGCCCCCATGATCGGCCCCCAGCTCAGGAGGGTGTTGTCGACGCCGTAATAGTATTCGCTCGTGCCACGACCGTCGTGTTTGAGATTGAAGGTGTGTCCCGCCTCGTGGGAAGCGGCTTCGGCGATGCTCTTGACCTCGTTGCCGAGAAGATTTTCAAAGACCCAGCAGGGGGTGTCGCCGGTCCAAGTGAAGGATCCGAGGTAGGCGACCCCGCCGGCGCTGCCATACCAAGAGCTCGTCGGGGTAACGATGACGCGGATACGGCGGTTTTGTGGGGCGGCGTTGTAGCGGGCGAGGTCGGTCGTGACGCTGACCTGAAAAGGCGAAAAATCCTCGGCGACGCGAGCCCAGACATCGTCCATTTGGTTGGTCGTGAGCGTGCTCGCGGCGGCATTGATCGTCGTAAGATTACGCAGGCTATTCCACTCGGTGCCGGTGACGGATTGGCCGTCGAAATCGAGGTAGATCACCGCGGTGGCGAGGGGACGACTATCGCGCGAGGGAGGCGTGGCCTCGGCGACTTCGCCTTCCTCGGGCGCATCGGGATTCACCCCGGCGGGAAGCGGCAGTCCGCTCGTCGATTGCGGGGTCGCTCCAGGTGCGGCGCAGACGAGTTCGTGAAAGGACCGTTGTTCGATGACGAGGGTTCCGTCCTCCTTCGTCGCGATGCGGTGGGCGATGGGGGAATGGCGGTGGGTAATGGACCCCCGGTAGTCGCCCCGACGGGTGCGCTCGAGGTGCATGGTCGACGTTTCATTGGTGACGGTGAGCCCGAGGACGCGGGTGCCGGGTTGGGTTTCCTTGCGGAGAAGTTCGCCTGTAAAGAGGAGGTGATCTCCGAACGGAACCACGACGCGGGCCCCCACACGGCTCTGGAAGAGAGCCTCGATCGCCTCGATTACCTCCGAGGAAGGCAGGTTCAGGACTGGCGCTTCGTCACCCTTGCGGGGAGGCAAAGAAAGAGAAAGGAGATCCAGCGAGGGAGGCACGGGAGCGCCGACGGTCGGTCGGTGCGTCGCAAGTGTCGTCGCGACGGAAGTCCTGGAACCGTTGGCGGAGTCTGCCGAGAAAGGTGCCGAAGGATTGGAGCGCGTCGGACTTGATTGTGAGTCGTGGCTCGATTCACGAGGCGTTCGCGTGAGCCAAAAGACCAAACCTCCTGCCAAGACAAGAAGCCCTAACGCGATCGCCTGGGGCAGGGAGTGACGGTTGCCTGAGTTCATCGACGGCTTGAGACGAACCTCCGGTCCCGGTTATGCCCGAAAGGGCGAAAAAGCGCGGCACTGGAGTCTATATCCTAGATAAACCCGATCGCCAAAGTCAAGGCTTTTGGCGCGGGCGGCGAATCTTGCTCTTCTCCCAGAGCCGATTCAGACGAGGATTTCCTTAACGATATGGCCATGCACATCGGTGAGGCGGAAATGGCGGCCTTGATACTGGAAGGTGAGCCGTTCGTGATCGATCCCAAGGAGATGCAGGAGCGTCGCGTGGAAATCATGCACATGGACGCCGCCCTCGGCGATATTGTAGCAATAGTCGTCCGTGACACCGTGGGAATGACCAGCCTTGATCCCGCCGCCGGCCATCCACATCGAGAAGCAGCGGGGATGGTGGTCGCGGCCAAAGTTTGCGGCATTGAACTTGCCCTGGCAGTAGTTCGTGCGGCCGAACTCACCGCCCCAGATCACGACGGTGTCATCGAGGAGTCCGCGCTGCTTCAGATCCGTGACAAGGGCGGCGGAGGCCTGGTCGGTCTCCTGACACTTCGTCTTGATTCCTCCGGGAAGACCACCGTGGTGATCCCAGTCCTGATGATAGAGCTGGATGAACTGCACGCCGCGCTCGGCGAGGCGGCGGGCCATGAGACAGTTCGCCGCGTAGGTGCCGGGGGTGCGGGCGTCTTCGCCGTAGAGTTGGTAGGTGGAATCGGGCTCGTCGGCGAAGCCGGTCACCTCGGGGATGGAGGCCTGCATGCGGAATCCCATCTCGTATTGCGCGATGCGCGTCTCGAGGACGGAGTCGCCTGACTTCGCGAGCTGGATGCGGTGCAGCTCCTCGAGACGGTCGAGCATGCGGCGGCGCGAGGTGGTATCGATACCGGGGGGATTGTTGAGATAAAGAACGGCGTCTTTGTCAGGATTAAAGCGGACCCCGTCGTGTTCGCCAGGGAGAAAGCCGCTGCCCCAGAGCCGACTCACGAGCGGCTGGCCCTTCATCCCCTTGGTGACGAGGACGACGAATGCAGGGAGATTCTCGTTCATCGAACCGAGCCCGTAGCTGAGCCAGGATCCGATGCTGGGACGACCGCCGATTTGTGCGCCGGTCTGCATCATGGTGACCCCGGGTCCGTGGTTGATCGCCTCGGTAAACATCGACTTCACCACGGTGATGTCGTCGGCGATCTTCGCGGTGTGGGGGAGCAACTCACTGAACCACTGGCCACTTTCGCCATGCTGCGAGAATTGGAAGGGCGACCCGACGAGGGGCAGGCTCGCCTGGTTCCCCGACATCCCAGTGAGGCGCTGGCCCATCCTTACCTCCTCGGGGAGCTCCTTGCCTTGCTCGGCGTTGAGGCGGGGTTTGTAATCGAAGAGATCCATCTGCGAAGGACCGCCCGACTGGAAGAGGTAAATGACCCGCTTCGCTTTGGGCCGCTCCGTGAGAAAGGGAGCGGGCGCTCCAATGGCGGTCGCGGCCTTGCCCATGAGACTGGCGAGGGCGATGCCACCGAGGCCGCCGCCGAAGCGGGTGAGGGCTTCGCGGCGGGAGAGAAAGGGGAATGGGTCACCGGTCATGGGTCACGGGGATTCAGCGTTTCGAAATGCACTCGTCGAAATTCAGCAGGGTCGAGACGAGGGTCGCGGCGGCGGCGACGCGGGCGGGTTGGGTGGTTTGTGAGGGTGCCGATCCCCCGGCGGCGAGGAGGGCCTTGGCGTCCCCGGGGCGGCTCTCGAAATGCGTCTGTTGCTCGGAGAGAAGGCCTTTCAAAACGGCGCGCTCCCCTTCGTCGGGCATCCGGCTCGTGAGGCGGCGGAAGGCGTCTTCGACGAGGGCGGCGTCGTTTTCCCCGTGCTGTTCGACGAGCTTCGCGGCGAGGGCGCGCGCGGCTTCGGCGAATTGTGGCGCATTCAGCATCACAAGACCCTGCAGGGGTGAGTCCGTGCGCTCGATCTTTACCTGACAAACATCCCGTTTCGAGGCGTTGAGTGTCGTCATCAGCGGGCTCGGCGCGGTCTGCCGCATGTAGGTGTAGACGCTGCGGCGGTAGAGCCCAGCTCCCTTGTCGGGCGTGGAAGGCTTGAAGGAGAATTCGACGTCGTAGGGTTTCACCGAAGGACCGCCGACCTCGTTGACGAGCAGTCCACTCACGGCGAGGGCGTTGTCGCGCAGCATCTCGGCGGTGAGGCGCGGGGCGGGATAGCGGTAGAGGAGGGTGTTCTCCGGATCGATCGTGGTGAGTTCGCCTGAGGCGACATGCGAACTCTGCCGGTAGGTCGCGGAGAGGACGATGGTCTTGAGGAGGTGTCGCAGATCCCACCCATGGTTGACGAAGTCGCGGGCGAGCCAATCGAGCAACTCGGGATGGGTCGGCAGTCGTCCCTGGCTGCCGAAATCCTCGGCCGTGGCGACGAGTCCGTGGAGGAAGAGCCGCTGCCAGTAGCGGTTCACGGTGACCCGGGCGGTGAGGGGATTGTCGGAAGAGACGGTCCACTGGGCGAGACCGAGGCGATCCTTCGGTGCATCGGCCGGCATCGCGGGGAGGAAGGCGGGGGTCGCTGGAGCGACGACGGCGGCGGGAGTGAGATAGGATCCCCGCTCGAGAAGATGGGTCTCGCGCGGTTTGCCCTCGAACTCCGCCATCACCATGATCTCGGGGATTTTTTCAACGAGGGCGCTCTGCTCCTTGCGCTTCGCGAGCAGCTTCGTCCGTAGATCGAGCGAGGCGGCGTCATGATGGGTGAAGAAATGATCGGGATCGGGCGTGAAAGTGGTCGCACCCGAGGCAAGACTCTTCACCGCGGCCCTGGAGAGGGTGCGGTCGTAGACGCGGAAGTCGTCGACGAGGCCGTTCTTGAAGCCGCTGTCGCGCATCCGTTCGCCGATGACGATAGTGTCGTTGCCTCCGCCGGTGATCTCGCGGGTGAGTTTGTCGCGCACGATCTCGAGCTCGGCCTCCTCGCCATCGACATAAAGGCGGAGGCCGGCGGCGCGGCTCGAGCCGTCGTAGGTGAGGGCGACATGGTGCCACGAGCCGACCGGGAATTCTTCTTTCGTCCGCACGCGGAGAGCGTTGCCCGGCTCATAGTGGACGAGAGCGGCGTTGAGCCTTCCCTCCTCGATGAGGAGTTCATAACCCCGGCTCGCGGCATCGGTCCAGGCTCTCGAGCGGCTGAAGACGACGGCACGGGCCTTGCGGTCGGGCGTCTGCATCCAGAGTGAGACCGAGAAGAGATCGGAGCGGGTAAAATTGCCGACTCCGAGGGTCACGGCATCGTCGCCGGTGAGTTTCACGGCCTGGCCGCGATGACCCTCGACGAGGACGTTGTTCGCGTTCGTCTTCGCCGCCGCGCCTTTCGGAACGAGATTGGGAAACCCACCCTCGACGACTTTTTCGAAGTCGTGGGAAGCAATCGGTTCGGGGAGCGGTGCCGGCGCGTTATGACCGGCGAGCCAGGTCTCGTAGTCAGCCTTGGCCGAGGCGGTGTGGGTGGCGAGATCCTTCTCGAGAGTCGCGATTTCCCCCGTGATCCGAGCGAGTTCCGCCTCTTGCTTCGCATCAGGCAGCCAAAGGGTCGGCGTGGGGATGGCGGGCGTGAAGTAGGAATAGAGGCCGGCCTCGTCGATGTTCGCGAAAAAGGCGGAGAGGGAATAGTAGTCCTTCGCGGTGATGGGATCATATTTATGATCGTGGCAGCGCGAGCATTCCATCGTCAGGCCGAGGAAGGCGGTGCCATAGGTGTGGACGCGGTCGGCGACATACTCGACACGGAATTCCTCGGGCACGCTGCCGCCCTCGACATTCTGCGGATGGAGCCGGTTGAAGGCGGTGGCGAGCTTTTGATCGCGGGTCGCATCGGGGAGGAGGTCGCCCGCGAGCTGCCAAGTGATGAATTGATCGTAGGGCAGATTTTCGCGGAAAGCGCGGATGACCCAGTCGCGCCACGGCCAGACGAAGCGGTCGCCGTCGACCTGGAATCCGTAGCTGTCCGAGTAGCGAGCCACATCCAGCCACTCCGCGGTGAGTCGCTCCGCGCTCGCTTCGCTCGCGAGGAGGCGATCGACCACTTTTTCATAAGCGTCCGGAGCGGTGTCGGCGAGGAAGGCGTCGAGCTCGGCAGTGGTGGGAGGAAGGCCCGCGAGATCGAAGGTGACACGGCGCAGCCATTTCTCGCGGCTCGTCTCGGGCGAGGGTGAAAAGCCCTTCTCTTGGAGTTTTGTCAGGACGAAGGCATCGATCCCGTTCTTCAACCAGTCAGATTCCACCTTTGGCACGGGCACTTCCTTCGGGATCGGGACGAACGACCAATGTTCCTGATATTCGGCTCCTTGCTCGATCCAGCGGTCGAGAAGGGCGACCTCGGCAGGGGTGAGGGATCGCTTGGACTCCGGTGGCGGCATCACCTCGGAGGAATCGTCGCTGTGGATGCGCCAGTGGACCTCGCTGTCTTTCACCTTGCCGGGGACGATGCCGGTGACGCCGTCGATCGCGGTGGTGGCGTGCTCGAAGCTGTCGAGACGATACTCGGATTTCGCGTTTTTCGCATCGGGACCGTGACAGGCGAAGCACTTGTCCGAAAGAATCGGACGGATGTCCCGATTGAATTCGATCTTCTGCGCCGAGGCGTTCGTCGCGGCGAGGAGGATCGGGAGGAGTGGAGAAAGGCGCTTCATCCGGGGGAATGGGATCGTGCCACGAAAGCATCGCGGCCTCACAAGGAAATGTCGACAATCGCTCCGTTCTCACGCAAGTTCGCCCACTCATGGATCGCGCAATCACGGCCTATCCCGAAACCCTCGAGTGGCTCGCCGAGACCGTCGCGGCGATGAAGGTCGACGCGGACTCGCTCCAGCGCCCCTTGAGTCGTTGTGATCTCGCCCGGTGCGGCGGGACCTGCTGTCATGATGGCGTGTATCTCGGGCCGGAGGAGGCCGAAGTGCTGCGAGGTGTCGTTGCCGGGGCAAGAGGGGAGCTTGAGGCCATGGGGCTCAAACTGCCTTCGCGAGTGGTCGTCTACGGATCTTGGCGCGACATCACTTCCGGACCGAAGACCGCGGTGCGGCACGTGCCGAGGCACGGAGTCGTCGAGGACTATCCCGCCCATTTTCCCGAGACGGCCTGTGTCTTTCTCCTCGAGGACGCGCGCTGCGCCCTCCAATCGCTCGCGATGCAGCGCGGTTTGCCGCCCTGGTTCTACAAACCGCTCACCTGCTGGATGCATCCGCTCGCCTTCGACGGGATCGAGGACGGGGGGCCGGTCCTGACCTTGCACCACGAGGAGAACGACCCCCAACGTTTTCCCGACTACGACGGGTTTGCCTGCCGCACGCCCTGCGGCAAGACCTGCGCCGGCGGGGAGCCCGCGTGGAAGGTGCTGGAGGACGAATTGCGTTACCTCGGCGAAGTCGGCGGGCGGGATTTGGTTGGGGAGATCGTGGCGGTGACGGAGGAGTGAAGTGATGTCGTGGGTCCTTCTTTCCGTCTGCTCCGCCCTCGTCCTCGGCGTCTACGACCTTCTCAAGAAACTCGCGGTGCGGAACAATGCGGTGCCGCCGGTCCTGTTTTTCGGAGCGCTCACGGGGATGCTCGTGTGGTGCGCGTTGCGTCTCATCACGCCCTGGCTTCCCACCGCTTGGCAGGCGGGACTGGCGATTGATCCGCTGACGTGGCGGGAGCACGCCTTCTTGTTCAGCAAGGGCGTCCTCGTTTCGGCCTCGTGGATTTTTGGCTACTTCGCGCTGAAGCATCTGCCCATCACCATCGCCGGGCCGGTCCGCTCCAGCGCCCCGCTCTGGACGATCCTTTTCGCGGTCTTTTTCCTCGGGGAAAAACCCACCCCCATCCAGTGGCTCGGCGTGGGCATGATCCTCGTGGCTTTCTATGGCTTTTCCCTGCTCGGTCGTGCCGAAGGGATCCGGTTCCATCGAGACAAGTGGGTCGCCTGCCTCCTCGTCGCGACCCTCCTCGGCGCGATGAGCGCGGTCTACGACAAGGTCCTCCTGCAAAACCTCGGCTTGCGCGTCGCGACCCTGCAATTCTGGTTCGCGGTCTATCTCGTCGTGGTGATGCTGCCCTTTGTCTTGGTGTGGCGTTTCGGATTGAAGGAAGCAGACCGCGGCACCTTCGAGTGGCGCTGGATGATCCCGGCGGTGGGCGTCGGACTGCTCGTGACGGATTCCCTCTACTTCGCGGCGATCGCCTCGGAGGGGGCTCTCATCTCCGTGATTTCGCCGATCCGGAGGACCTCGGCGATGGTCGGATTCTTTGGAGGCATTCTCATTCTCAAAGAGCGCCACAATCTCCGGTGGAAGGCGGTCACCCTGCTCCTGATGATCGCCGGGGTCGCGGTCTTGAACTGGAAGCGGTAAAACGCGGACGCGTTTCCTTTCTCTTGCCGCCGGCGCGTTTCCGCACGACACCTTTTCCATGAAACTCGCCCTGCCGAATCCGAGTGGTCCCGTCTTCGAACTCACCCCCGCGATCCGCGAGGAGGGGCTTCGGGAATCTCGCCTCAGTCCGCGGCGGCGCATGCTTTTGCCCTTCCATCGGGGCCAAGAGGATCTCGTCCAGCGCATGCTGAATTTCATGCAGCCGGGCACCTACATCCGGGCCCATCAGCATCCGCGCGACTGGGCCTCGGAGACCTTGATGGTCATGTCAGGGTGCCTCGGATTCGTCACCTTCGATCCGCAAGGGAATGTCCTGACCAAACACCGTCTCGTGGTCGGGGATCTCGTCGACATCGAGGCGCGGGTCTGGCACTCGGTGCTCGCTCTCGCCGAGGACACGATCCTCCTCGAGATCAAACGAGGTCCCTTCAACGAGGAGGACAAGGTCTTCGCAGATTGGTCGCCGCTAGAGTTCTCCGAAGAGGCGCCCGCCTATCTCGCCTGGCTCACGGGGCTGGTGGCGGAGTCGCGGGATCTGGGCCGATGAGGCCGACCGGTTCGAAGACGGTGCGATCCCACCAGGTTTCGGTCGCCTTCTTTCCGGCGATCAAATCGGTCGCGACGAGTCCGATGCTGAACAGACAGAAGCCCGCGAGGAAATGCGAGAGCAGCACTCCCAGAGCCTTGAGGTAGGAGCAGTTGTAGACCGCCGAAAGAAAGAGCGGGGTTACGGCGGTGGCAACGACGATGCCGAGAAGGGTGATCTTGATCCCGCCGCCGAGCCTTAACTCCAGGAAGGTATAACACACCGCAAAGATCAGCAGCACGACCCACGATCCCACGAAGGCGGTGAGAGCGAGGATCGGATTGAGGCGACCGGTAAAAAACCAGGCCGTCATCCAGAAGCCGAGAAAAAAGATGCCTGCGGGAATGCCGAGGGCCGAAACGAGAAGGCGGCGCTTCGCCGGAGTCCAGAGCGGATCATCCCGTTCGCCCCGGTGGAAGAGGGGCGAGACGAGCAACTGCTGGCGGCTGCGCAGGGAGAGGTTTCGGGTCGGCACGACCGTCTCGCGGTCGGAGAGGGGATCGCGAAAGCTGAGCGTCTTGCGCTCGAAGTCGAAGGCGGTCGGTTCACCGGGGAGAGTCTCGCCGCTGCGGAAACTCCATGCGGCACTGGCGGGCACGACGTCCGCGAAAGGGACGCCGGCGAGGAACAAGAGCAGCGGGATCTTCAGACGCATGAAGCCGGAGAGAGAGATCCCATCGCCCTTCAGAACGACAAGGCAAGGGGATTCTTGGGATGGTGGGGTCGACCGGGTTGCTTCAATCGGAGACTCCAAAGCGGAATTCCGTCACGTGCGCGTAACGTTCGCCGGGGCGCAGAAGGCACGAGGGAAACTCGGGCCGGTTCGGAGAATCGGGATAAAACTGCGTTTCAAAACAGATCCCGCCCCAGCGGGGGAAAGGCGATCCATGGAACGAGTTGGCTGTGAAAATCTGCACGCCCGGTTTCGTCGTGGCGACCTCGAGGGTGCGGCCCGAAACGGGGTCCCGCAAGCTCGCAAAGGGAACGAGGGCGGCGGGTTTCTGCGCGGGGTCGCGGGGAACGACGAGACAATGATCATAGCCTCCGCCCTCGACCGCTTCGAGATCACGGCCGACCGTTTTTGTCTTGCGGAAATCAAAGGGTGAAGCCGCGACCGGAAGGAAGGCGCCGGTGGGGACTTTGCGGGCGTCGATCGCGAGGACTTCGGCGCAGTCCATCTGCAACTCGTGGCTGCGGATGTCGCCCGAACCGGCCAGATTGAAATAGACGTGATTGGTCAGATTCAGAGGGGTGGGGCGGGTTGTCGTGCCCGCATAGGAAAGGCGTAGGGTAGAGTCGTTTGTCAGGGTGTAGGTCACCGAGACCTCGACCTTTCCGGGGTAGCCTTCGTGACCATCCTCGCTGGCGAGGGAAAAGGTCACCTCACCCTCGGTGGCGCGTCCTGTCCAGATCTGGCGGTGAAAACCGGTCTTGCCCCCGTGGATGTGGACGCCGTCGGTGTTGACGCTCTTGAGATCGTACCGCTTTCCGTCGATCGTAAAGCCGTCGCCGCCGATCCGGTTCGCGAAGCGACCGATCACTGATCCGAAGACGCCACCGGCGAGGGCCTCCTCGAGCGAGCGATACGAGAGGGTCACGTGGCCGAGCCGACCCTCTCGATCCGGTGTCTCGACCGAGACGAGGAGAGCCCCGTATTCGGCAACAACGACGCGGGTGCCTTGGGCATTCGTCAGGGTGTAGGTCCGCACCGGGCGGCCGTCGGGAAAATGGCCCCAGAGCGATTCGGTCACGGTCCCGGCGGCGGCCCGTGGGGAGGTTTGTGAGAGGGTCAGTGCCGCCAAGATGAGGGTTGCGAAGGCCCGGATTTGCGTGAGGTTAGGCATATGCTGATGCTGCCCTTTTCGTTTCCCCGCGTCAATCCGGCACTCCTTCTTTCGGCCTTGCTCCTTCCCGAAGGGAGCTCCCTCGAGTTGTACGGTGCCGACTGGGCACGTTACCGCGGCCCGGCCCTCGATGGGATTTCCACCGAGGCGGGCCTGCGCACTTCGGGCGAGGCGAAGGTGCTTTGGAAAAAGTCAGTGGGCCTCGGCTACAGCGCACCAGTCATCGGCGGTGGCCGGGTCGTCATCAGTGGGCACGACGGGAAGGAGAAAGACACGCTCTTTTGTTTCGACGAGCAGAGCGGCGAGCAGCGCTGGGTGTTCTCCTACCCCCAGCCGATCGGGGATCTCTATTTCCAGGGTGGCACGACGGGCACGGCGACGATCGACGGCGACCGCGTCTATCACCTCGCCCGCGAGGGGGAGCTCTTCTGTCTCAATGCCGCCGATGGCAAGGTCGTCTGGCAGAAGCATCTCCAGCAGGATTTTCACTACACAAAACCGACCTGGGGATTCACCGGGGCTCCCCTCGTGTGGGATGAATGGCTCTTCATCAACGCCGGAGACGCGGGGATCAACCTGAAGAAAGACGATGGTTCGGTCGTCTGGAAATCGGGCAACGAGGAGGCCGGCTACTCGACGCCCCATCCGGTGACGCGCAACGGCTGGCGGCTCGTGATTTTTTCGAACAAGCGGTCCTATGTCTGCGTCGACGCGAGCAACGGCACCGAGGTCTGGCGTCACAAGTGGATGACCCGTTACGGCGTCAACTCCGCAGATCCCATCATTTCGGGAGATTCGATTTTTATCTCGAGCGGCTACGGCAAGGGGGCAGCCGTGGTGAAGTGGGTTGACAAGGGCGAGCCGGGGAAGGTCTGGCAGAATCGCGAGATGCAGGCTCAGATGAACGGTCCGGTGCTGATCGGAGGGCATCTCTACGGCATCACTGGCAATGAAGGACAGGATGGCACCGGTCTCCGCTGCCTCGAACTGGCTACCGGCACGGTGAAGTGGACCGATGCCTCGGTCGGTCACGGCACGGTGATGGCGGTGCAGGGCAATCTGCTTGTTCTCACCGAAGGCGGCGAACTTCAGGTCGCCCCGGCGACGCCGACCGGCTACCAGCCCTCCTTCAAGCAGCAGGCTGTCGAACCGAAGGTCTGGACTGTGCCGGTCTTTGCGAACGGGCGCGTCTATTGCCGCAATGCCTCGGGACAGCTCGTCGTTCTCGATATGAAGTCGGAGTGATCCGGTGTCTAAGGTTTTGCTTTTTGCTGCGTCCAGAGAGGTGAGATGAAACGCCTCCTGCCTGCTCTCGCCTCGCTACCCTGTTGGGTCGCTTCGCTTCTGGCTCAGACCACGGATCTTCCTGCTCCCCCTGCGCCGCGACTGCCGGGAGTGGAGGTGGAGAAGACGGAAGCGGCGTCAGCGGAAGAGGCGGTTTCGCAGTATCTGCATTTCCTCTCCGCATCCGAGGCGAATGAAAAGCCCGAACTCGCCGGAGCCGATCGGCTGCAAACGGCGGTGGTGCGTTTTGAAAAGGACGGGGTCGTCGTCGATCTCGTCGGGGTCGTGCATTTGGCCGATGCGGCCTACTTCGCCGAGCTCAACGAGAGGCTCCGCAGCTACGATGTCGTGCTCTACGAAATGGTGGGCGGTCCAGTGCCGAGTGAGAGGCCTTCCACCAGCGCGGCGGCCGAAGAGATGGGATCGGTCCACCAGCTCCAACAACTCGTGAAGTCCTTTCTCGGGCTCGAATACCAGCTCGCGGCGATCGACTACAGTGCCCAGAATTTTGTGCATGCCGATGTCGAATGGGTCGAGTTCGATTCGCTGATGAAGGCGCGCAACGAGTCGATCTTTTCGCTTTTGACCCGCACCATGGCTCTCGCCGACGAGGAGGGTGGCGTCGGACTGGCTTCGGACGAAGCGGCGATGCAGGCGATGTTGCAGAAGATGCTCAGCGCCGTTCTCACCGGGAACAGCGCCGAGTTGAAACGCAGCGTCGCCCCTCTCCTGAGTGAAGCCGAGACCTTCATCGCCCGTCTTGAGGCCAAGGACGGCACCGTGCTCGTGAGCGAGCGCAACCGCCTTGTCATGGAAAAACTCGCTGAACTCCGGGCGAAAGAAACGCGGGGATCCTACGCGATCTTTTACGGCGCCGCCCACATGCCCGATTTCGAAGCGCGCCTCCTCGCCGAGGGATTCGTGAAAGGCGGGACGACCTGGCTCGACGCTTGGGCCATCCCCACGGGATCCGTGGCAACCGTCCCGGCGAGTTCCCCCGCGCAGATGTTCCTGCAATTGCTCTCGCAGAATCCCGAGATCATGAGCGAGCTCAAGAATCTCGGTTCTCTCCTCGAGGATATTGGCGGAAGGCTGAAGGAGCTCCCGTCGCCAGCGCAGCCTTGAGGTGTCTTCGGCTCAACCAAAGACCTCCTCGAGTCCCCGCCTCATTACGCCTGCGTCAGGGGTGCGTCCGGTCCAGAATTCGATACCGATGACGCCTTGGGCCACGAGCATGCCGAGACCGTCGATGACGCGGCAGCCCTTTTGACGGGCTTCCTCGACGAGCCGGGTGATCGGGGGATTGGGAATGACGTCGGCGACGATCATCTCGGGCGTAACCGAGTCCATCGCCAGGGGGATGCGCGCCTCGACATCGGGGAAAAGGCCGATCGAAGTCGCATTGACGAGGATCTCGGTGCCCTCGGGGGCACGGAAGTCGCCGTGCCAAGGCACGTAGGTCACAGAGAGGTCGCGTCCGGTCGCCTGGACCGCTTCGCGCAGTTTGCCGGAGAAGAGCGCCTCAAGTTCGCGACCGCGGGTCTCGTCGCGATTCACGAGGGTGATGCTCGAGCAGCCCGCCAGCGCCATTTCCACACCGATGGCCCGGGCCGCGCCGCCCGCTCCGAGCAAGACGAGCGATTTTCCGGCCGGATCGGCCAGTTCGCGAAAACTGGAGACGAACCCTTTTCCGTCGGTGTTCTCCCCGATGAAGCGGCCATCGCGATTGACGACGCAATTGACCGCTCCCATGAGCGAGGCCGATTCGCCGAGACCATCGAGATGCTGGATCACCGCGACCTTGTGGGGGATCGTGCAATTGAACCCGCGGAAGCCGAAGGCCCGGGCTCCGGCGACGGCGGCGGCGAGATCACCGGGCCGCACCTCGAGAGTGAGGTAGCGCCAGTCGAGCCCCATCGCCCGGAAAGCCGGCTCGATCATTGCCTGGGTCGGATTCTCCGCCACGGGAAAGCCGAAGCAGCCCACCAGTTCCTGTTTGAAATTCAATTCTTTCGCCATGAGAGCGGAGTTTAGGGGCGCCGACGGGGAGGGCAAGGAGGAAATCAGCGCCGGAACTCGCGACTCCATCATTTTCGGCTGATGGGGTTTCCCACTTGGCTGAAGTTTTCCCTTCCCCCTTGCGCCGAATCTGGTCATCCTTACACCGATGCATGTGCCCACGATCATCGAGCGGAAGCGGGACGGATACGCCCTCGACGAGGGTGAGATCCGCTTTCTGGTGCGCTCCTTCACCGACGGGGTGATGCCCGATTACCAGATGTCGGCCTTTGCCATGGCGGTCTTTTTCCAAGGGATGGATGCAGGCGAGACAGCGGCGTTGACGCGGGCGATGCTGGAATCGGGTGCCTCTTTCCGTTGGCCGGAGCACGCGCCCCGCGTTGTCGACAAACACTCGACCGGCGGGGTGGGGGACAAGGTCTCGCTCGTGCTCGCGCCGCTCCTCGCCTGTGATGATCTCTGGGTGCCGATGATCTCGGGTCGTGGTCTCGGCATCACCGGCGGCACGCTCGACAAGCTCGAGGCGATCCCTGGATTCTGCGTCGGGCTCGAGCCGGAGGAAGTCCTCGCCCAGCTCGAGAGGATCGGTGTGGTGATGATGGGCCAGACGGCGTCGATCTGCCCCGCCGACAAAAAACTCTACGCCCTCCGCGACGTGACCGCGACGGTGCCGAGCCGACCGCTTATTGTCGCGTCAATCCTTTCCAAAAAACTGGCCGAGTCGCTCGATGCCCTGGTCCTCGATGTGAAATTCGGCTCGGGCGCCTTCATGAAAACGCGCGACGCTGCCGTCCTCCTTGGCGAAGCGATGCGAGAAGTTGGCGGCGCGATGGGGGTGGAAACGCGGGTCTGTTATCACCCGATGGATGAACCGACCGGCCGGGCCGTGGGCAATGCCCTCGAGGTCGTCGAGGCGATCGAATGTTTGCGCGGGGGAGGTCCGGAAGATTTGCGCGAACTCGTCCTCGCTCTTGCGGCGGAGGTGAGCACGGCGGGACGCGAGCAACTCACGGCGTGGCTCGATGACGGCACGGCTTTGGCGAAATTTCGTGATCTGGTCGAGGCGCAGCGCGGCGATCCGGCTTGTCTCGATGATTTCGCAGCGGTCCATCCCGCGCCGACCGTGCGCGAGATCTGTTCTCCGAATTCGGGAGTGGTCACCCGCGTCGATGCGGAGACGGTGGGTCGCGCCGCCAATGCCCTCGGGGCCGGCCGAGATCGAGCCGAGGATGCGGTGAATCCGGCGGTGGGATTCGACCGGCTCGTGAAGGTGGGCGAAGAAATTGCGGCAGGAGATGTCATCGCCCGGGTCCACGCGAAACGATCCGCCGATGCGGGTGAGGCAAAAAATAAGTTTTTGTCAGGATTTTTGTGTGAATGAGAGGGATTCTTTTCATCATCGTCGGTTTCATTCTCGTCTCGTGCGAGCGCTCCGCTCCTCCGCAGATCGTGATCGAGCAGGAGCCCTCGGTCGAGGCGCTCGTGACGACGGTGCTGAACGGCGGAGGCACGTTCCGCGATGTTCCTTTTTCCAGTCTCGTCGAGATTTCCACGGGGAAACAGGTGCTGCCGATGAGTCCGGATGATCCGGTCGATGCCGAAATCCTCGAGGGTCTTGATGAGGCGATCGAGCGAGTCCTCGTGCGTCTCAACGCGCCTGACTCGATCACCCACCGCGAAAGCCGCATCAACGAGGTGAGCGCTTATTTTGAGGCCGCCCTGATCGAAGAAGTCGACCGGGCTCCCGAGTTGGAGTGCGCCTACCCTCGCACCGCTGAGGGGAACTTGCAGCGGGCCGGCTACCCCGATCTGATGATCCGCCATCCCGAGAGCGGGCGGGTCATCTACCTCGATCCCAAGCTCGTGCAGGAGGGCTCGCTCGAATCGGATCTGCGCACCTTCTATTTCACTCCGAGCGTGCAGACGCGGAAGGTGCTCTATGATGCGAGCCACCTCCTCGTCGGGATCGAGCACGACGGGAATACCGGCAAATGGAAGTATCTGCGCTGGCACCTCGTCGATCTCGCCCGCTTCAAGGTGCGCCTGAAGGCTGAGTTCCAGGCGAGTAACGAGGATCTTTACCGGCCGGAACTCATCATCCGGAAGGGCGAGGCGCCGTGATTTGGAAACGCTGAACTTCTTCTACCGCGTCGTCGGTTTCATCATGAAAAGCCCGTGCGTCGCTTTGTAGGCGTTTTGCGCGTCCATCCGCTTGAGCTCGTGTCCGGCGCCCCACGAATCGGAGAAGAGGATCTGCTTTTTCGCGTCGTTGTATCCGATGATCATGCGCATGTGTCCGCCCGCGGTCTGTTCCTGCAGAGGCGGATCTTCGGGGAAAACGCCGACTTCGAGCGACCAGAGCAGGGGAATGCCTTCATTGATGTGTTTGCGGATCGCCTCGTGATACTTTGCTTTGGGCACTTCGGGGCCGACGTAGCGGCCGTCGACGAGCTCGACGAGCTGGTATCCCTGTCTCACCGCGATGCAGGTGAAGCGCGTTTTGAAGAGGTGGTCGATGCGCCCGAGTTCCTCGTTGGTGGCGAGGATGCTGGTGCCGCGCTCGGGATCAGACCCGGCGATCTGGGCGAGTTGGTGCATGTCGCAGGCGATCCCGTAATATTCGAAGAGGCGCTGGGCTGAGGCGACGACGCAATAGCCCTTTGCCCCTTGATCGACCATGGGAATGCCGGACACGTAGACATCGCCGTCGCCGCTCTTCTTCACTTTCAGCGGCAACTCGGAGAGCTTCACCGAGGCGCCGGGTCGGTCCTGCATTGCGGCCTCGTAGACACCCCCGGCATCCCGCTTGGCCAGTCGCATGCGCAGATATTCCACGGGGGAGTTGTCGGGGGCGTTGCGTTCGAGCACCGCCTTGCCCCGCTCCGAGATCCAGGCGTAGCCTTTCGTGAGGAGACCCTGGGCTGGTTTCCCCTCGCGACTCGTCGGCCGGATCTGGAGTTGCTCGCCGAGGTGACGTCCCATCATCTGGAAACGTTTCTCGTAGTCGCCCATCGAGATCGATCCCCCGTCACCGCGGTTGAAGATCGAGATAGTGACGCCGAGAAACTTGCCATCCTTGAAATCGACGATGGCCTCTTCGACGGTGAAGGCGCCCTGCAGCAGGGTAAGATCCACCTTCAGGTTGCCGAGATTCTTTTTCTGGAAAATGGCACGGCTGCGATCCTCGGTCATCCACTCGAAGTAGGGATTGCGATTCCAGTTCCCTTTTTCAAAACGCTTCTCGAGATCATCCGGGGTGAGCTGGTAGGCCCCGGGCAGGGTCACGAAGAGATCGAGATCGGCGACGAGCGGCTCTTGTGCCTGAATCGGAACAAGGCTCAAAATCCCCGAGGCGATCAGGGCCGGAAGGATGGCGATGCGGGGCAGAAATCGCATGACGTCTACTGTATCGAATTCCGCCAATTGTGTCCCGCAAAATCGCGAGGGAATGATTTTCCGTTTGTCATCGTTCGTAAACTCTGAGACAACAACGGTCCCGATGGAAATCCCCCTCGGTGTCCCCTCCCTTTTCAGATGAAAAAACTCATCAACAATCCCCTCAAGTGTGCCGATGAATTGCTCGAAGGCCTCGTCGAGGCTTACAACGGTGAATGTCGTCACGTCGGCACGCGCTCGATCGTGAAAAACAACATCCCCGAGGGCAAGGTGAGCTTGCTCATCGGCGGCGGTAGCGGTCACGAGCCGATCTACCACGGTCTTGTTGGACGGAACCTGGCCGACGGGGCAGCCTGCGGTGATATTTTCGCGGCTCCTCCGCCGAACATCGTCCTCGAAGCGACCGAAGCGGTGAACCGGGGCAAAGGTGTGCTTTATCTCTACGGCAACTACGCCGGGGACGTCCTCAATTTCGATATCGGGGCCGAACTCGCCTCGGACGACGACATCGAGGTGCGCACCGTGCTGATCTGGGACGACGTCTGTTCCGCTCCCCCGACGCAGAAGCACAATCGCCGCGGTATCGCCGGACTCGTGCCGATCGTGAAGCTCGTGGGCGCCGCCTCGCAGAAGCTCGGGACCCTCGCCGAGCTCGAGGCGGTCGCGAAAAAGGCCGTCTTGCAGACCCGTTCGGTCGGCGTTTCGATGTCGCCTGGATCGATCCCCGCGACTGGCAAGCCCACCTTCAATATCGACGAAGACAAGATCGGCCTCGGCATGGGCATCCACGGCGAACCCGGCGTGGGGGAGATCCCCATGGCCACGGCTGATGATCTCACCGTGATGATGCTCGACCTCATCTTCGACGATTACGAGAAGGACGATGAAGTCGCCGCCCTCGCGTCGGGCGACGAGATCCTTCTGGTCGTCAACTCCCTCGGGGCCACGACGATGATGGAACTCCTCATCGCCCTGCGTAAGGCCAAGGCTGTTCTCACCGAACGCGGGATCAAGACCTACGACGTTCTCATCGGCGATTTTGTGACCTGTCAGGAGATGTCTGGTATCTCCTTCTCCATCACCCGCCTCGACGACGAGCTGAAGCAATACTGGGACATGCCCTGCCAGTCTGTTTGCTACAGCAAGATGGAAGGCCATTACGGCGGCTGACCCGGCCGACGAGACGGAAGAAAGAGGGTTGAATCCCCCTCGATAACCTCTTTAGTCTCCGAAAACACTCCATCCCATGGCAAAAGCCTCTCTCTCCGTCAACGAAGTCCGCGACATGATGCTCGCGGCTGCCGACAGAATCATCGAATCCGAGCCCATCCTCACCGATGCCGACCGTGCCCTTGGCGACGGCGACCACGGCGTCGGGATGGAGCGCGGCATGAACGCGGTGAAGGAAGCCCTCGCCGGGAAGGACTTTCCTTCGGCCGGCAAGGTCTTCGTGGCCGTTGGCACCGCGATGATGTCGAGCATGGGCGGCGCTTCGGGTGCGATTTTCGGGATTCTCTTCCGTTCCGGTGGCAAAGCCATGGGTGACGCGACCGAATTCACCGCTGCGGGTTTGGCCTCGCTGCTGCGTGAGGGTACCGATCAGGTGATGACCAAGGGCGCCAAGCCCGGCGACAAGACGATGGTCGACGCCCTTTTCCCGGCCGCTGAGAAAGCCGCCGAAGTTTCCGGCGAGCCGATCACCGACGCCCTCGGCGCCGTTGCTGCTGCGGCCGCTGCTGGACGTGATGCGAGCGAGAACATGATCGCGACGATGGGCCGGGCGAAGACCCTCGGGGAAAACTCCCTCGGCAAGCCCGACGCTGGCGCCGTGAGCGTGGCCATCATCCTCGCGGCGATGAGCGATTTTGCGGCGGGACTTTAAGCGGGGGGCGTCCATTTGCCCTGCCCCTCCCGCTCATTCTCCTACGCTTACCTCATACTCCTGCCCAAAATCGAACGGCCCTCGGCCCGCGCTGAGTAAGAGTAGGAGGTAAGAGTAGGAGTAGGAGGATGGATGCGATCGAACCATGAGCGAATCTCCAGAAGTCTACACCCTTGCCGACCTGGGAAACTGGGCGGAGGCGACCCGTGGCCTCGAGCATCCGGCACGTCTCGCGGTGATCGGGGATCCGGTCGCCCATTCGCGCTCGCCCCAGATGCACAATCCGGCCTTGCGGGCGGCGGGCATCGACGCCTGCTACGTGCGGCTCCACCTGCGCCCCGAGGAGCTGTTGGAAGGCATCGCCGGGATGAAAGAGGCGGGATTTTTCGGATTCAACGTCACGATTCCCCACAAGAGCGCCGTCTTCGACGCCGTCGATGACATGAGCGAGACGGCCCGGCGGGTCGGCGCGGTCAACACCGTGGCGATCGAGGGCGGATCTCTCACTGGCCACAACACCGACGCCCCCGGCCTGCGCCGGGCCGTGCGCGAGGCGTTTTCCATGGATCTCCGAGATCTCCGGGTGATGATCATCGGTGCGGGCGGAGGAGCGGGGCGCGGGGCCGCCGTGCAGTGCGCGATGGACCATTGCGAGCGCCTCGTCCTCGTCAATCGCACCGTCGAAAAGGCCCGTGAGCTGGCCGCCGAGTTGCGCGATGCCTTCCACGAACCTGACCGTCTCGAAGGGCCGGCGGACCGCCTTGTCGCAATCCCGTGGGAAGAGCGGGCGATGGAGCGCGAGCTCGGCCAGATCGATCTGATCATCAATGCGACGTCTCTCGGGATGAAGCGCACCGACGCGGAGGTTTTGTCGCGGCGTCTCATCCAACCGCATCATCTCGTCTACGATATGGTTTATTCTCCCGCACGGACCCGCCTGATGGCCGAGGCCGAGGAGGAAGGGGCGAAGGCGGCGAACGGTCTGGGGATGTTGTTGTGGCAGGGGGCACTCGCCTTCGAGTTCTGGTTCAATCAGTCGGCACCGGTCCAGGCGATGCGGGCGGGGTTGGCGGGCTGATTTCGCGGGAATCCGCGGGCGATGCGGAGTTCGGGGATTTTTTGCATAAGTCCGGGGGCGTTTTCGTCCTTCCCACATCACCGCAAGGTTCGGAATGAAACCGGAACCGGTGAAGCAATCAACACCTCAATACCCGCGTCTCCCATGAAACTCACTGTCCTCGCCACCACCGTCGCCGCGACTCTCGCCCTCGTCGGAGCCTCCACCGCAGAAGCCGGTCCCCGTCACTATGGTGGTGGCGGTTACGCTGGAGGCGGTGGCTATGGTGGCGGCTATAGCAGCGGCTATGGCTATGTGGCCCCTCATTACGCTCCGAGCCACTGCGCTCCGGTGGTCTACAAGACCCACACCGTCGAAGTGAACCGCTACACCCAGTGCCGCACCGCCTACGACCACTGTGGGCGCCCCTACACTTACCATTTCACCGTGGTGACTTATTGCGACCACTACTCGAACGGCACCACCCGCACCTGGTCGCGCACCTTCTCATGAGCCGCCGGTGAAAACCGGGAGGGCTCGTCCCTTGGCAGGGCTCCGGAAACGGGGCCCTGTTTTTTTGCTGGGCGGGAAGCGCTTTTCCGGAATGCCGTCGCGGACTTGCGGTGTCTCGAAACAAAAAAAGGCCCCCTCGCAAGGGGGCCTTTTCGTAAGAATTCAATCGCGTGAATCAGGCCTGATCGCTCACAAGGCTTCGGTGCCTTTGTGACCAAGGATTTTCACGGCCCGGTTGAGTTTTTCATACTCGATCGGTTTCTGGATCACCGTAACGGGGCCGCTCGCGAGGATCTTGGTGAGGATCTCGCTGTCGGGGTAGCCGGTGATGATCACGATGGGGAGATCGG
>DGXY01000141.1:28764-35696 GCA_002396885.1 Akkermansiaceae bacterium UBA5020
TCACGATGGGGAGATCGGGATAAATCTTCTTCAGCCTCACGTAGAGCTCGTCGCCCGGGATGTCGGGGAGTTTGAGGTCGAGGAAAACGAGATCGAACTTCTGCTTTTCCGCATAGGCGAGGGCTTCAGCCCCGGTTCCGACCACGATGCGTCCGAATCCGGCCTTTTTGAGGAACTGTTTGAAGAGGGTCTGCAGCGAGGGATCGTCGTCCACGACCAACACGGTGGGCTGGCCGCCCTCATCCGTCTTGAGGATGTCGCGATCGAGCAAGCTGCGCTTGATGCGCCAGCGGCCGCCGATCTGGATCGCAGGCAGCTGGCCCCGCTGGACAAGGTAATACACCGTCGGAAGAGGAATCCGCAGATATTCTGCGGTTTCTTTCACGGTCATCAATTCTGGTGGTTCTTCGTCTGCCATGTCTGTTTTTGGGTTTCCCCGGGAAGGGTTTTGTCCGAGCTAATTTTTCTTTCTACGATCTAGTCAGAATAGTCAAAAACCACAACCATGAGTAAAGAAGCTCGGATTCCGCAATTGTGTTCAAATTTACTAAAAACACAAGAGCTATTTGAGAAATATTTCAATTATGAGATTCGCAACTGCTAAAGTTCTCAATGGACGGAACGGTCAAGTTGCGGGGGGGAAGGTGCGGGATCCTTTGAGTGCCGGAGGGGTGGGGCCGGGGGGATGGTTGGACCGAGGGGCATTGATGCGCGAAAAAGGGGCCTGGTCAAATCAGGAATTGCGGGCTTTTGTGGGAGTTCCAGAGGATGGATTGGCTGTTCGGGAGAGGGTTTGACTCGATCCGAATCTGTGGCTTGATTGCCGACTTGCCGGATGCCCGACAAATTCGGCCAAGCGATCTAAGGATGGCTGCACGCGGCCCGTTTCCGAAGGCGTTCACGGACAACAAAAACGAGACATGGTGAGACGAGACAGGTGCCGCGGGGTGCGGATGCTGGGATTCTTTTTCGGGGGAGCCCTGCTCGCGGCTGGGACAGGCCCGGCCAAAGTCTCGGCCCAAGCTTTCACGACGACGCGCCTCGCCGATGGTTTCGACTACCCCGTGGGCAAACCCGACGGAGACGGTTACTACATTTTCCGCGGTTTTTCCCCGAACGGGCACCTCGGAGAGGACTGGAACGGGAGTGGCGGTGGCGATACCGACGAGGGCGACCCGGTTTATTCGATCGCCCACGGCGTGGTGGTCTTCTCCGAAGATTACAAACGCGGTTGGGGAAATGTCGTGATCATCCGGCACGCCTATCGGGAGAACAACGGCCAGATTGCCTTCATCGATTCCCTCTACGGTCACCTCAAGGTCCGCTCGGTGCAGTTGGGGCAGCAGGTGACGCGGGGACAGGTCGTCGGCACGATCGGCTGCGGTCCCTACCGCATGTATGCGGCGCACCTCCATTTCGAGATCCGGAAAGATCTGCGGGTGGGGATGCGTCGGGAGCTCTACCCGCGCTCCTACCAGACCTATCACGTGCCGAAGCAATTCACTGACGCCCGCCGCAGCCTGCGTTTCGAGGATCGCCTCGTGCGGGTGCCGATCAATACCTTCCTCAAAACGAATCCAAACCGGATTGAGACCGACGAAGTCGAACTTCCCGAACTCACAAGCACGGAGGCGGCTCCCCAGACGGTGCGTCCCGAGGTGCCTCCGGCGGTCGAGATGGTGATCGAGGAGGAGACGCAGACCGAGGCAGCCACTCCCGAAAAGTCGAAGTCCTTTCTCGAATTGCTTCGCGAGAAACTCGCCAATCCTCAGTGAGGCGGCGCGGGGGCGGTCCAACCGGATCAGCCCTGCCGTTTGGTGAGGAAAAACTCGACCGAGTCGACGAGGGCGCGCCAGCTCGCCTCGATGATGTTGTAACTGACTCCGACGGTGCCCCAAGTCTCGTGGTTGGCCGAGCTGAGGATGAGGACGCGGGTCTTGGCCGCCGTACCCATGTGGCTGTCGATGATGCGGACCTTGTAGTCCTCAAGTTCCATCTCGTCGATGTGCGGATAGGCGGGTCGCAGGGCCTTGCGTAGGGCGGCGTCGAGAGCGTTGACGGGCCCATCGCCCTCGGCGACGCGGTATTCCTCGACCCCATTGACGACGAGCTTCACCGTCGCGGCGCAGGTCTGGTAATCGCGCACGCCGTCGCGGCGGAAGGTGCAGTGATATTCCTTCAATTCGAAAAGCGGGGAGTAGGTCTTCTGGTGCTGGCGGATGAGCAGTTCGAAGCTGGCCTCGGCGGCTTCGAATTCATAGCCTTGCTCCTCGAGCGCCTTGAGGCTCTTGAGGATTTCGAGGGCCTCCGGGCTGCCTTTTTCGACCTTCAGGCCGAGTTCCTCGGCTTTCATGAGCACGTTCGACTGTCCGGAGAGTTCGGAGACGAGAATGCGCTGTCGGTTCCCGACGGTGGCGGGGGCGATGTGTTCAAAGCTGTGGGCGACCTTCTGGACGGCGTTCACATGCATGCCTCCCTTGTGGGCGAAGGCCGTGGAACCGACGTAGGGGGCCCGGATGTTGTGAGCGCTGTTGGCGAGGTCGTCGACGAAGTGGGAAAGATGGGTCAAACGCGAGAGATCAGACGCGACGGGGCGGTCCATCTTGAGCTGGAGATTCGGGATGACAGTGGTGAGGTTGCAATTCCCAACCCGCTCGCCGAATCCGTTGATCGTGCCCTGGACCTGGGTCGCCCCGGCAAGAATGGAGGCGAGGGCGTTGGCCACGGCCACGCCGGTGTCGTCGTGGGTGTGAATTCCAACGGGGATGCCGAGGGTCTTGACGACCACCTCGGTGATCTCAGCGACCTCATGGGGCAGGGTGCCGCCGTTGGTGTCGCAGAGGACGAGCCAGTCGGCGCCTCCTTCCTTCGCCGCCGCGAGGGTGGCGAGGGCGTGCTCGGGGGCGTCTTTGTAGCCGTCGAAGAAATGCTCTGCGTCGTAGACGACCTCGCGCCCGTTTTCCTTGAGGTAGCGGGTCGTGTCGCGGATCATGGCCTGGTTTTCCTGCTCCGTTGTGCCGAGGATTTCGGTGACGTGGAGCCTCCAGCTCTTTCCAAAGAAGGTGATGACGGGCGTTTTCGCCTCGAGGAGGGTTCGCACCTGGCTGTCGTCCTCGACGGCGATGTCCTTGCGGCGCGTGCTGCCAAAGGCGGCGATGCGGGCGTGTTTCCACTCGATGTCGGCGGCCCGCTCGAAAAAGGCCACGTCCTTGGGATTCGATCCCGGCCAGCCACCCTCGATGTAGTGCATCCCGAAAGCGTCGAGTTCCTTGGCGATGCGGATCTTGTCGAGCGAACTGAAATTCACGCCTTCGCCCTGGGTGCCGTCGCGCAGGGTCGTGTCATACAGTTTCACTTCGGTATGCTTGCTCATGGGAAAAGAGTCGGAGAGATGCGGAGGCGGTGGGAGGAGTGATCCCGACTCGGCTTCCGGCAGTTGGAAAAAAGGACCGACTCGCAATCACCCGGCGGGTCAGCCGATAATGATGATCGCGGAGCGAATGATAAAGCCTTGGGGGAAGCGGTCCATGCCGGAGGACGTGGCGAAGGTAATCCGGACGGACAAAAGGCGCAAGGGCAGAGTCTGGGGGCTCAGCCCGGCTTTTTCCCAGACAGTTCGCAGAGACGTTTTTTGAGGACGTCGAGGCCGAGCCCGGTATCCGCCGAGATGGGGATGATCTCCTGTTTGGGAAAGCGGGTCTGCAGGGCCTCGAGCTTTTCGGCCGACTCGGGCAGGTCCATCTTGTTCGCCACGATGAGCCAGGGACGCTCGGTGAGGCGCTCGTCATAAAGTTTCAACTCCTGACGCAGGATCTGGATGTCAGAGACCGGATCGCGGTTGTCGACCCCGGCGGTGTCCACGACAAAGAGGAAAATGGAGCAGCGGCTGATGTGGCGGAGGAAGTCGTGCCCGAGGCCGATATTGCGGTGGGCTCCCTCGATCAGGCCAGGAATGTCCGCCACAGTCGTGCGCATGAAGCCGGAAAACTCGACCACGCCAACCATGGGGGTGAGGGTGGTGAAGGGATAAGAGGCGACTTTGGGCGAGGCATTCGAGAGGGCTCCAAGCAGGGTCGATTTGCCCGCGTTGGGGAAACCGACGAGCCCGATGTCGGCGATGCGGCGGAGTTCGAGGTAATACCAGCCCTCGTCGCCTTTGGTGCCTTCGGTGAACTCGATCGGGGATTGGTTCGTGTCCGTGCGGAAACGCCAGTTGCCCTTGCCGCCGACGCCGCCGCGACAGAGCAAAAACCGCTGGCCGGGGGTCGTGAGGTCGGCGACCACCTCGCCGGCGGCCGGATCGTTTCCGTCGAGAATGTCTTCTTCGTCCACTTCACCGGGGTCGAAATCCGCGTCGAGGGATGCTTCGTCCACCTCGTCTTCGAAAAACTCGTCCTCTTCCGCGCTCGGTTTGCGTTTCGGCTCCGGAGCCTCGGTGCGGTAGATCACCGTGCCCGGCGGCACTTTGAGCACGAGGTGATTGCCCGACCGACCCGTTTTCTTCTGCCCCATGCCAGCCGCGCCTTTTTCGGCGTGGTATTGGTGCTGGTAGAAAAAGCTGCGCAGGTTGTCGGTGTGGGGATCGACGACGAGCACGATGTCGCCTCCCGCGCCACCATCACCCCCATCGGGCCCCCCCTTGGGAACAAATTTCTCCCGTCGGAAGCTGGAGCAGCCGTTCCCGCCGTCTCCGGCCTTGGCAAAAATGCGGATGTGATCAACAAACATGGGAAAATCGGGATGGGAGGGGAAAACTTCACCATTACCACGGATTCGTTGCTTTGGGAAACGGCTTCAGCGCGGGAGGGGGATTCTTTTTGACCCTTATTGGGGAGTTTTTCACCAAGTTATTCACAGGTTTTGGGGTCACGCAGACGCGGAAAAACGGGCTCTCCCGGGTTTTTCGCGAGTTTTTCACCAAGTTATTCACATCGCGTTCCGGGGCGGGGGAGGTGGGTGGAAAACCCAAAAAGGACTTTGCCTGCGGGGGGGCTCCTCATGTAGTTTCGGAGCGACCGAACCGCCGCCCTTGCCATGGAAACCCACGCCGAAGCCTCCGAACCCAAGACGGTCCCATCGCTGTTCCAGCGCCGCACCCTCTGGGGGGCGATCACGGCGCTATCGATCGTCGTGATCGGAGCGATCGCGGTGGGATTCGTGATGCTGACCGGCACGGTCCTGAGCTACCTTCAGCCCATCCTCGTGCCTCTGGCGGTGGCCGCGATCATCGCCTACCTCCTCGAACCGATCATCGCCTGGCTGATGCGCCGCGGGTGGACCCACCGGCGGTCCATGTTGGTGGTTTATATCGCCTTCGTTGTCTTTGTGATCGTGCTCGTCGTCTCGGTCGTGGTGCCGACGATCGGCCAGGCCCAGGAGGTCTACAAAAGCCGCGACAGCTACAGCGAGAAAGCCACGACCTTGGTGAAGCGCGGGATCGATTCACTGCAGGGATACTTCGAGACGGGTGTGGCGAAGGAGTATTACGATCGGGGTGTCGAATGGCTCACCATCGAGGGTCCCAAGCTCGGCGGCGAAATCGGGCAAATGGTCTGGTCTCGGCTGCGCGGGGCCTTCGGTTTTTTTGGTTACCTGCTCGGTCTCCTCCTCGTGCCGATCTACCTTTATTATTTCCTGCAGAACGGGCACACCATCGCCCAATCGTGGTCGGACTATCTCCCGCTGAAGGCGTCGAAGTTCAAAGATGAGGTGGTAGGCACACTGACAGAGATCAACGGCTACCTGATCTCCTTCTTCCGTGGGCAAATGGTCGTCAGCCTCATCGATGGAGCCCTCGTTGCCGTGGTCCTCACTCTTATCGATTTGCCCTACGCCCTCCTCATCGGTGTGTTTCTCGCCCTGCTTGGTCTGATCCCTTATATCGGCAATCTCCTCGTGATGATTCCGGCGATGATCATCGCGCTCGTCCATTTCAGTGCGACCGACTGGGGCTCGGTGCAGGGGACCGAAAAGCCCGTCGTGGGCGAAGTGGCTACCATTTTGGTCGAGGGGGAAAAGGCCGTGGATCGCTATTTCGTCACCCGGATTTCGGATGATGGCACGCAAGCGGAGGTGCTCCTGCACGCTTGGACGAAGATTCCGGTATCGAATGTCTGGATCTACCCCTTGATCGTGCTGGCGGTCTTTTTCATCCTCCAGCAGATCAACGGTCTCGTCACGGCCCCCCGCATCGTCGGTGATTCGGTGGGGCTGCATCCGCTGACGGTCATCTTTTCGGTGATCTTTTGGTCATTTCTCCTGGGAGGACTCCTCGGCGCGCTTCTTGCCGTGCCGCTCACGGCGGCGATCAAGGTGCTCTTCCGCCGGTATCTCTGGGAGCGCCGTCTCGAGGCTGCTGTGGAGCGCCGTCTCTCTGGACTCGGGAGGGACGCCGGGGGCAACGATCCCGAACCGCCGACATCGACGGATGAGGCGCAGCCGGCGGCGGGCTGAGCCTTCGCCGCTTGCGTGGGCGGGAAAGTCGTCCATGCTATCGCCCGTTCCCCATGCAACAAGTTGACACGCAAAAGCTGGCCGAAGAGATCCAGAAACAAAACGTCTGGGTCGCCGCCGTGAAGGAAGAGATGGGCCGTGTCGTCGTCGGCCAGACGGCGCTGATCGACCGTCTCCTCGTCGGGTTGCTCACGAATGGCCACGTCCTCCTCGAGGGGGTCCCGGGCCTGGCCAAAACGCTGACGGTGAACACCCTCGCCGGGGCGCTTGCGGCACAGTTTCAGCGCATCCAGTTCACTCCCGACCTGCTTCCGGCCGACCTCATCGGGACGCTCATCTTCAATCCCGGTACGAACGAATTCACCCCCAAGCTCGGTCCGGTCTTTTCGAACCTCGTCCTCGCCGACGAAATCAACCGTGCTCCCGCAAAGGTGCAGAGCGCCCTCCTCGAGGCGATGCAGGAGCGGCAGGTCACGATC
>DGXY01000141.1:35916-47738 GCA_002396885.1 Akkermansiaceae bacterium UBA5020
TGCTCGCGACCCAGAACCCGATCGACCAGGAGGGCACCTACCAGCTTCCCGAGGCCCAACTCGATCGTTTCCTCTTCAAGGTGATCGTCGATTATCCCTCGATCGCCGAGGAGCGCATCATCCTCGATCGCATGGCCACCTCGGCGCCCAAGCTGCGAGTGCGGGCGATGGTCGATCCGGAGACCATCATCGCGAGCCGCGAACTCGTGAACTACGTCTACATCGATGACGGGGTGAAGGATTACATCGTGCGCCTCATCCACGCGACCCGCTTCCCCGGCGAGATCGAGCCCGCCCTGCAGCCGCTCGTTCGTGCCGGAGCCTCGCCGCGTGGCACGATCAATCTGACCCTCGCGGCCAAAGCGACCGCTTTCCTGAAAGGGCGCGGCTATGTCGTGCCACAGGACATCAAGGACCTCGTCTATGATGTGCTGCGTCACCGCATTCTCCTTAGTTACGAGGCGGAGGCCGAGGAGATCACGAGCGAGCAGATCATCGCGACGATCCTCGAGCGCCTCCCCGTGCCCTGAGGCACAATCGGTCGTGGCGCGTTCGGCGCAATTGGGTTAGAATTCCAGACCTCCCCGGGGGCCTCTGTTCTTATGCAAAAAGCGGTTCGTGTGTTCGTGCTTCTCTTTTCGATCCTTGTCGTGATCGTGATTCTCTCACTCTGGAAGAAAGCCGAACGGAAAAATGCCATCGCCGAACTGGAGACGCGGTTCGGAGCGCAGATCTCGATTCAAGAGAAGGAATTCTACCTCGGGTGCTCGAGCCCCGAGCTGAAAGATCTGAAAGAGCTCGCCAGTCTCGTGAAGCGCGTGGGTGAGCCGGACATCCTGGATCTGACCGGGTCACCTTCCCTCGTCACGCTCGCGGGGGTGGAGGACCTGCCGAGTCTCACCTCGGTCGTTGCCATTGACTGTCCTTCGCTGGTCACCGTCGAAGGGGTTTCGGGTCTGCCCGCCCTCACCCAGCTCGCCTTTACCGACAGCGCCCAGCTCACCGATGTCGCGGTGATCCGTGATCTGCCAAACCTCGTCACGCTTGATCTCAGTGGCTGCGTTGGAATCACTTCGTTGGATCTTCAGGGTTTGCCGGCCTTGGAAAATCTCTACCTCAGCCGATGTCGTCAGTTAAAGGCCCTCGATCTCTCCGCCTTTCCCGGCCTCCGTCAACTCTACACCGACGGCTGTGCCGGGCTCACCACCATCGACGGACTTGGCGCACTCGCTAATCTCACCGATCTCGATGTGAGCAATGCGAGCGGGCTCACCGGACTGCCAGGGGTGGAAAAACTTGCCGAGCTCATTGTCCTCGATCTGCGGAATTTGGAGATCGAGGACCTTTCCGGGATCGCCCGGCTGCCCAAGCTTCGTGTCCTGCGCATGGGCGGTCAGGAAAAGATCGAAACGCTCGAGCCGCTCTCTTCCCTGGCCTCCCTGCGCGAATTGCATCTCGAGGCTTGTCCGAATCTCCGTTCCTTGAAAGGGATCCCCACGGGTGTCTCGCAGTATGCCGGGTTCACTTATTGCCCGAAACTCGCTTCCCTCGAGGGGATCGAAGCCGCGGGCGGACTCGAGCATCTCGATGTGACCGGCTGCGAAAATCTCGCCGAGGTCGGGCCGGTGGCGAAGCTTTCCAGCCTCGTCCAGATCAGTCTTGTGAAATGCCGCTTGGTCAAGGCGGTGCCCTTTGTGGAAAAACTGCCGAAGCTCCGCATCGTGATGCTCGGCGGCTCGGGGGTCGTACCCGTGAGCGTCGAAGGGCTGCCGCTCGCGAACGAAGAGCTGATCTTCGATTTCACGATCTCGGAGTGAGCCCCGGGGCCTCTCAATAATCGAGCACCGGAGCGTCGACCGCACTGGGTTCCGGATACTCGAAGGTGCGTCCCTCGAAATTCCGGATGAGGGTCCGCTCCGGAGTTCCCTGGAGCACGTAGTCGGGATTGACCGGCACCTTGCCGCCGCCACCGGGAGCGTCGATCACGTATTGGGGCACCGCGTAACCCGTGGTGTGGCCTCGCAATCCCTCGATGAGACGGATTCCTTCTTGCACCGGGACCTCGAGGTGCGAGGAGCCCTGGATCAGGTCGAGCTGGTAGAGGTAATAGGGCCGCACCCGGCAGATGAGGAGCTTGTGTACGAGGGTCTTCATCAGCGCGAGATCGTCGTTTACCCCGCGGAGCAGCACGCTCTGATTGCCGAGGGGAATGCCGGCGTTAGCGAGGCGCTCGAGGGCTTCTTTCACCTCGATGGTCAGTTCACGCGGGTGGTTCACATGCACGCTGATGAAGAGCGGATGATATTTCTTCAGCATCTCGCAGAGCTGCGGCGTGATGCGCTGGGGCAGAAAGATCGGCACGCGCGATCCGATGCGGAGAAATTCGATATGGGGGATGCGGCGGAGACGCTCGAGGATTTTCTCGAGCTTCGCGTCCGAGAAGAGCAGGGGATCGCCTCCGGAAAGGAGAACGTCGCGCACTTCGTCGTGTTCTTCGAGGTAGCGGAAGGCGGCTTCGAAGTCCGTCTCCAGCTCCTGCTCACCGACCCCGCTGACGACGCGGCTGCGGGTGCAGTAGCGGCAATACGAGGCGCAGCGGTCCGTGACGAGAAAAAGAACGCGGTCAGGATAGCGGTGCACCAGTCCCGGCACTGGCATGTGTGAGTCCTCCCCGCAGGGGTCAGCCATCTCGTAGGGCGAGGTGAGCGTTTCCTCGACCCGGGGGACAACCTGCCGCCGGATCGGGCATTCGGGACTCTCGCGATCGATCAGGTTGAAAAAGTGTGGCGTGATCGCCATCGCCAGTTTCGTTCCTGAGAGAAGGACGCCGTTCCGCTCGTCCGGCGTCAAGACGAGGTGCTCTTCGAGCTGGCTCAGCGAGATGATCCGGTTCTTCAGTTGCCAGGTCGGATTGCTCCAGTCTTCGGGAGAAACACCGCGATCCGCCCAGTAGCCCGGGGCGTGGGAACGGAAGGTTTTTTCCAGATCGAGTTCGAGGGGATGATGCATGGAGGGGGCAGCGGGAGTCGCCTCGCGGGTAGTTACGCTCCTGTCTGACGGTTCGGGACTCCAATCCTTACCGGGCGGAAGAGGATAAAGTGCCGGAATGCAAAGTCAAATGGGGGGCTTTTTTCTCTGGTTGCGTGATTATTTTGCGGCAGGTCCCCGGAAGTGCTGTTAAAAAGCAGAGCCTGTTTTGAATTCGCCCCCCCTCCGAGGACCTTGACCGCTCCGCCGCCCTCGCTAAGGTCCCGATCCCCTCGATTTCTTCCTGCCCGCCGTGACTCCCTACCTCAAAATCCTGCGCCGCCTCGCCAAACCCCACTGGTTCGACATCATGGAGTTGATCAAGTGCTCCGGCGGTCTCTCCGTGGGCGATCTCGCCGAGGGGCTCGGGATGAGCTACATGGGGGTGAAGAAGCACTGCCTCGCGATGCACAAGCTCGGCTGGCTCGACACCTGGCGCAGCCCAAAAACCTTGGGGCGTCCCGAAAAACTCTATCGACTCACTGAAAAAGTGGCGCCGCTCTTTCCGCCGATCGGCAACGAGGTCTGTCTCGCGATTCTTGCGGCGGCCGCCCAGCTCGAGAGCAACGCCGCCGAAAAACTTCTCCTCGCCTTTTTCCGGGGGCAGACCGAAAAACTCGCCGCGACCGTCATCGGCGACTCGGTCCAGGAGCGGGCCGAGTGTCTCGCGACCGCTCGCATGGCCGCCGGCTATTACTCGCGCTGCGAATGGTCCGAGGCGGAGGGATTGCGCATTGAGGAATTCCACCAGCCGCTCCAGCCGCTCTTTGAGAAGTATCCGACTCTCGAGCGCATGGAGGTGCAGATGTTCGAGCGTCTCCTCGGTGCCCGGGTCGAGCGATCGGTCTCGCGCGCCGGGGGATTGAAGCGATACCGGTTTGACATCTCGCCACGCTAGTGTCGATTTCCCGGCTATGGGAAAATACGCCGACGAAAATGTGCTGGTGATCTCGCGCGAGCTCTTCGATCGCCTCGGAGCCTTCGAGGGGATCAGCTTCGAGACGGATCATTATTTGCCGCAGATCCTCGACCCGGCGAACAATCATTTCCTGAACCGCGACCTCGCCGAGGACGATCCCTCGCACAAACAGATCATCCCCTACGCGATTTTTCGTCATGGGGATCGTTACCTGCACTACGTCCGCGGGGGGGGGAGCGGAGAGAAACGGCTCGCTGCCAAGGGATCCATCGGCATCGGTGGTCATATCAACGACACAGATCACGCCGCTTCTTCCCTCGACAAGGATACCTACACCATCGGCGTCGAGCGCGAGATCAACGAGGAATTGAATCTCACCGGGGCCCACACCCAGGAGATCCTCGGGCTGATCAATGACGATACCAACGAGGTCGGCAAGGTCCATCTCGGGGTCGTGCATCTCTTCACGCTGGAGAGCGACGAAGTGACCTCGGCTGAGGACAACATCGAGAATCTCACATTTCTCACGCTCGATGAACTCGCCGAGCGACGCGACTCGCTCGAGACCTGGTCGCGGATCTGCTTGGAGGGTTTGCTTCAGCTCGGCCGCGAGGCTTGAAGCATCCGTGCGAGCCCGAAACCGAGGCCGAGACCATAGAAGAGGCCCCATGAAAATCGGGCCAGAGTCACCACCGTGGTGCGCTCCCAGGGTAACTCGATCGCGAGGGCGCCGCGGTTCTGCAACGCCTCATAACTTTGCCCCCCGAGGTAATAGCCGAGGGTATACCAGAAAAACACCACCGCCGTCGCGGTGAAGAGATCCTGCGTTTTTGACCTTCCTTGTCGAAGCACGGCGACGAGGGCGAGCAGGCCAAGAAAAGAACCGATCACCTCTCCGAACGTATTGCGAAAAGCAAACCAGGCGACCGACCAGACGAATGCATAGATCAGGAACCCGAGGGAAAAACGCAATGAAAATCCCGTAAGATTCCGCCTGCCGGAAGCTCCGCTGGCGGGAGCGAGGGCCACTCCGCCCAGTCCGAAAAACACGACCGCGCAAAGCGCATACATACCTGTTTCCGACGTATGCAAAGCGGATCCGAAAGCCCAGACCGCAAAGGAGAGTAGGGCGACGAGGGTGAAGGCTAGGGTGGCGAAAATGGTCTGGCTTTTCATTCAAGTTATTACCAAGAAAACTATGGTTTGAAACGTTTAGCAATTATCAAAGGGCTTTACAAGTCGTTTGAAGCAACGTAAACTCTGCCCCTTTTCCCTATCATTCCTACTGACAAGATTCGACTAACGAAAAAACCATGGCAACCAGATACGATCAAAAAACAAAGGATGAAGTCATTGCCTTCATCCAGTCCTACAACGAGGAAAAAGGCCGGGGCGGTCAGTCCGCCGCCGTCAAGAAGTGGGACCTCAACCCGGTCACGGTGAAATCCTGGCTTTCCAAAGCCGGCGTCGAAACCCCCGGTCGCCGTGGCAAGAAGAAGGGCAAAGCTGGCAAGGCGGTTCGTTCTCCCAAGGTCGCCGCAGCCAAGTCGGGCCGCAAGCCCGGACGCCCCGCGAAAGTGGCTGGCAAACCCGGACGCAAGCCCGCGGTCGTCGGTGTCGGCGATCTCGCCGCGACGCTCAACCGCATGGTCGCGATCCGTTCCGAGATCGCCTCCCTCGAGAGCGAATACGCCAGACTCAAAGCGATCCTTTGATTCCGGATCCCCGGTGATTTAAAAAAGCCGCGATGGGTCCGCCTATCGCGGCTTTTTCATTTCGAGGAAAAGCATGAATCGATTTTCCGCAAACGGGATCCGCATCGTTTGTCTTTTTATGGGCATGTCATCCATGATGGGGATCGCTGCGGAATCTCATCTCGTCGTCGAGTTTTCCGGAGGCATGGTTCTTGAGGCCAAGAACGAGAACCAGCCAACACCGGTGGCAAGCCTCACCAAAATCGCGGCGGCCCTCATCGCGCTCGAATGGTGTGAGGAACAATCGATCGATTCGGCGAAATGGTCATTTCTCGTTCCCTCTGCCGCGATCCGGGGCGGTGCCAATCCACTGGGTCTGAAGGCGGGTGATCAACTCTCTCTCGAGGCCGGTCTCTTCGCCGCGATGATGGCCTCGGACAACACCTCGACGCATGCCTTTGCCGAAGCCATCGGGCGGCAAATGGTACCCGGCACGGCCGCAGGCAAAGGAGTCGTTGTGTTTGTCGAGCGAATGAATGCCCTCGCTGCGCGCCTCGGGATGAACGATACCCGTTTCGTCAATCCGCACGGACTGGACGAAGGATCGGAAAAGGGACTCTCGACCGCGGCGGACCTCGGACGCCTCGCCCTCGCCGCGATCAATCGGCCTCGATTTTTGGACTATGCTTCTGCTCCGGAGCGGACTGTCTCATTTCTTCGCGAAAGCCAATCCGTCTCCGTGAAACTCACCAATACCAACGAGCTCGTCGGGTCGCGCGGCATTGATGGCATGAAGACCGGCACCACCCGTCTCTCGGGCCCCTGCCTCATCGCGACTGCGACGCGCGATCTTGCGATCGACGGCATCACCGCGCCTCGGAGGCTCGTTGTCGTCTTGCTCGATGCGGAGGACCGCTTCCGCGAAGCGGTCTTGCTTTTGGACCAAGGGTGGTCCGCACTCGCTTCCGGCAGAGAAAGCGATCCCAAACAGCGCTTGCGAAAGGAGACGGATTAGGGCTCAGTCTCGCGCCATGAGAATCGGATTGCTCAACGGAGGAGGGGATTGCCCCGGCCTCAATGCCGTCACCCACGGAGTCGTGGGTGCGGCAGCGCGTCTCGGCTGGGAGGTACTCGGCTTCCGCGACGGCTACGAGGGACTCCTTTCTCCTGGCGATTACAAGTTGCTCCGGGTCGAGAAGACCGAGGGCATCCTGAAGCTCGGCGGCACCATCCTGGGCACCTCGAACCGTGGCCATTTCGCCGGCAAGGTCGGAGAGGGTGGGGTGCGCAAGATCCCGGCCGAACTGATGCAGGATGCCTTCCGCACGCTCCGCAAACTTGGCGTCTCCGCGCTGGTTTGTGTCGGAGGTGACGGCAGTCTCACCACCGCGCTCCAATTCTATCAGGAGGGATTTCCCGTCGTCGGTGTGCCGAAGACGATCGACAATGATCTTCAGGCGACCGCGACGACCTTCGGCTTCGATTCCGCGGTCCAGGTCGTGACCGATTCGCTCGATCGTCTCCACACCACCGCAGAAAGCCATTCCCGCGTCATGGTCCTTGAGGTGATGGGAAGACACGCCGGATGGATCGCTCTCTACGGAGGCATCGCGGGCGGCGCGAGCAGCATTCTCATTCCCGAGATTCCCTTCTCCTACGAGAAGGTGGCCGAGTCCATCCTCGAGCGCGAGCGGCTCGGCTTCCGCAGTTCGCTCGTCGTCGTCGCCGAGGGGGCTGCGCCCTTGGGAGGGCACCATGTCGTCAAAGACACCAGCGGCGAAGGCGAAGTGCGCCTTGGCGGGATCGGAGATGTCGTGGCGACAAAACTTGCCGAGCTCACCGGCAAGGAGACCCGCTGCACCCGGCTCGGGCACCTCCAGCGCGGCGGGAGCCCGACCTCTCTCGACCGCGTCCTCGGGATGCGATTCGGAGTCGAGGCTGTGAAATTGATAGAAGAAAAGCGCTTCGGACGTATGGTCAGCTACCAGCAATACCACGTCAGCTCGGTCCTCATCGAGGATGCCGTGCGGAAGTTGAAGCTGGTCGATCCCGAAGGCGAAATCGTCGAAGCGGCGAAATCGGTCGGGATCTGTTTTGGAGATTAGCAAACGAACGCAATTGAATTGGTATGGACGCCCTCTTGGAACTCTTGCAGAATGACGCGCGCCTCTCGACGTCGCAGCTCGCAGAACGTCTCGGTCGAAGCGAGGTCGAAGTCGCCGCGATGATCTCCGACCTGCAGGCCAAGGGCGCCATTCTCGGGTATCACGCCGTCGTTGATCCCGAGCGGGCCGGACAGCGCCACGTCTCCGCCCTCATCGAGGTGAAACTCACCCCTGAGCGCAACGGGGGGTTCGATCGCCTCGCCCAGCGCATCGCCCGTTTCGACCAGGTCGCGAGCTGCTATCTCATGAGCGGAGGCTACGACCTCGCCGTGCTCGTCGAAGGCGAAGACCTCCGCGAAGTGGCCCGCTTCGTCAGTGAAAAACTCAGCACCCTCGACGGCGTCGTTTCCACCGCGACCCACTTTCAATTGAAGGTCTACAAGCAGAGTGGTTTCATCGCCGGCGAAGCCAAAGCCGACGAGCGTCTCGCCGTCTCGCCCTGACATTCCTCGACCGGGCCGTGCGGCCCCTGCTTGCAAGAGTCGGGGCCGGTCCGGTTCCAGCCCGAATCTTCATCGACTTGTTTCTTACCTGCCTTTTTCATGAAACCCCTCCAAGACCGCATCGCGCATCACGTGCGCAGCCTCCCCCGCTCCGGCATCCGGGACTTCTTCGAACTTGTCGTCGGCCGCGACGACGTCATCTCCCTCGGTGTCGGCGAACCCGATTTCTGTTCTCCTTGGCACATCCGCGAGGCAGCCATCTTCTCGCTCGAGAAAGGGCAAACGAGCTACACCTCCAATCTCGGGCTCCTTTCCCTGCGCCAGGAAATCGCGAAGTATGTCGAGGGACTTTTCAAGGTCTCCTACGATCCCGCGAGCGAGATCCTTGTCACCGTCGGCGTCTCCGAGGCGCTTGATCTCGTCTTCCGCGCCCTCCTCAATCCCGGCGAGGAAGTGATCTATCACGAGCCCTGCTACGTCAGCTACAACCCCAGCATCGTCCTCGCCTATGGCAAACCCGTGACGATCCAGACCAAGGTTGATGACAATTTCGTGCTCCGTGCTTCCGACGTCGAGGCGGCCATCACCGACAAGACGCGCATCATCCTCCTGAATTTCCCGACCAATCCGACCGGAGCGGTCGAGCCCGTCGAGGAGTTGGAAAAGATCGCCGCCCTCGCCATCAAGCACGACCTCATTGTCGTTACCGACGAGATCTACTGCGAGCTCCTCTATGGCGGAAGCGACGGCATGTCGCCCGGCGAGCACGTCTCGATCGCGAGTTTCCCCGGGATGCGCGAGCGCACCGTGCTTCTCCATGGCTTCTCGAAGGCTTTCGCCATGACCGGCTTCCGTCTCGGCTATGCCTGCGCGCCCACCGTGCTGACCGAGGCGATGATGAAGATCCACCAGTATTCCATGCTCTGCGCTCCCATGATGAGCCAGCAGGCGGCGATCGAGGCACTGAAAAACGGGGCTCCCGAAGTCGAGCGGATGCGTCGCTCCTACGCCCAGCGTCGCAATCTCATGTTGAAGCGTTTCGCGGAGATGGACCTGCCCTGTTTTTCACCTGGCGGGGCTTTCTACATGTTCCCCGACATCCGCAAGTACGGTCTCACCAGCAAGGAATTTGCCCTGCGCCTCCTCGAGGAGGAGAGTGTCGCGGTCGTGCCCGGCAGCGCCTTCGGCGAAGCCGGCGAGGGTTCCGTGCGCGCCTGTTACGCAACCGCCTACGAGAAGATCGAGATCGCGATGGACCGCATGGCTGACTTTGTGAAACGGCTGGGTTGATTTCACTTTCTCGTCCAAGACCTTTTACCTTTTACTTTTTACCTTTTACGTGGCCGGAGGCCGCCCATCATGAGCCAAGTGACCAAAGCCGTCATTCTCGCCGCCGGGCGCGGCACCCGCATGAAGGAGCTCACCGACGAGCTGCCGAAGCCGATGGTGCGCGTGAAGGGCACGCCCATCCTCGAGTCGATCGTGCGCGGGCTCGTCGCGAATGGGGTCGAGCGCATTCTCATCGTCGTCGGTTGGCGCAAGGAGGTCATTTTTGATCACTTCGGCGATGGATCCGCCTTTGGCTGTGTCATCGAATATGTCGAACAGATCGTGCAGGATGGCACCGGCCGCGTCGTCGAGCTCGCCAAGGACTTCGCTGGAAACGATCCGTTCATCCTCAGCTATGGCGACATCCTCGTGCCCGCTGCGTCATATGCCCTGCTCGTCGACTGCGACAGCGTCGACGGCAAGCTCACCGTCAAGATCGCCGAAGACGTCCGCAAGGGCGGCGCCGTTTTCATCGAAAACGGTTTCGTCAGCGACCTCATCGAAAAGCCCGGGGAGGGACAACCGACCAGTCCCTACTACAACGCGGGTATCTACGCCTTTTCTCCCCGTATCTTCGATTACACCGCCAAGCTCGAACTCTCCCCGCGCGGCGAATACGAGCTGACCGACGCCATTGCCGCCCAGGTGCGAGATGGCTTGAAGATCGAAGCTGTCGAACTCGTCGGCGAGTGGGCCGACGTCCGCGATCCCGAGGTGTTGCGCGAGTTGAACGAAGGGTGAACGGCACGTTGCTGCGACTTAAGTGGCAAGGGTGGACTCCCGTGCCATCAACCCGTCAGCGTCTTCCACCGCCATCGCCAGCAGGGCGATCACCGAGATCGAGTCGGTGATCACGCCCCGCCGAACCATCGCGATGGCTTCGCCGAGGGGCAAACGCCGTAGCCTCAGATCTTCCGTTTCCTCGGGCTCGGCTTCCGTTTGGGTCAATCCGGTCGCCACAAAGATCGTGGCGCGCTCGTCCGAGACGGAATTGGAAAGCGCGAGATCATCCAACAAGATCCGGTAGTGAGTGGCAATCAACCCGGTCTCTTCGCGCAGCTCGCGTTTGGCCGCATCGAGGGCCGATTCGCCATCCGGACAGCCGCCTTCGGGGATCTCCCACTCGTAGGTGCCGAGGGTGTAGCGGTATTGCCCGACGAGCCAGGTGTGGCCTTCGTCGTCGATCGGGAGCACTCCGATGGCGCGGTTCCGGAAATGCACGACCCCGTAGATCCCGGGTCCTCCCGAGGGATTCGTGACCTGACTTTCGGAGACACGAATCCACGGGTTCTCGTAGACGGTGCGGGTCGAGTGAGTGACCCAGGGATTTTCAGCGTTCATCAGGGCCGGATTTCCACTTGCCACCACGGGGGTTTTGCCCTTTAATGCCGCCCTTCGCAGCAAGCGGAACGATTCATTACCATGGGCAAGCAACATAATAAGGAGGAAAAGCGCATTCGTCGCAAGAGTTACCTCAAGCGGAAAGCCGAAGCCGTGAAGGCTCAGATCGCGCTCGGCAAAAAGCCGTCCTCGAAGAAGGTCGCCAAAGAGGCCGCCGCCGGCGGAGCCGATGAGGCTGCCGAGGCTCCGAAGAAGTCCGCCGCGAAAAAAGCTCCGGCCGCCAAGAAGGCTCCCGCGAAAAAAGCGCCTGCCAAGAAGGTCGCCGCCAAGAGCGCCCCCGAAGCTCCAGCTGCCGAGGCGCCGGCTGCCGACGAGTGATGTTTCGGGAGAAGACGGATGGACACGTTTCGTCCTTCCTTTCTCCTCGTCGATGGCAACAATGTCCTCCACGCGTGGGAGGATCTCCGGTCGCTGCGTCTCCGCTCGGCCGATCTGGCGAGGCGAGAGCTGATCCGCCAGCTCACCGATTGGTCGGACGATGCTGAGGACCGGGTCGTTCTCGTATTTGACGGTGGCATCCGTGCGCCCCGTGACGAACAGCGCGATCGCCGTATCCAAACGATCCACGGCGGGCCTGGCGAAACCGCGGATGCCGTGATCGAGCGACTCGTGTTGAAGTATGCCGGGTCCTACCGGCTCGCTGTCGCCACCGGCGATCGGGCCGTGCTCGACCTCGTCGCCGCGGCCGGAGCGGAAACGATCTCGTGCGATCTACTGAAGGCCCGTCTTGAGGCCGGAGCCCGGAATCGCGCGGATTGGCTGAGACGCCACCGGCGGAAGGAGTGATCCGGGCAAGGAAATGGCGGCCTACGGAATACGGGCATGTAGTCGGTCAAATTGTTAT
>DGXY01000071.1:0-20872 GCA_002396885.1 Akkermansiaceae bacterium UBA5020
TTCGCGAAATTCGTGGTTCGAATTCTTTTCACGCAGATGGACGCGGATGCGCTTCGCTTCCGCAGATGGGCGCGGATGCGGAAGGAATTCAAACGCGAATGAAAACGAATGGAACGCGAATGGCCGCGAATCCTTTGCGGAAGCGGAATCCCCGTTCCCCAACCAAGCAAGGAGGGTCAGGTCACCAACCTGACCCTCCCTCATCCGGTGCCGGATCAGGCTTTGCTCGAGTTCTTCTTGCCGTCGCGGAAGGCGGTGATGGATTCTTCGGGGAGGAAGAATCCGCTCATCTGCAGCTTCGCGGGGACGGCGCCGAATTCGGTGAGGTAGTCGTAGTGGGCACGGGCATCGCCGTTCTCGAGCGGCCCGACCGTGGCGACGACGCCTTCGGCCTTGCCGGTAACGAGGCTGGCGAGGACGCAGCCAGTGATCTCGTGGCGGTCGCGGCTGCCGAGGAAGTTGAGGAAGGCGGTCTGCACCCCTTCATCGAGTCCCTCGAGATCTTCGGGCAGGTAGATCGTCTCGCCGACGACTCCGGGCAGGCTCAATTCCCCACCGGTGGTGAAGAGGATATCGCCCTGGGTGACGAAGCGTTTCACGGCTTCATCGAGCTTGAAGACAGGCGGGAAGCTGTAATCGACCACGAGCGTTCCCGGCTTCAGCGAGGGAATGCGAAGGACGCCGGGGAGATTCGACGAGGCGACGACAAGCGAGGCCTCGTAAACCTCGGGCGGCAGGGCGCCGCCGTTCTTGACGATGTCGACCTGGCCAAAATAACCGGCGTCGCGGACGCGGTCGCGGAGACGGCTCATCTGGTCGTCGGTCTGATAGGGATCGCAGAGGATGAGGTGCTTCGGATGCTCGAGGACGTCGAGCATGAGGCGCAAGGTGCCAAATCCGATCGAGCCGAGACCGACGACGGAGACGGTTTCGTCTTCGATCCTGCGTCCGGCCGCGGCGAGGATGCCCTCGACCGACTTCACGATGGTGGCGGAGCGGGTCGCGTCGCCGGTGGTGATCTCGGGCAGGCCTTCGCTACCTTCCATCCACTTCGCGATCTCACGGGCGTGGTCCGTCGCCGAGGGAATCACACCCGTGAGCGAGACGGCGGTGGCTCCGGCCTCTCCGGCCATCTTCAGCGCGGCAAGGAGCGGGGCCTTCACCGCAGCCTGGTTCTTGTAGAAGTCGGCTTCGTAGCACGGCAGCATGACGACGCCAATGCGGCCCTGCTCGAGTTCATAAACATTGGTAAGGCGCGGTTTCCCGGCGAAGAGACGCTCGGAGATCTCGTCTCGGCTGAAGCCGGAGAGGTTCGCAAGGACTTCGGGGATGTAGGTGAGCGCGACGGCATCCAGCGGCGGCATCGTCGCAGCGGCCATCTCGATGCTGATGTGATCGAGGTCCTCGGCGCTGACGCCGGCAGGCACGGGTGCCGGTGAGCTTGCCTCCGCCGCCTTCTCCGCGACCGGTTCGCTGCCGAGGTAGGCGGCGAGCTGTTCGATGCTCGGATGGGTGAGGAAGGCATCGACCGGGATCTGCTGTCCGAATTCCTCGGAGAGCGCCACGATGAGGCGCAGGGCGAGGAGCGAGTCCCCGCCCATCTCGAAGAAGTTGTCCGAAACACCGATCTCAGCCGCTTCGAAGTGCGATTGGAAGACGGCGAGAATCTTCGCCTCGACGGGGTTGCGCGGCGCGACTTTTTCGCCCTCCTTGGTCGCTCCGAAGGACGGCAGCGGGAGACGCTTGCGGTCGATCTTGCGGTTCGGCGTGAGCGGGAATTCCTCGAGGGCCTTGAAGTAGGCCGGCACGTAGCTCTGCGGCAGGACGGCGGAGAGCTGCTGGCGGATCGCGGCGGGCTCGAGCGCGGCCCCTTCGGCGAGGTAGTAGCCGACGAGACCTTCACCCGTGGGAAGGTCTTCGCGTTTCACGACGACGGCCTGACGGATCCCGGGAATGGCGGCCATCTGGGTCTCGATGTCACCGAGCTCCATGCGGACGCCGCGCAGCTTCACTTGGAAGTCGACGCGACCGAGGCATTCGAGACGGTGGTCGCGGGTCCAGCGAGCGAGGTCGCCGGTGCGGTAGAGGCGACGTTTGCCAACGAGGGGCAGCTCCACTTCCCGGAAGGAAGCGGCGGAGAGCTCGGGCTGATTCCGGTAACCGCGGGCGAGGCCATCGCCACCGATCCAGAGTTCGCCGGTGAAGCCGGACGGCACGGGACGGAGGGATTCGTCGAGCAGGTAGACCTGGGTGTTGGCGATGGGATGACCGATCGTGATGCCGGCTTCGCCTTCGACGAGACGCTCGACGGTCGACCAGACCGTGGTCTCGGTGGGGCCATAGAGGTTCCAGACCTCGGCAGCGGAATTGACGAGGGCGTTGGCGAGGCGGCGCGAGATCGCTTCGCCACCGGAGAAGAGGCGGAGTCCGCCCTGTCCTTCCCAGCCGCTGTCGAGCAGCATCTGCCAGGTCGCGGGCGTGGCCTGCATCACAGTGATGTCCTCGGTCTCGAGGAGTTTGGCGAGACGGCGTCCGTCCTTCACATCCTCGGCGGAGGCGACGACGACGGTCGCGCCGGAAAGGAGCGGCAGGAACATCTCGAGGAGGGAGATGTCGAAGGAAAGCGTCGTGACCGCGAGGAGTCGATCCTCGGAGGTGAATCCGGGCTCGGTCTGCATCGAGCGGAGGAAGTTCACGGCGGCGCGGTGCGGGATCTCGACGCCCTTCGGTTTGCCGGTGGAACCGGAGGTGTAGATGATGTAGGCGAGCGAATCGCTCGAAAGGCCCTTCATTTCGGGCGACTTCGAGGTGCCTTCGACTTTGTCGAGATCAATCACACTCCAAGATCCGGCCGGCAGCGTCGCGACAAGCCGACCGGAGGCAACGAGCGCCTTGGGCGCGGCGTCCTCGAGCATGAGTTCGAGACGCGAGGCCGGGAACTCGGGATCGAGCGGCACGTAGGCGGCGCCGGTCTTGAGCACGCCGAGGAGGGCGGCGATCATGCGCGGCGAACGATCGGCGAGCACGCCGACGGTGTCCCCTGCCCCGACCTTGGCCGCCGCGAGATCGCGGGCGACGCCGTTGGCGAGGCGATTGAGTTCCCCGTAGGTGACCTGGGTGTCGCCGAAGACGACGGCGGTTTCCTCGTCGTTCTCGAGCGCGACGGCTTCGATGAGTTCGTGGAGAAGGCCATCCTTCTCGTAGGCGGCGAGGGTTTCGTTGAGATCGACGAGGACCTTCTTCTCTTCCTTCGCATCGAGGAGATTGAGGTCGCTGACCTTCGCCCCGGGGACGCGGCACATTTCGCGGAGGACCTGCTCGTAGAGACGTCCGAGTTCCACGATGGTGGCTTCGTCGAAGAGGTCGCGGTTGTAGTGCCAGCAGCCGAAGAGCTGACCTCCGGCTTCCTCGAGGGTGAGGGTGATCTCGAACTGCGAGTGACGGGTCGAGAGATCGACCGTCTCCATCGAAAGATCCCCGACGTGGAAGGTGTGGCCGCCTTGGCCGATGAGGAAGACGGCGATGCCCTGTTCATCGATGCCTGGCACCTTCTCCATCGAGAAGCTGACCTGGAAGAGCGGCGAACGACCCGCGTCGCGGACGGTGTGAAGGCGGTCGACAAGCCGGGCGAGCGGATACTGCTGATTCTCGAGGGCGCCGTTCACGCTGCGGCTGTTCGCGGCGAGGTAATCGGCGACGGTGAGATCCTCGGCGAGGGTGCTGCGGAGCGGCACGGGATTGATGAAATACCCGACGCTGTTGCGGAGTTCCTGCTGGGTGCGTCCCGCGAGCGGCACGCCGATGACGAGGTCCTCCTGCCGGCAATAGCGGTGCATGAGGAGGTTGTAGGCCGAGAGCAGGGTCGTGAAGAGGGTGACGCCGTGCTTCTTCGCGAGTCCGTCGACATCCTCGGTGAGGCTGGCATCGAACTGGAAGCCGAAGGTGGCTCCGTTGAAGGTCTGGACCGGCGGACGCGGACGATCGGTCGGCAGATCGATCGCGGAGGGCGCTCCGGCGAGGTGCTCCTTCCAGAATTCGAACATCTTGTCCCCTGCCCCGCTCGCGAGGTGGGCTTGCTCCCACTTCACGAAGTCGGCGTAGGTCGCGGCAATGGGCTCGACCTTGGGCGTGCGTCCGGCCTTGGCCGAGAAGTAGTATTCGATGAGATCCTGGATCATCACCGAGATCGACCACGCGTCGGAGACGATGTGGTGCATGCTGAGCAGCGCGACGTGCGCCTGGTCGGCGGTGCGGAAGAGCTCGAGACGGACGACGGGACCGCGCTCGAGGTTGAAGGGACGATCGGCATGCTCGCTGATGAGCGCCTTGAGCTGGACGTCGTCGAGCGCGGTGCAATCGTGCTCGCGGAAGTCGATCGTGCGGCCCTTGTGCACGATCTGAACGGGCTCGCCGCCGCGGGTGACAAAGGTCGTGTCGATGAGCGGATGCCGCTCGAAGAGAAGGGCGAAGGCCTTCTTCATCGCGACAATGTCGAGGAGCGGACGGAACTTGCCGGAGAAGACGAGGTTGTAGGCCGACGAGTCGGGCGCGAGGCGGTTGAGGAACCAGAGCGCCTTTTGTCCTTCGCTGAGCGGGAAGACTTCGGGCATCTCGCCGGTCGCCTCGAAGGGCACGAGCGAAGAAGCATCGATGCCGGAACCACCACCTTGACCAGCGGCACTGCCACCAGCCTCGATGAGCTTCTCGAGCACGGGGATGGAAAGGTCGCGGATGTTCGGCCCGTTCAGGACCGAGCCCATGGGCATGGACATGCCGAGTTTCTCCTCGATGCGGTTGACCAGCTCGATCGCCATGAGCGAGTCGAGACCGAGGTTCGTCAGCGGCGTGTCCTTGTCGAGACGCGAGGCATCGGTGCCGAGAACGGCTCCAACCTGTGCGGCGATGAGGTCCTCGACCATGCCGAGGCGTTTCTCGGCGGGAGCTTCGAGGATGCGGGCGGCCATGGAGTCGCCACCGCTCGAGTTCGAGCGAGGCACGACATCGAGGAACATGTTCGAGCCCGAGACCGAAGGACTGAAGCGCGCGAGGGCTCCCCAGTCACAACGCGCCGTGCCGAGCTGGACGGCGTCGGTCGGCACACCGAGTCCGAAGAGGTAGAGCGTCTCGTCCATGTTGGTCGCACCGAGGCCGACCATTTCGAGATACTGCTGGGTCTTCTCGTTGCGCGCGACGAAGCCGGCCCCTTCGAGGGCGCCCCAGTTGAAGGTCAAGGCGGGCAGGCCGAGGGCGCGACGATGGTGCGAGAGCTGGTCGAGGAAGACGTTGCCGGCATTGTAGTTCGACTGCTTCACCGCACCGATCACGGCGGAGAAGGAGGAGAAGGAGATGAAGTGCTCGAGCGGGATGCCGAGGGTGGCCTCGTGGAGGTTCCACGCGCCCAGCATCTTCGGCAGGAGGACCTTGTCGAAGCGGGCCTCGTCGAGCTCGACGATGAATTCGTCATCGAGGACCATGGCCCCGTGGATCACGCCGATGAGCGGCGCGCTGCCTTCTTGGATATCAGCGATGATGCGGTCGAGGTCGGCGCGCGAGGTGACGTCGCCACGGGCGTCGATCACTTCGACACCGGTGGCTCGGAGTTCCTCGATCTTCTCGAGCGATTCGGCGTTCGGACCCGAACGGCTCATCAGGGCGAAATGGCGGGCGCCGTTCCGCGACATCCAGCCGGCGAGTTCGAGGCCGAAGCCACCCGCCCCACCGGTGATGAGGTAGGTGCCGTCGCCGCGGAAGCGATGGCCCGCCTCGGTGGGCTGGCCGATCGCGATCTCAGGGAGATCAAAATCGAGCACGTTTTTCCCGATGTGTTTCCCGGCGGCCATGAAGCGGAAGGCCTCGACCACTTCGGTGACGGGGAAGACATGATTCGGCAGCGGCACGTAGCTGCCGTCGTAGAACTTCGCCTCGAGATCCGAGAACATGCGCGCAATGTAGGCGGGCTTGCTCTGGAGGTGCTGGGCGAGATCGATGACAAAGAAGCTGATGTTGTTGCGCAGCGGCTCGAGTCCGATCTTGGAATTGCCGTAGACGTCGACCTTTCCGATCTCCATGTAGCGGCCGAAGGTCTTCAGGACGGAGAAGTTCTTGGGAATGAAGTCACCGGCGAGGGAGTTGAGGACGGCATCGACCCCCTCCCCGTTCGTGATCTCCATGATGTCGTCGGCGAACTTGAGGGTCCGCGAGTCGAGGACGTGGTCCACGCCCATGTCCTTGAGGAGCTGGCGTTTCTCCGTGCTCCCGGCGGTCGCGAAAATGGTCAGTCCGAGATGTTTCGCGATCTGGATCGCGGCCTGCCCCACCCCGCCGGTGCCGGCGTGGATGAGGATGCTTTCGCCCTTCTCCATCCGGGCGAGTTCATTGATGGCGTAATGCGAGGTGAGGAACACGGTCGGCAGGGTCGCCGCCTCGGTGAAGCTCATCGTCGCGGGCTTCCGGAAGACCATGTTCCGGTGCACGGTGACGTGGCTGCGGAAACAGTAGGGCGCCATGCCGACGACGTCGTCGCCGGGTTTGAGATCCTTCACCGCCGAACCGACCCGGAGAATCGTGCCAGAGAAGTCGTCGCCGAACCATTTGAGATCGACAGGCTGGCCCGGGTAGATCCCGAGGGCCTTCATGACGTCGCGGAAGTTGATCCCGCCCGCCTTCACCAGCACCTCGATCTCATCGGCGCCCGGCTCGCGGCGGCTCGTCTCGTTGAGGGAGAGATTTGTGAGAATGCCGGGCTTTTCGATCTGGAGACGGTAGGGCGTGATCGATCCGTCCTTGGCCACGGCGTTGCGCTTGCGCGGAGGCAGCTCGTCGGACTTGACGCGGTGGACGCGGCGGACATAACGACCGTTGCCACGGTAGGCGATTTCGTGCTCCTTCCCGACGAGGGAGATCTCGTCGACGAGATCTTCGATTTCGTTCGGGTTGTTCGCGGGGTCGAGATCGATCTGGGTCCAGACGAAATCGGGCTGCTCGTTGTTCGCGACGCGGAGGAGACCGGTGATCGGTGCCGAAGCGAGGCCCGGGAGAGCCTGCCCACGCAGCACCGGCATGGTGCCACGAGTGAGGAAAAAGACGCGGGGACGTTTCGTCCAATCGCGACCGGAGATGAGGGTGAAGAGCTGCCGGGCACAACGCACCCCGGTGTTCTGGGCCTCGTTCAGGGTCGCGAGATCGATCTGGTCGGCGCGGGGGTGGTCGAGGGAAAGGGTGTGGATGAGCCCACGGACGACAGTGCCGGAGGCGGCGAGATCATCGAGGGCGGCTTCGATCGCGGGGATCGTGCCATCGACGAGGCGGACCGTGAGCACCTCGCTCGCGAGCGACATGGCGAGGCGTTCGGCCAGGCCGGAGGCATCGCGGGTGATGAGGCAGGTCTCGGCGACAACGGCTTCCGTCGCGGCGTCGGAGCCCGTTTCGTCGTCCGAAGCCGGGAGCGCGACCGGCTCGGGAGCGCGGGCGACGAGACAGGCCTGCTGGTCTTCGTCCGCTTTCGGCGAACTGATGAAGCTGGTCACCTCGCGGAAGTCGCGGCTCGTGAGGAATTTCTCCCACTCTGCCCGGGTCAGAAGCGCGGTGCGCTTGCGGAGTTCCTTGTCGGCGAATCGCCACCATCCCGGGAGAAGACCGAAGACGTTGTCGAGCGCGGCACGACGCCAAGTCACCTCGAGGAACATGAGGATACCGTCCGGAGCGAGGGCTTTCCGCAGATTGCCCATCGTCACCGCGAGGTCAGTGGTGGCGTGGATCACGTTCGACGCCACGATGAGATCGAAGTGGTGCGGTTCAAACCCTTGGGCGACCGGATCCTTTTCGCAGTCGAAGATCTTGTATTCGACAAAGGGAAACTTCTCCTCGAAGCGATCCTGAGCCGCCTGAAGGAAAGTCGGACCGTTGTCGGTGAAAAAGTATTCGGTGCGATCCGGCGGGAAGACCGTGAGGATCTGCCCGGTGAGCGATCCCGTGCCGGCCCCGACTTCGAGGACGCGGATGGCCCGGCGCTCGGGGAGACTCTTCACCGCCGCCGCAAGGGCGAGGCGGATCTGCTCGTTGATCACGGGGAAGTCGGCGCCTTCCCGGTAGAAACGCTCCATCACCCGCGAGGAACCGCCCGGGAAGAGCACCTCGATGGGGTCTTTCTCCCCGCAAAGGACTCCGGCGAGGTTCGGTCCGGCGAGACGCTGCAACTCCGCCTCCGAGGCGAACTCGGGCATCTGCTTGGCGAGGCGATCGACCCACTTGAGCGCTTCCTCGCGCACCGGGACCTCGATCACTTCCCACTCCTCTTCTCCGACGGACTTGAGGAAGCCGCCCTCGGTGAGCGCGGTTAGCTGCCCGAAGACGAGCTTGCGGTGATGATCTGCGATCATCAGGCTCCGCATGTGTTCCGAGACGGTAACGCGATCGCCGATCTTCGGCTGCCACCCGAGGTCGAGGTAGGCATTGACGATGAACTGGCGGGAAAGCTCCTCCATCGCGGGCAGGAACTTGCCGTAATGATTGGCGAGACCACGGGCGTCGTAGAGCGCCTGAAGGCCCTCGTTCGCCGCCTTCACGAGTTCGGCGGGTGCGGGAAGCCCGGCCGGGCCAATGATCCGGGTGCCCTTCAGTAGGAGCGGCTCCCAGCTCGCTTGGTAAAGGCATTTCTCGAGGTCGTCGGCCTTGCTCTGTTCGACCCGGTCGGCGCGGAAACCGTAGATCTCGGCGACGAGGCAGCCTCCGTCATCGTAGACCTTGATGTCGGCGATGATGTACTCGCGGTCGTTGTCCGAGTTGACCTTGGCATGCCCCCAGAGGCGCAGCGGCGGTTTGTCGGTGTAAAGACGGATGCTGCGAATCGCTGCGGGGAGGTAGAAATAGTCCGTCGCGAGGGCCCCATCGGGAATCACCTGTCCGCCCTTCACGGTGTGGAAACAGGCGTCGAGCACCGCGGGATGGAAATGATGGTCGGGGATCGTATCCTTCAGCCCCTCGGGCGCGACGATCTCGGCGAGGGCCTCGCCGTCCTTGCGCCAGACGTTCTGGAGGTGCTGGAAGAGCGGACGGAACTGATAGCCGGCCTCCTCATAATCCTCGTAATACTCCTCGTGAGTGAAATGGCGCGGCAGACCGGCCTTGATCGCGTTCAGATCGGCCGTAGCATCCGCCGGGACCGGGAGCTTGCGGAGGACGCCCTGGGAGTTGAGATCCCAATCCTTGTATTCACCCGTAGAACTAAAGATCTGGAAAATCTTGGTCGCCGGGTCGAAGACCACCTCGACGGTCGGTACTTTTTCCTCGGTGACGAAGAGGGCCTTCTTCATCTCGAGATCCTCGACCGCGTAGTTTTCACCCGGGAAGAGCTTGCGGGCGATGGCGAGCCCGATCTCGCCGTAGCCGGCGGCTGGAAAAACGACGCTGTCCCAGAAACGGTGGTCGTCGAGCCAGGTGAAGTAGCGGGGATCGAGATCGAAACGCCAGGTCGGGCGGGGCGCGGTCTGGGCGAGACCGAGGAGCGGATGCTCGATCGGGGCGCAGCGGAAGTAGTGGCCCTCGGCCGACTCGAGCCAGAAGCGCTCGTGCTGCCAAGCATAGGTGGGCAGGCGGACGACCTTGCCGCTGCCTTGGTTGACCGATTTCCAGTCGATCACGTAGCCGTGCAGGTGAAGACGGGCGAGGTTGCCGAGCATTTCCTCGGATTCGTCGCTCTTGCGCTTGAGGCTGGAGAAATAGAAACCCTTCCGGTTCTGGTCGGAAAGGCACTCCATGATGGGATTCTGGAGCGCGGGGTGCGGACCGACCTCGAGGAAGGAATCTTCCCCGGCCCGGATCAGGCTGGCGATCGCCGGGGCAAAGAGCACCGCCTCACGGACATTCTGCCACCAGTATTGGGCATCGAGCCTGGTGCCGTCGCAGACCCCGCCGGTGACGGTGGAAATGTAGGGAATGCTCGTCGGGAGCGGCTTGATGTCCTTCAGCACGGAGAGGAGTTCTTCCCGGATCGGCTCCATCTGGTGGGTGTGGAAGGCGTAGTCGATGCGCAGCCAGCGCACGAATTTGCCCTGGGCCTCGAGTCCGGAAACCACTTCCTCGAGCGGCGCGGTGTCACCCGCGAGAGTGACCATGCCGGGGCTGTTGATCACCGCAACCTGGACCTGGTCTTCCTTCCCGGCGATGGCCTTGCGGGCCTCGGACTGGGAAAGGCCGACCGCGACCATGCGGCCCTTGCCTCCGGTCATGTCCTGAAGACGCGAGCGATGGTAGATCACCTTCACCGCGTCTTCGAGCGAATAGGCCCCAGCCACGTAGGCGGCGGCGACCTCTCCGACGGAGTGACCGACCACTTTCGAGGGACGGACGCCCCACGATTTCCAAAGCTCCGCCAAAGCGACCTGGAGGCCGAAGATGGCGGGCTGGGCGATGTTCGTGCGGTTGATCTGCGAGGAAGCCTCGTCGCGCGTCATCTCTTCGATGAGCGACCACCCAGCGAGCGGCTTCAGGTAGGAATCGATGTCTTCGAGGACTTTGCGGAAGACCGGCTCGCGCTCGATGAGTTCTTGACCCATCGCCCACCATTGGGCGCCTTGGCCGGTGAAGACAAAGACGAGCGGATGAGCCTCGGCGACAGGTCGTCCCGAAAAGAGCTGGCCACTGCGATCGCCCTCGGCGAGCCACTCGGTGAGGCGGTGGATGAGGTCCTCGCGGTCCTTCGCGACGACGGCGAGACGGTGATCATGGTGCTCGCGCTTGCTCCCGGCAGCGGAGGCGATCTCGCCTAGGCTTTCATCCGAGGAGCGGAGGAAGCGGCGCCAGCGGATCACGGTGTCGCGGAGGGCGTCGTCAGTGCGGGCCGAGATTGGCAAAAGGACAGGGCGATCGACCGGCTCCGTCTTCGCGACCGTCTCTTTCCCTTTCGGCGGAGATTCGAGGAGAATGTGCGAGTTCGTCCCGCCAAATCCGAAGCTGTTGACGCCGACCACCGGAGGCAGATCGCCGAGATGCGGCAGGGGCTGGAGCTCCGTCGCGACCTTCAGTTTGAACTCCTCGAAGGGAATGTTCGGATTCGGACGCTTGAAATTGAGGTTGCCGGGGACTTGGTCGTGGTAAAGAACGAGGGCCGCCTTGGCAAGACCGGCGACACCCGAGCCCGACTCGAGGTGACCGACGTTGGTTTTCACCGAGCCGATGAGACAGTAGTCCCCCTCGTCGCGGCCCCGCGAGAGAACGATCCCGAGGGCGCGCGTCTCGATCGGATCCCCGACCGGGGTGCCCGTGCCGTGGGCCTCCATGTAACGGACCTGCTTCGGCTGGATGCCGGACTTCGCGAGGGCGTCCTCGAGCATCTTGGCCTGGGTCTCGACGCCGGGAACGGTCATTGAGGAGGTGTGGCCGTCCTGGTTGATGATCGCTGCACGGATCACGCAATAGACCCGGTCGCCGTCGCGCTCGGCATCGGCGAGCTTCTTGATCGTGAAAATCCCCGCCCCTTCCCCGCGGACGTAACCGTTGGCGCGGTCGTCGAAGGCAAAACACTGCCCAGTGGGCGAAAGCATCGTCGCCTTGGAGAAACCGATCGAGGCATCGGGAGTCAGCAGGGCGTTGACCCCGCCCGCGAGCGCCATCGACGCTTCGCCCGACCAGATGCTCTCACAGGCGAGATTGATGGCGACCAGCGCCGAAGAACAGGCCGTGTCGACAGATACGGCAGGTCCTTTGAAATCAAAGAGATACGAAATCCGGTTCGACGCGATCGAGAGCGTGCTGCCTGAATTCGTGTGCACATCGACGTTCCGCGGGTCGCTCTGGGCGACGTTGGCGTAGTCGTTCGACGCGATCCCGACGAAGACCGAGGTGTTGCTGCCCCGGAGAGAGATCGGCGGGATCCCCGCGTCTTCGAGCGACTCCCACGCCGCCTCGAGGAGCCAGCGTTGCTGGGGGTCCATGCGCAGGGCTTCGCGCGGCGAGATCCCGAAAAACTGGGCGTCGAAGCGGTCGAAATCGCGGATGAACCCGCCCCACTTCGTGATCATCTTCCCCGGAATGTCCACGTTTTCGTGGTGCCACCGTTCTCGATTCCAGCGATCCGCCGGCACCGGCACGATCCCCGAGCGCCCCTCCACCATCATTTGCCAGAAGGACTCCGGGCCGTTCACACCGCCGGGGAGCCGGCAGCCGATACCAACAATAGCCAGGGGTTCGTGGGTCGCTTGGGTGGGGTCGGACATGGGGACAAGCTGTCAGGAAAATGAAAAAGGGCGAGCCCGCAGCCCCCCTTGCGAGAGGGCTTCGGACTTGCCGGGCTCAGGAAAAAAAATCAACACGTTCGCTTTCGGAATCGGATCAGAGATCGGTTCAAAAAAGGTTCAGTTCTTGGGAAATTCTTCGACGATTGGGAAGTTTGTCTTAAACGTTTTGATCGAAGGAGTCAACAGGGTATCCTTCGCCAGCGAAGCGGGTCGGAGAGAGCTCAAAGCCCGTCGCTTCAAGGAAGCAGGTCCGCCACCGCCTCGCGCTCTTCACGCAATTCTTGTACCGTCGCTGCGATTTTTCCACGGCTGAAATCGTTCACCGGCACGCCCTGGATGATTTCCCACTTCTGGCCGTCGGTGCGGATCGGGAAGGAGGAAATGAGGCCCGCGTCGGTGTCGTAGGATCCATCGGAACAAACCGCCACGCTCGTCCAGTCGCCCGCCGGGGTGGGATTCGTGAGACTGCGCACCGTGTCGACGACCGCATTCGCCGCCGAAGCCGCCGAGGAGGAGCCACGGGCCTCAATGATCGCGGCACCGCGCTTCTGCACCGTCTCGATGAAGGCGCCATGGAGCCATTCGTGGTCGGAAATCACCTCCGTGGCGGGCTTTCCGCCGATGAGGGCGTTGTAAAAGTCAGGATACTGGGTCGCCGAGTGGTTGCCCCAGATGACCGTGTTCGTCACCTCGCTGACATGAACGCCGGCCTTGCGGGCGAGCTGGGACTTGGCCCGATTCTCGTCGAGGCGGGTCATCGCGAACCAGCGCTCTTTCGGCACCTCGGGGGCCGCGTTCATGGCGATGAGACAGTTGGTATTGCAGGGATTGCCGACGACGAGGGTGCGCACGTCCGAAGCGGCGTTCTTCGCGATGGCCTGACCCTGTCCGGTGAAAATCTTGCCGTTGATGCCGAGGAGATCCTTGCGCTCCATGCCCGCCTTGCGCGGCACACTGCCCACGAGCAGGGCCCAGTTCACGTCGTCAAAACCGACATTGAGGTCGGAGGTCGCCCGGATCTCGGTCAGCAGCGGAAAGGCACAGTCGTCGAGCTCCATGACGACGCCCTCGAGCGCCTTCATGCCCGGCTCGATCTCGATCAGGCTCAGCGCCACTTTCTGCTCCGGACCGAACATCGCGCCGCTGGCGATGCGAAAGAGAAGGGAATAACCGATTTGGCCGGCGGCGCCGGTCACTGCAACTCGTATGGGCTTGCTCATGGGGGATGGAAATAACGTTGGATTATGGAAAAAAGACGCCGCCTCAGCGGCGTTACGGCCGGCCCCAGCGCTCCTCACCCGGCCGACTCACACGCCGTGGACCCTTCGCGAACGTCCCGTTTCGTTCAAGAGATTTTTCAGACTCTCGCGCAACTCCCAATAGTCTTTCCCGGTCGTCAGTTCCTTCGCCGAGACCGGCACACGATAGCTCCAATTCGTGCCGTCCATGACGCCGGGAACGTTGATACGCTCGGTGTCGAAAAGCAGCTCGTTGATCAAAAAGGCGACCCGGTCGGAGTTCGACATCGAGAGTTCGCGAAAGAGCTTCGTCCAGAGCTCCGGCGTGTATTCCGGGATCTCCCCATCGTGACGCTCGATCCCGGCAAAGGCACACAGCGTTTCCAGAAAATTACGGGCTTCCCAGTAATCATGGCCACCATGGTCGGACTCGAACATCCGCTGCCGTTGTTGCTCCCACTGGGCCCGCATCGGGGCGTGGTCGTGGGAGGCGTAGGTAGCGAAAGAGAGGGTGGGGTAATGCAGGCTCGAGCTGACCCGGCCATCGGTGAATTCCCACTGGGGCACTTTCATCCCCGCGATCCCGAGTTCGGCGAGCGAGGGACGCACGTAGTCGGGCACCGTGCCGAGGTCTTCGGCGATCACTTCGGCCCCATCGGCGGCCTCGAGGATCATGCGGAGATACTTCTCACCCTCGGCGCGGTTGGCCCGCCTGGACTCCTCGTTGTGATCCGCCCGCGGGCGGAAACCCGGAAGACGTTCACCGCAGCGCTTCGCCGCTTCCTCCTGCGAAAGCGGGAGAAATTCCGCATTTCTCACCGGATTCCATGGAAACGAATAAATACGATAAAAACCAAGGGCATGATCGACGCGGAACATGCCGAAGATCTCGGTCGTTTTGGCGATGCGGCGACGCCACCAATCGAAATTCCGTTGCTCGAGGACGTCCCATCGATAGAGGGGAATGCCCCAATTCTGACCCCATTTCTGGACGAATTCATCGTCTTTGAAAAGCTGCTCAGGGGGAGCGCCGCCATACCAGTCGAGATCGAAGATCTCGAGGTCGGCCCAGACATCGACGCTGTAGAGGCTCACGCCGTAGGGAATGTCGCCCATCAGGCAGACCCCCTTCGAGTTGGCGTAGGCCTGCACCTCGGTCCATTGCGAGAAAGCGATCCACTGCACGTAGGCGTAGTATCGGAGTTCGCGGTCGATCTCGTCGGGACGCACCTTCGCTTCCTCGATGATGGCGGCGAGGGCTTTGGCTTTGTCCTGATACTCCTCTCGCCACAGTTGCCAGACCTGGCTACCCCCTTCCCGGTCCATGAGGAACCGGAAGAGGCAGTAGTCGTTGAGCCAGGCGGCTTCCCGCTGGCAGAATTCCTGAAAGTCCGCCGCCCGCGTATCAACCCTACCTAAAACGTTTTTGCAGAAGGTATTGTAGGCCCTTTTGAGCAACAAATGCTTCAAGGCCCGGACCTCGGCGTATGAAACCGAAGCGGCGTTGAGAGACTCCAGATCAAAGGCTCCGGTGACCTCCGCGAAGTCCTCCGCGGTCAGGTCTTTCAAACCTGAGGTCGTGCAGTCGAGCGTCATCGGCTCGATCGCGACCGAGCTGATCGCGTTGTAGGGGCTGTTATCCGGCCCGGTTTCGTTGATCGGGAGGAGCTGGACGAATCCGAACCCGGTCTCGGCGGCGAAATGGACGAAATCCCGGAGCGAACTCACGTCCCCGATCCCGAGATCGTGATCGCCGCGGATGGAAAAGACCGGAACAAGGATGCCGGCGAGTCTGCGATTCATGCTGTGTCGTCGAGCGGACATGCCCGTATCGTGAACATGTTAGCGAGGTTCACGCCATCCGCCACATGAAACTGTTTGGAAGGGTGCTGGGGGATTGTTGCTTTTCATTTCTTCACTTATTCTGAGCTCCATGAGCACCGTCTTGGAGTATCCCGCGACCGAATGGGCGGCAACCGATTTTCATGCCTTTAACGTGGCGGTCTGGGACAAGCTTTCAGCAGATCCGTCCATCGCTGCTCTTGATTTCCGGATTGAGACCGACCGCCACGGTCAGATCCTCGCCTCACCTCTGGCTTCCCCGCTTCATGGCAGACGCCAAGTCACCATTGGATCTCTTCTCCACCAGTGGCCCCGCTTGGGCCAGGTCATCTCGGAATGTCCCGTCTCCACAAGCGAAGGCGTCAAAGCGATCGATGTCGCCTGGTGTTCAGCGGAGATCTGGGAGCGCTTCAAGGACCAGTCATGTTTCCTCAAATGCCCGGAGATCTGTGTCGAAATCTGCTCGCCCTCCAACACCCGGAGTGAACTCGAGGAGAAAAAGCGACTCTACTTTGCCGCCGGTGCGCGCGAGGTTTGGTTTTGCGAACGGGATGGCTCGATGCGCTTTTTCCTTGCTCCTGAGTCGGAGCCGGTCGCCGGATCCGCATTGGTCCCGGCATTCCCAGGACGAATTGCCTGAGTTCGCGCTAGAACCACTTCAAACCCCACGGTAAACGCGGTCCAGAATCGCCCTCGGGCTTTTGCTTCGTGCGCTATGCCACTTCTCCGCGAGGCGTTTCACCAACCTCCGCGGAACCTTCGTGTAGGTATCGGTGAGGGTCCAGTAGCTCGACTGCCCTGCCGCGAGGACCGCCTTGGCCTGATCGGCATGACCGCCCAGATCCTGGATGGGCAGGGTTTCTTGCCCGCTTTTTTCAAACACCCCGAAGAGATTCCCCGGCAAGACCTCGACAAAACGGGCCTTCAAACCCGCTTTCGCCGCGACCGACTCCAGCGTCAGGGCGTCGAAGCCGAAGAGGTGCCCTTCATGCCATTTGTGGTCGAATCGCATCCCCGGATAGAGGATATCGGGCACTTCGATGAGGAACAGCCCCCCCGTTTTCAGAAATTGGCTCATCCGCCGCAAATCCTCGACCGGATCGGCGAGATGCTCGAGAACCTGATAGAGCGAGAGCAGATCGAAGGACTCTGGCTCGAGGGCCGCCTCCTGATACATCCCGAGAAAGACCTCGACGCCGTATTGGTCCTTGGCAAAGCTGCCGTAGCCGAGATTCGGCTCGATCCCGCGGGCCTCGCAACCCAAGGTCTTCATCAGGTAAACCCATTCGCCCCCGCCCGCGCCGATGTCGAGGGTGCGCATCCCGGCTTGAGCGGCTCGGCCTGAGTGGCCGTGCCGTTCCAAGGCAACCCCGCCGGCCCGGAGGATGTGCTTGGGTTTCGGAACGAAGGACTGTTTATAGGAAACACGGTATTCCTCACGATAAAACTTCGCGAGATCCTCGACCGGGAGCGGATCGACGTAGATGATCCCGCTGGCGAGCGACATCACGTTGCGCAACGGCTTGCCATGACGATCGCGGTTGGCCACGACGACCGCGTCGTGGGATCCGGTGAGCGGACAAGGCCGCACCGTTTGGATGGAGTCGCCGATCGAGCAGTCGTGAAGATTCGCCATGAGGATGGCGTTCTTTAGCACAGGACGGCCCCGGTGCGAATCGGAAATCGTTTGGAAATCACTCCGCTGCCAGCCCGAGTGCCGCGAGCGGGTTCTGCCGGTAGACGCGGTCGATCTCCGCCTCGCTCAGACCGAGATGTTCCCGCAGTTTGGCCGCCACCTGGTGACCGCGGATCGTCGATCCCGCGAGATTCGGTGACCCCGGACGCCGCGCCACTCCCTCGGCGTCGACCTCGACCGGGGCGCCCGAGAGATCGTAGATCCCCGGCCCCAGCCCCGCCGCCATGATCGCATCCGAGGTGAAGATGGTCCGTTCGAGACCCGTGATCTTGAAATAGTTCCGCAGGGCGAAAAAGGGCACGTGGGCCCCGTCGGGGATGAAACAGACCCAGAGCCGGTCCGAAAGCGAGAGGACCCGCTGGATGAAGTTGTCGTGCCGAGGCAGGATCACCGGACAGCCGTTCCCGAGGTGGGTAATCATGGAAAGTCCCGCATCGATCGCCCGTTCGAGGGTGGCGAAGTCTGGGTCACAATGTCCCGCCGAGACGGTCACGCCTTGTTCGACCAAGTAACGTGTCGTCGCAGCACCGGGATCGTTTTCCGGGGCGAGGGTCACCAACCGCACCAGTCCCCTGCCCGCCTCGAGAAGTCGTGCCGCGTCGTCGCGGTTCGCCGGGACGACGCAGTGCGCCGGGTGCGCCCCGATGTAGCCGGGCTCGGCATTCAAAAAGGGCCCCTCCACGTGAAAGCCCTTCACCATCGACCCGATCACCGGGTCCATCTCCCGGTATCGGACCATCCCCCGGAGTTTCGCGCAGAGGGCCTCGACCGAATCGGTGATGATCGTCGCGAGGATCCCCTCGATCCCGTCCGCCTTCAGCGCCTCGCAGGCACGGTGCATCTCGTCAGCGGTGAGATCGAGCGAACAAAAATCGACACCGGCGTAACCGTTGATCTGAAGGTCGAAATAGGACATGTGGCGATCCGCGTGGGGAGAGTGGAGTATTGGAGTAGTGGAGTGATGGAGTGATGGAGTGATGGAGTGATGGAGTGATGGAGTGATGGAGTATTGGAGTAATGGAATCCAGCGGATCGCGCAAGCTCCATCACTCCATCACTCCTCCACCACCACCGGCGCCTCAGGCATGGCGTCGAGAAAGATCTTCCCGTAGCGTTTCGTGAGAACGCGGTTGTCGAGGATCACGACCATGCCGCGGTCATCGCCGCTGCGAATGAGACGGCCGACGCCCTGGCGCAGTTTCAGGATGGCTTCGGGCACGCTGTATTCCATGAAGGAATTGCCCCCGTGCTCCTCGATGTATTCGAGCCGCGCCTGAGTCAGCGGGTGATCCGGCACCGCGAAGGGAAGGCGGGTGATGATGACGTTGCTGAGCGCCTTGCCCGGCACATCGACCCCGGTCCAGAAACTGTCCGTGCCGAAGAGCACACTCGTCTCGTCGTTCTTGAAGTCCTCGATCAACTGATTTCGTGAGGTGCCTGCCCCCTGGACGAGGAGACGGATCTTCTCGGTGCGGAAAAAATCATCAAGCTCGGCCGAAATCCGCTGGAGGAGTTTGTAGCTCGTGAAAAGAACAAAGGCCCGACCACCCGACTTCCTGATAAAATGTCGGATCCATTTCGCGAGCGCGCCCTCATAGGCACGGTCGGTCGGCTCGGGCATGGTCTTGACGAGGTGGATCGTCATCTGCTTCGCGTAGTCAAAGGGACTGCCGATGCGGATCGCCTCGACCTCCCCCGCCCCGACCCGTTTGCGGAAATAGCCGAGGTCGCGCTCCCCCACCCCGAGCGTCGCACTCGTGAAGATGCAGGGTCGGTTCCGGTCGAAGAAGACCGGCTTGAGCAACTCGGCCACGTTCACCGGAGCCGCATTCAGGCTCAGCGACTCGCGTTCGTTCTTCTCGACCCAGTAGACGAGCCCGTCGTCGCGCTGGTCGAGGAAAGTCCCGAGGGCAGCGCGGCAGTCGGCGAGGCGGCGGGCCAGTTCACCGAGTTCGTTCTTGGTCGTCTCATCGGCGAGTTCGGCGATGGCCCGGGCCCGTCGGCTCACCTCGATGAGACCGGAGCCGAGGGTGTCCTCGACGAATTCCGGTTCGCGGATGCGGAACTCGCGGCCGTATTCGCCCCACTTGCAGTTCCCCTCGACCCGGTCGAAGAACTCGTCGATCTCGTCGAGCAGGGCCATGGTGAGGCGCCGCCCCTCCATGTCGCCGGTCAGTTGAAAGAGGCCCTTCTTGTTTTTCGGATTGAAAAGCCGGTGCAGGTCGAACTTCATCCCCGTCTGCGAGAGCGCGAGCCCGAGCTGCCGCGCCGCGACCTGCTCGAGGGTGTGGGCCTCGTCAAAGATGAGGAAATCCTTCGCGAAGAGGAATCCCTCCCCCGACTCTTGGAATTCGCTCTGTCCGTTCAGCAGGGTGAAAAAGAGGGTGTGATTCACGACCACGACGTGGGCATCGGCGATCCGTTTGCGAGCCTCTTGATAAAAACATTTTCCGGTCCCGGCGCAGCGTTTCGGAGTGCAGGCGTGACTCTCGCTGCAGACCTGCGACCAGACCCGTTGCGCGGGAGTGAAATCGAGATCGCTGAGAGTGCCATCCTTCGTCTTTTCGGCCCATTCCCAGATCAGCTTCAGCTCCTCGAGTTCTGAAGTCGTGAACAGCTCGAGACCACCCGACATCGCGATCTGGAGGCGGAGCGGACAGAGGTAATTGCGCCGCCCTTTTAACAAGAGCGCCCGAAAAGGCTCGTTGAGGACCGATTGCAGGAGGGGGATGTCCTTGAGCACGAGCTGCTCCTGCAAATTGATGGTGTGGGTCGAGATGATCGCCTTGCGCCCCTCGTCGAGGGCGAGTCGCACGGCCGGGGCAAGGTAGGCAAGCGATTTGCCGACACCCGTCCCCGCCTCGATCACAAGGGGGCGCGACTCCTCCAATGCCCGCGCCACCGCCACCGCCATCTGCTGCTGCTCAGGGCGGAATTCGAAATCCTCGAGGCGCGAGAGAGCGCCGCTTTTCCCGAAGAACTCGGAAGTGAAGCGGGTCAGGGAATCGGGGCCATGGCCCAGCTCGACGAGGGAGATCACGTGTTCAGCGATGCACCGGAATGCCGAGCGCGGCAAGGGGGAAATCGGGCGTTGATGATCGCCGTTCACTCAGCTCACCCCATCGCTATCCCATGGATTCCATAACCGAAGTTCCCCGAAATCACACTGCCTCAGGTTCCGTGTAACGAAAACCATCCCGTTTTGCATGGCCGTGGCGGCGATCTGTCCATCAGCCACCCCGATCGAGAGTCCCCGTGACTCGCTCCCGGCGACGAGATCGCCCCAACTCTTCGCCGACTCCCGGTCAAAGGGCAAAATCCGGTCGCCAAAGTCGGTCTCCAGCTTGTGCAACCAACGGATGAGCTCACTCTTTCGCTCTCCGGCGGGTAGCCGACGCACGCCCTTGACGAGTTCTCCAAAAACGATGGCGCTGATGTAGAGAGCTTCGGAGGGCAAGGTTGCGATCCGTCTTTTCACCTCCCGATCCCCCTGCGGGTGGCGAATTTCTGAAATGACATTTGTGTCGAGAAGCCACCTCATAGAGACACTTCACGCATTGGCTCTCCAGACCTCTCCAAGTCGACACCTTCCAACGAAGGGCCGTCCATGAGGAAATCGAGGAACGACTCCCGCCGGCCGGTCTCCCGCAGGTATTGCTCTTTGGAAATCAACACGAACTCGTCCCCGCGACGAGTGATGGTCTGCGGCCCCTCTTTCAAGGCCAGGTTCACCAATTCGCTTAGCCGGTTTTTTGCGTCTGCCAACTTCCAAGTCATGACTCCATCTTAGCTAGATTGTCTAGATTTAAAAGCGAAATCGGCGCCCCCCCCCCCCCCCGCCCCCATCCCCCCCCCCCCCCCCC
>DGXY01000071.1:21032-31045 GCA_002396885.1 Akkermansiaceae bacterium UBA5020
GCCCCCCCCCCCCCCTCAATCCCCGCTTGCCGCCACGAGCGATCCTCCTACCGTTTCCTCCAGATGTTTCTCCGTCTCGTTCCCTTCCTTCTGCTTCTTCTCTCGGTCCTCACCTCCTGCGACGCCCCCGCGCCTCCGGCCACGGCCGAGCAGGTCGAATGGCCGGAGTTGCGGACCCTCGAAGCCATCGCCGCCGAGGTCGCCGGTCACGCCCGGGATCGCTCGGATCTCGAATTGATGAAAGACCGCAACCGCCTCGTCCAGGCCGGTTGGGCGGTGAACCCGGCCTCGGTGCCGGAGAACGTGGCGGACTTCGCCGAGGTGAAGGCGCTCCTCTCCGATCTCGTCAGTCTGGTGAATGGGCTTGCCGTCCCCGAAGCCGAGCCGGCCCGCCTCCGCGAACTCGCGTTGGGAATCCCAGCGGTGGTGGAGAAACTCGTCGGAGCCAGCGGAGCCCGCTGAGACTCCTCACCCGCGTCCCGGGAGGAAGCGACCCGTCCGCTTCATGTAGTCGCGATATTCGCTGCCAAAAACTCCGGTGAGGTGCTTCTCCTCGTCCGAAGCCTTGATCGTCGCACACACATAATGGATCACGAGGATGGCGAACGAAATCCAAGTCGGCAGGAGGAGGGCCGCACCGATCAGCATCGTCATCTGGAATCCATAGATGGGATGGCGGATGCGTCGATAGGGACCCGATTGCACCAGCTTCGAGGTGCCTTTTTGATCGATCCCGATGCGCCAGGCCGCGCCCATCGCGGCATAACACCAGAGCGTCGCCGCATAGCCGACCACGATCAGGATCACGCCCGCGCCCCAGGCCGCCGGATCGACAAGGGCCGCCGGAACGCCATCCCAAGAACCCATTCCTCGCACCCAGAGCGGTTGCAGGATCCAGCAGAGCACCACGGTGGTCCAGCCGACCCAGAGGAGCCGTTCCTTCGTGCCTTTCGGCTTCAGGTTCGGAGTGCGGCCGATCTTTTTGCGCACGCGTCTGGCCTGGACGAGGACGCCGCCCCAGTAGACCAGTCCTGACAAAGACACCACGATCCGCTGCCAGAGAAATTCGTCGTTCATGCCACGGGTTCCTTTCCGGTGAGAATTTGCAGAAAACGATCGGCGATGCCGCGCACGATTTCACCCTTGATGACCTCAGGCCGGTAGGTGAAGCCAAACTGGAGCCGTCCGTCGAATCCGGTCACGCCGATCACGAAAGGCAGGGCCGGTCCCGCCGAGACCGCGCGATAGTAGTCGGCGACCCGCGCCTTGTCTCCGATCTGAAATCCGTCCATCTTGAAGTTGGTGATGCTACCCCATACCGGGTAGGCCTTCCGGTAAAAATTGCGCTGCTTTTCGAGGGGCTGCCGGGCGAAGAGGAAACGGTTCATGCGGAACTCGAGCAACGACGCGAGGTAAAGTTTGGCCCGCTTCACCTCCTCGGTCTGGGCGTGGACACTCGCGATCAGTTCGTCGAGTCGCACCGTCACCGGCACCGGATGGGTCACCGAGAAGGATCCGAGAAAGAGCCCGAAGTCCCGACGTCGAGCTTCGGGGAGATCGCGACGCAGGTTCACGACACAGCCGGCAGAGAGATGCTGCCGCTTCTTTTCAAAACGCCACATCGCCGCCGGGATCACCGCCTCGAGAACGCCCGCCAGACAGAGATCGTTCACCGTCGCTCCATGGCGTTTTGCGAGAGCGAGGACCGCGGCGGTTTCCTCCGCATCGAGGGATCGGCCGAACCACTCGTTGTCGAAACGATTCACCGGACAATCCGGTGAGCGGAAACTCTGCCGCATCCGCTGGAATTTCCCGTAGGCCGCCGCCGTCCGGCGCAAGAGGCCGAACGGACCGCCCGTCGGAACCCGCGAACTGCGGCGTTGCGCCAGCGAACCATCCCGGAGCGGCTGCAGCGTCTCGTCAAAAACCGCCGTGAAGACCTCGCGGAGGAGGCGGCCGATCGACTCGGCATCGGCGACCACGTGGAAGTAAGAGAGTCCCACAAAGGTCTCTCCTTTCCCCTTCACGAGAAACCACCGAAAGGGCTGAAAGAGTCCTTCCCGGGGGAAGGGCTCGTTCAATTGTCGCTCCATTTCGCGATGGGCCACCGCCACCGGATCGTCCCCACCCTCGAGCACGAGCGGCACCACCTCGACCGCGCCGCCTTCGTAGCGATAGGCCCCGCCTTTCTCGCGCACCGCGTAGTTCGTCAATCCCGCTTGGGCGAGGACATGCGATGTGGCTCGTGCGAAACGCTCCGGCGCCATCTCCGCCGTGACCCTTGCCACGTGGACGGCATTGTAGGGATGCAGACCGCTCCACTGGAGCATGGTCCGCTGGAATTCATTCAACTTCCCGGAAACCGGACCAGGTGTCACGGCCTGAAGGTTCTGGCCGGTCTCGCCCATGAGGTGATCCTCTCCGCAAGCCCGACGAGGTCAGCGACGGCGGCCCACCTTGGCGAGCACTTCCTTCATCGCGAGCGCCTGGACTTCCTTGACCTGTTCGATCGTGAAGTGATTCGCCCCGTATTTCGAGACATCGATGTGGGACAGGCTACCACGAAATCCGGGGCCCTTCACAAACAGGCCGATCTGGGAAGAGCGGTAGTTGATCACCTTCTTCGCTCCTTTCGTGAGGGTGCGCGTTCCCGTCGCGTCAAAGGCGATCACGAGTTCCGTTGAGATCCCGTTCTGACCCAGGAAATTCGCGAACTCCGTCACCGCATCGGCACCGAAGGAGTGACCGAGCAAGATGATGGGATAAGAGACCTTCTTCGTCTTCGAGCGTTTCACGATGTCGTTCGCGACCGACTGCCACGACATAAAGCTCTGCGAACTCGCCTTGACCTTCTTGGCCCGCAGCTCGTTCGCCATCTGGTTCATCCCCGTCGAAAAGATGTCGAAGCCCCCGCGGAAGAGATAGACTTCTTCGGCCGAGGCGGGTGCCGCGATTGCGAGGGAAAAGAAGGCGAGGAGGGAAAAGAGCGATTTCTTCATGTCAAAGTCAACAGGGTGCGGCGGCGGTCCCGGGACGGTCGGGCCAGCGAACCGAGAGATTCCTTCCCTCCGCCCCCCGCCCTTGTCAACGCGAAAGCGGGGGTCGCCCGCCTTCCAAGCAAGAACGCTCGTCACCCCTCCGCGACCCCGAATGACTTCAGGAGCGACTCCAAGACGGTCGGCGTCCCCCCCTCGGCTCCGGGATAATAGACCTCGCACTTCACACCATTCGCTTCGCAGTGTTCCTTCAGCTTCACCCCGAAATTGGCGGTGTGGGTCGGGTCCTTCTCTTCCTTCCCGAGCGCTGGAGGGGCTCCAAAATAGAGATAAACCGGCGGGTCGTCTTTCGAAACGAGGGCATAGGGCGAATACTCCGCGATCCATGGCAGGATCGTCTCACGCTTCGCGAGGAACTCATCGAACTGTGAGATCTTCTTCGCCGGATCTCCCTTGAACCCGAAGGCGTGACCTCCGTAGCGGCTGTTCGGGGTCCACTCCTTCATCTGCGCCGGGTCGAGCGTCGTCTGCGCTCCCGAGACGGCAGCGAAGGAAAGCCGGCTCGACTCGCGCGCCACCGGATCTTCGCTCTTGGGATCGGCAAGCTCATCGTGGAAGGCGAGCCAGAGCGAGGTGCACGCTCCCGCCGAGCCACCGCTCGCGCCGATTTTCGTTTTGTCGAGCCCCCACTCCCCCGCCTTGCTGCGGAGGAATTGAAGCGCCCGCGCCGCATCGGTGAGCGGCCCTTTCACGGGAGGCACGATCCCATCATCGGTCGCTTCATTGATGAAACGATACTCGACCGAAGCCACCGAGATCCCCTTTTCGAGCAGGGGATTCAAGAGCGGCAGGACCCCACTGAGTCTCGCCCCACCCGACCAACCCCCGCCGTGGACAAAAAACAGCACGGGAGTGGGCTTATCGGACTCCGCCTTCCACACGTGCATCACCTGTTTCGGATGCGGACCGTAGGCGAAGTCATAATGGGTCGGATTCGGCACTGGCGGATTCGACGCGAGGAAAGCCTGGGCCTCTTTCTCTCCGATCTCACGCACATAAAGATTGCGCCAGCGGATCTCGCCACCATGCGTCTGGAGCATCACCGGCCCCCTCGCCGGAAAGGGCTGCGTCTTGTCGGGATAACTTTCGAAGGCCGCCCCCTCGACGACGGCGCGGCCGTTCAAGGTCACCCAGGTGCGCGCGCCGATTTGTTTGATCTTGAAGCTGTTCCACTGGCCGAAAGGCTTGTCCATCTTCGTGATGGGATCGCGACCGAGGGTCTTCGGGGTGTTGTTGAAAAGCCCGCCCGAGCCGAGGTGAGGACGGCGGTCGGGTTTGGCGGGATCAAAGACCTGATTGGTATCCCAGATCTGCACTTGGGGCATGCCCCGCAGATAGATCCCGCTGTCGGCCCCGGCGACGGTTTTGTATTCGATGAGCAGCTCGAAGTCTCCGAAGGCCTCCTCTGTCGTCGCGTAGGGACCGGTGCCGCTGTTGACCAGCTCGCCATTCTCGACGCGCCAATGATTGGCGAAGTCGGCGCGTTGTTCCTTCAGATTCGCGGCGAGCTTTTCGCCTTCGAGCTTGGCCGATTCGTGGGGATTCCATCCATACCAACCCGCGAGATCCTTCCCATTGAAGATCGCCCGAAAGCCCTTCGGTGGCGCCGCTTCATCGGCGTGGGAAAGGGAGCCGGCGAAAAGCGCACCAGTAGCGAAAAGGCAAAACAAGCGAAGTCTCATGAGCGCCATCCTAGCGATTTCGGCGAAGCCGTCGAGGACGGGCTCTGGCGGAGTCGCGCTAGCCGTCGTCTTCAGGCCAACGCCGCCGCACTCGCCGCAAACCGCTCGTGCAGGGATTCGGGCCGATCGAGGTAAACGACGGCGCCGCGCTCGAAGGCGTCTTGCTCCAACTCGCGGCGGCGCTCTTCACAGAGACGGATCAAGGTCTGCACCGACTTCGCGGAAATCCCGAGTCCTTCGTGATCGGCGAGCGTCTCTTCGAGGACGGCGATGTCGTGATGTTCGCCGAGCCACGAGGCCAGTTCCTCGGCGAGCGCGGCACGGGGGCCGAGGTTACCGGGATCGAAGAAGTTCAGGAGCTGGTAGTGAAAGGAGAGGTATTTCGCCCGCTTCCGCCATTCGTGGCATTCGTGCGGATCCCTCGAGGCGCGCGAACTCTCGTAATGGCGCAGCCCGAGCCGGTAATTCGAGACCACCGCGCTGAAGACGATCTCGAGCGTCACCTGATCCCAGTTCCAGGCCTCGACCAACAGACCGGCCTCGGCGAAGTCGAGCGAAGCTCCCTTGGCCTCCTCGGGGAACGCCTCGTCCTGGAGGATGGCATCGTGCCGTTGCTGGAGGACCTCGCGCACCTCCGCGAGCAAGGATCCGACCCGCTTGCGACCGTATCGGTCGAGCAGCTTGTCGCAGGTTTCCTGCTTCACGAGGGCGTCACGCGCATCGGAAAAGCGCCGCGCCGCGTCGCGCACGAGACGGTTCGCGCGGGAAATCTCCCCCGACTCGAGGATGGGGCGCGTCAGCAAAAAGATCCCGCGGATCCGCTTGTTGTGCTTGCGGGTCTCGTGGACGGTCAGATCAGGGTTCTCGTCGAAGACCGCAAGCCGCGCCTGAGCCCCCGCGAACTCGTCGAGAAGGACGCGGCGGCACTCGCTCCCGATCGGAGCCTCTCCCGTGAAGGCGAATTCCATGCCGTAGAACTGTTACCGGGATTTACGGGCTTGTCGAGGAAGGAACCATGCCCCCCTCTCACCCGAAGGCGCGCAAAAACCCCACCTCCAAAGCGAGGGCTTCGTTCACGTTCGTCCCGAGGTGGGCGCGCAGGTCTTCGACCGCGGAGAGCCGGGTCGTCAGATCTTCAAGGGAATACTGCTTCGCGAGGGCTCCCGTGGCCTCAGCGTAGGCGGGCAGGTCGAGCTGGGGCGCCCCCTGCTGCTGTCGGAGGGCATCGCCGAACCAGATCACGAGATACTCGAGGATGCGGTTGCGTCGATCGAGGTATTCCGAGGCGGTGACGCCTTCCCAGTATTTTTCGCGGTCCTTCAGGTAGGTGCCGTCAGTCTTGTTGCGATAGAGGGCACCCTCGGCTTTTTCGGCCTCGGCATTGGCCTTTTCGACAGCCTCCTTCTCGGATTTCAACAGGTTCGAGAACGCACTCGTGAGCAGCAGTCCGATGGAGAGCCCACGCCGCTTTTTCAAGGCCTGCTCGGCGAGCGTATCGAGAAACTCCTTCACGCTCCCGCTCACCGTCTCGGGCACGACCCGGCCCGCGAGGGGCACGCGGATGCAGCGCGAGAGAATCGTCTCGAGGAGCATCTCGGGCCGCGAGGTGAGGAGGAGGACGCGGCTCGAGGCGGGCGGCTCCTCGAGGGTCTTGAGAAAGGCGTTGCTGGCCGAGTCGCCCATGCAGTCGGCGTCGCGGATCACCGCGAACTTCGTCACCCCGGAGGGCGCGGCCATATGCAGGGTGTGCTCGACCTCGCGGATCACCTCGACCGAGATCTTGCGGGACTTCGACTCGGGTGCCACGATGCTGACGAAGCCCGAGCGCAGTTCCTCGAGTTTCTCGGGCGCCATGAGCCGGTCGCCCGGATTCGCCATCTCGATCATGCGCATGGCGAGCCGCTCCTTCCCGCTGCCGGGTGGTCCCATGATCAGATAGGCGTGGGCGAGGCGGCCTTTTTCCCCGGCCCGCTCGATCAATTCGAGAGCGCGTTCGTAGCGGAAACTCATGCGGGGGAGATGGCGAGTCGTGCCTCGAAGGTGCGGACGAGGGCAGCAAAAACCTCGTCGATCGAAGCCGAGGCGTCGATGACGGCGATGCGTCCCGGCTCCGCGGCGGCGAGTGCGAGGTAACCACGGCGCACGGACTCGAAAAAGGCGAGCGGCTCGGACTCCATGCGGTCGTGCTGATCGCCGCTCGCGGCGACGGCGCGGGCGTGGCCAATGGCGGCGTCGAGATCGAGGAGGAAAGTCAGCTCGGGCAGGGCCGACCCGACGGCAAAGGCGTTGATGTGTCGCACCGCTTCGGGGTCGAGCCCGCGCCCGACGCCCTGATAGACGGTGGTCGAATCGAGAAAGCGATCGGCCACGACCCAGACCCCTCGATCGAGGGCCGGCCGGATGACCTCGCGCACGAGCTGGGCCCGGCTCGCGGCGAAGAGGAGCAACTCGCTCTCGGCCGTCAGGGCGGCCCCGTCAGGATCGTGCTGGAGGAGGTGGCGGATCTTTTCCCCCACGCCGGTTCCGCCCGGTTCGCGCGTCACGAGGACCTCACGCCCGGTGCCGCGCAGCCAGTCGACGAAACGACGGATCTGCGTCGACTTGCCGCAGCCCTCGGAGCCTTCGAAAGAGATGAATTTCCCGCGTTGCATGAAAGTGGAATCCGTAGAAGAATGCCAACTCGGCCGCGACCCGTCGCGCCCCACCTCCTTGAAACACGCATCCCATGTCCAATTCAACTGAAATCACCTTCGGCTCGCGGGAAGACCGCGGCGCGGTCGAGACCGGTCTCGTCTTTGCCCCGAAATTCGACGAGCACGGGCTGATCGTGGCGGTGGCTCAGGATGAGACGACGCATGAGGTCCTCATGGTCGCCTACATGAACGAGGAATCCCTCCGCCAGACCCTCGCACTCGGCGAGGCGGTCTATTATTCCCGCAGCCGGAAGCAACTCTGGCACAAGGGTGCGACCTCGGGCCACACCCAGGTCGTCAGCAAGATCCTCACCGACTGCGATCAGGACGCCATCGTCCTCAAGGTGCACCAGCACGGCCCGGGCTGCTGCCACGCCGGATACCGATCCTGCTTTTACCGGAATATACAGGAACCCGGCGCTCCCGTAGCCTTGGGCCAGGAGATCGTCGATCAGTCCTACGATCCCGGAAAGGTCTACAAATAAGGTCCTCATCGCCCTCTCTTTCCCAATTCCCGTCATGAAATCCCTCTGGTCCGACAGCGACGCCCGCAAATTCAAGACCCCCCTCGAAAAGCGCGTCTACACCTCGCGCCTCCTCGGTGCCAATCCCGAACTCGTCCTCCACGGCGGCGGGAACACCTCGGTGAAAGCGAAGGAGAAGGATTTCTTCGGCGATCCTGTCGAAGTCATCCATGTGAAAGGCTCGGGCTGGGATCTCGCCACGATCGAGGCCGCCGGCTTCGCTCCCGTGCGGATGGAGGCTCTCTTGAAAATGGCCAAGCTCGACACCCTGAGCGACGCCGAGATGGTGAAGCAGCAGCGCGCCGCCATGCTCGATCCCGGGGCCCCGAATCCAAGCATCGAGGCCATCCTCCACGCCGTCATCCCGCAGAAATTCGTCGATCACACCCACGCGAACGCCATCGTCGCGATCACGAACCACAAGGACGGCCGCAAGGTCGTCGAGGATCTCTACGGCGACCGCGTCGCGATCATTCCCTACGTGATGCCAGGCTTCGACCTCGCCAAGGCCGTGGCGAAGGCCCTCGCCAAAGTGGAAGCGAAGAAGCTCGAGGGACTCATCCTCATGAACCACGGCATCTTCACGATGCACGATGACGCCCGCGAGAGCTACGAACTGATGATCCGTCTCGTGACCGAGGCGGAGAAGCTTCTCTCCGACAGGCTCGGCAAATCCTTCTCCCTGCCCAAGGCCAAGGCGAAGGAAGACCTCCTCGGTCTCGCCGCGATCCGTCAGGGCGTCTCGAAGCTGCGCGGCGTGCCCGTGATCGCCTCGCTCGACGCCTCCGACGAGGCCGCTGGCTTCTCCGCCCGCAAGGATGTCACCAAACTCGCGACGCGTGGTCCCCTCACTCCCGACCACACGATCCGCACGAAGCGCATCCCTGCCGTCGTCGGAACCGATCCTGACAAAACCCTCGCGAAATACGCCGCCGATTACCGCGCCTACTTCGAGGCGAACCAGAAGGGCGAGACCCTGCTCGCACCCGACCCGCGTTGGTTGGTTTGGCAGGGCCACGGGGTCGTCAGCTTCGGTGCGACCGAGAGCGAGGCTGCTGTCCTCCGCGATATCTCGACCCACACCTGGAAAACGATCCAGCTCACCGAGTCCGCCTTCGCCGGAGGCTGGAAGCCGCTCCCTGCTGCGAAACTCTTCGAAATCGAATACTGGGACCTCGAGCAGGCCAAGCTGAAGAAGAGCGGCCACGCCCCGACCCATCAGGGTAAGGTCGCCATCGTGACCGGGTCTGCGGCCGGGATCGGCTTCGCCTGCGCCGCCTCGCTCGCCCACCAGGGCGCGAAGGTCATCGGGATCGACCTCAGCCCCGATATCGGGGAACAAATGGCCAAAATCGGCGGCATCGGCATCGTCGCGAACCTCACCGACGACGCCAAGGTCAAGGAAGCGGTCGAGAGTGTCGTGCGCCAGTTTGGCGGACTCGACATCCTCGTCAGCAACGCCGGCATTTTCACCGCCGGAGCCTACCTCGATGATCTCGAGCAGTCGAATTGGGACAAGTCCATGGCCGTGAACCTCACGAGCCATCAGAAGCTGCTGAAATACACGATCCCTTATCTCAAGAAAGGTATCGATCCCGCCATCGTCCTCGTCGGATCGCGCAACGTGAACGCCCCCGGAGCCGGTGCGGCGAGCTACTCCTGCGCCAAGGCCGGGCTCACCCAGCTCTGCCGCGTCGCCGCGCTTGAGCTCGCGCCTTTCGGCGTGCGCTGCAACATCATCCACCCCGACGCCGTCTTCGACACGAAACTCTGGACCCCCGAGAATCTCAAGCGTTCCGCCGAGCGCTACGGCATGACGATCGAGGAATACAAGACCCGCAATCTCCTCAAGACCGAGATCAAATCCCGCGACGTCGGGAACATGGTCGCGGCCATGGCCAGCCCTCTTTTCGGAAAGACGACGGGTGCCCAGGTGCCGGTCGACGGCGGGAATGACCGGGTGATTTGAGGGGCGTCGCGGAACGGGCGAAGGTTCCCACGAAGCGTCGCCGCTGACGCGTCCATCGCAGCCATCCCGTAGCGGAACGGGCTACCGTT
>DGXY01000017.1:0-33490 GCA_002396885.1 Akkermansiaceae bacterium UBA5020
TTCGAGCGCGAGCAGGCGACGCGAAAACGCTTTGGCGAAAAACGCAGTAGCGGTGCCCGGCGCATGAGGGGGGCAGACTGGGGCGATCTGCGAGTCCTGCGCGATCTGCAGAAGGACGTGATGGGGACGTAGGCCCCGCCTCATCCCGTCGGATCCTAACTGCCGTCAGCAGGGGTGCCGGCGCTCCCCCGGAAAGATCCCACACGAATGGGGCGCGAATGAAACTCGAATTACCTCGAATGAGGGGAGGGAAGAAGACTTCCGCCACCAGATGCGGATTCACCCGCCCCCCTTCCCCAAGCCCGCCGCCACAAAACCCTCTTGACTCTCCCATTCGACTCTGTTGACTCACGGCATGTCTTCTCCTGTCTCTGGATCCGATGTCGGCAAGGTCGGCCTTGCCACCGCCATCGCCATCGTCGTCGCGAACATGATTGGCACCGGGGTCTTCGGCAGCCTCGGATTCCAGGTCGCGGGAATTCCCTCGGGCTTTCCCATCCTCGTGCTCTGGCTCGTCGGCGGCATCGTTTCCTTCTGTGGGGCGGTCTGCTACGCGGAGCTCGCCTCGATCTTCCCAAAATCGGGCGGTGAATATCACCTCCTTTCGAAGGCGTGGAATCCCTTCATCGGCTTCCTCGCGGGCTGGCTCTCGGTGACGGTCGGCTTCGCGGCGCCAGTGGCGGCGAACGCGGCTTTGTTAGGGGGCTACATGGGCAGCATCACGGGACTTTCGCCGCTCTGGTTCGGGATCCCGGTGGTGGTGCTCGTCGCGATCGTCCATCTCGGCAAGCTGAGCAACATCGGTCTTTTCCAATCCGGCTTCACCTATGCAAAGGTGGTGCTGATCCTCGTGCTCGGTCTGCTCGCCTTTTCCCTCGGCACGGCCCAGCCGATCTCCTTCCTCCCCGCCGAGGGCGACGGCAATCTGATCGCCTCGAGTGGTTTTGCGATCTCGCTGGTCTACGTGCTCTACGCCTACACGGGCTGGAATGCCGCGACCTACATGATGGATGAGGTGCGCAACCCGGAAAAGACGGTACCGCTCGCCCTCCTCATCGGCACGGCCTTGGTCACGGTGCTATACCTGTTCATCAATGCGGCATTCCTCTACTCGACGCCGATCGAAAAGATCTCGGGACAGGCGGAGGTCGGGCTTATCGCCGCGGAATCGATTCTCGGGGCGAAGGGCGGGATGATCATGGGCATCCTCATCAGCTTTGGTCTCATCTCCACGATCAGTTCGATGACCTGGGCGGGACCACGCGTCACCGCGGCAATCGGGCGCGACCATGCGCGCTTCCAGACCCTCGGGAAACTGAACAAGAACGGCGTGCCCGCGCTCGCCGTGATTCTGCAGGCCGCGATCGTCCTCCTCCTCGTGGCTTCGGCGACTTTCGAGCAATTGATCAACTATGTGCAGGCCCTGCTGACCATTTCCTCCCTGATGGTCGTGATCGGCCTCGTGGTGCTGCGCCTCCGTCGTCCCGATCTGCACCGTCCCTATCGAGCTTGGGGCTATCCGCTCACTCCGATCATCTTCGGTTCGCTGAGCCTCTATGTGCTCTGGTTCCAGATCCAGCAAAAGACGGTCGAGTTTCTCTACGGACTCGGCACGCTCGGGCTCGGCGTGTTGATCTATTTCCTCTTCGTGCGGCCTTCATCGGTGACGAAGGAGCCGAATTCCTGATTTTCGCGGGAAAATCGTCGTGAATCGGGCCGTCAAGCGAATAAATCGCTTGCAGGACTTTGTTAACATTCCTTAAATAAAGCAGCGCCCGTCCCACACCGTTCCCCGCACTCGTTTGTCCGAGCCCGATCCATCGCGTGAAATTTTCAAATCCGGACCCAGTGAAGCTTCGACTCACTCCGGCAATGTCTTCGGCGCGCCTGCCGGTGGCGTTTTTGGCGGGGGCCCGGGAGGCCCCGTTTCGAGCGTCCCGCTGAAGAAGCTGTCGGTGGCGACGCGACCAGCACCCTCCGAAAAACCCGCGGTGATGTCCCACCATCCCGCACCCGTTTTTGCAGCGGGACTCGTCTCCTCCGACTGGGTGGCGATTCTCGACTCGCTGCCCTATGGCTTTGCCCTCCTTGGTCCGAAGCAGGAACTGCGTCACGAAAATGCCGCCTGCCGACAAATTACCGGAGAGGGAATCGCTTCCCGTGGGGGGGTCGAAGCCTGGCTCTCAGCTCTTTGCCCTGATCCGGGTCATCGCGAAAAAGTCATCAAATCCTGGCGCGAAGAAATATGGAGAAATCAACGCACCCGAACCTTCACGCTCACCTCGCCGGGACAAAAACCGAGAGAGATCCAATTCCGCTCTTCACTGTTGGAGGATGGCGGTATCACGCTCTCGATCGAGGACGTGACCGAAACCCTCCGCGCGGAGGAGACACAGAGACATGGCAAATGGAAATACCGGGCCCTCTTTACCCATACCCGCACTGGCGCGGTGCTGGTGGATCACCTCGGTCGCATCACTGAAGTCAATCCGGCGTTCATTTCGCTCTGCGGGATTTCCCTGAAGGATCTGCGGTTGACCCCTTTTGCCAGCCTCCTGCATCCGGACGAGGCCGGGGAACTAGCCGCCGCGGAGAAAGCGCTTCTTTCCTCCGCCGAAGATCGGCGCCTTCCCGCAGACCTTCCTCTTTCGAGGGAAATCTGGCTGCGCACCCACTCGGGGGAAAAGAGGGTGAATCTCCTCTGGAGTCCCGTCAGTGAATCGAACGATCCACCGGCACTCAGCCTTTATCTGGTAGAACCTCCCGGACTGACCGAATCGACCGACCAACTCCGCGCCAAATTGCGTGCGCTTTCCCGAAAAGCCCAGGCGTTGCTCCACGCCGTACCGGATCTGATCCTGCTTCTCGACGGGGATGGCAAGGTAGTCGATTTCGCCCCACCGCCGAAAGCCTGGCCGGAACTCACGCCCGACGATTCTTGGCGTCAACGCCCCGCCTCTGAGTTGTGGCCTGCCCTCGGCAACCTCCTCAATCAAGCGCACACGCAAATCATCGAAGAAGGGCGGACCATCTACGCGGAGATCCGCGGTTCGGCTGATGAAGGATACGAGTTCGCCATCTCCCTCAACCCGTGCGGTGAAGATCAAATCCTTGCGGTGGTGCGCAATCAATCAGCCCTGCGCGCCCTGCGCGACCGCGATCTATGGCAGGGCGCGGCTTTCACCCATTCGCCGGTGGGCATTTTGCGCCTCGATCCCCGGGGGCTTGTCGCCGATTCCAATGCCGCCGCCACTTCGCTGTTCGGAGAGGAAGAGGCGGTTCTTGCAGGGACCGAGTTCAACGAATTCTCGCTCCCTTCTGGTGTGACCTCTGAATTCCTCGCCCTTGAGCACGAGGGCAAACCGCGCGGCACGCTCGTTTTTGTTCAGTCGGCGAACCAGGGCCCGCCGAACGCCCCCCCTGCGGCCGTCTCGCCGTCCGAGGCGACCGCTACGCCCCAGCGCGAACGGCGCCAGCACAGTTTCCGGAATCAACTCCAGCTCGTCACGAGCCTCTTCAGCCTCGAGCCGCAAAGTGTCGCGGCGCGCGACGCGTTCATCAAGTGGCAAGTGCGCCTGCGCTCAATCGCTCTCGCCTGCCCGCATGATGACACCACCTCCGTTTGGGTGTTCCCTCTCCTACGCGATCTCGCCGACGAGATCTGCTCCCTCGCGGGCCGTGGTCCTGGACGACGTGAAGTCATCATCACGGGCGATGAAGCTCTAACCCTCGACGTGCAGACAGCGGCCCCCTTCAGCCTCCTCATCGGTGAGTTGATGCGGCTTGTTCTGGGCACGAGGCAACATGGCCCGGGTCCAGAACTTTATGTGAATCTGCGCCCGCATCCCGGGGGAGGCTTCCAACTCACGGTGCGTTCAGGCGTGCACCGATCCTTCATCTTCATCGATCGGGATTCGGAGGTCGAGACGCTCGAACTACTTACCGAACAGATCCAAGGACGCCTCGAGCCGACTGATCCGGGAAATCCAGCCAAAGAATGGGTCCTCATCGTGCCGCAAACGCGATTTTGAGACGCCTCGCGACAACTGGGACCAGACGAGTCCTTGGGGAATTTCCTTTGTTAATTATGGCGATTTGAATGTAGCCTACCCCGCGCCCGGACCGGTCCACGGCGCTGTTTCCCTCCATGGACGACCTGCCCTCCAATCGCCTGCGCCTCTTGATCGTCGAGAACGACCGGGTGACCGCCCGTGATCTCGAGGCGACCCTGCGACGACGAGGGTTTGTCGTGATGGGAATCGCCTATTCCGCGAAGCAGGCGCTTGATTTCCTGAAGAGCGAAAAGCCTGACCTCGTCCTCCTCGACATCCAGCTCGACGGCCCCGAGGATGGCATTGATCTCGCCTGCAAACTCCGAAACGAGCACGGCATCGCATGCATCTTTGTGACCGGGTATTCGGAAGAGTCCATCCTTTCCCGGGCACGCGCGGCCACGCCCGCAGCGTTTCTGCGAAAGCCTTTCAGCGACGCCGAAATCGCCGTTTGCCTGGAATCGGTCGTGGAGCGACGCATCACCGGGGAGCGACTCTCCCTGCGCTTGCCCGGGCTCGAGGCGGTCTCTCAGCAGCTTCCCCAGGCTGTCTTCGCCACCGACCTGGACGGCAATGTCGTTTATCTCAACGCCGCCGCCGCCAAGCTCGTGGGCTGCCAGGTGAAAGACGCCATCGGCCTGCCCCTGTCGACGATCGCCCCGACCCGCGAAGCAGAGGGAGAGGAGGATCCCGACAGCCCCCCGACGAACGGACGACGCGCCGTTCTCACGCCGCGCAGCGGAGACTGGCTGAAGGTGGAGGAACGCTCCGTGCCGATCCGGGCCGCCGACGGAGAGGCCATCGGACTCGTCATCGTGATGGCGACAGCGGACGAGGGGAGCGAACTCCCGCCCATCCCCGCACCTGCCCAGGTAGACGGGATCCCCTCCAATCCCCCGGCTTCCAGTGACCCGGCTCCTCCCGTGGTCTTTCCGCCTTCGACACCTCCGACCGCGCGTACCGAGGCTCTCCGCAAGATCGCCTCGATCGCGAGCGATCCCGCCTTCAAGGGCCTCATCGCAAAACGCAAGACGGAGGCGGTCCAAGAGACGAACGTCGTTGCGCCTCCGAATCCGCCAAGCTCTCCCTGGATGGAGGGAGCGGCCGGAAATACACTCTCCTCCCCGCAGATGGAAGCCGGGACCCAAGCGGTCTTCAGCGCCGCCGGAGCCACGGGTGACAGCAACCTCCCCTCCACGGCGTCGGGCGCGCTCGAAGAAGTAGGTGATCCCCTCCTCTGTCTCGACGAGGACGGAGTCATCCGCTACGCCAACACTGAGGCCGTGCGCGTTTTTGCCCCGACCCAGAGACTCGTCGGCACCTCTTTCCACGATCATTTCGATTCCAACGATCTCGAGAGATACGACGAACATTTTGATCGTCCCCTCATCGACGGACGTCGTCATCGTTTCGACTTCCATGATTCAAGTCGCGGAATGTGGTTCGAGGTCCGCGCTTATCCCACCCGCGGTGGCGTCCTCGCCCTCTTCACCGACATCACCGCAACGCGTCTCGAAACCGCCGAGCAGGTCCGCCAGCACCGCCTCGAAGGGCTCGGTCTTCTCGCCCGCGGTTTCGCGCATGATTTCAACAACTCGCTCACGACCCTGACCGGAAACGTCAGTCTCGCCCGCGAGCGCCATGTCGACGATGCCGAGTTGCAGAGCATGCTCGAGGAGGCGCAGGCTGCCGCCTTGAAGGCATCCGGACTCGTCCAGCAGCTCATGACCTTCGCCCGCGGCGGACACCCCATCCGCGAGCGCACCCGCGTCCCCGACCTGGTCCGGCGGATCCTGACAGAACAGCGCCTCAAGCATCCCGAGATCCGCTACCAATATCAGGGGGCTGATGCCGGCGCGATCGCCAACGTCGATCCCGCCCAGATCGGAAGGCTCATCGAGAATCTCGTCACCAATTCCGCTGCGGCCATGCCCGATGGCGGTGTCCTCATCGTACGCAGTTCGCGGGTCACTCCCGAAGGCGTTCTCAAGATCCGCAGCTCGCACACGCCGGCGGAGGAGGATCACCTCCTCATCGAAGTGATCGATACCGGCCACGGCATGAGCGGTCAGGACCTCGAGCGGGTCTTCGAGCCTTACTTCACGACGCGGCGCGAAAACAACGCGACGGGCATCGGCCTCACCGTCTGCGAATCGATCGCGAAGGCGCATGGTGGGTTCATCCAGCTCCAGTCGAAGGAAGGCAAGGGCACCATCGCGACCTTCTGCGCGCCTCTCGGCCGTCGTCCCGATGAACTGGGCGAGGCCGACGGCGTGCCGGCTTATCCGAATTTCGATATCCCGGTGCTGAAATCGAGCCGCAATGAAGAAGGCGGCGAACCACTCCTTGTCGGCACCCGCATCCTCATCCTCGAGGATGACGCGCCGATCCGCCGTCTCATGGCCGCGACCCTGCGCCGGGCCGGACACGAAGTCGTGGAAACGAAGGAAGGACGTGAGACGCTCGCGGTCTACACCGACGCGATGCAGCGGGGCGAGCGCTTCCACCTCCTCATCTGCGATCTCACGATCGAAAACGGGATGGGTGGGGTCGAGACGATGCGCGGCCTGCTCCAGATCGATCCCGACGTACTCGCGATCGTCTCGAGCGGCTATTCAGATGCGCCCGCGATGTCCAGTCCGGCGGCTTTCGGATTCAAGGGCGTTTTGCCAAAGCCCTACGCGCCGACCGAACTAAGGGCGGCGGTGCACCGCATCCTCAGCGCGCACCGCATTATTCCCTGAGCGACCGCAACAACCGGGCGAGCAGATTTCACTCCAGTCGCTCGAGCTGCGCGATGCCGTATTGGATGAGCTGTTGGTTCACCAGCTTCGAGACACGGTCGTCGATGTAGATGACCTTGGGGTAATCATCAAACTCGATCGTATGCAGACCGTTCTCGGGCACCGCGGCAAAGGCTGCGGAGAGGTCCTTGATGTTCTTGATAAAAACGCCGTTCACCTTGGAGAGCACGACGGAGTTGATTGACTCGTAGCCCAGCGTGCTAGGGGTCTTTAGCACGTTGCTGAGGAAAACGAGCTTCTCGCGGCCCTCCTCTTCGAAGGGATGCGGGTCGGAATTGGCGTAGACAAGGTTGAAAGGAGCCCGGTTCGTCCAGTCTTCCCCCCAGCTCTCGAGGTAGGGCAGGGTCAGTTCTTGGAAGATGAGGCCGCCGTAGATGAAGTATTTCGGTCCGCGGTCGAACATGTAGGGATCGATCAGGAAATCCTCGGCCTTCTTGCGGGCGAGTGGCACCTCAATCGAAAGCGGCTCGCCCTCGCGGATCAGTTCGAGCTTGATCGAATCACCAACCTTGGCGCCGCCACGGACGAGGTGGGAAAAGCTGAGCTTGCCGTATTTGGGATGGTTGTAGTTGCCGCGAGAGTCGATCGCCTGACCGGCGATGGAAAGGATCACGTCTCCCTTCTTGATCCCGGCCTTGTCGGCCGAGCCTCCCTTGCCGACCTCGCGCACGAAGATGCCTCCTTCCTTGTCAGCGATTTTGGTGAACTCGCGGAAAGTCTCATCGAGGGTCTGGGCGAAGGAAATCCCGAGATTGGGGAACCCCTCGTATTCGCCATCCTCGAGATCGGCGAGGAAGGCCTTGACGATGGGTGCGGGCAGGACGCTCGCGGTCTGTTCCTTCGAGGAATAACTCAGGAGCATGCCGACGAGTTTGCCGTTCTTCACGACCGGCAGGGTAAAGCTGTTCGTGCGGGCTTGGAGCGAGCCCTTCACCTGATAGAGAAGGAAAACCGATCCGGGGATGAAATAACGTCCCACATCGACACGCAGCACTTCAACATCGGTGGAGACGCCGTCCCCATTGTCCTCGATCTGCCAGACATTGAGCGTCTCACCCGCGGTCACGGAATCGTCAAAGGCAAGTGGCTCGAGCCCCTCGAAGACCTTGGAATCCGAATTGGCTGGCTCGAGCACGGCGAGGTTGGCCTCGTAATCGATCCCGGCGATGCGGGCGGTGACGCGGGCACCACTCGAGGGATGCTCGAGCTCGAGGTAGGACGAGTTCACGCACATCTCGGCGGTGATGAGGACGCGATTGCCTTCGAGCACGGCCCCAAGGCCGCGACGCGGAGTCGGCGCGCCCTTTTCCCAGGGGCGGAGGAAGCTGTAATCCTGCAGCGTCGCATTGACGCGCACGATCGATTTCTCGGGAGTCGATTTCTGCGCCTCGACCCGGACGACCGGGGCGGTGACGAAGATCGCGAGAGCAAGGAGGCGGGAGAGGGAAAGGAAGTTCATCTCGAAAAAAGGGAGGCTGGATGGAAGGGTGACGGGGGATCTCAGGCAGCTTTCTTGGCTGGCGCGGCTTCTTCAGCCTTTGGGGATTCTTCCTTGGGTTTCTCTTCCGACTCCGGCTTGGGGGCATCCTTGTCGGCTTTCGCTCCTTCCTTGCCGTCCTCCGACTTCTCGAAGAGCCCCTCGATTTCGAGGATCTCGGGTTTCTCGATGAAGTGGTCGAAACTTACGTTGTACTGCGACTTGATGCGGTCGTGGGCGACGGCTGATTCCTCGCGTTTCAGCACCAGCGGCCGCTCTTCGCCGACGAGACGCACGACGTGGTATTCCTCGTGGCCTTCTTCGTGAAAGTCCCCGTGGAAGGCATCGTAGACATCCTGAAGGATGGTGATCTTCTTCCCGTTGATTTGATCCACGACGAGGTGCTTGAAAGTCTGGATGTGCGTATTCGTCGCATCTGGCAACACTTCGGTTAGGACGACCACCTCGGGACGCTCGCGGTAGATCTCGTCGTCTCCGTAGAATCCGTAGAAGTAGCGGGTGCGCAGGTCGGTGATGCTGTGCGCGGCCATCATGTTGCGGTCGAGCGGCTGGAACTGGAGCCCCGCGTAGAGCACGAAACTCGGTTGTTTGTCGTATTGCACCGCCTGGATGAGATAGGGAATGAAACGCTTGAGCGTCACGGAGGTCTTCTCGCGTTTGCCATCGCGCCAGATCTCGAGAGCCACGGTGTCGCCCGAGAATTTGCGCTCGATGATCTCGTTGAGATCGACGCGCTCGCCTTCGATCTCGATGAATCCGTCTGAGGCGATCGGGTGACCGTCGATGGAGAGGACGACATCCTTGGTTTTCAAGACCCCACCGGCCGAGCCTGCCGCATCCGCCTGGCCCACCATGACTCCGATCCCGTCGTTGGGCAGTCCGAGAGCCCGGCGCTGGGCGGGATTGAGCAGGTTCAGGAAACTCGTCGCGAGATCGACGTAGCGATCGTAGTCGCCGTCCTCGACGTCTTTCAGGAAACGTTCGATCACCGGCACGGGGATCATGTAACCGGTGTTCTGCGCGACGTCGCCGCTGTATCCCTGGAAGGCCACCCCGACGACCTGGTTGTTCTGCAGCACCGGACCGCCCGAGTTCCCCGGATTGATCGCGGCATCGATCTGGATGGCGAGATGGTTGTCCACCCCCGAATGGCTGTAGCCTCGGAAGTCGATTCGCGAGACGACCCCGCGCGTCACCGAAATGCGGTCGCCCCCGATGGGATAACCCACGGCGATGACGGTGGTGTTGAGTTTCGGAATCCCGCTGATGAGGAGCGGTTGAATGCCTTTGAAGCCGGCCTCGAAGTCAGCCTCGGACTCCAGCTCGAGAAGGGCGAGGTCGCAATCATGGGCCACGTAGAGGACCCTTGCCTTGTAGGGTTCGGGATCACTCACGTTCTTGATGTAGATGAGACGGCTGTCGCTCACCACATGGGCGTTGGTGAGAAAGCGGTTCGGTCCGACGAGGAACCCGGTGCCATTGCCGCTGCCCATGCCCCCGACGTTCCACGGGACGCGATAGTTCGGCTGCTTCGTATCGACCTCGACGCGGACGATGGCGTCGAATTCGATCTCGGAAATGTCGGTCTGCACCGATTCTGGCGGCGGCATGTCGAGCGGAGGAGCCTTTTCGGGAGCGGACGCGGCAGCCCCGGGCGGAACGAGGCGCGGACCAGGCAGAGAGCCTTGCTGGGACTGCAGGATCGGAGCAGCGAGGGCGAAACCGAGAGAGAGGACCGCGGAGGGGAGAAAACGGGGTGGGTTCATAAAAAGAGGGCCCGATTGCCCGGCGAAGGCTACGCCACCACTGGAAGATCGGAGGCAAAGGGTAAGGTTTTGACCGGGAAAGTCAATCATGCCCGGTCCCGCGGGACAAGCGACCGCGAATCTTCCCGTGGCGCAAGACGGGTTCCGCGATTACCCTCTGGGTCTTGGAACGGGCCGGAGATGATCGCTGCCTCCTTCGGGAGGGAGAGGAAAGTCCGGACACCACACGGCAGCATGCCCGGTGAAAGCCGGGGCGCCCGGTCGTAATGGCAGGGCGACGGAAAGTGTCGCAGAAAAGATACCGCCCTTCGAAGCTCGCAGAGCGAAGAAGGGTAAGGGTGAAATGGCGAGGTAAGAGCTCACCGCCCCGAGGGTGACCGAGGGGGCAGGAAAAACCCCATGCGGTGCAAGACAGAACAGGGTGAACGGGCCGCCGGTCCGGCCCCGCGGCTCCGGTCGCGGGATAAACCCGGGTATTAGTCGCACCCCGCTCCGGCGGGGAGGTCGCGGTTCCCAAGGGACCGAGGCTTAGAGAAATGATCGTCCGTCTGGGTCGAAGACGGCCCGGGCGAACAGAATCCGGCTTACGGTGGCCCGTTCCAAGACCCACCAACCCTCAGCGTCTATGGCTTGTTGGCGTCCTTGCGAGGGTGGCGTGATTGCCCGAAGGAGGGGCAACACGGATGCGAAAAGACAGTATGGAGCGAACCAGGCCGCCCTCGGGACGGTCGGGAGGTGATGATTTTCCGCGAGGACTCGCTGGAATCCTGCTCCTCGTGACGACGACGCTCGCCTCGTGCTCACCGCAGCTCTATCAATCCCGCGCCGACCGCGAGGCCTACACGATCCTCTTTGAAAAATCGACCGGGGTCGAAAACGTCGAGCCCGAGGAGTTGCCCCTCGCGACGCCCCCCGCCCCCGATCTTTCGAAGCTCTTGCCGAGACCGAAAAGCGACGAGTTTCTCGGTGAATTCGCCACTTACGAAGTCGGGGCGAAAGTGCTCAACCTCGACGAGGCGCTCGACAATGGGATCCACCACAGCCGCGAGTATCAGAGCGCGAAGGAAAATCTCTATCTCTCGGCCCTTGACCTGACCCTCGCGAGGCATCGCCTCGCCCCGATCTTCCATGCCGGCGGCAGCGGCACACGGGCCACGGATTCTCGCACCTTCAAACTCGAAGAGGGCATGACGGAGATCGTCGCGACGAACACTTTCTCGCGCACGCAGTCGGCCGGTTTCAACTGGCTCTTCAAGACCGGAGCACGGCTCTCGACCGACTTCACCCAGGATTTCCTGCGGATCATGACGGGGAACCAGTCGGTCAACGAATCCGATCTCGCGGTCTCGCTTGTGCAACCGCTCCTGCAGGGAGGCGGCACCGCCGTCACCCTGGAGGCCCTCACGCAGGAAGAGCGGAACGTGCTCTACGACCTCCGCGACTTCGCCGATTTCCGCCGCTCCTTCATCGTCGATCTCGTGAGCGACTATTACGGAGTCCTGCGGGCACGCGACCTCGTGAAAAACAACTTCGTCGCCTACCAAGGTTTCGTCAAAAACGTCAAACGCGAGGAAGCGCTCGCCGAAGAAGACCGGCGCACCCAGAACCAACTCGGCCGCTTGCGCCAGGCAAAACTGCAATCCGAGAGCCGTTGGATCGACGCTATCCGTCTTTATCTCGCCCGCCTCGATGAATTCAAGATCACCCTCGGCATCCCGGTCGACAGCAAGATCGTCCTCGATGATCGCGAACTCCAGAAGCTCACCATCGACGATCCCGGGATCACGCGCGAAGAAACGGTCGAGATTGCCCTCGTCACCCGACCCGATCTCGCCACCGCCTCCGATCTCGTCGTCGATGCGGAGCGACGCATCAAAGTCGCGCAAAACGGACTTCTCCCCAAACTTGACGTCGCCCTCGATTACAACGCCACGAGCGAGCCCGCCGATACCACTCCCGCGATCAACTGGGAACGCCGCCGTTGGGCCGGGTCCCTTGATCTCGATCTGCCCCTCGACCGCAAGGCCGAGCGCAACATCTACCGGGCCACGCTCATCGAAGTGGAACGGGCGAAACGTGCCGAAGAACTCGCACGTGATCGCGCCCGTCTTGAACTCTACGACTCGTGGCGAGCCCTCGAACAGGAGCGCCTCAGCTTCGACATCGCCGAGCAGGGCGTCGCCCTGGCCGCCCGCCGCTTGGAGGAACAGCTACTGCTGGGTGAGCTCGGACGGGGTGAAGCCCGCGACCTCGTCGATGCCCAGGAAGACCTCGTCGATGCGCAGAACCAGCGCACCGCCACCTTGATTGATCATACCTTGGCACGTTTGCGCCTTTGGAGGGACATGGGCATCCTGTATGTTAAGCCAGATGGTTCCTGGGCCGAAAATCTCGAAAACGAGACTCGGTGAGGATCCTCCCCGAAGGTATGAAAAAATGGATCATCACGGGCGCGATGCTGGCAGTCCTGATCGCGACGGTCGTTTTCTTCCGCGGCGCCGGCGATCAGAACAAGGGCGTCGATGACATGCCCGTAGCGGTGGCCCTGCGCGGCGACCTCGTCATTGATGTCCTCGAGGGTGGTAACATCCAGGCGCTGAATTTCCTCGAATTCCGCAATGAGGTGAAGCTGCCTAATGGGATCAAGATTCTCGAGATCATCGAGGAGGGTTATTATGTGAACGAGGAAGATGTCGCCAAGGGCAAGGTGCTCGTGCGGCTCGACCAGTCGGAGTTGGAAGAGGAGATCGTCGATCACGATGTCGAATTCCAACAGACCGACGCCCTCTACGCCGAGGCCAAACAGAACATCGAGATCCAGGAGAGCGAGGCTCTCAGCGAGATCAAGGCGGCACGTCAGGCCTTGCGTTTCGCCCTGCTCGACTTCCAGAAATTCGTCGGAGCCGAAGCCGCCCAGGTGACCCTCAAGAAGCTCGGGCTCCCCTTTGACAACGACTCGCTCGCCTCCTACGAGAAAGAGGCCACCGATCTCATCGTGAAGGCCTTCGACGCGCAGAAGTCGAACGGCTCGGAAGAGGAGAGCGACGATTCCAACGTCGCGTCTTTCGCTCTCGTCGCCAACGACAGTCTCGCAGCGAACGTGAACTTCGGCACCTTTCTGAAAGAGGAAGTCCTCGGAGACGGCGAGGCCGAGCAAACGATCCGCCGCATGCGCGACGAGGCACTTCTCGCCTCTTCCGAACTCTCCGTGGTCGAGGAGTCGGTCGAGGGAGCGAAACGGCTCCGCGAGCGCGAATTCATCACCAAACAAACCCTTGAGAACGAGCTCGTCGGCCTCGACAAGGCCCGCCTCGCGCTGCAACGCAGCGAGACCGAACTCGAACTCTTCCGCGACTATGAGTTCCCCAAGGAGGCGGAAAAAATGCTCTCGCTCTACGAGGAGGCACTTCTCGCGCTCATTCGCACGAAGCGGGAGAAGCTCGCCCTCATGTCGCAAATCTACGCGAAGTATCGCACCGTGAAGCGCCGCTACGAACTCGAACTGAAAAAGCGCGAGAACCTCGAGGAACAGCTCGCGAGTTGCATCATCCGAGCCAGCCAGGTCGGACTCGTCGCCTACGGGGGGGCGAACACCGACTATTATACCTCCCGCTACTACGAGGGCATCAGTTCGGGAGCAACCCTCAAGGTCGGCCAGCCCATCATCACCATCCCTGACATGTCGAAACTCGGTGTCGAGGTGAAGATCCACGAGTCGCACATCAAGAAGATCGAGCTCGGTCAAAAGGTTTACATTACCGCCGAGTCCGTCCCTGACAAAATCCTCCAAGGCCGCATCGCGAAGGTGGCGGTGCTTCCAGACTCCAACGCATCGCGCTACAATCCCTCGTTGAAAGTCTACCCTGCCACCGTCGAGATCGAAGGGACGCACGAGTTCCTCAAGCCCGGCATGAGCGCGAAGGTCGAAGTCATCGTCGATGAACTCAAGAACGTCACCTACGTCCCGGTGCAGTCGGTCTTTGTCGAAAATGGCGAGCACTTCGTCTTCCGCAAGACCCTCACAGGATACGACCGTCAGATCGTCGAGATCGGCGCGCACAACAATGACTTCATTGAATTGCGCAAGGGCCTCGAGGAGGGTGACGAGGTCTTCCTCAAAATGCCTGAAGACTACGAGCCCGCCCAGGTCGACAAGGCCCGCCTCGCCCGCCGTCCCCCGCCCAGAGGCAACGACGAGAGCGACGAGGCTACCGCCGCGAACGAAGAGCCAAAACCACGCTCGGACAAGAACGCCTGATGCGGGAGCGGCGTCGATGACACCGCCTCACGTTCCCGATTCCCATGGCTTCTCCACCCACAAGCGAGCCTGTCATCGAGCTCCGAGGGGTCGAGAAGCATTACCAAATGGGCGACACCCTCGTGAAGGCGCTCCAGGGCGTCGATCTGAAAATCTTTCCCGGCGACTACATCTCCATCCTCGGTCCCTCGGGATGCGGCAAGTCGACGATGCTCAATATCCTCGGCTGTCTCGACCAACCCTCGGTCGGCCAATACCTCCTCGACGGGCTCGATGTCTCGAAACTCTCCGACGACGACCTCTCCCAGGTGCGAGGAAAAAAGCTCGGCTTCATCTTCCAGAGTTACAACCTCATCCAACAGCTCACCGTGGTGGAGAACATCGAGGTGCCGCTCTACTACCAGGGTGTTTCCGAAAAGGAGAGTCGCGAGATCGCGGTCGAACTGGCGACCCGGGTCGGTCTCGGCAAGCGCCTCGACCATCGCCCCACCGAACTGTCCGGTGGCCAGCAGCAGCGCGTCGCGATCGCGCGAGCGCTCTCGAACAATCCCTCCGTGATCCTCGCCGACGAAGCCACCGGCAACCTCGATTCAAAGTCGGGCGGAGACATCCTCGAGATCTTCGACCGGCTCAACGCGGAGGGAAAAACGCTCATTCTCATCACCCATGACGAGGCCATGTCGCAGCGCACCTCGCGCACCATCCGGCTGAAGGACGGAGAGATCGCCTCGGATAGACGAAGGGAGGAAAAGGTGCCATGATCCAGCATTCCCTCCTTCGCGAGTTTTCGCTCTTCCGCCTGAAGCGCTCGGTCCTGCTCGGGATCAAGAGCCTTTGGATGCACAAGCTACGCTCGCTCCTCACCGCGATGGGGATCGTCTTCGGGGTCTGCTCGGTCATCGCCATGCTCGCGATCGGGGAGGGCGCGAGCCACGAGGCGCAACAGCAGATCAAGGAACTCGGCAGTCAGAATGTCATCCTCCGTTCCGTGAAGGCGACCGACGCGACCACCGCCGGCGAGCAGGAGCGATCGCTCATCCTCGAATACGGCCTCACCTACCGCGACATCGCGCAGATTCAGGCGACCGTTCCCGGCGTGCTCGTGACCATCCCCGCGCGCGAGGTGAAGGACTTCATCTGGAATGAATCGCGCAGCATCGACAGCTCCACCCTCGGCACGGTGCCGTGGTTCCCCGAGATGCGGAATCGCTCCGTGGTTCGCGGCCGCTTTTTTACCGAGATCGAGATGAATACGCGCGCTCCGGTCTGCATCCTCTCAAAGAGTCTCGCCCGTCATCTCTTTCCGCTGAGCGAACCCATCGGCGATACCGTGCGGATCCAGTCGAGCTACTTTCGCGTCATCGGTGTGATCGCGGACGACCCGGCCACCGCCTCGGCCGAATCAGAGGACAAGAATGGACGCGCCGACCCCAACCAAGGTGCCGGAATGGAGATGCTCATCCCGATCTCCACGCTCGAGGATCATTTCGGCGAGGTGCTTTTCAAATACCGATCCGGAAGCTTTGAGGCGGAGAAGGTCGAACTCCACGAGGTGACCGTGCGCATCGACGAACCCGAGAGCGTCATGCCTGCCTCCCAGGCGATCCGCCACCTCCTCGAGCGGAATCACAAGAAGGTCGATTACGAAATGATCGTGCCGCTCGATCTCCTCCGCCGCGCCGAGCGGACCAAGCAGATCTTCAACATCGTCCTCGGCTCGATCGCTGCGATCTCCCTCCTTGTCGGCGGGATCGGGATCATGAATATCATGCTCGCCACCGTTACCGAGCGCACCCGCGAGATCGGGATCCGCCGCGCCCTCGGGGCGAAGAAAAAGGACATCGTCGTGCAGTTTCTCATCGAAACGGTGATGCTCTCGGGCGCGGGAGGGGTCATCGGCGTGGCCCTCGGGCTCGCCATCCCGCTCGTCATCACTCACTTCGCCGAGATGGTGACCATCATCGAATTCTGGGCTCCCGCCCTCGCTTTCTCCATCTCCGTCATCACTGGCGTGCTCTTCGGGATCTACCCCGCCTTCCGCGCCGCTGGGATGAATCCCGTCGAGGCCCTGCGCCACGAGTAGTGGAACGAAAAAAGCCCGGCCGACGGCCGGGCTTTTCGTTGCTTGCTGTTGCTTTGTCAGGATCAAGCCGAGGCTTTTTCCTTCTCCGCCGCTTCGGACGTTTTCAGGAGGGCTTGCCGGGGCTGCCCTCGCGTTTGCTGTAGGCCCCCTCAAGCTCTTCCTTGCTCACGAGACCGTCCGCATTCTCGTCGGCTTTGGAAAGCTTCTCCCACATTTCGGCGGGCACTTCGGATTTGGCGAGTTTGCCATCCTTGTCGGTGTCGAAGCGCGAGAACATCGCTCCCGGCCCACCTTGGGGACCTCCGCCCGGACCTCCGGGACCGCCAGGACCTCCGGGACCGGCCATTGCCGCCATCTCTTCCTTGCTCACGGCACCATCGCCGTCCTTGTCGAGCTTGCTGAGACGTTCCCACGCCTGGTCAGGGGCTTCATCTTTCGAGATCTTGCCGTCCTTGTTTTTGTCGGCACGCTCGAACATCTGTGGACCACCGACGCCGGGTCCGCCCGGACCTCCGCGACCGGCCATTGCCGCCATCTCTTCCTTGCTCACGGCACCATCGCTGTCCTTGTCGAGTTTGCCGAGCCGCTCCCACGCCTCGGCGGGCACTTCGTCTTTGGAGACTTTGCCATCGTTGTTCTTGTCTGCGTTCTTGAAGAACTCGCCACGGCCCGCCTGAGGTCCTCCAGGAACTCCCGGCCCGCCCTTCGGCGCACCGCTTTCGGGACCGCCCGGGCGAGCGCCCATCATTTCCTGCATCGTCACTTTCGCATCGCCATCCTTGTCGAGTTTGCCGAGCCTTTCCCAGCGCTCGCCGGCCTCCGCCTTCGAAATGGCCTTGTCGCCATCCTTGTCCATGTCGCGGAAAAAGGATCCGTCACCTTTTCCTCCGCCGGGTCCTTTGGGTTTTTCCGCCTTGGGTTTGGCGTCTTCCGCGCCGAGGGGAGCGAGAGCGAGGGTGCAGCCGAGGAGGGCAATGAGTCGGGTCTTCATGGGTGATTCAGGTTTGATTTCACCCCTTCAAACCCGTCCCTCGAAACGCGGTTGCGAAAAATTTACCGCGACCACCCCTCAGGCATCGCGCATTGCCGAAGCCCGCCGCTTCGCCACGAACCATTTCGCCACCTCGTCGCCGAGCGCTCCCGCGAGAATGACGGCACCGATCACGGCGAACTCGATATTCTGCGGGATCTCGTCGACGAGGGTGATCATGTTGCGAAGCAGTTGGATCAAGGCCGTGCCGATGATGACCCCGAGGATCGTTCCCGATCCCCCGCGCAGGCTGCATCCACCCAGCACCGCTGCGGCGATCGCGAAGAGTTCGTAAAAATTGCCGAAGTCGGCGGGCTGCGCCGAGTTCGTGTCGAGCACGAACAGCAGTCCGCCCAAACCCGCGAGGAACGAACTGATGACATAGGCGAGGATCGTGATCCGCTTCGTGCGGACTCCCGCAAAACGCGCCGCCTCCTCGTTGTTCCCCAAGGCGAGAAGATGCCTCCCGTAGACGGTGCGATTCAGAAAAATCCCCGCCGCCAGCGCCACCACCGCAAGGATGAGGCAGGGCACCGGAATGCCGAACTGGGCCGTGATCGGGATCTCCCCATTCGCAAGCCAGCGCAATCCCTTGAGTTCATTGCCGAATCCCGCGGTCTGGTCGCCGGTGAATCCGCGAGTGATACCCCGATAGAGGAGCAGGCCGCAGAGCGTCACCACGAAGGGTTGCAGCCGCGCGTAAGTGACGAGAAATCCGTGGAAGAGACCGACCCCTAACACCACCACCAAAACGAGAATCAGGCAGACCGGCACGGGCATCGGCACGACCTGCTGGGTGACGAGCCAAGGGAAACCGACCCCGACGAGACAGACAACCGAACCGATCGAAAGGTCGATCCCGCCAGTGATGATGACAAAGGCCACCCCCACCCCGATGATCCCGAAAAGGGCAGTGCGCCGCAGGAGATTCTCCTGATTGAAGGCTGAGAGAAAACTCTGGCGTCCCGTGAGGAGATCGCTCATCACCCAGGTGGCGAGGTAGACGACGAGAAGAAGGACGAGAATGCCGAGGATACGTTTCATGCGGTGGCGTCTGGACCAAGAAGATTTATCGATCGCGGGAGGGTCTGTCAATCACGATCGGGGCCGCGATCCAGATTCAAAACAGAGACAATGATGATGGCGCGCTCTCTTGAAGAAGGAACGAGACACGGCGTGCAAGGAGAGGTTTCGCAGCTCGTGCAGCCTCGCCCCGCTGCGTCCGTCGGCCCCTCTCAATACCGCACCTTCTTACGCTTCACCACGAGCGGCTTCTCCCCTGCCTTCTCCTTGAGGTGATTGATCTGGTCGCGGATGAGCGCGGCACGCTCGAACTCGAGTTTCGAAGCCGCCTCCTGCATTTCATCCTCGAGCTCGCGGATGACCGCGAGGGTGTCGAGGTCGCTGCCGGATTCGGCGACGAGGGAACTCTCGACTTCCTTACCACGCTGGTAGATGCGAAGGCTGCCCTGATCGCTGCGCGAGACGGTGCGTGGGACGATGCCATGGGCCTCGTTGTGTTCGGTCTGGACACGGCGGCGATACTCGGTGATGCCGAGCAGACTCTGAATCGAATCGGTGATGGTATCTGCGAAGAGCACAGCCTCGCCGTTGATGTGGCGAGCGGCGCGGCCAACGGTCTGAATGAGGGCTGTCTCGCTGCGGAGAAAACCCTCCTTGTCGGCATCGAGGATACAAACGAGACTGACTTCGGGGAGATCAAGTCCTTCGCGAAGGAGGTTGATGCCGACGAGGATGTCGAACTCGCCTTGGCGGAGGCTGCGGAGGATTTCGACGCGCTCGATCGCATCGACGTCGGAGTGGATGTAGCGCACTTTCAGCCCCACGTTGCGAAGGTAGTCGGTGAGATCCTCGGCGGTGCGTTTCGTAAGGGTGGTGACGAGGATGCGCTCGCCCTTCTCGACGCGCTGGCGGCAGAGTTCGATCGTCTCGTCGATCTGGCCCTTGAGCGGGCGCAGGGTGATGACGGGATCGATCAATCCGGTGGGACGGATGATCTGCTCGACGATGAGGTCGGTGCCTTTCTTTTCGGGATGAAAATCGGCGACGGGCTGGCGGCTGCCGGAGATCCTCGGCAAACGGGCGGGCGTCAACTCCTCCTCGCCGATGCGATTGCGCCGGTGCGGGATGTAGCCCCGGTTTCCCGCGACAGAGTTTTCGATCTCGAATCGGGCCGGGGTCGCGCTGACGTAGAGGCGCTGCCCCGTCATGGCCATGTATTCGTCGAACTTGAGCGGACGGTTGTCGAGGGCGCTCGGGAGGCGGAAACCGAAGTCGACGAGAGTGGTCTTGCGCGAGCGGTCGCCTTCATACATGCCGCCGATCTGGGGGATGGAGACATGCGACTCGTCGATCACGGTAAGGAAGCCGGGAGGGAAAAAGTCGATGAGGGTGCCCGGACGGCTCCCGGGCGGACGCGAGGTGAGGTGGCGCGAGTAATTCTCGATCCCCTGACAAAACCCCATTTCCTGCATCATCTCGATGTCATACTCGGTGCGCTGCTTGATGCGCTGGGCCTCGAGGTATTGCTGGTTTTTTTCGAAATGCTCGACGCGCTCGGCGAGTTCCTTGCGGATCTCGCGGATCGCGACGGCCATTTTCTCTTTGGGGGTCACAAACTGCTTCGCGGGGTAGAAGGTGAACTCCCTCACCTGCGAGGTGGCGGTGCCGGTGAGGGGCCGGAAGACGCTGATGCGGTCGATCTCGTCGCCGAAAAATTCGACGCGCACGGCCTCCTCGTCGAGGTAGGCGGGATAAACCTCGACGACATCACCCCGAACGCGGAAACGGCCGCGCTGGAATTCGATGTCGTTCCGCTCGTAGAGAATGCCGACGAGATTGCGCAGGAACTCGTCGCGATCGAGCTGGTCACCGACCCGCACCGGGATCATCATGTCGCGGTAGTCATCGGGGGAACCGAGACCGTAGATGCACGAGACGCTGGCGACGACGATGACGTCCTGCCGCATCAGGAGCGAACTCATCGCAGAGAGGCGGAGCCGCTCGATCTCGTCGTTGATCGAGGAATCCTTCTCGATGTAGGTGTCGGTGCGCGGGATGTAGGCCTCGGGCTGGTAGTAGTCGAAATAGGAGACGAAATACTCGACGGCGTTCTCAGGAAAAAAGGTCTTCAGCTCGGAATAGAGTTGGGCCGCGAGGGTCTTGTTGTGCGACATCAACAAGGTTGGCTTCCCGAGCGCGGCGATGACGTTGGCGACGGTGAAGGTCTTGCCCGAACCGGTCACCCCAAGCAAGGTCTGATGCTCACTCCCGGCGAGGAGCGACTTCGTCAGCTTGGCGATGGCCTGCTCCTGATCCCCTTGGGGACTGAATTCGGAATTGAGGCGGAACTCGGACATGACGCGACGTGAATGATACGCCGCGAACCACGGAGGCTCCAAAGAAATCAGGCGTGAAGGGGTGACCGGAAAACCAATCCACCCAGATCACGCCATCACTCCATCGGCTTGTAATCAAGGGTGATTTTACCCTCGATGATCTCGGTGAGGGCGATGTCGGCGGCCCCCATGCGATGATCGACCCGCACCAGCGGAGAACGTCCGTTGTTGAGTTGCTTGACTCTGGCGGAAACCAGGTTGATGAGCACGGGGGGTTCGGGGATCACTTTGGATGCCGCAACGACAAGGTCACTTCTCATAGGGATGGATCGTTTTCCTGAGGACGGGGTTGGCGAATCGACGCTACTGCCGGGGAAAGCAACGATATTCGTGGCGTCTTCGGACATGGCTTCGAATCGGGGTCGATCAGGGGAAAAACGGCCGACCTCGGGATTACCCCGAAAAGGCCGGAGGGTGGCCATACCATGAAACCACCGAAAATCAAGTAATATCTCGACAAACCCGCTTCAGAATGAGCGATTTGGCTCTCACAAAGCCTGATTTCTCGGCGAAAGAGAGATGCGCTTGAGACGGGCTTTGTCCTCGGGGCTCCATGTACGGACAGAGGGATGGTCCTCAAAATGGTGGTGGATGAGACGCCGCTGGTAGGAATTCATCGGATCCAGTTTGATCGTTTTGCCCGTGGCGAGGACCCGGGCGGCGATCTCGTCGGCCTCTTCGATGATGCGGTAATCGCGCGTGGCGAGATAGCCGTCGATATCGATCTGGACGTGGCGGGCCTCGGGGTTCCGGGCAATGAGGAGACGGTTGAGAAGGTGGGTGATCTCCTCGAGCCGCTCGCCATTCGGACCGATGAGGAGGCTCCCGTCGCGCGAAGCGACGTGGAGGGTATGATTCGCAGGATCCCCCGTGATCGAGACGGCGAAGCCGAGAAAGCCGAGCATGGCATCGAGCGTTTCCTGCGCAAGATCGAGAGGGTCCATCGGGCGAATCAAAAGGTGATCGGCCCAAAAGATATCGGAAGTTTCAAGGAAACGGAATCCCAAATCTCAACTCAACGGCGCTTCTTTCCCTTGGTGTGGCGATCCCCCTTTTCACCGGGCATCTTCGTGCGACTGCCGGGACCGCTGGGGAGAGCGCCGCCCGCCTCCTTCGCCTTCTTCGCCGCGTCGGCCTGTTCGGCCATGCGCTGCATGAACCCCTTCTTCACCGGACCACTGCGCTTCACGAGTTCGGGCTCGGGCAGCTTGTTCATGATCCAGGTTTGGAAGATGGAAAAGGTGTTCGAGACGGTCCAGTAAAGCGCGAGGGCGGAGGCGAAGTTGTAACAGATGAAAAGGAACATGAACGGCATGAGCATGAAGATCATCTGCTGCGTCTTGTCGCCCGTCTTCGGTGTGATCGCGATCTGGATGAAGCTCGTCAGGCCCATGAGGATGGGGAGCGGATTCACGTCGATGCCGCCCATCACCGGGATCGTGAAGAGGGTGTCGGGCATGGCGAGATCCTTCACCCAGAGGAAGGACTCGTGCCGCAGTTCGACGGCGCTCCAGAGCATGCGGTAGAAGGCAAGGAAGACCGGCAGCTGGATGAACATGGGAAGACAACCACCGAGGGGATTGATCCCGTAGGTCTGGTAGAGCTTCATCGTCTCCTCGTTCATCTTCTGGGGATTATCCGCGTATTTCTCGCGGAGATCCTTCATCAGAGGGGTCAGCTTCGACATGCGCTTCATCGAGCGCGCCGACTTGGCGTAGACGGGCCAAATGAGTAGACGGATCAGCAGGGTGATCAGAATGATGGCGACGCCGTAGTCGCCGACCCAGCCCTTGATCATGACGAGCCCGATGATCAGCGCAGACGCGATCGGCTTGATCGCCCAGCCGAAGAGCCAACCGAAGATCGGGATCTCGTCATAGTGCATGACCCGCTGGCGGCGGTCGCCGAGGGCCTTGAGCCGCGCGTATTCCTTGGGGCCGAGGTAGATGCCATACTCCACGCTGGCGGTGGCACCCGGAGCGACCGTTTCCTTCGGCAGGGTCAGGGCAGCCTCGGCGGCGAACATGCGCTTCTTCCGCGACTCGACCTCGTTGCCCTCGACCGTGACCGGAAAACGCCCGATCCAGACACCACCTTCGTAGGGCTCGGAAGGACGGACGATGGTGGTAAAGAACTGGTCGTTCACCCCGGCCCAGTGCATTTGCTTGAGGAGGAATTGATCGTGGGGTTTTTCACCGCCCCCGAAAATTCCCAAGACCTTCCGCCCACCGAAGTGATCGACGGTCTTGTATTCGAAGTCGCCATCCTTGTCCATCCAGTAGCTGCCGATCTGCATCGACCACTCGTTGAGGTGGAGGGGCGCGGCGCTGCCGGCATAGAGATATCGGTTCCCCATCTCGAAGGGTGCCGATCCGTTGTTCTGTGCCTCAAGCAGGACCGAGACCTCATGGGGATCACTTTCGGCTCCGGGAAGGCGGATCGTCTTGCGCCACTTCACTCCATCAGCGGCGGAAGTCTCATAGGTGATCTCCGTCTTGGTCTTGGCGACGACGGACCAGACCGACGTGTCATACTGCTTGGGACCCGGCGAGAGGGAGGCGAGCGGATGGGAGGCGTTCTCGTTGATGGCGATGAGTTCCGCTCCTTCGATGTGGCGCGGATGTTTTTTCATCTCGGCACGGCGGATGCCGGCCCCCTGATTGGTGAGGTGGAGGCGGAGGAAGTCGTTCTCGAGCACGGCGGTCTCGATGGCAGGTGTGCCAGGAGCCGGTGCCGCGACCACCGGGGCGGTGGCTGGGTCGACGGGTTTTGCTTCTCCGGCCTTGGCGGGCTCGAGTTTGGGAGCCTTGGCGGCCTCGGCGGCACGCTGCGCCGCGAGCTTGGCAGCTTCCTTGGTATTCCACCACCCCCATCCGAAGAGGAGGGCAAGACAGACGAGGACCCCGATCCACGAGGTGCGATCCATGTTTTTCACGGCAATGGTTTTCTACGGGTGAGAGTGAGAGTGAGAGGAGTCCGCCGAGTGCCCCCCGGGGAGGTCGCATGGGCGGCGGCCTTTATAAGCCGCCTCGGGGTGTTTCGCCACATATTCTTCCCAACCGGGTGGCGGATCATACCCCTGACCGCCCCAGGGATTGCAACGCAAGATCCGCTTGATCCCCTGCCACGAACCGCGCAGGGGACCGTTCACGGTGACCGCGTCGATGAAATACTGCGAACAGGTCGGGAAAAATCGGCACCCGCTAAAGGGGCCGCAAAGAAAGTGGAGCGGAGGCGAAATCACCACCTGGTAGACGCGGACGAGGAAGACAAGGACCCTTTTCATTCCGGACGGGGATCGGGGGCAACCAGCGAGACCCGATGCATCAACCAGATCCATTCTTTCTCCAATTGTTCCGAAGTCGCCTCAGCGGCGGCTCCGCGGGCAATGAGGACGAGCCAGTGGGGCCGTGCGATGCGGTGGCCGGTGCGATGGATCACGGCGCGGAGTCGGCGACGGACCCGGTTGCGGACGACGGCGCCGCCGAGGCGCTTGGTCGTGATGATTCCAAGCCGGAAAGGTTCGTCCAAGGAATCGTCGGCAAGATACCCCAGAACGAGAAAACGGCCTTGGTAGGTGGCACCAGAGACACGGACGCGCTGGAAGTCAGCGCGACGCGTGATCCGCCTGGAGCGGGGAAGTTTCATCGTCCCGCTACCGGAATCTCATCCGGAGACAGGGAATTCCGGTCCCCCGAAGGGAACGGATCACTTCCCGTGAAGCACCGTGTGGCGCTTGTAATGAATCTCCGCACCCTTGGGAATGAGGCGCTTGCGGCCCTTCTGGCGGCGGCGGCGAATGATGTCGCGTCCGGCCTTGGTGGCCATGCGGGCACGGAACCCGTGCTGGTTCTTGCGGGTGCGCTTGGAGGGTTGGTAAGTCCGTTTCATCTGTTCCGTTGGGTCAAGTGGCTGCCAAAAAGCCCCCCCGCCGCGGCATTTCGTCGTGTCCGCGCGCCATCAGGCGGCATGGAGGGCCGGAAAGATAAAGCCCCGGCGGGAAAAGTCAACGGGAGTTCTGGAGGAGTCTTGGCCGGCCGCGCCCCCACCCCTCCTTCACGCCAGGATTGCCGCCGCGATCTGGTCCTGGTCTTCCGGCGTCACGTAGGGGCTCATCGGGAGGCTCAAACCGGTCGCAGCGATCCGCTCGGTGACCGGGAAATCACCTTCGCGGTATCCGAGACCGGCAAAAACGGGCTGGAGATGCAGAGGCACCGCGTAGTAGGGCACCGAAGGGACCCCGGCGGCACCGAGCTTGGCTTGGAGGGCATCCCGATCGGCCGAAAGCACGGTGTATTGAGCGTAGACGGAGGTATTGCCCTCCGCCACGAAAGGCAGGGTCAATCCGGCATCCGCCAATCGGGTGGCGTAGCCATCGGCGACGGCCTGGCGCATCGCGATTTCTTCCTCGAAGAGATCCATCTTTGCGAGAACGATGGCGGCCTGGAGGGTATCGAGTCGGCCATTGATCCCGACGACGGGGTGGAAATGCTTGCGCTGCTGCCCGTGGATGCGGATCCAGCGAAACTTTTCCGCCAGTTCATCATCGTCGGTGAAGAGCGCGCCGCCGTCGCCATAGCCGCCGAGGGGCTTCGAAGGGAAAAAGGAGGTGCTGCCAATGAGGGAGAGGGCTCCCGAACGCTTCCCGTGATGGGTGGCACCGAAGCACTGGGCCGCGTCTTCGATCACGGGCAAGTTCCCCGCGGCGGCGGCAATGCGGTTGATTGCGGTCATGTCCGCGGTCTGGCCGTAGATCCCCACGGGCATGATCGCCTTGGTCCGATCGGTGATCGCCGCCTCAAGGCGGGCCGGATCGAGGTTCCAGGTATGGGGTTCGATATCGACAAAGACGGTCGTCGCGCCAAGCAGGGCAACGACTTCGGCCGTCGAGATCCAGGTGTAGGGCACGGTGATGACCTCGTCTCCCGGTCCGATCCCCAGGGCCATCAAGGCCATCAACAAGGAGTCCGTGCCCGAGGAAACCGCGATGGTGTGTCGGCACCCGAGAAAGTCGCAGAGCCGCGCCTCGAGTTCCACGACTTCGGGACCGAGGATGTATTGTCCGTGATCGAGCACGGCGGCGATGCGCCGGTCGAGGGTCTCGCGAATGCGCTTCTGCTGGCTCTTCAGGTCGATGAATTCCATGGAGGGGGAGGAAAGGAGCAGAAGTCTACGCCGCCCGAATCACCGCGCCAGCGAATTTCCCTCGTTGCCGAAGGGTGGCGGATCGGCCGAAGAGAATTCAGTCGAGCATCAGACCCTCGTCGAGGAGGGCGAGAAACTTCTCGCGCTGCGCCCCTTGGGTCGGGTCGAGATGATCCCGCGCGGCCTCGAAAAGCGGGAGAAGGCGCTCGTCCCAGCTCACCGGTTCCCTCTTGAGGGTAGCGGCCCTAGCGGCCCATTGGAAACGCTTCCAATCGAGCATCCAGGCAACGAGCGCTGGGAAGAATTTTCCATGCAGCAGTTCTCGCACCCCAAGCCACGCCGAGGTCGTCTCCCCGGGCAAAAAACATTCAGCAGGGCGCTCGGTTCGGACGATCACCTCCCAGGCGGGCCACGCCGAGACTTCCGTGGAAAGGAGGGACTTCCACCCCGGGTGAATCACGCCAGCCTCGAGATGCAATTCGATCTGCCAGGGTGAAATGAGTTCCGCATCGAATCCGGCACTCTCAAACTGAGAGAGGGCACGGTGGAGCTTGCCGAGGATGAGGAGAAGATCGCCCGTGACGAGGCCTTCCCCAGCGGCGAGAAGCGACGGCAGGGGGATTCCCTCGGAAGGGTCACCGACGAGGAGGGTGAAATACTCGTCGCAGTAGACCGAACGAATCCGCAGACAATGGTGATGCGCTTTGAGGAAGGGATGTGAAAGCCGACGGTTCAGGAAATCGATCAGCGAAACACCGAACCAGCTCTCCGGCGGAAGGAGATGTCCGATCCTGATATCCGGGGGTTCCACAACAAGACGGTCAATCCGGAACGCGGAGAAGACCGGCGTTTCCCCGTCTCGCTCGCCCCCCGGCTCCGTGGCTCCGGAGAATCGCGAGGGATCCGCGTGGACCGCGCGCTCCTTCAAAAGTTGGGCGAGAGGCCCCGTCGGAAATGATCGTCGCGCCAGCGGACTTTCCGCCCCCTTTTCCCCTCGGGTGGACGCTTCCCACTCCGCCTGGAAAATCGACGCCACCTCGTCGAGACGCTCCCCCAAGGAGCGGTCTTTGCCGAGGTCGAAATGCTTGAAAAGCGCCCGGAACGCCTTGCTGTCACCCGGCGCTCCCTTGAGCGGAGATCCTTTGCGACCTCTCTTAATGTAGGAATGGAGCACGGCGAGGCGCTCGCTCCATTGACGCGCGATGCGATAATCACTCAAGGGCGTCTCCTCCCGCATGAAGCTAAAAACCGGGCAGAAGGCAATCGAGGGGACGATGCCGTCGCGGGCATGCACGAGGAAGTCGGACGGATCGACATTGGACAAGAGCCTCGGCACTGGAATCAAGGCCTTCAGCCAGGCAAGGATCTCAAGGCAAAGTCTCCAAGCGACACGGTCGTGCAAAGCGGGAACCCGTGCGAGAAAGGCCGTGAACGACTCTCCGTCGGGTCCGAAGGAGGCAAAGACCACCTCCCCCTGTCCGGATTCCTTCAGAAGAACGGTGGTTTCGCCCGGCAGGGCAGAGAGCCCGCTCCATTGCAGGTGACGCTGGCGGACGGAATCGAGATATCCCCGGGGCAAGGAGGCCTCCGGGTCCAACTTGAAAATCCACGCGATGATCTCTCCGGGATCGATCCGGCCAAGCCCAAAACCCCAGAAATCGGGCATGTCAGGGCCGAAACCAGGAGGCAGCGGAAGATCCTCCAAGCAGACAAGGGTCGTTTCCGCAGTCTCCGGCATGGAATACAAAAGATTCCATCTTGCCTCAGATGGATGGAAGGTTCACCTCAATTTCCCCAAACAAAAGAAAACGTCGGTTGGGGACACGGCGGCCCGACGAGGAGCGATCCCCCTTCAGAGACCCGACCAGTTGTTGATGTATTTGGCCTCCGCCTGGGTATCCGCGGGATCTGCGTCGGTAATCGACCAGATATCAAAAGTCGGATTGCGGGTCTCCCGCTTTTGCCCCTTCGGCAGATTCGGCGGTTGAGCGAGATAACGAACCGGGTTGCTGTAGGAGTCGATGACCATGTATTCCCCCCCGATCACCATCGAACGCGGTTCTTTCGCTTCGCGATTCGAGAAGTAATCCAGTTTCGGCACGTAAACCTTCTCGTTCTTCTCGAAATCCACTTCACCATTCAGGTCGAAATCGCCTGAGAGATGTTTGTATAGCACCGCAGCGCCTTGGACCCCGTTCTGATCCCGGTCGCCGCCCGGTTCGCTGATCGGGTAGATTCCGTTGTCGAGCTGATACTTGGACAAACCCGCCTCCAGCTCGGCGATGAAAGATTCAACCTTGCCGCGGTTGATGCGGCTCTGGATCCCGGGAAGAGAGGCAATGAGGAACCCGGCCAAGATCACCATGATCCCGACCACGACCATCAATTCCACCATGCTGAATGCCCGGACGCGCCGGATGAAATTTGTCTTCATGCCCACACTCTAAAGATCCCGGTGTCCTCAAGTCAATACGTTGTAAATCTTTTCTCTCAACCGCAACCCCCGGCTCTCACGTGGCGAACCTTCGCTCGACCACGTGCCTGGAAGGAGGGGCCGATCAACCGGACTGGTTGTTCATCTCCGTGATGATGGAGATCATCGGCATGAAGAGCGCGATGACGATGGTTCCGACAATCAGCGCGAGAAACACGATCATGATCGGCTCGATCATCGAAGTCATCGCGTCGACGGCGTTATCGACTTCGTCGTCATACACATCGGCGATCTTGAGGAGCATGTCGGGAAGCTGACCGGTCTCCTCGCCCACGTCGACCATGGAGATGACCATCGGCGGGAAGATCTTGCTCGCCTCGAGCGGCGCCACGACGGACTCGCCCTCGCGCACCGCTTCGTGGACCTTGTCGATCGCATTCGCGACCACCACGTTGCCGGAGGTGTCCCGGGTGATGTTGAGCGCTTGGAGAATGGGCACACCGCTCGTCACGAGCGTTCCGAGGGTGCGGGTGAAGCGCGAGATGGCGCTCTTCAACTGCACCGGACCGAAAACCGGCATCTTGAGGAGCATCCGGTCGATCGCGACCCGGCCGCCCTTCGTCATGCTGAAGACTTTCCAACCCGCATAAAGCACGGCACCGATGATGAGCACGAGGAGCCATTGATCCTGGACCCATCGGCTGATCCCGATGACGACCCGGGTGATCGCCGGGAGAGGTTTGTCACCCAGCATTTCTGCGAAGATCTTCTCGAATCGGGGCACGATCACCGCCATGAGGAAGACGAGGATGCCGACCGCGATCACGATGACGATGATCGGATACACCATCGCCGCCACGATACGGTTTTTCAGCTTCTGAGCCTTCTCCTGGTATTCCGCAAGACGAATCAGGACAAGTTCAAGCACCCCACCCAATTCACCGGCCTTGACCATGTTGACATAGAGCTTATCAAAGACCTTCGGGTGCTGCCCTAGGCTTTCGGAGAAAGTCGATCCCCCCGCGACGGAGTCGGCGAGGTGATTGATGGTGCCGGCCATGACACGGTTTTTCTCCTGCTTGCCGAGCACGGAGAGACCACGCAGGAGCGGCAGGCCCGCATCCACGAGGGTCGCGAGCTGACGCGTGAAAATCATGAGGACCTTGCCTTTGACGCGGCCACCCACCCCGGTCTTCTTATTGCCCGATTGCGCCTTTTTGGCGCGCTTTTTCGCGGAGCTGGAGACGCCGCCCTTGCCCGCGGGAACGACTTGGGTGGGATAAAGGCCGCTCTTCCGGAGCTGGCTGATTGCATCCGCCTCGTCGTTCGCCTTGATGGACCCCGTCGTCTCCGTGCCCTTCGCATCCAAGGCGATGTATTCGAAGTTTGCCATATTCGCTGATTCTGTCTGGTGGTTTTGAGATTAGCCTTCCAAGCACGATTGTGTCGATGGAAAAAAGGAAGATTCGATCAGGTGTATTTCAGGACTTCCTCGATCGTGGTGATGCCCTCGAAAAGGTTGCGGATGCCGTCCTCACGGAGGGTTCGCATCCCGAGTTCCTGCGCCTTCTGCTTCAACACGACGGTGGCAGCGCGCTGGGCGATGAGGTCGCGGATCGGGTTCGACATGTCGAGGAGCTCGAAGAGCCCTTGCCGGCCGCGATACCCCGTGTCATTGCACGCGTCACAGCCTTGCCCGGTATAGAACTGGTTGTCTCCGAGGTCCGACGGATTGATCCCCAACTGGGCGAGCACCGCCTGCGAAGGTTTGTAGGCAACACGGCACCCGGAACAGATCCGGCGCAGGAGCCGCTGTCCGAGCACACCCTCGAGCGTCGCCGCGACGAGGAAGGGCTCGCAGCCCATGTCGATGAGCCGGGTCACCGCGCCGGGGGCATCATTCGTGTGCAGGGTCGAGAGCACCAAGTGGCCCGTGAGCGAGGCTTGGATCGCGATCTGGGCGGTCTCGAGGTCACGCATCTCCCCGACGAGAATCCGGTCGGGATCCTGACGAAGGAAGGCGCGCAGCACCCGCCCGAAGGTAAGGCCAATGGCCTCATTGATCGGCACCTGCATGATGCCATCCATGTCGTATTCGACCGGATCCTCAGCCGTGAGGAGTTTGGCGTCCTCGGTGTTGATTTTGCGAAGGCAGGCGTAGAGCGTCGTCGTTTTTCCGGCCCCGGTCGGTCCAGTACAGATGAAGATGCCGTTCGGCTTCTCGATCGTATCGACGATATACTCGTGGATCTCGGGGGAAAGATTGAGGTTCTCGAGGTTGAGATTGACGTTCGATCGGTCGAGAACGCGCAGCACGACCGATTCCCCGAAGACCGTCGGCAAGGTCGAGACGCGCATGTCGACGGCCTGACCGTTGATCTCCTTGGTGATCCGACCGTCCTGAGGCAGTCGGGTCTCCGCGATGTTCAGGGACGACATGACCTTGATCCGCGAAATAATGGCCTGCTTCAAGTGGGCCGGGGGCGGGGCCATTTCATAGAGGGCGCCATCGACCCGGTAGCGGATCTTGAAGTCGTCTTCAAAGGGCTCGAAGTGGATGTCCGAGGCCTTTTCCTTGATCGCCTGATAGAGCACGAGGTCGACATAACGGATGATGGGGGCCGAGTTGGACTCTTCCTCCGCATCAGCGTCGGAGAGCGCAGCGATCTCGGCCCGGATCTGAGCGAGGGCGTTGCTCTCGCCGGTTCCCGAACCCTTGGCCCCGGGGGCTTCAGCCCCTCCTCCGTAGTAGAACGTCTCGATCAAAGCCGCGATCTGCTCTGGCGGAGCGACGGCCGGGACGATATGGGTGTTGAGCGAGAAGCCGAGCTCCTCGAGATTCTGCGGATCGAGAGGATTGGCGATCGCCACCTGCAGCCCTTGCTCCAAAAACTGGATGGGGAAACATTGGTAAAGCTTGGCCGTCCCGGCAGGCACCGCACGCAGGACTTGGGGCGCCGGCTCGAAACCGGTCAGATCGTAAAACTCACCGCCAATGTCCTGGGCGACAAGCTGGAAGAGCTGATCTCGCTGGAGCAGGCCGAGTTCCTCGACCGCGTAGGTGATGTCGTGCTCGCTGCCATAGGCCGCGGCGATGTAGTCATCCCTCTGGGAATCGTCGATCAGACCCCGTGAAATGAGGAGATCGATTACGCTTTCAACCGTCATATAAACAAAAAGTGAGTGTGAATCATCGGACCCAGGCGATCAATCGTCGGCCATGGTCACACGAATGACCTCGGACGCTGTCGTCTTGCCGCTCAACACCTTGCGGATGCCGTCCTCGCGCAGGGTGCGCATGCCGAGTTCGCGGGCGCGCCGCCTCAGGCCGCTGGTGGACTCGTCGCCGTTGATGAGGAGGCGCACCTCCTCGGTGATATTGAAAATTTCGAAGCACCCCATCCGGCCTTTGTATCCGGTCATGCGGCAAGTACGACAACCCACACCCTGCTTGAGTTCCGCTTTGGCGAGTTGTTCCTCGGTGAGCTTGAGAGAGCGGATTTCCTTCAGGCCGATCTCGGTAGGCTGGCCGCAATCCTTGCAGATGCCGCGGACGAGACGCTGAGCCATGATCGCCCGCACCGCTGAGGCGATGAGGAATTTCTTCACCCCGATGTCGGCAAGACGGGCGACAGCCGAGGGCGCGTCGTTGGTGTGAAGGGTCGAGAAGACCAAGTGCCCCGTGAGCGAGGCGTTGATCGCGATCGAGGCGGTCTCGAGATCACGAATCTCCCCGATCATGATGATGTTGGGCGCTTGCCGGAGAATGGATCGAAGGGCCGCCGCGAAGGTCATGCCGATCGCTTCCTTCACCTGCACCTGATTGATACCGGAGAGCAGATACTCCACCGGATCCTCGACCGTGATGATCTTTCGGTCGGGTTTGTTGATGGCGTTGAGACAGGCGTAAAGCGTCGTCGTTTTACCGGAACCAGTGGGCCCCGTCACGAGGAGAATGCCGTCGGGGAGCCGGATGATCTCCTCGAAATTCGCCTGGTCGTCACTGAAGAAACCGAGCTGGGGAAGGCCGATCGTCAGCGAGCTCTTGTCAAGAATCCGCATGACAACGCTCTCGCCGCAACTTGTCGGAATCGTCGAGACGCGGAGATCGAGGTCCCCCGCACCGAACTTCGCCTGGATCCGGCCGTCCTGAGGGAGACGCTTTTCAGAGATCGCCATGGACCCGGTCATGATCTTGATCCGACTAATGACCGAGGCCAGGAGACGCAAGGGATGACTCTGCACCTTATGGAGCGCTCCATCGATGCGGTAGCGGACTCGCATGTCATTTTCCGTCGGCTCGATGTGGATATCCGAGGCACGATTCTGGTAGGCCTCCTGAAGAATCTGGTAGACCATCTTGATGATGGGAGCGTCGCCACCTTCTCCAGCGGCCCCCTCCGTTACCGCAATGGCCTGGGAATCAAGTTTGGCGATTTGGTCGGAGTCCAGCTGAGAGGCGTAAAAATCAAGCTGGCGCTGCTTGATCGCGCTGTCCGAGGCGACGACAAACTCGGGCTCGACCGTGAGGACGTGGCGCAGCGAATCGAGGGCGTCGAAATCGAGCGGATCGGTCACGGCAATGACCAAAGAGCCCCCGCCTTCGGCGATGGGGACGACCCGAAACCGGACCGCGGCATCGGGGGCAAGGCGGGCAGCGACCGCCGGATTCACATCGAGTCGCTTCAGATCCACATAGTCCATTCCCGCGTTTTCAGCGAGAGTCTGGGCAATGGTCTCGTCGGTCAGGAGATTCAGGGAGAGAAGCGCCTCAATCGTCGATTCCTGAGACTTCTTCTTGTGCCTGACGTCTTCCATCGCGGCAGGAGTCACCAATTGGGCTTCCTGCAGCAGTTCTAGGAGGTAGGATTCGTTGGAGTACAAAACGCAAGGGGAGGTTTACGGTGATCAAGCCTCGGAATGGTTTGCCGCGTAGGGCGGGCACCATGCCGCCAAAGCGAAACCCCGGAGGGGCGAATGCTAGAGGAATCCAGTGCCGCC
>DGXY01000017.1:33670-34765 GCA_002396885.1 Akkermansiaceae bacterium UBA5020
AATGCTAGAGGAATCCAGTGCCGACGGGAAGAAAAAAAAATCGTTTCCCTTTAATTTTCCCCGGAAGCGAGGCGAAAACCATAACGTTCCTTCTCGACCTCCACCCGGGGCGGAATCCTGACATTCTCAAAAAAGTCGTATCCCTCCTTGAGGTTCACCCACTCCTCGGCCCAGCGGGAGGGTTTCGCCCAGACCTTGTCCATGCGGGCGTCGGTGAGTCGGAACGGGAACAAGTGGATCGCCAGTTCGCGTTGACCGCCGCGGAAGGCCGCATCAGCGAGCGCGTAGACCTCGTTCATCGTCTCCGGAGAGAGGGCGTAGGCGACCCCGGCCCCGCCCCCCGCGTGAATCAACAGATCCGAGCCGGTCCGCCCCCTTTCTCGATCATACTCGTTCGGATACCCGAGATCGATCCCCAGGTAATGACGGGTCTCGGGTCTCATCGAGGATGCCGTGGCACTGTAGAAGCCTTCGGGAGCCTGACCGTCCCCTTCGCGCAGCTTTGGTCCGGCCTGCCCCGCGCTGACAGAGAGTCGGTGAACTTTGAAAAGAACGTAGTGAGGATCCTTCTCGGGCTTCATCCAGATCTCGAGCTCGGACTCCTCTTTGAACGCCCGCAAAAAGACCGGATCCCCGGGCTTCAGCTCCATGGGAGCGAGTTCCGGCGCGAGATGAGCGAGCGACGCCTCGACGATAGCACGTGAACGCTCGGTCGCCGGGAGCTCGGTATCGGACGGGAACCATTCCTTGAGTCCTCCCGATCCCAAGCCACCTCGCCCGCCCAGAAAGCCTTCCATGATCTGCTTGGTGGTCGAGGCGAGCGGATACGCCTCCCGATGCGCGACCGTCGAAGCAGACTCCGGCGCGGGCGCAGATTCCACGGGACTCGCCTCCCCCGTTCCACCGGCAGACTCAAAGCGCCGGAACTTTTCACGCAATTGATCCGTCCAGGTCGGTTCCGCCACTTCCGCCGGGTTCGAACCCCGCTCGTGGGATCGCGCTCCGAGCCAGTCGCGCACCAGCCACGGCGAACCGATACCAATACCGATCAAAAACAGAGAAAGGGAGCGCCGGAAAAACATTTTAAAAATTCTC
>DGXY01000001.1:0-70414 GCA_002396885.1 Akkermansiaceae bacterium UBA5020
ACAATTTGACCGACTACATGCCTGATTTCCGTGGGCATTCCGTTTCTTAGGTTCAACGCCTCTTCAAAAACGCGATCAGATCGGCCATTTCCTCTTTCGTGATCGCGGCTTCGAGGCCGACGGGCATGAGGGACATGCCGGAGGAGGTGAGGGATTTCACCTCGGCCTTGGGCACGGTCATGGTGACGCCACCGGGGACGCGGAGGGTGATGGCGGCGGCGTCTTCGCCGTGGACGAGTCCGGCGAGGATGCGTCCATCGGTCGCCTCGATCGTCTGCGAGACCCAGCGCTCCTCGAGGGCGCGGTTCGGATCGAGGATGTCGGTGAGGAGGGCCTCGGCGGGTTTGATCTTCACGTCGTTCAGCGAAGGTCCGACGTCTGCCCCGTTGCCTCCGACCTGGTGACAAGTGATGCAGGCGGCTTTCTGGAAAACGAGAGCGCCCTTTTCCGGATCGCCCGGGTGTTTTGTCAGGGTCTCGCGGTAGGAGGCGATGAGGGCGGCGCGGTCGCTGTTGGTCTGTCCGAAAAGTTCGAGGGCGAGGGCCTTGATCTCCTCGTTGGTGGAGCGTCCGTAGCTCCAGCGTATCATCGGCGGCATGAGACCGGGACTGATCTCGCCGGCCTTCATCTTTTTCATGAGGATGAGTCCGGTGGCCGGGCTCGCGCTGATGAGCTCGAGGGCCTCGGTGCGGGCGGCGGGAGTGAGGCTGTTCCAGCGCTCGAAGAAGAAGTCGGCGACGGTCTCGCGTTTGTCGCGCGAAAGGATGCGGCAGGCGGCGGTCTGGATCGCCGGTGGTTCGGTCAGGGAGATGAGCGAGGCGACGACTTCCTTCTTCTCTTCCCACGGGCGCTGCGCGACGAGATTGAGCGCGGCGATACGGGCGTCCTCGGCGGCCTTGCGGTCGAGGGCGATGGTGGTGGCGTTGGCGAGGAGGGCCTCGAGGGCGGCGGTGCCTTCGCCGAGTGCGGGCAGCTTCGCGGCGATGAGGGCGGCGAGCGAGCGCTGTTTCAGAGGACTGCGGGCGAGCCCCTCGGACAATCCTGACACAAGCGCGAATTGATTCGCCCCCGGTTCACCCTCGAGCTTGGCGAGGACGGCGGCGATCTCGGCGAGTTCCCCGCGGGCAGCGATGAGGCGGGCGAAGTCCGTGAGGACGTGGGCGGTCTCGTTGGCGGGATTGGCGAGGAAGACCTCATCGTCGAGGAGGGCGAGAAGAATCGGGTTGGCCAGTTGCGGAGTGGAGGCAAAGATCGCCTTGCGCAGCCACGCATCGGCGGGAGCGGCGACGACTTGCTTGGCGAGGGTGTCGCCCGAGTAGGACAGATCCGGATCGAGGGCCAGGGCGAGGAAGCGATAACGCGGCGCGTCCTTCGCGATGGCCGCGAGGATCTCTCCGGCGAGTTCTTTTGCGGCTCCGATTTCGTGGGCGGCAAGGAGAGCGTTTTCGAGCAGTCCTGATTCGTCCGCTTTCGCGAGGATCGGGCGGAGGTGATCGGCTTTGAGGGCGTTGAGTCCGGCGAGGGTCCAGAGGGCGTGGGCCTTGGAGCGTGGATCGCCCGCGGTCTCGAGTTGTTTTTCGAGGAGGGGCACGGCGGCGGTATCCTGCTTCTCGACGAGAAGACGCTGGGCTTCGGTGCGGGTCCAGCCGTTCGCGCTCTCTAACAGAGCCACCAATTTCGCGGTCTCTTCGGGCAGGGCCTTGACCGGCACAGGTTTGGTGCCCTTTGGAACGAGGCGCCAGATGCGTCCCTGGTCGAAACCGGCGCGCATGTAGTGCGACTTCGCGAAGTCCTCGGGGAAGAAGCGGGCATGATCGATGAAGCGGCGATACATGTCGCAGATGTAGAGGGCGCCGTCGGGACCGGTTCGGACCTGGACGGGGCGGCTCCACTCGTCGCCCGAGACGAGGAAGTCGCGCTTTTCGCCGACGCGCTCGGCGGTGAAGCTCGCGCCATTGGGAACGAGGCGGTTTCGCGTGACGAGCTGTGCCGTGGGATCACAGACGAAGATCTCGCCGGCGAGCCCGGGCATCAGATCTCCGCGATAGAGTCCGATGCCGCAGGCGGCGGTGTGGGTGCCGGCGTGGGCGGCGGAGGTGGTGTGGCTGAGGGCGATGGGATAGACGGGGGCACCGGGCGGCTGGATGTCCTCGTGGCCCATGGTGATGCCGGCGAGGGGATTCCGCTTCACGGTCGCGAGGGGCATCACGGAGAACATGATGGGATTGCGGTTGCTGCACGAGAAGTGACGGTTGAAGTCGTCGAGCGTGCCGCCGAACTGTCCGGCTCCGGTGACGGGCTCGATTTCTCCGCTGCGGGGATCGTAGCGGAGGTTGAGCCGGGTGATGTCGGTGGTTTTGTCAGGCTGGTCGCCGGGGTAGATCTGCTTGCCATCGAGCCCGTTGCAGAGCCAGACGTGGTTGTCGAGCCCGTAGCGGGGGCTGGAGACCTGGAGCTGGTTGTGACCGGGTTCGTTGAGGGTGAAGAGCGTTTTCCTCACATCGGCGATGTCGTCGGCGTCGGTGTCTTCGAGAAAGAGAATCGCGGTGCGCGTCGTGGCGAGGAGTCCGCCCTTCATCGGCAGGAGCCCCTGGACGTGATCGAGCCCGGCGGCCCAGGTCACGGCTTTGTCCATGATCCCGTCGCCATCTGTGTCTGAGAGCAGGCGGATGCGGGAAAGGTAGGCGCCGCCGTCATCGACGGGCAGGGGATAGTCGCCCATTTCGGCGACGAACATGCCCCCCTTCTCATCCCAGACGACATCGACGGGATCGCAGGTAATCGGTTCGCTCGCGACGAGCTGCATTTCAAAATCGCCGTCGACCTCCCAGAGCTTCGCGCTTTCCTCCGGGCTGAGGGGCAGGCGGCGAGGCATGATGCTCTCGCCGGAGACGGAGTAACCCATGTCGGATGAGCCCTCTTCGGTGGCCCATTTCTCGATGACGGTGCCGAGGGGATGGAGCTCGAGGCGGCGGATGAGGCAAGTGGCGAATTCGCTCTGCAGACCGATGAAACCGGAGGAAGGATGGCAATCGGTGACCTCGTTGACGAGTTCGCCGTTGAGGAGGATGCGGATGGTGTCGCCCGCGCAGATGACCTCCATCCGGTTCCATTCGCCGAGGGGATTCTCGAGGTCCTTGGCGCCGCGATAGCCCTTCACATCAGCCCAGTCAGGATCGCGGTCACGCCAGTTGATGCGGGCCATCGTTTTTCCGGCTTCGGGAAAGGTTTCCTTGGCCGCGCCCTTGTTCCAGAGGGGTTCATTGTCGCGGTCGCGCTTGACCTCAGCGGTGACCTTGGTCGGGGCGATGGTGCCATCTTCCCCCTTGGTCGCAAGCACGAGGATGTCGCCGCTGCCACCCTCGATGAGCTGGCCCTCGATGCAGCTCATCCAGGTATCGCCATACGATCCATCGGGTCCGAAGGCGTGGAGGAGCAACCCGCAGTCGCGGGCGCGGTCGGCGCGGTTGGCTAGAGTGCGCTCGCCCCACTGGTAATCGATGACGAGGTGATAATCGCGATAGGCCTGCTTCGTGCGGAGGTAGCCCATGCCCTCGCCACTCACGCGCATGACGCCGTCGTCACCGATCGCCCAGATCTTCTTCGGATCATCGGAGAGCGAGACCTTGGGATTGAGGTGGGCGACGAAGTCCTTCAGCCCGGGATCGGCGAGGAGATTGACAAGCTCGGTCGGGGCGATCGCGTCCGATTCCTGAGCGTGCAGGTTGCCCAAGATGAGAGAAAGGGCGAGGAGCGGAAAAGCGGCCGATCGGATCATGGACGCTACTCTAGCGAGCCGCTCCCACGATGAAAAGTCGCCAAAGCGCCGCCATTGCGGGAGGATGCTCCCCAATCGCGTGACTGAGGGTCAGTTCACGTCGGTGAAGACGGCCTGCACGTCCTCGTCGTCCTCGAGCTTGTCGAGGAGGACTTCGATCTCGTTCATCTGTTCTTCGGTGAAGTCTTTCGGAGTCGAGGGGATGCGCTCGGCGGCGGCCTTGGTGAGCTCGATCCCGAGGGCTTCCACTCCGGCGGTGAGCTTGCCGAAATCGCCGAAGTCACCGTAGGCGTAGGCGACGCCCTCGTTCACTTCGAGTTCTTCAAGGCCGGCGTCGATGAGGCTGAGTTCGATTTCCTCGACGTCCATCTCGGGCTTTATGTCGAACTGCACGACGGCTTTGCGTTTGAAGAGGAACTCGAGCGACCCGGTGGGGAGAAGTTGGCCGCCCGACTTGTTGAAGTAGGTCTTGATGTTCGCAACGGAGCGGTTCGAATTGTCCGTGGCACACTCGATGAAAATCATGACGCCGTGGGGACCCTTGCCCTCGTAGTTGATCTCCTTGATGTCGGCGGCGTCCTTGCCGGCGGCGCGTTTGATCGCGTTTTCGACGTTGTCTTTGGGCATGTTGGCCGCCTTGGCCTGCTGGATGGCAAGACGGAGCTTGGGGTTGTTCGCGGGGTCGGAACCGCCTTCCTTCGCCGCCATCGTGATGGCCTTCCCGATTTTCGGAAAGGCTTTGGACATTTTGTCCCATCGTGCCTCCTTCGAAGCCCGTCGATATTCGAATGCTCTACCCATAGTGCGAAGACTCTTGCCCCCGAACCGGCCGTTTCGCAAGGCCGATTCGATGGCGGCCCCGTCTGGGCATCAACGCCGCCCGAGAATGAGGACAAGGTCGCTGTATTCGTCGTTGAAGCGCCGTGTTTCCCCGATCTCGTGCCGGAAATCATGGCAGGCGAGCACTTCAAACTCGCCAGATTTCCGGAGGAGGGAACGGAGATGAGCGGCGGTGTAGGAACGCACCTCCCATTGGGTCTCCTGCTCCTCGATACGGCCATCGGCGAGGGTGACGCGGAGGCGGGAGCGCATCGGCTCGAGCCGCGTCCCTGAGTGTGGAGGCCAGGTGCGGGTGTTGCAGACGACTTCGATGCCGTCGCGGCGAGCGACCCAGCGCTCGTGGGTGGGGCGGGCGGCGGAGGCGTCGGTGAGGTGGACGCCGAGCACGAGGAGTCCGCCTGGCTTCAAGACCGCGGCGACTCCCTGGAGACACCCGAGGGCGTCCTCCTCAGTGAGGAGGTATTTGAAGGTGCTGACGAGGCAGTGGACGAGGTCGAAGCGCCGCCGTCGCGGGACGCGGAAAGACTCCATCCGATCCTGCCAGAGGAGGGCCTCGATCCCGCTTGCCGCGAGTCGTTGCCGGGCAAAGGCGAGCATTTCCGGATTCAAATCGAAGCCCGCGGCCTCCCAGTGTCGCGAGGCCAGTTCCTTGATGAGACGTCCGCTGCCGCAGGCGAGTTCGAGCACGGCCTTGCCCCGGGTTTTGCCGTGAAGGCGGGCGACGGCCTCGAGGAAGTCTGCTTCCTTCACCGTATCGGCATCAAAGATGATGTCGTAGAAGAGCGGAGTGTCATACCAATCACGACGGACGGGGGCGGGCATGGCCGGAAGATAGGGACGTGCCCATGGCTGTCGAACGGATTTCGAACGGATCGGAGGGGTGGAGTTCCCAAATCCGTGGGTTTTCGCCGTTGATCGCGTCTTTGACCTCTGACAACGATTCCTCTATCTTAGCGCTCATGAAATCCTCGCTTTCCCTGATTGGATCCGTTTTTGTCGCCGTGGTCTCCGCCGTCGCCTGCGCCGAAGCCGACGAGAAAGAGCCGGGTGAGACGGCCAAGTCACCCAAGACCGCGATCGAAGTGCTGCCGGCCGCTCCCGCTCAGCCGGGAGGCGCGGTGGAAAAATCGGATGAAGAATGGAAGAAGATCCTCACTCCTGAGCAATACCAGATCCTCCGCAAGGCGGGGACGGAGCGGGCCGATGGCCAGGTCTACAAGGAGTTCAAAGGCCACGGCGGTGGCACCTATTACTGTGCGGGCTGCAATGCCGAACTTTTCACCTCGAAGGAGAAGTTCGACTCTCATTGCGGCTGGCCTTCCTTCTACGATCCGTCGAAAGCCAAGAACGTGAAATACAACGTCGACTTCCATCTCGGCTATGCCCGCAAAGAGGTGCTCTGCAAAGTCTGCAACGGACACCTCGGCCACGTCTTCGACGGCGAGGGATTCTCGACTCCGACGGACAAGCGTTATTGCATCAACGGCACCGTTCTGAAATTCGTCCCTTTCCCGGATGGAGAGGGTGAGAAGGCTGCGGCTGCCGCGCCCGAGGCCAAGGCGACCGGGGAAGGGGAGAAGAAGGAAGAAAAGAAGCCGGCTGAGTGATTTGGTCCGATCCGCTCCCCTCCGACCCCGATGAAGCCGAGCCATTGGTTCTCGGCGTCTTCGGGCTTTTCAGGAAGGACGAGACGGGGATTGTCTCCCCACGGGTTTTCGATACAGTCTGAGAGTGCCAGATCGATCCCATCGCGATTGTCTCCGCTGCCGCTTGCTCCTGCTGGCGGGGATGCTTTGCGCCTCGCTGTTGCCGTCGCCACTGCAGTCCCAGGAGCGGATCGCCCCGGCGACACCTCCCGCGCCCTCGGTTCCCACCATTGGAGTGGAAGGGGCCCGATCCTCGGTCGGGTCGGCTCCGGCCCCCGATTGGGGTGAGGACTATCAGGCCCGGGTGAAAGGCGGCGATCCGGTCACGCGGATGAGATTCCAGGTCTTCACTGATGATTTCCGCGAGGATTTCCGGTCGCTCCTTTTCAGGGTGCGGGTCGACAAGATCGAGATCGACGAAATCCGCGTCGAAGTGCCGACGGATCGGAACGTGTGGACCATCCCCATTGAGGTCTCTCTGTGGGGGGAGGTGCGCGATGTCTACACGGGATCGGCCGTGCGGAATCAGGTCGAGATCGGGCCCGATCAGCGCTTTCTGATCAAGCTCGAGGTGAAGCTGCACGATCGTTTTGAAGAATCCGAATATCGGCTCGGGCTTCTCCGCGCGCTCCTCATCGAGCAGATTCTGGCGCCCTATGCCGGGGACACCTCGTCCTTCCGGCCTCAAGAGGTGCGGCCACCCGAGTGGCTCGTCTATGGCTTCGACCAGCTCATCCGTCACCGGCGCGGGGGCAGTCCGAGCGCCTACTACCGAGGGTTTCTTGCGAGTGGGCAGATCCTGAAGCCGGCGGAGCTCTTTGCCGTCACCGGCGCGGAATCGCTCGATCCGGTGCGTCACGCCATCTTCCGCGCCTCGAGTTCGGCGATGGTCGAAGCTCTCCTCGATCAACCATCGGGAGACGTCGGCTTGCGGGCATTCCTTGGGGTACTCGGTCAACCAGGTTCATTGCCCGTTGAGGCCATCCTGCGGCAGCAATTCCCCGCCTTCCGCGAGATGGACCAAGGTCTTGAGAAATGGTGGGCGCTCGAGCTCGCTTCGCTCGGGCAGCAGCAGAGTTTCGAATACCTCGACCGCGAGGAGACCGAGCGGCTCCTCGCCGATGCGCTCACCGTGCGGTTCGACGAAGTCCCCGTCGCCCGTCCCGTCACCGAAGAGGGTCAGGAGCCGAAACGGACCGTATTGGATCTCTTCAAGGCGAAGCCGCCGACCGGCGAGGAAGCAGTGGTGTCGGCCTCCTTCGTCGGAACCGTGGATCAGTTCGATCAATACCTTGCGAAACCGACGGCGACGAAACAACTCGCCGGAGCCTTTGACCGTCTCCAGGTCCTGAAGCGGATCGGCTTTCCGCTCTATCGTCCCGTTTTTGTTGCCTACGAAAAAGCGATCGAGCGGCTCGCCCGGGGCGAGACCAAGGATCTCGCCTCCGAGTTCGCCTCCATCACGGAAATGCGGGCAAAGATCCACGAGACTCTCCTTCGCGCCGAGGATTACCTGAACCACTTCGAGGCGACGCGGACCCCACGCCGCAGCGGAGCCTTCGACGATTACATGAAGATCCGCCGCGCCTTCGACGAGCGTCCCTCGCCCCGTCGCAATGACCCCATCTCGCGTCACCTCGACGCGCTCGAGTGGGAGTTTCGTTAGGTTTCACTGAGTGGCAAGAAAAGGCGTCAGAACGGCTTCATCTCCATTTTGCAGGCTAGGGGCAAGGTGTCCGCGGGCCTCCCCTGATTCTGAGCTTTGTCCTGATGCTGAGCTACCGATTGTGGGGACGACGTAGGAGTCATTGCGAGATTCCAGTCTAGGAAAGGGTTCAGGCCCACGACGCGGGCGAGTCTTTGCGCTGGCGCATCGGGTTTTCTTCTGGGAGACTCATAGCCATGAGCCCGCGCTGGATCCGCATCCTTCTCATTATCGGCATCGCCGCGATTTATGGCATCCTCTGTCGCATCGTCTTTGCGATCGAGCCAACGGAGGGATTTCTCGCGATCGTGTCGATCGCCTTCATCTACACGATGCCGGTTAGTCTCGGAGCTCTCGTCTGTTATCTCGGATACAAGCTGGACCAGCCGGGGAAATTCTGGGCTCTCGCCGCACCGCCCCTGACCATGGCCTTGCTCCTCTTCGGCAGTCTCCTCTTCAAGATCGAGGCGGCGATCTGCGTGCTCGTGGCGACTCCGGTGGTTCTGCCCTTCGCCCTCCTCGGCGGATGGATCATGGGCCTGATCCTCGACCGGTGGAAGGATCATGGCGGCGGCCGGGTGCAGATGGCGGGATTCCTCCTCCTGCCCTTTGTGATCGGTCCGATCGAGGAGCAATGGGAGCAGCCCCACGAGACAAGGGTGATGCACAATCAAATCGAAATCGCGGCGAGCCCCGAAACAATTTGGAATCAAATCGCCGAGGTGCCCGCCATTTCCCGTGAGGAGATTCCGGATCAATGGATCTACCTGCTCGGATTCCCCCGGCCGGTCGCCGCGATCCTCGATCGTCCCGGAGTCGGCGGAAAACGCCACGCGACGTTTGAAGGCGACGTTTCCTTTTACGAGGTCGTGACCCACTGGGAACCGGCCACGAAACTCGCCTTCACGATCAAGGCGGATCCGGAGTTCATCCCGCAGACCGCTTTCGACGAACACATCATCGTGGGTGGTCGCTTTTACGATGTCCTCGATGGCACCTACGGGATCGAACCGCTCGAGGGCGGGCGTTGCCGACTCCATCTCACAAGCACGCACCGCCTCTCGACACGATTCAACGCCTATGCGGGCTGGTGGAGCGAGTGGGTCATGAATCAGATCCAGGGATCGATTCTCGAGGTGATCCGGGATCGATGCGAGACCCGGGCCTGAGCCGGATTTTCATTTCCGCAGCACGTGGCAATTGTAGCCGCCGGGGTTTTTGACGAGATAGTCCTGGTGGTAGGCCTCGGCGGAGTAAAAGACCGAGGCGGCGGAGATCTCCGTCACGATCGGTTTCTTGAAGTTGCCCGCTTGCTCCGTTTTGACCCGTTCCGCGATCTCTTTCTGCGCTTCGCTGGCGTAGAAAATCGCCGAGCGATACTGGGTGCCGACATCATTGTGTTGACGGTTCAGAGTGGTCGGGTCATGGAGCCGGAAGAAGAAATCGAGGATGGTCGCGTAGTCCACTTGCGCGGGATCGTAGACCACCTCGATCGCCTCGGCATGACCGGTCCGTCCGGTGCAGACTTCCTCGTAGGTCGGGTTCGCGGTGGTGCCGCCCGTGTAGCCCACCGTGGTATTCACGACTCCGGGGATCTTGCGGAAGATCTCCTCCACTCCCCAGAAGCAACCCGCGGCCACAAGGGCGGTTTCGTGTTTCGTATCTCCGGTCTGGCTTGCGTCCGGTTTGGTTGGGGCGGGTGTCTTGGATTCGCTCATTTTCGACGATTGGGGGGTGGAAGCAGTTTCAACGGAGGTCTGCTCCTTGCAAGCAGTCAGGAAGAGGGCGGCGGCGAACAGGCCTGCCGCGGTGAGGCCGGGGAGTGGGAACAATCTCATGATGGTAGGTAGCGATTCATAACAAAACCTTACAGGACATGTTCGCACGGCGGAGGGCAAGATCTATCGGAGGGTTCCGTTACATCCTTCCACCAGCGGGCCTCTGTCCGTCGGAATCGAGGGCGCTAGCCGAAGCAACTCCCAGATCACCTCGCCCCGGCACGCTTCTTCGGCCGATAGGTCAAACCTGTCATCGTCAACAAGGGGAGAAGATGAACCGTTCCGTCATCTTCGTAGACGATCGCGACCGTCGCGTTCTTCGGCGGTAGGGAAATGTAGTCGGGATGCGGCACCGGGTAGCTGCGACCATCGGCAAGGTTCACGCAAACAGCTTCTCCACCATCTCACCCTTCACCAATTCTCTCGGCTGGTTGAGGTGGTTGTAGACGATGGACTGGGGGTCGATCCCCATGGTGTGGTAGATCGTGGCGAGAATCTCGGTCGGGTGGATCGGGTCTTCGGCGGGGGCCGAACCGGTCTTGTCCGACTTGCCGTGGACGTGGCCGCGCTTGATCCCGGCTCCGCCGATGATCGAGGTGTAGCAGTAGGGCCAGTGGTCGCGCCCGTCGGCGCTGTTGTTGTTGCCGCTCGTGGAGACGCCCATCTCGGGGCTGCGTCCGAATTCACCGATGGCGACAACGAGAGTCTCGTCGAGGAGCCCGCGCTGGTCGAGATCGTCGAAGAGGGCGGAAAGGCCCTGGTCGAGCATGGGGGCGGATTGGTCCTTCATCCGCTTGGGCAGGCCGACGTGGTGGTCCCAACTATGGTTGTCGCTGTTCGCGACCTTGGGCCAGATCACCTCGACCACCTTGGTGCCGGCCTCGACGAGGCGGCGGGCGAGGAGGCAGCTCTGTCCGAAGGTGTTGCGACCGTAGCGTTCGCGCAGTTTGTCATCCTCGGCGTCGAGGTTGAAGGCGTCGCGGGCGCGGCCCGAGACGATCAGGTTGAGGGCCTTGTTGTAGTATTCGTCGAGATTGTAACCCTCGACCGCTTTCTCGATCACCGGCATCTGAGCGGTGAGGGCGTCACGAAGTTTGGCGCGGCGCTGGAGGCGGAGCGAAAAGACGTCAGGACGGAGCTGGAGGTCGTCGACCCGGATCTGCGTCATCTTCGACATGTCCATGTCGTCGCCGTCAGGGAAGAGGTAGTAGGGATCGTAGGCCTTGCCGAGGAAGCCGGCGGTGCCACCTTTGTTGATGACGTTCGACTCTTGAAGAGGACGGGGCATCACGACGAAGGGGAGCATGGGCTCGTCAGTCGGCTTCATCCGGATGATGTTCGATCCGAAGTTGGGGAAGTCCTTCGGCGAAGGCGGTTCGAGCTGGCCGGAGGGACTCACCTTGTCGGTGGTGTAGCCGGTCATGATCTGGTAGATCGCGGCGGTGTGGTTGAAGAGCCCGTTCGGCGTGTAGCTCATCGAGCGAACCGTCGTGTATTTGTTCGCGGACTTGGCAAGGTTCGGGAGCAGCTCGGTGTATTGGAGACCGTCGACGGAGGTGTTGATCGGCTTGAAGATCGACTTCACGTTCGACGGCGCATCCGGCTTCGGATCGAAGAGATCGATGTGGCTCGGTCCGCCCTGGAGGTAAACCATGATGACCGACTTGGCCTTGCCCCAGCCCGGTCGACCGGCGAGAGCGGAAGCGGCGCTGGCGTTCTGCACGGCGAGGATGTTGTTCAGCGTCATCCCCAGCATGCCCGCTCCGCCGATTCGCAGGAAGTCGCGGCGTCCGGGTTTGAGGTGGGAGTCGCAGAGGTCCTTGGCGATTTCTCCGGGGAGTCTGATCATGGCTGGATGCTGGTTGGAGTGTTGGAGTAGGGGAGCGGGGGAGTGATGGGGCGAAGGAATCGGGTTTACCGATTAAACAAAAACGAGGAGCTGTTGACAAGCGCCCAGGCGAGATCCTGCGAGGCGGTGAGGCGGCGGTTGGCGGCTTGTTGGGTGGAGTAATCCATGTTCTGGCGCAGCTCGACGAGCTTGGGATCTTCCTTGATGGGCAGCTCGGCCGTCTTTACCGCAGCCTCGAGGGCGACGAGTTTGGTGTCGGCGGGGAGGGGCTTCTTCTCGCTGGAGAGCTTGTAGGAAAGCGCATGGCGGTCTTTGCTGCGGTTTTGGAAGAAGGCGGCGAGGGCGGCTTTGGATTCCGCGCTGCGCTGGTTCGGTTCGGTCTGCAGCATCACCGCAATATCGGAGGGCATTCCGGCCTCGAGCGGCGCAGCGGCGTTCGTCGCCCAGACCTTGAATTTCCCGAGCGGATATTCGCCGCCCGCATACTGGCATTGGATCGTCAAGGTGAGGGTTCCGCCCTTGGCGTCGGTGGCGAGGGGTTTCTCGAATTGGTAGCGCGCCCAATTCGGCTGGCGTTCGTTGCCACCGACGGCCCAGCCCTTCACATCTCGTCCTGCCTGACCATTGATCGAATTTTTCACATCAAAGCCCTCCTGATTGAAGTCGGTCTTTGCATCGTTGAACTTCAGCAACATCGGCTTTTTGGCATTACCGCCGGTGGCTACATAGGCGGCGTTGAATCCGCTGACGACGAAGTTGCCGGTGGCGCCAAGTCCGGGGCCGTAGCCGGGGAGGCGTTCATCAGTGAGTGCCTCGAGTTGGAGGCCGGAGAGCGTGGTCGCGGCTTTCACCGGAATAGTCACGGTGTAGACGACATTCTTCGGCGCACCGCTGGCGAGAATCGATCCATCGGGCTCGACCGCGAGGGTGATGCCGCTCTGCGGATTGGCCGTCGCAGCGGAGGGAGTCAGGGAAGTCCAGCGCGTCCAGAAGGAAGCGAGGGTGAGGCCCTTTTCCCACTCTGTGATTTTGGCTGGAACGGCTGCATCGAAATCAGCGAGAGCCTTCGTCGCGGCGGCGAGGCGCGCTTTCTGTTCGCCTTCGGCCTTCGCCTTGAGGGCGGCGGCTTCGGGCTGGTAGGCGGCGAGTTCGGTCGAGGCTTTGGCGATGGCTTGGAGACGGGTGATCTCGCGTCCGCTCTTCACCGGCACCCAGTCGGCCTCGGCCGTGGCGACCTTGGCGGTGAGGACCTGGTGATCGGAGTCGATGTCCTTCATCACCGAAATGGCCGCGTCGATCTCGGCGGCGCTGGGGGCGCGGGAGAGGATGCGGTAGTAGATCTCCTCGACGAGTTTGCGATCATCGGGCTGGGTCGCGACGAGGTGGGCGAGCTGGCTGTCCTTCGCCCCGATCGCATCGGCGATGGCGGGCCCTGACAAAAACGCCATGATCGCACTCATTTGCAGCTCGGAGGAGCGCTCGCATTCGCACGCACTCTCGCGGACGGGGCGTCCGAGGTTGGCGAGGAAGCCGCTCTTGAGGTCGAGCTTGGCATCGGGGAGCTGGCTCGCGCGCACCCCGCGACCGGCTCCGGGAATGTCCGAGACGACGCCGGTCACGAAGTGGACCGCATCGTAGAGCACCTCGGCGGGGAGGCGACGGGCCTTGGCGCGGGAGAAATTGATTTCGTCCCCGGCGTTCCAGTCGTTCGTGGCGATGGAGAGCTGATAGGTGCGCGATTTGCAGATCTCGGCGGTGAGGGCCCGGATGTTGAAGCCAGACTTCACGAACTGCGCCGAAAGGTAATCGAGGAGCTGCGGGTTGGTCGGTGGATTGCCGGCACGGATGTCGTCGAGGGGTTCGATGATGCCGGTGCCGAGGAGGTAACCCCAGACGCGGTTCGCGTAGCTCGTGGCGAAGTAAGGATTATCGGCCGAGACGACCCAAGCCGCGAATTGCTCGCGTCGTGTCGGTTTGTCAGGCTGGGCGAAGGCGACCTTGGCGAGGTCGGCCTGGTAGGGGAATTCGGGCGCGGTGACCGCTCCGGTGCGGTCGTGCTTCAAATCGCCCTCGGGTTTATCAGCGATGACCTCATAAAGCGGCTTGGCACCCTCGACGGCGGAGCCGCCGATGTTCTGGCTCGGGGCGTTTTTGCCGTCGCGATTGAGCCCGACCTGCGCGAAGTAGGCGGCGGTCTCGTAGTATTGATCTTGCGTCCAGCGCTCGAAGGGGTGGTCGTGGCACTTGTTGCAGTTGAAACGTGTCGCGAGGAAGAGGTGGGTCGTGTTTTCGACGATCTCGGCGGGCTCGCGGAGGATCTTGTAATAACTCGCGGCGGGATTCTCCTTGTTCGAGCCGCTGGCGGTCAGGATCTGGTAGGCGAACTGATCGTAGGGCGCGTTCGTCTCGATCTGCTTGCGGATCCAGTCGCGGTAGAGTCGAGTGCCTTCGTCCCCGAGGAACTTGGAGTTCACCTGGAGCATGTCGCTCCACTTGTTCGTCCAGTGATCGGTGTATTCGGGCGTCTTGATCAGTTCATCGACGAGGGCGTCGCGCTTCACCCGGGTGGGGCGGTCGTCGGCGAGGAAGGTCTTGACCTTGTCGGCTGCCGGAGGCAAACCGGTCAGGTCGAGATGGACGCGGCGGACGAATTCCTCGTCGGTGCAGAGTTCGCTCGGCTGGAGTTTCATGCGTTCCCATTTCGCGGCGACGAGATTGTCGATCTCGCCCCAGCTCTCGGGGGCTTTCCAGGTGAAGCCCTTGCGGTCGCCCATCACCGTCAGGGTGGTGGCGGCATAGGCGCCTTCGTAGCGGGCGAGGATGGGGGCCTCGCCGCGGCGGACGGTGTGGAGCAGGCCGAACTCGTCGTGCTCGGCGACCTCGGTGTTGCCGGATTCAAGGTAGGACTCGAGGGTGACGTCGCGCGTCTTGCCATCGGTGTAGCGGGCGACGACGCGGAACTGCTGGCGACCGCCGAGATTCTGGATGACGGGATTTTTCGGGAAGAGTTCGATCGAGGCGACCTTCGCGGCCTTAGTATCGAGCTTTGCCCCCGAAGCGATCCACTCGCGGATGACGTGGTAATAGCGCGAGTCGTGATCGGTCAGCATGCCTGCCTCGTGGGGAACGGCACCGGTCGCCTTGAGCAGCATCAGCGAATCATCGGGCGAGGCGAAATTGACGCGGCGGGCGGTGTGGTCGTCGGAGAATCCGCGGACGTCGTAGATGGGATCGTAGCCGCGGAGGCTGAGCTTGAAGCCGCCCTTGCCATCCTTCGCGCCGTGACAAGTGCCCATGTTGCAGCCGAGACGGGTGATGACGGGATTCACATCCTGCACGAAGTCGAGCTTGGCCGCGGTCGCGGCGGGGGCATACTTCACTGGAGCGGTCGCGTTTTTGTCGCCAAGGGCCGCGACGAGCGAGCCTTCTCCCACGCTGGCGGGACGGACGACGCCACGGTCTGAGACGGTCGCGGCGGGGCCGTTGACGCTCCATTTCACAAAGCCGGTGACGTCGGCGGTGGTGCCGTCGTCGAGGGTCGCGGTGGCGAGGACCTGGGCGTAGCGGGCCGCAGAGTCGAAGGCCAGATCGGACGGGGTGAGGGCGATCGAGGTGACGGTGCGTCCTTCGGGGAGGCTGCCGACGGTCTCGTGGTGTTTCGCTTTTTTGCGGTCGGTCAGGGTCGGATCGGGCTTCACCTCGGGCAGGGCCGCGTCGATCGCGATGGGGGCGAAGGTCTTCTTCTCGGCGAGGGTCTTTGCATCGAGGAGACGGATTTTGCCATCGGCACCGCCGGTCGCGATGGTCTTGCCATCGGGTGCAAAGGCCACCGAATACATCGCCGCCGGCACGTCGAGACCCTTGAGAAGCTCGGCCCCTCGGGTGTAGAACTCATCGAGGACCGGATCGACCTTGCCCTCGGAATCGGGGGCGCGCTGCACCGTTTCAAAAAGCTTCTTCAGCTCGGGAGTGATCGTCGCGTCATACTCCGATTTAAAAAGATGGATCTGCCCGGTCGCGTCGAGACTGGAGACGGCGGCAAAGGTCTTGCCATCGGGAGCAAAGGCGGCGTCCCAGATGCGCCCCTTCATTGCCGGGTATTTGCGGATGAGGTTGGCGTTGTCGCCGATCTTGCGGACGGTCTCGCGTTTGGTGCGGTAGATCTGTGGCACCCCGTCCGATCCGCCGACGAGGATGTGATCCTGAGAGGGGTGGCGGTCGATCGTGTTGAGGCCGCCGGCGAGGGCGCCGGGGGTGATCGAAGTGAGGTTGTCGATGAAGCGCTCGGTCGCGGTCTCGGTGAGTTTCGCGGTCATGTCGCGGCCGACGGAGACGAGGTGATCGCCCTTCACCGACCAATCGGTGTCGAGGACCCAGTCGTTGTGGCTGCCCATGAAGAGGACCTGCTCGCCGTTCGCCGCCTTGATCGCCCGGACCGTGTTGTCGGGCAGGCCGAAAGCGACGAGGGTGCCGTCGGGCGACCAGCTCGCGCCGTAGGCGGTGTCGAATCCGACGATCTTTGAAAGGATCAGCTCGACTTTCTCGAGATCCCAGACCTGAATCTCGCCCATGCGTCCGGGGAGACCACCGGCCACGGCGAGTTTCTTCCCATCCGGCGAGAAACGCACCGACTGGATGCGCTCGGAGAGCCCGACGAGCCGCTTCACCAAGCCCGAGCCGTCGGCTTTGTGAACGAGGATCTCGTGGAATCCGGCGACGGCGAGAAGGCTGCCGTCGGGCGAGTAGTCGAGCGAATTCACCACCGGCGGCACGGCGTAGCGGGGCGGATTCGCCATCGTGTATTGCTGGCGCGCGTTTTCCGGGGTGTCGTCTTTCGCGCCCTGCTCGACCCATTTCGTCACGAGGGAAACTTCGTAGGGCGTGAGCGGCTCCTCTTTGGGAGGCATTTCCGCACGTTTCTCACCCTCTGCGGGGACGACGAGCTGGAGGAGGTGGCTCTCGGCGGGTTTGCCCGGCACGATCGCCGCGCCGCTCTCACCCCCTTTGATGAGCGCGGCGACCTCGGTCATGATGTAATCGGCCTTGGACTTCGACGGCTGATGGCAGCCCTGGCATTTCGCCTGAAAGACCGGGCGGATGTGCTTGTAGTAACTCACCGGATCGGGCAGGGCTTCGGTCTTCTCCGCCCCGATCAGGGCGGTGGAAAAGGAGAGGGCGGCCAGGGCGAGGGAGGCGTGGCAGGAGCGCATGTTCGAGGCAGGGCAGGGGACGGGAGAGGGGGAAAGGCCCGTCTGGGTAGTGAGAGACCATAACGGATCGGTGACGCCTTGGGTATGACGCGTTTGCGGGGTGTAAGGGATCGCATCGAGGAGCACGATTCTTTTCGCGACCCTCGAAAATTGGTGTCATTGGCCGGACTTTGTCGTAGGGATCGGCGGAATCACCGATGTCATCGCCGCCCCCAGCCATGCCCTCTTTCCGCGAAGCGCTCCGCTTCTGGATCCGTCTCGGGCTCATCAGCTTTGGGGGACCCGCCGGCCAGATCGCGATCCTGCACCGCGAACTGGTCGAGTCGAAACGTTGGATCTCCGAACGGCAGTTTCTCAACGGTCTGAACTTCTGTATGCTTCTGCCCGGCCCCGAGGCTCAGCAGCTCGCGACCTATCTGGGCTGGCGGCTCCACGGGGCGAAAGGAGGGATCGCCGCGGGTGTGCTCTTTGTGATCCCCTCGGTCTTCATTCTCTTTGCCCTGAGCTGGATCTACATGGCCGGGGGCGACCTGCCGTGGCTCGCCGCGATTTTCCACGGGCTCGTGGCCGCCGTCATCGCCGTGGTTTTCGAGGCCGTCCTCCGCATCGGGAGCAAGGCCTTGAGAAGTCCCTCGCTCTGGGTAATCGCCGCGCTTTCTTTCCGCGCGATTTATTTTCTCGGAATCTCCTTCCTGTGGATCATGCTCGCGGCCGCGCTGCTCGGCGCGATCGGGCACCGCATTTCCCCGGTCCAGTTTCCCGCCTCGAAGGGCCACGGCAAAGCGGGGGCGGACAAAGAGCCCGCAGTCGTCCTTTTGCCTGAGCCACCCCCCGCGACGTGGCGTCGTCAGTTCGCCGTGCTCGCGCTCTGTCTGGGGCTCTGGTGGACGCCGGTCTTCGCGGTGGGGAGTTGGCTCGGCTGGCAGAGCACCCCGGCGCAACAGGGGATCTTTTTCAGCAAAGCCGCTTTGGTGACCTTCGGCGGGGCTTATGCTGTGCTGCCCTATGTCGCCCAGGAGGCCGTCGAGGAACATGGGTGGCTCGACCATCGGCAGATGATGGCCGGTCTTGCCCTCGCCGAGACCACCCCCGGGCCGCTCATCATGGTGCTGCAGTTCGTGGGCTTTGTCGGGAGCTGGCAACATCCCGGCACACTCAGTCCGGTCGGGGCCGCTCTCGTCGGATCTTTGCTCACGACCTGGGTCACCTTCCTTCCTTGTTTTCTCTTCATCTTCCTCGGCGCCCCCTTTGTCGAGAAGATCCACGATCAGCCGCGGATCGGAGCCGCCCTCACCGCGATCACTGCCGCGGTCGTCGGCGTCATTCTCAATCTCGGCGTGAAGTTTACCGAACACGCCCTTTGGCCGGAAGGCGGAGGGTTTGACACCTTCGTCGCCGGGCTCGCGGTCGCGGCTTTTGTTGCGTTGAAGGGATTCAAAGTGGGATTGATTCCCGTGATCGGAGGGTGCGCACTCGTGGGCCTGCTTGTGGGCTTGATCAGGTGAGAAACGCGCCCTCGCCGCAGCCGCACCCCACGCCTTTGGCGCAGAAGCGCCTCGCCCCTCACTGGTCCTTTGGCACGATCGAGACGACAAGCGGGCGGTGATCGCTCGCTTTGTCCCAGTTTTCCCAATGATGGATGCGGCAGGCATCGCGGACGACCTCCTTTTCGAGGCCGTCACTGACGAGGGCGTAGTCGAAGCGCGAATAAGCATCGGCGAAGGACCAGTGGTGGGTCCAGCGGAAGCCGTAGGGGTCAGTGAGGCCCAGCGCGGTGAGATAACCTTTTCCTCCGAAGCCTCCCTGGAGCGTCTTGATCGGGGCCTCGGGACGGAGGTCGTTGAAATCGCCCATGACGAGGAGATTTGCCCCCGGTTCCTCTTCAAGGACGCCATCGAGGTGCTGACGCGCGAGCCGGGCCTCGTTCAGTCGCATCAGGTTCTCGTCGCCCTCCGGGACCTCGCGTTTCGATTTCAGGTGGAGGACGAGACAACGCAGGTGATACTGCGACGAGATCGCGATCTCCACATCGAGGACGCCGCGCTGGAAGGCGTGCTTCGTGCCGGCGAGGTCGTAGGTGTAGTCGTCGCGCGAATGCCTCGCGACGATGGGGTAGCGGGAAAGCAGGGCCAAATTGCGGTTCCATCCCGCCGTGTCCCGGACCATCTCGGTGTGGGGAAGGTCGATCCCGACGGCTTTCAGGCGACTCTGGAGATCGGCGAGAAAGGTCTCGTCGCCCATTTCACAGACGCCGAGAATGTCAGGGCGGATCTCGGCGAGCCCCTCGATCACCGCCTTCACCTCGCTCTCGGGTTTCGGAGCGTCCGGGACGACCTCGTCATTGACGCGTCGCTCCATCGCAAGGTAGTTTTTAAGATTGTAAAACGACACCGTCACCGGGGCCGGATTCTCGCCGGACGCGGTCGCGAGGAACGAGGCAAAGAAAAAGACCGCCGGGGAAACCACGGCGGTCTTCAAAGCAATCGGAGCCATGGGAATCGGATCCGGTCAGGGAGGGGTCAGTCCTGGGAGTGGGAATCGGGAGTCTTCTCGCGTTCCTTGGGGGCGCGATCCCACTCCTTCTTGCCTTCTTCCTCACCCATGGTGATTTCACGTTCGAATTCGTGTTTGGCCTTTTTGAATTCGCCCATGCCCTTGCCGATACCCCGTGCGAGCTCGGGGATTTTCTTCGCGCCAAAGAGGAGAAGCACGATCAGGAAGATCACGATCATCTCCTGCATGCCCAAACCAAAACCAAGGTAAAATCTTTCCATGACGGAGCGTAGGGCTGGCCCCGAGGCGATGCAAAAGGTATTTCCCGACATCTTCGCGTGGCGCGATCGCGCCCCCGTCAAAGAGGCGATTTTTGTCGAAACCGCCCGTCTCCGCTGGGGCAATTCTTGTGCCATATTCTGCGGTTCTGTCCCGGAGAGAGGGAAGCGGCGTAAGCAATGCTAGGTTGACATTCGCTCTCCTGCTCCTTCAGTTCCTAATCGTGTCATGACCCAGATTCCCGCGACCCTCGACCCGGCGAACAGCAGCGAGCTTTCGCCCTTCGCCTTCCTCCGGCCCGAACTGGACCGGGTCGAGTCCCGCATCCGCGAGCAGGCCAACGCCTTTGATCCGGCCGTCGAGCCCTACGTCGCCTACATTCTCAATACCTCCGGCAAACGGATTCGTCCGGCCCTCGCCTTCCTCGCGGGCGGTTCGACCGGCGAGATCACGGACGATCACCACAAGCTCGCGGTCATTCTCGAACTCATCCATGTCGCCACCCTCGTTCACGACGACATCATCGACGGAGCCGAGATCCGCCGCCAGGCTCCCACCGCCAACGCCAAATGGGGGAATGCCCTCAGCGTGCTCCTCGGCGATTGCCTCTTCTCGCACGCCCTCATGCTCTCGACCGAGTTCAACAACACGGCGATCGGTCGGAAGGTTGCGATCGCCGCCAACGAGGTCTGCAGTGGCGAGATCATCCAGACGCAGCGGCGCTTCGACATGCAGCTGAGCCGCGAGGATTACTTCGACATCATCCGGAAAAAAACCGCCGCCCTCTTCGCCGCCGCGATGGAACTGGGAGCCCGCCTCAACGGTCAGGAACCCGCTGTCTGCGACGCCCTCCGCGATTTCGGACTCCTCATCGGCACCGCCTACCAGATCTACGACGATTGCGTCGATCTTATCGGCGACGAGCAGGAGTATGGCAAAACCCTCCGCACGGACCTCCACAAGGGCAAGCTGACCCTTCCCATTCTCAACCTCCTCGACTCGGCCACCGAGCGGCAGCGCGAGAAGCTCCACCGTCTCCTCCTCCAACGCGAGCCCATCGACATCTCCGCGCTCGCCAACATTGCCGACTATGCCGGGGCGATCGAGGCCTCCGTCGACACCGGACAGGCCCTCGTCGCCGAAGCCCGAGAGTGCGTCGCAGTCCTTCCGGAGAGCGAACATCGCGAAGCCCTCCTCGGCATCGCTTCCTTCCTCGATGTCCTCCTCGTGGGATGCCGCCAGTGAAATGGAAAACCCGCGTGATCGGTTCCTCTCAGCCTCGCCCAAGTCGCTGATAATAAATTGTGCGTGGCGTTGACAATTGGCACGGAATTTGCTTCATTCTTTTCGGTTTCTTCAACCCGAAGTTCATGCTGTAAGCGCAGGATGCTAAGGCAGTTCCAAGGCTTCGAATCCCAAAAAACAATAACGACAATAACATGGCAAAAATTAAACTCGAATACATCTGGCTGGACGGATACGAGCCCACTCCGAACCTCCGTGGCAAGACCAAAATCGCGGATGGCGATCCCGCCTCGTTCACCCTCGCGGATTGTCCGATGTGGGGATTTGACGGCAGCTCGACTCGCCAAGCCGAGGGACGTAGCTCCGACTGCATGCTCAAGCCCGTCGCCCTCTACCCCGACGCGACCCGCCAGAATGGATTCATCGTCCTCGCCGAGGTCATGATGCCCGATGGCACGACCCCGCACCCGACCAATTACCGCGCCACCATTCCCGATGATTCGGGTCTCTGGATCGGTCTTGAGCAGGAATACTTCCTTTTCCAAGACGGTCGCCCCCTCGGCTGGCCTGACTCCGGCTACCCCGATCCTCAGGGTGAATACTACTGCGGTGTTGGCTCCAAGGCCGTGGGCGACCTCGCCCGCTCCATCGTCGAAGAGCACCTCGACGTCTGTATCGCCGCCGGCATCAACCACGAAGGCATCAATGCCGAAGTGGCCAAAGGCCAGTGGGAATTCCAGATCTTCGGCAAGGGTGGTTGCACCGCCGCCGACCAGATCTGGGTGGCCCGCTACCTCCTCATGCGCATCTGCGAAAAATACGGAGTCGAAGTCATCCTTCATTGCAAACCCTTCCAGGGCGACTGGAACGGTTCCGGGATGCACTGCAACTTCTCCACCGACTACATGCGTGAAAAGGGCGGCAAGGAATACTTCGAAGCCCTTATGGGTGCCTTCGAGAAGAATTGCGAAGAGCACATCGCCGCCTACGGTCCCGACAACCACCTTCGCCTCACCGGTCTCCACGAGACCCAGTCGATCGACAAGTTCAGCTACGGCGTGGCCGACCGCGGTGCTTCCGTCCGCATTCCCCACTCCTTCGTGAACAACGGCTACAAGGGTTACCTCGAAGACCGTCGTCCCAACTCGCAGGCCGATCCTTATCAGATCGTCTCGCGTGTCGCCAAGACGATCGCGACCGTTCCGACGCCCTGATCGGGCCCAGACGACGCCCCTTTCTTTCGAAGCGCCGCGGTCTCACGACCGCGGCGTTTTTCGTTCGTCTGCGGGACAAGGCTTGGGGAGCGGAGGGAAGGGGAGGGGAATGCAACCGTCACCCGGGGATTACCTCTCTCCGTGCCCATCCACGGCGATCGGCGTAAATCGGCGATGATTCGCGCCCATTTTCGATCCTTTGCCTTGAATTCCTTGAACGCAGATGGCCGGCAAGGCAACGGCCCGTTGTCTTGAAGTCCTCCTTGGAGATCTGCGTCAATCTGCGTCGAAATCTTGGGCGCGCGAATCCTGAAGAAAGGAACACAGATGGCCACAGATGGCCACAGATGAAGAAGAAGGGAACGCGAATGAGAAGGAATGGAACACGAATGGCCGCGAATAAGAGGCGAGGAACAAAACACGACCACGCCGCTAGTCGCGCCGCCCTCAACCCCGCTCTCTCGCCTCGGCGAGGCTGACCATCATGGGATCGAGAACGAGTCGGCGCCTCTTCGCCCGCTTCAGGAGAGCTCGCGCCGCCGCCGGGCGTTTGAAAACCGCTGCCTCGAGCCAGATCGACTTTTCGTAGGCCTCGGTTTCGTTGGGATAATATTTCAGAGTCTGGCGATACTCCATGAGCGCCTCCTCGTAGCGCGCCTCGTCGAGGTAGTGGGCGGGTAGTTTCAGATTCAAGACCGGCTTTTCGAGGCGGCCGCCGGGAAGGAAGATCGCGTCGATCACCGCCATCAGTGGGCGCGTCGCGAAATAGAAGATCGGCTTCCAAAGGAAGGCGACCCCGGCGGAGAAGGCGAGGGCAGCAAGGAGCAGACGCATCAGATTCAGCGAATCCTGCTCCTTCGTGCCCCAGTGCCAGGCGAGGCTGAGGAGGCCTATGCCTGCCAGCCACTGAGCGAGACTGAAAACAACGCCTTTCCACATCATGGGAGAGACTGTCCCGAATTCGATCGGTCGAGTCAAGAGGAGCCTGGGGGGAGGGGACGCGGCCGGGAGCGCCGACCTCCCTGCCGACGTTGGTCTGCAGGAGGGCGGAGGCGGCGTGCCTCAAAAATCCAGCGGACTCCGCACTCCCATCCCGCCACCGCTGGTCACATGGGTGTAGATCTGCGTCGTCTCCACGCTCTGGTGCCCCAGCAGATCCTGCAGCGAGCGGATGTCCGCCCCTGCTTCGAGGAGGTGGGTCGCGAAGGAATGCCGCAAGGTATGACACCCCACCTTCTTGTGAATGCCCGCCCGCTCTTTGGCGACCCGCAACGCATACGCCACGCTGTTTTCGTGCAGGTGATGACGGCGCACGAGTTTTGACACCGGATCCTCGCTCACCTGGCTCGACGGGAACAGCCATTGCCAATCGACGGTCTTGCCGAGATTCGGAGACTTCAAATCGAGCGCCTCGGGCATCCAGACGCCTTCGACTCCATCCTCGCGATCACGCCGCCACAGGATCTCGACCCATTCGAGATGACGCGTGATTTCCGGCACGAGAACCTCGGGCAACATGACCCGTCGGTCCTTTCCACCCTTGCCGCTCCGGACCATCACGGTCCGGCGCTCAACGCTCACATCCTTGACGCGGAGACGCAATCCCTCCATCTGCCGCAGTCCCGTCCCGTAGAGGAGGCGCAGGTAGAGCCCGGTGATTCCCTCCGTGGCCGCGAGGAGGCGATGGACCTCTTCGCGGCTGAGCACCTCCGGAAGATGCCGCGAACGTTTCGCGCGCACCGCATCCAGTTCACCGAGTTCACCGCCCATCACCTTTTCCACCAAGAAAAGCAACGCGCTCAGCGCCTGATTCTGGGTGGCGGCACTCACTTTTCGCTCCAGCGCCAGAAACTCGAGAAAGGATTTCACCGCACCGGCCTCGTCCGCACAAAACCTCCGGTCGGCAGTCCACGACAAATAACGCCGGATCCACCCGAGATAAGTCTCGGCGGTGCGGCGGGCATAGCGCCTCACCGTCAGTTGCCGCTCCGCCATCACCACGAGGTTCTCCCCGTCCGTGTTGAAAATCGCGGCCGGAAGGGCGGTGCGATCGCATCCGCCCTCGGGAGCGTCGCTCCCACGGGTGCGAACCCGGAAATTGACCTCGTTGGGCTCCGCTCCCTCCACCCTTTCCTCAGCGATCGCTGCACGAATTGACCAGTTTTCGATGCCCTTCCGGAAACAACGCAGGGCCTCGCGCGCCTGATCCAGCCGCCATTCGGCCGGAGGAGGATCTGAAGACTTCAAAAACCGCCCGTATCCCTCCAAAGCCGCCAGGAGCTCCGTGCCGGCGGGCAGGCGGCGGCAAAAGGCGAGGAAGCGCGCCATTTCCACTCCCCACCAGACGAGCGTGGCCTCTCCGCGGTCGGTTGGTGGCACCTCAACCCCCGAAGCCTCGACCACCCGGCGAACCCAGGGCTTGACTTCGGGAGCGGATTTTGAAGAATCAGGGGCGTTCATAAGAAAAGAGTTGAACGAGTCCAAATGAACACTTTAGTTTTGAATCGTCCACAAGAATTTGTCTGCGATTCAGAATCGTCCACAAATTTTTGTGGCTAAACAACGTTCGCCCAACTCCGCAGCGTTCGCCCAACTCCGCAGCGTCACTCGCCAATCAAAACCAGCGAATCGCAATCATGGACATCACGAAGCTCCCATTCAACCAGTTCATCGGAGTCGAGCATTCCCAGCGAGAGAGCTTCGTTCTCAGTCTTCCCGCAGGAGATCATTACACGAACCATCTTGGGACAGTCCACGCCGGTGCATTGATGGCACTTGCAGAGGCCACCAGCGGGGAGGTGCTCCTTCGGGCCATTGGGCACTTCGCCGAGACCATTGTTCCAGTCGTTCGACGCTTCGAGTGCAAGTTCCGCAAGCCTGCTACTGGTTCAATTACCGCTCGTGCTGCCATTTCGGACTCGGCACGAGATCAGCTATTGAGCGACATCAGCACGAAGAGACGTGGGAGCATCGAGATCACTGTGGACATTCACGACGAGGCCGATTTGCACTGCCTTTCAGCCACGGTTGAGTGGTTCATCGCCCAGCGCTGAGCACTCTCACGCACCATACAGCAACATGACCACAGCAGATCAGTCCACAGGCCAAGCAAGTGCGAACAAGGCGCGGCTGGTCAACCGCTGGGGCTGCTCTGTCGGCCATGATTTCCATAGATTTAACCCGCCGTCCCGTCTCGACGCTCACCCCCGCCCCAGCGGTGCCAGCGCTTAGACGTTCGCCCAAGAAACGCCACTGATCGCCATGGGGTATCACATCACGCTCAAGAGACCTGAACCGAGCACTGGCATCACCAAGCAAGAGTGGAGAGACTTCGTGGCGACCCGACCGGAACTCAAGATTGTTGAAGATGATCCACACTTCATCACCGCCATTCTTGACGGGGACGACACCCTTGCTCTGCATTATTCGAGCGGCGATGCCTCTGTGTTCACCAAGAATCCAGAAGGACCGAGAATCATTGAGTATTTGTCGTCTATCGCTTCTCACTTTGGTGGTGTTGTGACTGGCGACGAGGGAGAGACATTTTCGTCTCCGGCAGATTGGGGCACCCAGAGTGATTGGGACGGCCAGACAATCTTTACCGAGAAGGCCTGGTGGAAGCGCGAGCTTTCCCGTGGCAAGAGAGTTGTTCTAGGGCTGCTTCTCGGAGTAGTCGCTATCGTCATCAAGCAGTTGTTTTTCCCATGATTGCACTACAGATGATCACCGACAAAAAGAGGGCGAACAAGGCGCGGCTGGACAACCGCTGGGGCTGCTCTGTCGGCCATACTCCCCGTAACTATAACCTACTATCCCGTTTCGACGCCCACCCCCGCCCCAGCGGTGCCAGCGCTCAACGTTAGGCGTCGCTATACGCTCACTGGAATCGAAAATGAATCAGCACTGAACCACAGACAAAAAACCTCACCACATCCGTCTCACAACAACCATGAACACAACAACCATGAACACAACAACCAACAACCAGCCATCCAATAGTCTCCAGCTACTCATCATGAGTGAGCTTGCCGTTACTGTCTCCGTTTCCATCATCGGCGTTTTCGAGTCGTTCCACGCTCACTCGCTTCTGCGTGGTTTGCTTATTCTCCTCTGTGGCCTTGTCGCGGCAGTGACACTAAACAGCCTCAAGACTCAGCAGCTTCGTCGCGAGATTTCACCGGAGACGCCCACCAACGCGATTCCGTTCGCATTCTCGCATTGCCTGCTTTCCACGACTCTCGTGTGGGGCACCATCATCGTCGCGTTCCTCGGCGCAGTCATTGGCACCGCCCTACGTGCTCGCGGAGTTTTTTGAGCGCGCTTTTCCCAACAACCGCAACGCCTAACAAAACGGATGCAGGCAACGGCTCGAAGGCTATCTGTCGTATCAGCAACGTCTTGCGCTCGCCGTCGCCTGATCCGAGATGTTCGGCTCAAAATTCACGGATTCATGGATCACTCTCCCATCGCCCACTTTCTCGGTTCTGATCCCGAGATTTCCGATGATACTGGCGGTGTGACTCACATCAGCTACACTCACAGAGGAGCACTACTGAAGTATGAGATTCTCATTACTCCGAGCATGAAGCAGGTCGCAATCTCGGCAGATCCCATTACCCCGTTTTCCGGACAGTCGATCTTTGAATTCTATATCAATGCTGATTCAGTGCGGACGATCGAGAACACCTACCACCGCAAGAATCCGATTTGCCTTGGTTTCTGGATCGGGGACGGAGAAGATTGGAATGATTGCCGAATGACCCTCCACATGCGAGATGACGGTGACCTTATCGTGTGGCCGAGGGCGTTCTACTTTGACCCACCCCAAAATCAGGCAGCCGAACCAGGCGAGGGTGGCAAGGCTTCGCCTGCCACCTCTTGAACGTTAGCCGTTACTCTTACCCTTTCATGATTTCCAACAGCATCCTCAGACTCCTCGGAGCATTACTCATTGGCGCAGTCGGCATGCCTTGCCTCCGAGCTGCTGACACAGCGTCTGCGCCACTCAGCATTCCGGAGAGCAGCTACGAATGGTGGCGGGAGGCGCGGTTCGGGATATTCATCCATTGGAATGCCAGCTCGGTGCTCCAGCTCGGCGAGGGGAGCTGGTCGCGGAAGAACCCGACGGCGGAGGGCGAAGACTATCATAGAAAAGGGCTAAACCGGATGTCGAAGGAGGTGCCGGCGGCGATCGCGGACGGCAGCTACCGAAAGTATCTGCGGCAGGGCGGTGTGCCAATGGAGACGTACGACAACCTTTTCCACGTTTTCAATCCGAAGGAGTTCGACGCCGACGAGTGGGCGCGCACTTTCAAAGCAGCGGGCGCGGGTTACATCGTCTTCACCACGAAGCACCACGATGGGTTCTGCATGTTTGATAGCAAGCTCACCGATTACGACATCATGAGCACGCCCTTTGCACGGGACATCGCGAAGGAGCTCTCCGCTGCCTGCCATCGGCACGGCATCGAGGTGATCTGGTATTACTCGCGACCGGATTGGTTCGACCCGCGCCACGATGTGGCGAATCCCGGGCCGTATGTGGATTACCTCACGGGGCAGATCACGGAGCTGCTGACGAATTACGGCAAGATCGGCGGCATCTGGTGGGATTCGGGCCAGATCGAGGTGCCGACGCGGCCGCTCTTCGACACGATCCTCAAGCTGCAGCCGCACCTCATCAGCAACGGCCGCATCCAGAGCAGCCGCCACCACGTCCCCGGCTTGTCGTTTGGCACGCCCGAGCAGGAAGTGGGCAAGTTCAACATGCGCGAGCCATGGGAGACCTGCGTGACGATGATAGGCGACAGCTGGTTTTGGAATGGCGGCAAAGACATCCGCTCGCCGGAAAGCTGCCTGCGGATGCTGATCGGCTGCGCGGTGGGAGACGGCAATCTCGCGCTCGACTTCGGTCCGGACGAACTCGGGCGCATTCATCCCAAGGTGAGGGAAAGCTTTGCCGCCATAGGTGAGTGGCTCGGCAAGTTCGGCGCGAGCGTGCGCGGCACCCGCGGAGGTCCTTTCATGCCGGATACCTGGGGCGGCTCCACCCGCCAGGGGAACACGATCTTCCTGCACATCACCCAGACCTGGTTCGGCGACACGCTCCACCTCCCGCCGCTGCCGCGGAAGGTCGTGGGAGCAAAGGTTCTCACCGGCGGGACCGCCGCCGTGGAGCAGACGGACGCCGGCATCGCGATTCGGATTCCCGCGTTGGAGCATCACCCGCTGGATACCATCGTCGCGCTGGAACTCGACGGCAGCGCGATGGACCTCGCGCCCATTCCAGCGGCACACCACCACTGGGATTCGCTGACGGTGGATGCCGTGGTGACCGCGTCCTCGGCGGCGTCATTCTGGGCCGGGATGGCTCCGGCGAGCGTCGTCCTCCACTCTTGGGAGCGAAACGCGCCGAAGCCGATCGCGACGCAGCCCGGCAATTTGCCAAAGGAAATGAAAGACCTGCTAGATCGGCCACGCGGCCACCTGTGGCGGACATGGACCGCGAGCGACGATGACCGCGAACCATGGCTAGAAGTGGACCTCGGCCAACCGCGCACCTTCGACACCCTCCATCTGCGGGAGAAGTTCAACCGCATCCGCGCCTTCCGTATCCAGATCGCCACAGGCGATAGCTGGCAGACGATCCACGAAGGGAAAGGGCTCGACGTCTTCACCCTCGCCTTGCCGCAGCCGGTGACCACGCAGAAGGTGCGATTGGTTGTCAGTGAATCCGTGCGCGAGGGGCAGGACAAATTTCAGGGGCCGGGCCTCCAAGAGTTCGATCTCTTTTCAATCAGGGAATAGCGACACATATATCGAAATCCCCAACGGCTAACAAGACGGTAGTGGCAACGGCGGGCAATGTCCCTCGTTCACTTCGCTCTGTAAGTCCAATCTCCGCCGTGCCACACCTTTGACGTTAGGCGTATTTCGCGCGCACTCCCTATGAACCCGCAACGCATCATATTTCGGCGAGCGATTGCTTGGAGCCTCGCCTTATCAGTTCCTTTGCTTATCGGCATTTGCGTTCTCGTTGCGGGCGTCCACGATGGCACACGATTGGCATTTGCCTACCCTATCCAGGCGGCGGTTGCTTTTGGTTGTATGTTCGCTTTTGGCTGGTGGGCCGCCCCGCGCTGGGGGCCACGTTGCGCCCGTTATTCTTTCCTCGCTGGATTTTTTGCGATTTTCGTTTTCCTCATCGGCGTCTTGTCTGGCTCCGTTACTTCGATGTTCGTTTACCGCGATTTCTCTCTCTTCGATTACATCATCAAGCCTCTCTATTGGCTCGGGTTGTTTGGGTTCATTCCTGCCTTTATCGTCGGTGTCATAGGTTCCTTTATTGCTCGGCGTCTGCTCCGAATCCATGAAAACGCCTGACAAAACGGATGCAGGCAACGGCTCGTATGGCATCTGTCGTGTCATCGATGCTTTCTGCTCGCCGTCGCCTGATCCGAAGCGTTCCGCAAAGAGATTAGATTGGTATCCCGACTTTCCAAACATCGAGCAAATCGATGTCGAAATTAGTTTTATCGATTACTCTGAATCGTCAGCTTGGGACAAAGTGCTATCACCATGGAAACAAAATCACAGACTCAAAACGACCAGAATACTGGATCAACTATCCGCCGACGCGTAGAGAAGATCCTGAGGGAATACTGGTATCTCGTTGTGCTACTTTTTGCCGCCTTGGTGGTGAACGAGAACATTGTGCAATGGGTTCTCGCCGTTCAAATCGGTGGACATACTGTTGGCACTGGTTTTGAGGATGCATTCGAATACTTCACGATCTTCGGATACCTGTTTTTGACTGCATTTAGATTGGTGCCTTACGCGGGACTCGGAATCGCTGTCGTCATCCTTTCAAAGACGAAGCTCAAGAATTATGTCCTTCCCGTTTTCATTGGCGGCCTTATCGGCATTCTTGTCATCATCATTTGGGGCTCTTGGATGGCGCTACGTCCTTTTTACACCGAGGAACATGTATCGTCGACTACAGCAGTCTCTTTTATTATTATTCCAATCTATGCAGTTCCCGCAGGCGTGCTTGGTGCAGTTTTTCTTGCGGCTATTTACACACCATTGCGATTTATTACGAAAAGAAAAGAGGCAGAACAAATCGTCGATCCTAACGCCTGACCCCCAGCGAGTTCAAGCCTGTATGACCCTTCAACGATCAATCTTGAAGGGAGAGCGCGCCCTCGGTCAAACGTAGGATGACTTCGACGTTAGGCGTCTCTCGCGTTTTCCGATGGCCAACCAAAGAAACTTCCATGAACACCACCTTTCGCGCCGCTTTTGCTTGCGTCTGCCTCTTGATTAGCTGCTCCGTTTTCGCGGGTGACATTACCACGAAACCTTTGAGACTAAGCCAGGGAGGCACGGCGGATAAACCAGCGGTATTTGATGGGAAGGGTATGGTCATTGATCTGGGTGTTGATGTGACAGACCACGCCTGGAAGAAGAATGGCGAAGTGTGGACTTCAAGCGCACCGCTTTCAGGGGCCCAGCCCATGGCTGCGGGACAGTTCACGGGGCTGTTTGTGGATCAGGTGCCCATCACCATCTCTAGGGATGGTGCCGCAGCACGAGCCATCCCCTACTCGAAGGGTCATCGCTACGCCGTCCCCTCCGCTTTGCAGCCGGGGCAGATGGGCTGCACGGAGGCCGGTCTGATCTATTTCCGATGGCCGAAAGGCAAGGTGCCTGGAAAAGGTCGAGTCTTCGCGCCTCCCAAGGCTGGGACCAGCTGTGTGACCATCGACTGCTCGCATATCATCGTCAGGAATGTCACCGCCGTGCATGCTGCGAACGATGGGTTCAACATTCACGGCCAGTTGGTCGGCATTCGCCTGGAGAATGTGCGGGCGCCTTCCAATGCAGATGAAGGCATCAGCGCACACGAAGAGGTCCGGATGGACGTGGACGGAGCCGAGATCGCCTGGAATGGATCATTCGACGCCGGTGTGGCGGATGTGGGCAAGAGCACGACAAACTACAAGAACTGCGAGGTGCATGACAATGTGGGAGCCGCGTTCAAATTCTATGGCCAGTCACACAGTGTGACGGACACCTTGATTTACAAGCAGACGAAAGACTTCAACGTCGCTGAGGGAACCAAGTTCAAGCAGGAGCGCACCGCACGTCGATGACCCCGAACGCAGCGCCGAACAAAACGGATGCAGGCAACGCCGCGTATGGTATCTTTCCTTCGACGGTTGCCAGCGCCCCCGGGGCGCTGCCCTTTGGGTTCCCTTCGGCTAGCTAGGTCGCTTCGCTCCATTCCCGATCGCCGTCGCCTGATCCGAGACGTTAGGAAGGAAACGAGTCACTCGCCAATCCACGAAGACGCTCTGACCGCCAACACCACACCATGCCCCCATCCGTTGTTGTGCCCATCAGCTTGATCGTTGTCGGAATCGTTGGCATCGGTCTTTCGATTCCGATGCTGTTGAACAGGATTCCGCGCAATCAGGTTTATGGACTCAGGACGAAACTCACGCTCTCATCTGATGAGATATGGTATCCGGCAAACCGCTTTGCCGCCAAGCTCCTGATCGCTTGGGGAATTGTCAATGTGCTGATTGCGATTCCGGCCTTTCGGATGCTTCCGCTGTCTGACAAAGCTCAGTTCCTGCTCTGTCTTCCGCCATTGAGCATCGGAGCCATTTGTTTGTTTGGGATACGCTGGGTGAACAAGAAATACGCCCGCCACACGACCAAATGACGAGCACACAGGCCAGGAACGAGGCCGAACAAACGGGTACAGGCAAGGGCTCGAAGGCTATCGGTCGCGTCAGCAACGTCGTGCGCTTGTCGTCGCCTGATCCGAGATGTTCCCCAAAGAAATGAAACTCGCAATCCTCTCGCTCTTAGCAATCACAGGTGGGGATTCAGATGATCTCTCCAGAGGATGGGAGGTTCGGAAAGACCATTGGCACCATCATGCTCGCGATTGAGACCGAACGCGATCCTGAGTGGTTTTCGCCATTTTGTGGCGCCCAGCCCGAGCTCTATCAAGGGCAGTTTGCTGGCGGCAAAGAGGTCACTTTTGGCGACGTTGCGAACTCCATCAAGACATGGCGGCATGACCGCATTTGAGACGGATTTGGTTGGGCTCTCCCCAGGGGAACTAGCGGCACGCAGGTTCAAGATTGAAGCGTAACCTCAACCGTCCTTTTGAGCCTTCCCCGACGGCTCTCCCATCGCCCCGACTCCCTTCTTTCCGCCAAACTCCGTCCTTCCCAGGCGACGGGCTTCGAGGCAGACTTCCCATCATGCACCGTCCCCTCATCGTCGCCGTCCTTTCGCTCCTGCTGGGTCCCCACGCCGCCCGTGCCGACGAGGGCCGGGTCTATTTCGGCACCTACACGAAGGCGGGCGGGTCGGAGGGGATCTACACGGCGGGTTTTGACGAGGGGCCGGGGAAGTTCGGCGAACCGGTGCTCGCGGCGAAGGTCGCGAGCCCTTCCTTTCTCACAATCGCCCCGTCGGGCAAGACGCTCTACGCGGTCTCGGAAACCGGCGGAGCGGAGGGAGGCCGTGTCACCGCCTTCCGCATCCTCGCCTCGGGACTGCTCGAGAAACTCAACGACCAGAGCAGCGGCGGGGACGGGCCTTGCCATGTCTCCCTCAGTTCCGATGGGAAAACGCTCGCGGTGGCCAACTACGGCGGCGGCAGCGTCGCGAGTTACCGGATCGGCGAAGACGGCGCGCTCTCGGCTCCGGTCTCGGTGATTCAGCACACCGGCAGCAGTGTCGATCCGAAAAGGCAGAAGGAGCCGCATGCGCACTCGATCAATTTCTCTCCCGACGGCCGCTTCGCCTACGCTGCCGATCTCGGCACGGACCGGATCTATCTTTACGCGGTCGACCCGGCGACCAGCGCCTTGAAGCGCGCGGGAGAAACGGTCATCACTCCGGGCTCGGGACCGCGCCATTTCAGCTTTCGGCCGGATGGCCAGTTCGCCTACGTCATCAACGAAATGACGCTCAAGGTCAATGCCTTCCGCGTCGATGCGGCGAGCGGTGCCCTGACGGAGGTGCAATCGCTCAGCACCCTCCCCGAAGGCACGGATCCGGTCGGATCGACGGCCGAGGTCGTGGCGCATCCCTCGGGGAAATTTCTCTACGGCTCGAACCGTGGTCACGACACCCTCGTCGTTTACGCGATCGACGGGGCCACGGGCCAACTCACCTGGGTGGAAAACGAACCGATCCGGGGCAAGACGCCGCGGAATTTCGTCGTCTCGCCCGACGGCAAATGGCTCCTCGCAGCAGGACAGCAGTCCGATAGCGTCACGGTTTTCGCGATCGATGCAATTACGGGAGAGCTCGAGTTCGCGGATTCGCAGATCAAGATCTCCAGCCCGGTCTGCATTCGTTTCCTGACAAAATTCTAAAACTGGACGCGCTCCCCGGTTCCCTTCATGAAACGTGTCGGCATCGTCGGGCTCCTGCAGGAGTCCAATACTTTTCTCACCGAGACGACGCGGCGGTCGCATTTCGAGATGGACCTCCTTCTGCGCGGCGAGGGGATCCGTGAAACCATGGCCGGGGCACCTCACGAGGTCGGGGGCTTTTTCGCCGGGCTCGCCGAAGCGGCGGAGGAAGTCGAAGCGGTGCCGCTCTTCCTCGCGCGGGCCTTGCCCTACGGACGCATCGATCAGGCGGACTTCGAGAGGCTCGTCGAGGAACTGCTCGAGGCCGTCGCCGCCGCCGGGCCTCTCGACGGGATCCTTGCGGCGCCGCACGGTGCGACCGTCGCCTACGGTCACGATGATGCGGACGGCTGGTGGCTTGGGCGTCTGCGCGATCTCGTCGGCCCGGACGTTCCCATCATCGCCTCGCTCGATCCTCACGCGAATCTTTCCCCCGCGATGGTTGCGGCGACGGATGCGATCGTGGCCTATCGCAGCAATCCCCATCTCGACCAGCGGGAGACAGGGCAACGCGCCGCCCTGCTCATGATCGAGACGCTCGCAGGACGGGTGCGTCCTACCCAGGCGGCGGCCTATCCGCCGATGGCGATCAACATCCGTTCGCAGAACACTTCCGAGTCTCCCATGAGGGAACTCTACGAGGCTCTTGGCGCTCTCGCGGACCGCCCGGGTGTGGTGAGTCATTCGGTGATCCTCGGGTTTCCCTACGCCGACGTTCCCGAGATGGGGTCGGCCGTGCTCGTCGTCACGGAGGGCGATGCCACTCTCGCCCGCGAGCTCGCCGAGGCGATGGGAGAGGAGATGTGGCAACAACGAAGGCGCTTCGAACCGGTCCAGACGAGCGTGGAGGATGCGATCGGGCTGGCCCTCGCGCGTCCTTCGCGTCCTGTCGTGCTGCTCGACATGGGCGACAATGTCGGAGGCGGTTCGCCCGGCGACAGCAACGCGATCGCGCGCGAGTGGCTGCGATCGGGCGATGGCACGAGCGCGTTCGTTTGTCTCCACGATCCTGTGGCGGTGGTGGCGGCAGAGGAGGCCGGAGCCGGTCGCACGATCGAAGGGGCGATCGGAGACCCCGCCGCCCCGCTCTCTGGACCGTGGCGGGTGCGCTCCCTGCACGAAGGCGTTTTTCACGAGTCGCAGGCGCGGCACGGGGGCTTTTCGGTCTTTGATCAAGGTCGCACCGCCGTTCTCGAGACTCCCGGTGGCTCGCTCGTGGCGATGGTCACGACGCGCCGCATGGCGCCCTTCAGTCTCGCGCAAATGACCGCGTTTGGTCTCGATCCGGCGGTCTTCACCGCGATCATCGCGAAGGGTGTCATCGCTCCGATGGCGGCCTATGCGCCGGTAGCGACGGGGGGATTCGTGCACGTCGATTCTCCTGGAGTGACGCGGGCGGACATGACGAAGCTGGTCCACGAAAAAAGGCGGAAGCCTCTCTTTCCCTTCGAGTTCGAGCCGCAGTGAGATCCCCCGACTCGCGCGCTTGACCTTTTCCCCCGGGAGGGCCTAATCTCGCGGTCACATGAAAACATTCCCTCTTTTCGCCGCTGCGACCCTGGCTCTGGTTTCGATTGCCGGAGCCTCCGAATATGTTTCCCTCTTCGATGGCAAGACTTTCGCCGGCTGGGTCGGAGCCGACGGGGCCAAACCGGGAGCGGGCTGGAGCATCGCCGACGGCGAGCTGCGTCTCGACGGCAAGGGCGGCAATCTTTTTTCGGAAAAGGAGTATTCGGGCTTCGACCTCGAGTGGGAATGGAAACTCGCCGAGGGAGGAAACAACGGCCTCAAGTATTGGGTTACCAAGGTCGGCGGCAAGGAGTGGCTCGGGATCGAGTATCAGATGCTCGATGACTTGAAGCATCCCGATTCGAAGAACGGCGCGAAGCGTCTTACCGCGTCCTTTTACGACATCCAGGCCCCGACCGCGAAAACGAAGGTCAAACCCTCGGGCGAGTGGAATCACAGCCGCATCGTGTCGCAAGGGGGCAAGCTCCAGCATTGGCTGAACGGTGAACTCGTCGGCGAGGGCGACACGAACTCGCCCGAGTGGAAGGCGAATCTCGCGGCCAGCAAATTCAAGAGCAAAGAGGGATTCGCGCCCGGTAAAGGACGCATCATGATCACGGATCACTCCGACAAAACCTCCTACCGGAATATCCGGATCAAAGAGTTGAAGTGAGGGGATCCTCCTCAGCGGGTCCGCAAGCCGGGCTCGGCATATCGCTCGACCGGAGCGGTCTCGACGCTGAACCCTTTCGCGGAGAGGACGAGTTGGTCGCCTGGCGAAAAATGGGCGAGTTCGCCCCGCTCGGTTGCAACGCGGCTCACGCCGGTGAGCACGAGGGTGGCGGTAACGGGATCGAATCTGAGGGACTCGGCCTCGGCGATACAGTCTATGCCGGGCTGGACGACACGCACTTGGCGGGCCTGGAGCGGAGCCCCGGCATCTCGGGACGCGTCGCCGGCCACCGGTATGCGAACGGATGACGCCTCGATGCGGAAGAGGGCGTGCTCGACGATCACGTCGCCTTCGTAGGTGACCGCTTCCGAAGTGGTCTGGCCACGGTCGGCGGTGATGCGAAGGGATTCATCCCGGACGGTGCGCCGAGGAAGGCTGGCGAAGGTCGGGCCGAATTCGGTGACGAGTTCGAGATTGGCCGGATCGAGGTTCGCGATCGCGCCCGGAACCGATGGGCTCGGAGAGACCAATTCGACTGGTCCGGCATGGGGTGCCGCGGCGACGCGGGGAAGGGGATTCTCGACCCGGTCCGCAGGCTGGCCTGGCGTCTCGGCGATCCGCACGAGAAATCGCAATTCATCCGACCGCCGCGAGGGGGCATCGACGGAGAAATTCGAGAGAGAGACAAGGGTGAGGGCGGCGAGCGCCGCAACCGCAACGGCCGCGATGACAAGGCTGCGGCGATCGCGAGGAGCCTTTGAAACAGCGGTCAAGCGGGAGGGGCGATGAACGGTCTCGGTGAGAATCCGCAGGATCAATTCCTCGTCGGCACCGGCGGTGCCGAGCCGGGCGTGTTCGGAAAGGGCGGCATCGATCCAGCGCTCGTCGGCGGATGCCGGGGTGCAATCGGTGGAAGGGAGGTCAGAGCTCATGCGTCTTCGGGGAGGGGAGGGGGGCCTTGTTTGGTTTCGAGGCACTGTTTTAGGAGGGTGCGGGCCCGCTGGAGCCGTTTCCGCACCGCCGCTGGCGCGACATCGAGGCGGGTCGCGACCTCGTCGCCGGTGCGGCCTTCGTAATAGTAGGCGTTGATGGTCTCGCGGAGCGAATCGGGAAGGCGGGCGAGGCAGTTTTCGAGGGCGTCGAAGAGCGGTGTCTCATTCCTCGCCCGGCTTGATTGCCAGGCGGCGATGTCGGCATCCATCCGGGCCAGCTCGTGATCGCCGAGGTCGTAGCGACGGTTCTTTCGCAGCCATTCGCGCCATTTGTTTCGCACGATACCGCGCATCCAAGTCGCGAAGTCGCGGGTCACGTCGAAGACGTCGCGTTTCTCATACGCGACGATGAAGGCCTCCTGGACGATGTCGCGGGCGGTCGCGGTGTCCCGGGTCAGGGCCGTGGCGTAGACCAGCAACTCGCGATGATGGGCACGGACGAGGTCGGAGAAGTCCCCGGCAAGAGGCTCGCCCTCGGTCTTTCCCGATTCTTCGGGAGCTGGACTCACTAAACGCATCGTTGCCTGAATTGGCGCTTCCACTCACGAATTGTGACATCTTTCCGCCCTCTGTGCGAGAGGATGTCAGGTGAAATAAGCAATTTTAATGGAAGTGCGGCATAAATGAGCGAACTCAACCCTTTGGTGCCGCAATTTAACCGTAAGGATAAGGCGGGCTAATTTACGCGATTAATACGCAAAATCCTTTTGCACCCGCTTGTGGGTTCCTTATTTTAGCGCCCGTCTTTTTTGTCGGATCGAAAACCCTTTCATGAAACGTATCTCCCGCCTTTGTGTCGCGCTCCTTGCCTTTACCCAAGCTCTCTCCGCGCAAGAGGGCGATGTCAATCAGGGTAACTGGTTCAACTGGCGGGGGCCTCTCCAGAACGGAGTCAGCCTTGAGAGCTACGAGGGATACGAATTCAACGAGACGCCCATCTGGACCGATGCGATCGCCGGACGCGGGACGCCGGTGATTTTCAAAGGTCGTATTTATTCGTGGGGCTACCGCGGCACGGGTGCCGAGGTGATGGAAGTTCTTCAAGCCCGTGACGAAAAGACCGGCAAGGTTCTTTGGGAAGTGGAGACGCAGGACTTCATGTCCGACACCGCCTACAGCCGCTACACGCTCGGTTCGCCGACGGTCGACCCCGCGACGGGCAATATTTTCCTCATGAATACCTACGGGGAAGTCTACTGCTTCGACCCCGATGGCAAGACCGTCTGGTATCATTCACTCGTCGAGCGTTTCGGCCGCCTCACTTTCCCGAACGGCCGTGCTGGTGCCGTGGTGATCGACGGAGACATCGCGATCGTTCGCGGGGTGACGAGCTACTGGGGGGCCGATGGTCCGGCCCGCGACCGCTTCTTTGGAGTGGACAAGAACACGGGTGAGTTGCTCTGGTCTTCCACTCCCGGGGTGGGCCCGCCCTACCTCAAAGACAGCTCCTTCAGCACGCCTTTCCTCGCGACGGTCGATGGACGCCGCGTTTTCTACGCCGGCACCGGCTGCGGCAACATCGTCTGTGTGAACGTGGGCGACGGCACCCCGCTGTGGCGCTTCCAGGTTTCGAAAGGCGGCGTGAACGCTTCCCCCGTGGTCTATCAGGACAAGGTGATCGGCATCCACGGAGCCGAGAACATGGACACGACCGAGACGGGCCGACTCTACGCGATCCGTTTCCCCACCGAACTCGACGGCAAAATCGGCGAAGTCGAGGAAGGTCAGGGCGGTGCTCCGAAACTGGCGGCCAACGCGGAAGCCTGGCGCTACACCTTCGAACAATTCAACTGTTCTCCCCTCGTCCATGACGGCAAGGTCTATCAAATGGACAAGACCGGCCTGATGGTCTGCGTCGATGCGAACGACGGCAAGGTCCTCTGGGAACTCAAGCTGGCGAACGAACAGCTCTTCGCTTCGCCCGTTTATGCCGATGGCAAACTCTATGTGACGACTTCCCCCGGTGAGCTGGAAGTCATCGACGTGACCGGTGCCGAGCCCAAGGTGCTCCACAAGGTGAAGCTGGAAGGCAACTGCTACGGCTCGGCCATGATCTGCAACGGTCGGGTTTATGTCCACACCTCGGAGAAGCTTTATGTCTTCGAGATCAAGAACACCGGGATCAAGTGGGCCAAGGCCCCTGAAGAGTCCCGTCCCACCCCCGGCGCCCCCGCGAAGTTGCTGCCCGTGCCCTCGGACATCCTCATCTTCCCCGGCGTTTCCCAGTCGATCAAACTCCGCACCCTCGATGCCGCCGGCAACCACGTCGGCACGGTCGACAAGGCCGAGTGGGCCACCTTCATCCCCCCGACCGCACGCGTGAAGTCGACGATGGACGCGACCTTCGAAGGAAACACGATTTCTGCCGCTGAGGGCGCGAAGGAGTCGGCCGGTGCCTGGAAAGCCACGGCGGATGGCTTGAGCGGGATCCTCCGTGGACGGGTGGCGAAGACGCTGCCCTACACCCAGAACTTCGATGCATTTGAGTTGCCCGAAGAGCATCCGCTCGACAAGGTGAAGTTCGGCCATCCTCCGCTGCCCTGGATTGGGGCGCGCCTCAAGTGGGATATCCGCGAGAAGGACGGCAACAAGGTCCTTGCCAAGACGCTCGACTCGGTGCTCTTCCAGCGTGGTCTCACCTTCGTTGGTGATCCGAACTTGAAGAACTACACGGTGCAGGCCGATGTGATGACCGACGGCAACCGCCGTATCAAGTCGGTCGTGGGCCTCATCAACCAGCGCTACATCATCGCTCTCGTCGGTAACTCGAACGTGCTCGAGGTCAGCTCGAATCACGAGCATTTCAACAAGAACGCGCCCTTCCCGATCTCGGCGAACCAGTGGTACACGCTGAAGACCCGCGTCGATGTTGCGGCGGACGGATCCGGCGTGGTCCGTGCGAAGGCCTGGAAGAAGGGCGAGCCCGAGCCCGAGGCTTGGACTCTCGAGGCCGAGCACAAGCACGCTTACCCGATGGGTGCTCCCGGTGTTTACGGCTTCTCCCCCCAGGCACAAAAAAGCGTTTTCATCGATAACCTCACCGTGACGCCGAACGAATAATCTTTTGAGACAAGGACTCCGCCAAACGAAACCCTGCATCCGATCCCATTCATGAAATCCATCGACAAGTTCATCGCCCTCACGGCGGCCGGAGCCCTCCTCGCGGTGTCGTGCGAACGCTCTTCCGAGCCCGCTCCCGAGACTCCTGCCACGCCTGCTGCGGAGCCCGCCCCCGCGGCCCCAGCTCCGGCAGCTCCCGCCAAGGAAGGCGCGTCCGTCTCTCCGCAATCCGCCAAGGTCGAAGCCAAAGCCTTCGCCGCCGAAGACGATCCGAGCGGGGGCGAATGGCTCCAGTGGGGGCGGAACGGCTCCAAGAACATGACCTCTCCCGCCAAGGACATCTCGATCGACATCACTTCCGGTGAAGTCGACGACAAGGGCGAGATCATCGGTGCAAAGGGCGCGAAGTGGGTCGCCAAGCTCGGCTCACAGGCCTACGGAACCCCGACGATCTACCAAGGTCAGGTCTTTGTGGGAACGAACAACGAAGAGCCCCGCATCGAGGCGGTGAAGGGCGACTACGGGATCGTCATGGCCCTCGATGAGAAGACCGGCGGACTCAACTGGCAGTTCAGCGTGCCCAAGCTCGAGGCCGGCAAGGTGTCCGACTGGGAATACCTCGGGATTTGTTCCTCCATTCTCCTCGATGGCAAATTCGGCTATGTCGTGACCAACCGTGGCGAGATCATCTGTCTCGATACCTACGGGATGAGCGACGGCAACGACGGCCCCTTCCAGGAGGAGAAGAAATACTGGGTTGGCGGGCTCGAGAAACTCGAGAGCTCCGAGCCGGTTGAAAAGGGTGAAAAAGGTGCCGACGTCGTCTGGGGTTATGACATCCGCTCCGAGCTCGGCGTCTTCCCCCACAACATCACCTCGAGCTCCGTCGTGCTCGCCGGAGACAAGATCTTCGCCTCCACCTCGAACGGGGTGGATTGGTCGCACATCAACATTCCGGCACCCACCGCTCCCTGTCTCATCGCCCTCGACAAGGAGACCGGGAAACTCGTCGGGGAAGAAGCCAGCGGCATCGGTGAGCGCATCATGCACTGCAATTGGTCCTCCCCCGGCTATGCCGAGATCAACGGCGTGCCCACCGTCATCTTCGGTGCCGGCGACGGCTACACCTACGGCTTCCATGCGAACGAGTTCGACGTCGAGAAAGACGGTGACGAGGAGTTCAACTTGATGAAGGAGCTCTGGAAGGTCAACTGCTGTCCCAACGACTACCGGACCGATGACAAGGGCGAGCCTATCAAATACGCGACCTATCCCGGCCCGTCCGAGATCATCTCCTCCCCCGTGGTTCACAACAACAAGGTCTATTCGGTGATCGGTCAGGATCCCGAGCACGGCGAGGGTGTGGGTGCGATCACCTGCATCGATCCTTCCAAAGGCAACGGAGACGACGCCATCGTCTGGCAGTTCAAGGAACTGGGACGCTCCATCTCCACGCCCTCGATCGCCGACGGCCTCGTCTACATCGCCGACTACTCGGGCCGCCTCTTCTGTCTCGACGCCGAGACCGGTGAGAAGTATTGGGAGCACGACACTCTTTCCCACATCTGGAGCTCGACTCTCGTCGTCGATGGCAAGGTCTTCCTCGGCAACGAAGACGGCGAGCTTGTCGTCCTCAAGGCGGGCAAGGAATACGAGGAGATCTCCACGATCAGTTATCCCGCCCCCATCTACTCGACCTGCGTCGTCGCCAACGGCACCCTCTACGTGATGACGCAGACGCACCTCTACGCTTACGGGAAACCTTGATTCAACGAGATTCGTAAGCACGAAGGGTCGGAATCGGTGAATCAGCCCTCTTGATTCCCGGGACCGACCCTCTTCTTTCCCCCGAAACGTTTTTTCTCTCTTCAGACCCACCACAGCCAAGCGCTGGAAAGCCTTCTACCAAAATGACCGCCGACGAAGCCAAAGCACAACTCGACGAACGTGTCCGCGAAATGATGTCGTGGCACTTCAGTGATGAAACCGGATGCCCTTTCTGGCTCGACTGGAAAAAGGGTGCCGGCTGGGATCCCCGTGAAGAGGTGAAGACCTACGAGGACATCGTGAAGTTTCCCCATTTCCAAGATGAATGGCTCCGTGACGAGAAGAACGAGCGTTTTGTGCCGAACGCCTATAAGGGTCGTCCTTTCAATGTCTTCGAAACCGGCGGCACCACTGGCCTGCCGAAGCAGCGGGTTGGGTGGGACGACTACAAGCACGACTACGAGCAGTTTTCCCACGGACTCAGTGACGAGTTTTTCCCCAAGGGTGGCAACTGGATCATGGTGGGGCCGACCGGCCCGCGTCGTCTCCGCCTTGCCGTCGAGCACCTCGCGAATTTCCGCGGGGGCAGCTGTTACCACGTCGATTGCGATCCCCGCTGGGTCAAAAAAGTGATCGCCCGCAAGGCTTACGAAGAGGCCGAGCGCTACCAGGCCCACGTCATGGAGCAGGCCGTGGAGATCATCAAGCACCGCGACATCAAGTGCATCTTCACGACCCCTCGACTTCTCGCTTCGATCGGCGAACGCATCTCCATCTCGAGTCATGGCATCAAGGGCTGTTTCTGCGGCGGCACCTCGATGACACCCGAATACGTGCGGTTCCTCCAGGAAGAAGTGCTCGAAGACAAGGCCCAGTTCGTGCCGACCTACGGCAACACCCTCATGGGTCTCGCCGTTTCCGTTCCGGAAGAGCTCAAGGCGAACAACTATTCGGTGACCTACTACGCGCCGCAGCCTCGCGCTGTCCTCCGCATCGTCGATGCGGAAAAGACCGAGATCACGAAGGGCTACGGTGAATACGGACGCGTCGAACTGACCACGCTCACTCACGAGTTCTTCATGCCGCGCTTCCTCGAGCGCGACGAGGCGATCCGCCGCGAACCCCATGCGAAGTATCCCTGGGACGGGGTAGGGGACGTGCGTCCGTTTGGAGCACTGACCGGCAAGGTGATCGAGGGTGTTTATTGATCCGAACCTCTTACTCTTACTTCGACCTCTTACCCTTACTCTTACTCAAACTCGACGCACCTGAACGCTCCTCCTCCCTATCGAGTAGGAGTATGAGGTAGGAGTAGGAGTATGAAAATACACCCATGAGCGCTCCCCACATTCCCATCCTCCGGCAAGGCCGCATCCACAAGTCTCTCGACGTGCAGACGGTGCCGAAGCTTGGCACTGACCAAGCCGCCGCCGAGATCAGTTTCGCCTGCGCGGACATGATCAAATACGATCTCCACAAGATGGGATCGGCCCGGGCCGCCCTGAAGAAGTTCTCCTGTCAGGAACTCGTCGAAATCACAAAGAAGGCCGGCGAGATTTTCCTCAACGACGCGCTTCCCGTCGGCACCGAGGGAGCGATGCAGTCGCCGGAGGATTACGTCCTTTCGCTCGCTTCGACGAGCGGGCTGCCACATGCGCTCATCCGCATGAACATGAAGCGCCTCGGCGGGATCTTTGCGGACATCGATACGATTTTCCGTGGTCTTACCCGTGGACTCGACTGGGCCGTGCTCGACAAGGGCTATGGCGAGCAGGGCGGGGCTCCGGTGAGCTTTTCGGCGACGACGAACGAGCTCGCAGTGATTCTTCCAAGCAACTCGCCCGCGGTGAACGCGCTCTGGATCCCGGCGATCGCGATGAAGGTTCCGGTGTTGTTGAAGCCGGGTCGTGAGGAGCCCTGGACCCCTTGGCGCATCATCCAGGCCTTCATCAAGGCGGGTGCTCCGGCCGAGGCCTTCAGCTTGTATCCGACTCAGCACGATGGCTCCGGCACCATCATCCGGCGCGCCGGACGCGTCATGCTCTTCGGCGACGACTCGACCGTGAAGCAATACGAGAACGACGAACGGATCGAGGTCCACGGCACGGGCTACTCGAAGATCCTGATCGGCGAGGACGAGATCGATCACTGGGAGAAATACCTCGACACCATCGTCGAGTCCGTTTCTGCGAACTCGGGGCGCAGTTGTATCTGCACCTCGACCATCGTCGTGCCACGTCATGGCGACGCCATTGCCACCGCCGTGGCGAAGCGCCTCGCCGAGATCAAGCCGCTCGCGCAGGACGATCCGAATGCCAAGCTCTCGGGCTTCGCCAATCCCATGTTCGCCGAGTGGATCAACGACGCGGTGGAGAAGGGGATCAAGTCGGGCGGGGCCGTCGATGTCACGGCCCAATTCCGCGAAGGCGAGCGTTTCCATCAGCGCGACGGGATGAACTACCTCCAGCCGACGCTGATCCGGGTGAATTCCTTCGACCAGGAGCTGGCGATCCGCGAATTTCTCTTTCCCTTCGCCAGTGTCGTCGAGTGCCCGCAGGCGGAGATGCTCGACAAGATCGGCTACTCCCTCGTTGTCACTGCGGTGACAAAGGATATCGAGTGGATCAACCGCCTCTTCGACTGCCCCCACATCGACCGGCTCAACATCGGCAACGTGCCGACGAACCGGATCAAGTGGGATCAGCCGCACGAAGGCAACTTGTTTGAGTTCCTGTATTCGCGCCGTTCATTCCAGATTGCGGAGATCGCGTGACACGTTAGGGTCTCCCCGATGCCGGCCGACCCCCTTTCGATCGAGTCCCTCTGCGCGGGAATGAACCTGCCCGAATGGGTGCTGGACTTCCGTCACAGCGCCGGAGGAAGGGTCGTTTTTGGTCCGGGAAAGCTCGCCACGCTGGGTCAGGAAGCCGCGTCGCTCGGCGCACGCCGGGCGCTCATCGTGACCGACCCCGGTCTTGCGCGGACCGGTTTTGTCTCCGGCGCCCGCGAGTCCTTGCTCGGGGCCGGACTCACGGTCGCGATTTACGATCAGGTCCGGGAGAATCCCACGACGGAGGATGTTGATGCGTGTGTCGCGATCGCAAGGGCCGAAGGGATCGACCTCATCGTCGGGCTTGGCGGTGGCTCGAGTCTCGACACGGCCAAGGGCTGCAATTTCATCGTCAGCAATGGTGGTCGCATGCAGGATTACTGGGGCGTCGGAAAAGCGGCGCAACCCATGCTCCCTTTCATCGCCATCCCCACGACCTCGGGCACGGGAAGCGAGTGTCAGAGTTTCGCCCTCATTGCCGATGCCGAGACGCATGCTAAGATGGCCTGTGGCGATCCCAAGGCCGCGGCGGCCGTGGCCATCCTCGATCCGGCCTTGACCCTCACGATGCCCGTGGCGGTGACAGCCCACACCGGCATCGATGCGATCGCCCACGCCCTCGAGACGGCGGTCTGCAACAAACGCAACGAGATTTCCTCGGCCTACGCGCGCGCCGCCTGGCAGCTTCTCGACGAGGGGATCGCCCGCGTCCTCGCCGAACCCGGCGATATCGAGGCGCGAGCCCGGATGCAGCTTGGTGCCGCCTTCGCCGGCACGGCGATCGAGAACTCGATGCTCGGGATCGCGCACTCCTGTGCCAATCCTCTTACCGCCCATTTTGCTACGGTGCACGGACAGGCGGTGGGGACGATGCTGCCCCATGTCATCGCCTTTAACCGGGTCGGGGCGGAAGCCGCCGCCATTTATGATTCGCTCCACGAGGGCGACCTTGCCGCAAGGGTTCGCGAGCATCTGGCGGTATGCCGCATGGATCTAACCCTGCGCGATCTTGGCGTGGACGAAGCGATGATCCCGCAGCTCGCGGAAGAGGCGGCCGCCCAATGGACCGCCCGCTTCAATCCCGTGGCGGTGGATGCGGCGATGCTCGAGGGCGTCTACCGGGCGGCTTGGTAGGCGACCTTTTCTGGACAAGCGCGGATTTCTCCGCGATGGATGAGGCAGGGGAGTTCTGCGCATCTCGCGATCTCCGTCGCATCGGATTGGGCACCTGTGGTTTGCCCCTAAAAGATTGGCATCCAATCTGCTAAGTAAGAGCCGGTGAAAGAACAGTTCGAGCATTATGAGGTGGAGGGTTTCTTCGACGAAACCTTCGCGAGAGAGGACAACTCCGTCCGTCCGATGTACCGGGAGACGGCGGATTACTTCGCCAATCTCTCGGATGATCGGATGAAGTCGAGCCTGCGTTCGCTCGAGCGTACCTTCCTGAAGCAGGGAGTGACCTTCACGGTCTATTCCGATGGTCAGGGGACGGAGCGGATCTTTCCCTTCGATCCGGTTCCGCGCATCATCCCCGCCGACGAATGGGCGATGATCGAGCAGGGGCTGCGGCAGCGCATCCAGGCGCTCAATCTGTTCCTCAAGGATATCTATTCGGACCGGCGCATCCTCAAGGAAGGGATCGTGCCCGAGGAGTTGATCAAGACCTCGAAGCACAACCGCGCCGAATTCGCCGGGGTCAAGCTGCCGCACGACACCTACATCCACATCTGCGGAACCGACCTGATCCGCGACAACGACGGGCGCTACTGTGTCCTCGAGGACAACGGGCGCTGTCCCTCGGGTGTCTCCTACATGCTCGAGAACCGGCTCGCGATGAAGCGGACCTTTCCCGACCTCTACCGCAAGCTCAATGTCGAACGGGTCGCCGATTACCCGACGGAGTTGCTGAAGACGCTGCGGTCCGTCTCGCCACGGCAGCAGGATACCCCGGTCTGCGTGCTCCTGACGCCCGGCCAATACAACAGCGCCTACTTTGAGCACACTTTCCTCGCCCAGCAGATGGGCATCGAGATCGTGGAAGGCCGCGACCTCCTCGTTGAAAACGACCGCGTCTACATGCACACGACCCGCGGGCTCGTCCAGGTCGACGTGATCTACCGACGCATCGACGACGATTTCCTCGATCCTCGCTTTTTCCGTCGCGACTCCATTCTCGGGGTGCCGGATCTCATGCGCGCCTATCGGGCGGGCAACGTCACGCTCGTCAACGCCGTAGGGACCGGGGTGGCGGACGACAAGGCGACCTACGCCTATGTGCCCGACATGATCCGTTTCTATCTGTCGGAGGAGCCAGTTCTCCCTAACATCGAGACTTATCTGGGAGGTCGTCCTGATGAATTGACCTACATGATCGAGAACATGGACAATCTTGTCGTGAAAGCTGTCGACGAGGCGGGAGGCTACGGAATGCTGATCGGGCCCGCCGCGACGAAGGAGGAGGTCGCCGATTTCCGCGACAAGGTGAGGGCGAATCCGCGCGGCTACATCGCCCAGCCCGTGATCTCGCTCTCGCGTCACCCCACCTTCTGCGATGGCAAGCTCGAGGGGCGGCACATCGACCTGCGCCCCTTCGTTCTCACCGGCAAGGAGACCGTCGTGATCCCCGGAGGCCTCACCCGCGTCGCTTTGCGCAAGGGATCGCTCGTCGTGAATTCGTCGCAAGGTGGCGGCAGCAAGGACACTTGGGTGCTACGCGCCACGCCGCCCGTTGAGACGGATCGATAAGGAAAAGAGGGTGATCAGTGGTCGGTAATCAGTAATCCGTATTCAACGAACAGCTGACCCAAACCGACCGCCGATGACCACACGCACCGATTACTGACCACTGATCACCGTTCACCAAAAATGCTCTCTCGCGTCGCTGAAAACCTCTACTGGATGAGCCGCTCGATCGAGCGGGCCGACAATCTCGCCCGTCTCGTCACCGCGCATCAGAATGAGCTGCTGGATGCCACCTCGGGGCTGACCGGAGAACACGAGTGGCATCCTCTCCTCGAAGTCACGTCGATGGGGGATGAGAACTCGAATGAGGATGTCGTCACCTACATGGTGAGTTCGAAGGATAATCCCGACAGTGTCATCAACTGCGTTTTTCAAGCCCGGGAGAATGCCCGGGCTGTCCGGGATCAGATCTCGGAAGAGATGTGGCTTGAGCTCAACGCCCTCTGGCTCGATCTGAAGCAGATCTCCGAGTCGGATCCGGACCGGCACAGCCGCATCTGCGAAGCGACGGTGCGGTCTTCCCTCCTTTTTCGCGGCATCGTCAACACCTCGCTGCCGCGGACGGATGTGTGGGCTTTCGTGCAACTCGGCGAATACATCGAGCGCGCTGACAAGACGAGCCGGATCGTGGATCTCCCGCACTTCCTGCCGGTCCACGAGGCGGCTCCGGCCTGGAATACGATGCTGCGGGCCTGCAGCGCGACCGCGGAATACCGGCACCGCTTTGGGGGCGAAGTCGATGCCGCCAACGCTTCGATGCTCTTGCTCTTTTCGACCACCTTCCCGCGCTCGGTGCGCTTCTGCGTGCGAAAGATGGACGAGCTCCTCCACCAGATCTCGGACACCGACGAGGGGGAATATCTGAATGAGGCCGAGCGTGCCACGGGGGCGCTCCTCGCCCGTCTCAATTTTGCCGGAGTCGAGGAAATCGGCCAACTCGGATTGCACGACTATGTCGATTCGCTTCAGCGCGACCTGAACCGGGTCGGATTCGACATCTCCCAGCGATATTTCCTCCTGCGCCGCGACGCGCCACCGGCGAGCCCGGAGGATTACGTCAACAGCCGCATGCAGGCCCAGGTGAGCATGCAGCAGCAACAACAGCAACAGTGACGCGGTGTTTCGCGTCAATGAGTAGCAACAGATAAGAGGTTTTCATGTCCATCCAAGCGGCGCTCTATCATCGAACGACCTATCACTTCGACAAGGAGATCTCCTTGTTTCCCCATATCGTCAGGCTGAAGCCGGCTCCCCATTGCCGGACTCCCATCCTTTCGTATTCGCTGCGGATCGAGCCGGCGGACCATTTCATCAACTGGCAGCAGGATCCCTTCGGGAACTACCTCGCCCGTCTCGTTTTCCCCGAGAAAACGAAGAAGCTCGAGATTGTCGTCGATCTCGTGGCCGAGATGACGTCGATCAATCCCTTCGACTTCTTTCTCGAGGAGGCGGCTGAGAAGGTTCCCTTTGCCTACGAGGACTGGCTCCTCGCGGAGCTGGCACCCTATCTTGTGCGCAGTGACATGGCGGAGGGGCTTGATGAACTGGCCCGCGAGCTGAAGCCAAAGGATCCGATCCGCACGATCGATTTTCTGGTCTCGGTGAACCAGCGCGTCCAGGGACTGGTGGGCTACCAGATCCGCATGGAGCCAGGGGTGCAGACTTGCGGGGAGACGCTTTCACTGAAGTCGGGCTCTTGTCGCGACTCCGCGTTTCTCCTCGTGCAGCTCTTCCGCACGATGGGGCTCGCGGCTCGGTTTGTTTCGGGTTACCTCGTGCAACTGGTTCCCGATGAAAAGCCGATCGAGGGCCCCGAGGGGCCGACACGCGATTTCACCGACCTGCATGCCTGGACCGAGGTCTATCTGCCAGGGGCCGGCTGGGTCGGGCTCGATCCGACTTCGGGACTCTTCGCGGGAGAGGGGCATATTCCACTCGCCTGCACGCCCGAACCATCGAGCGCGGCGCCCGTGACGGGAGCGGTGGAACCCTGCGAAACGGAATTTGATTTCGCCAATGACGTGACCCGTCTCCATGAGGAACTGAGGGTAACCAGGCCCTATTCCGAGGACGAGTGGACCGCGATCGAATCGCTCGGCCACGCCGTCGATGCCCGTCTTGTCAAAGGTGACGTGCGACTTACGATGGGCGGCGAGCCGACCTTTGTTTCCATCGACGACATGGATGGCGACGAGTGGAACACCACCGCCGACGGTGATCTGAAACGCACCCGGGCGATCGATCTGACCTGGCGTCTTCGCGACGCCTTCGCCCCCGGGGGCATGATCTGGTTCGGGGAAGGGAAGTGGTATCCCGGTGAGCCGGTTCCACGCTGGGCCTACGGGATTTTCTGGCGGAAAGACGGCTATCCCATGTGGCGCTCGATCACGACCCTCGCCGATCCCTCCAAGCCCGGGAGCTACGGTTACGAGGAGCCCGGCATTCTCGCGCGGGGCATCGCGGAGGTGTTGGGGATTCCGCAGGATTGTGCCATCCCGGCGCTCGAGGATGTCGAATACTACCGCTGGCGCGCCTCGACCTTGCCCCATTTTGAGACGGAGACGGAGGCCTCGGAGGATGATTCTCTCGAACGTCGCGCTCTTGCCGTCCTCGGGAAGCGCGGGCTCGAGGTCCCCAGTGGCTATGTTCTACCGGTCTACCATCACAAAACCACCAAACGATGGACGGGCGTGCGCTGGCAATTGAAGCGTGGCAATCTCTATCTGATCCCGGGCTCTTCTGCGATGGGCTTTCGCCTGCCACTCGACTCGATCCGCAAGGCGACGAAGGAGGACATTCTCAACGAACGCATGCCGCTGAAGGACGTCTTTCCCGATCTCGCTCCCGACCCGCTGAGCGTCTATGACTCGGTCCCTCCGATGGTGGACGATGGATGGGTGTCGCGAACCGCTCTCGCCGTCGAGATGCGCGAGGGGAGAATCCATGTCTTCTTTCCGCCGACCGCGACGCTCGAAGCTTATCTCGAGTTGCTCGCCGCCGTGGAAATGGCTGCGACGAGGGCCAATCTCAAAGTGGTGATCGAAGGATATGAAGCCCCTTACGACCCCCGCATCGAGCGGTTGAAGGTGACGCCGGACCCCGGGGTTATCGAAGTGAACATTCATCCTTCGGCTTCGTGGAACGAGTTGGTGTCGCGCACGACGACGCTCTATGAGCAGGCTAGGCTCGCCCGGCTTGGCGCTGAGAAGTTCATGCTCGACGGTCGGCACAGTGGCACGGGTGGCGGAAACCACGTGGTCATTGGGGGCAAGACTCCGGCCGACAGTCCCTTCCTGCGGCGCCCCGATCTCCTCGCGAGTCTCGTCGCCTACTGGCAGAACCACCCCGGCCTTTCCTATCTCTTCTCCGGTCTTTTCATCGGCCCGACGAGTCAGGCTCCGCGGGTCGATGAGTCTCGCGACGACCGTCTTTTCGAGCTCGATATCGCCTTGGCGGCGCTCCGGCGCGGCGTCGATTCCCCGTGGATGGTCGATCGCATCATGCGGCATCTTCTCACCGATCTCACGGGCAACACCCACCGGGCCGAGTTCTGCATCGACAAACTGGCGTCTCCCGATTCGGCCAGCGGATCACTCGGGCTCCTCGAACTCCGCGCCTTCGAGATGCCGCCGCACCTGCGCATGGCCCTCGTGCAGAGCCTTCTCGTGCGTTCCCTCATCCTGCTTTTCTGGGAAAAACCCTACCGCCATTCCTCGGTGCGATGGGGCACGGGATTACACGACCGTTTCATGCTGCCCCACTATGTTTGGGAGGATATCGAGGATGTCTGCGAGGATCTCAAGGCGGGCGGGATCGCATTTGAGAGTGAATGGCTTCGTCCCTTCCTTGAGTTCCGCTTTCCGAAGTTCGGGGCGGTGCATCATCACGGCATTGATCTCGAATTGCGTGGCGCGCTCGAACCCTGGCACGTCCTCGGTGAGGAATCGACCAGCCAAGGGACGGCGAGATTCGTCGATTCCTCGCTCGAGCGGCTCCAGGTGCGGGTCAACGGTCTCACCGAAGGGCGTCACGTCATTCTCTGCAACGGCCATCGCGTGCCGCTGAATCCTTCCGGCCGCAACGGCGAATGGGTTGGCGGGGTCCGCTTCAAGGCCTGGGATCCACCTTCGGCCCTTCATCCCATGATCGGGGCACAGGTGCCGCTCGTCTTCGACATCGTCGATACCTTCAACCGTCGCTCTCTGGGCGGTTGTGTTTATCACGTGAGCCATCCGGGCGGTCGCAGCTACGAGACCTTCCCGGTGAATGCCCGCGAGGCCGAATCGCGCCGGGTGGCGAGATTCTGGAACGAGGGACATAGTGCCGGAGTGATCGAGACGGCTGCGGTCGGACGGGGACGGGGCGGGCCTTCTTATGCTCCTCCACCTCACTTCGAGCTGAACCTTGGCGGGGCTGAAATCCTCGTCGTCCCTCCGGAGTCGATCAGTTATGAATTCCCGAAAACTTTGGATTTGCGCCGCCCTTCCTATTTGCAAGTCGATGAAATGGACTAGCTTTGCCGATGAGTGGGATCGCGACGCCCTCATTGGGTCTCATCAACGTGAACGTACCTCCTGATCTGTATCGGGCCGGAGCGGGCATCCGTGACGAGGCGCTGCGCCCCGACGGCATCCCCGTGTCGGGATGGGGCGAATTCTTCGAGTCCTACCAGCGTCACGGGGTCGAGGGACTGGCGGAGTGGCGCGAGGTTGCCCTTCGAATTTCCCGCGACCGGGGTCTCGCCTATCGTCCCGACCGGGGCGAGGAGACCCAGTGGTCGCTCGATCCCATTCCCTGGATCTTTTCTCCCGATGAATGGCGTGGCATCGAGACGGGTGTCGCCCAGATGTTGCGGCTCTCTTCCGCGATTCTCTCGGATCTCTACGGACCCCAGACATTGCTCGATCGAGGATTGGTTCCGGCATCGATCATTCTGGGTCACCGTGGCTTCCTCCGCGCCCTTCATGATTGCCCACCGGGGAACCGCATCATCGGTCTCGGCCTCACCGCCTTCGACCTCGCCCGTGGGTCGGGCGGCAGCACCTATATTCTCAATAGCCGGTTTGATTGTCCTTATGGACTCGGCGTCGCGCTTGAGAATCGCACCGTCGTGAACCGCGTCCTGCCGAATCTCTTCAGACGCTGCCAGGTCCGGCGCATCGGATATTTCTTCAACGAATGGTTCAATTACCTTGCGGAGCGATCTCCCAATGGCGCCGAGAACTCCCGCATCGTCATCCTCGATTCGGATCATGGCAGCGAGAGTTCCGAGATTGGCTTCCTCGCCAACTACTGCGGCATCACGCGGGTTCTTCCCTCCGATCTCACCGTGCGGAACAGCAGTGTGTGGTTGAAGGCCCTCAGCGGACTCATGCCCGTCGATGTCATTTGGAAGGTCACCCATGGCCGCGACCTCGACCCGCTCGAAGCGAATTGGCGGCTTACCGCCGAGGGTGTGCCGGGAATGTTCGAGGCGATCCGCCGGGGAACCGTGGCGGTCGCGAGCCATCCCGGGGCCGAGATCCTGCAAAGTCCGGGGTTGTTCCCCTTCCTCGGCAGGCTCTGCCGGGAGTTGCTCGGAGAGGATCTCATTCTTTCCCCGGCGGAGACCTGGTGGTGCGGCGACCCAGCTTCGAAGAAATACGTGCTCGAGAATCTCAACGGCATGGTCATCAAGTCGGTCGGCCACCATCGTGACTTCCGCACTCGCTATGGACAGAGGCTCTCGGCGGTCGATCTGGCCGAACTCCGTGCCCGTATCGAGGCCGATCCGGAACGGTATGTCGGTCAGGAAGAGTTGCAGATCTCCACCGTGCCGACCTCGCAGGTGGGCGGTCTCGTGCCGCGCGGCGCGGTGATGCGGAGCTTCTCTTTCCTCGACTCCAAGGGCGAACCCCACGTCATGCCCGGGGGCCTCGGACGTGTCAGCACCGCCGAGGGCGTCATTATCTCCACGCGCGAGTCGGGCGAGTCGAAGGACATCTGGGTCCGCTCGCTCGCGCCTGACGCGCCCATCAGCATCGAGCGCCGTCTCGAGCAGTCGCGCGTCATCAGTCCGGAGGTCGTGCCGAGTCGGCGCGGTGAGAACCTCTACTGGGCAGGTCGCTACGGAGAGCGCACCGACTCAATCGCCCGTTTCGCCAACCGCCTCGTCACCGGACGTACTGCCGGCTTCTCCTACGGACGCAATCTCGAGGCGAAGCACGAGAAGACGCTCGTTGAGGCCCTCTTTCGCGTCTTTGAGGCCGATTCCCTGATCAAGAAGGTCACCGACCCTGACAAACGCCTCTCGCTCATTCTCTCGGATCCGAATTGTCCGGCCGGCGTGGGGCCGAACGTGAGCCGTTTTTACCGCGCCAGTATGGCGGCGCGGGAGGAGTGGTCGCTCACTTCCATCCTCGCGATCGAGTCGGCGCGAAACCGATGGTTCGCCGGCACGGCGGGCGAGTTCGAATCGCCCTATCGCTATGAAAACGAGCTGCAGAATCTCGCCCTCCACCTCGCCGCCTTCCACGGATTGAATCTCGACTCCATGACGAGGGACGAGGCCTGGGGTCTCCTCGACGCCGGGTGCCGGATCGAGCGGATGTCCATCCTCGTGAGCCTGCTCGCCTTCATCCTCGAGGTCGACGAGCCTGCTCCCATGGGCACGCTGCTGAACGAGTCCGTCCTTTTCGTTTCCGACAGCCTGGGGACCTACCAGACCAAGTTCCACTCCGTGCCGACGACCGATTTCGCCCTGAGATTGTTGCTCGGTGAGGAAGACTATCCACGTTCCATGCGTTATCTTCTCGAGCGTCTCGAGAGCGTCCTCAGGAAGCTGAAGACACCCGCCCGGAGCGCTCCGCCGCACGAGCGAGTTGCTCCGCTCCGCGCGGAGCTCGCGAGTTTCCTCGTCCGGCTCGAAGACGAAGAGGAGTTCGGTCCCGCCAAGAGGCAGGAATCGCTCGTCTTCCTGCGTTCGGTCCGCCTCCGCCTCAACGAGCTGCACGATTACATCACCACCACCTACTTCAGCCATGTCGGCTACCACGGTTGATTCCGGAGAGACGCGATGAACATGGTCCGCTACCGCATCCGCCACCGCACCGCCTACAGCTATTCGGGCCGGATCGATCTTTATCACAGCCTCGCCCACCTCCGTCCGCGCGAGGACGAGGGGCAGGAGACGCTCGCCCATTGCATCGAGGTCCTCCCCGAACCGAAAGTGCGGGCGGAACGCCGCGATTGCTTCGGGAACATCACCAACTATTTTTCGATCGAGCAGTCGCACGACTTCCTTGAGGTCATTGCCACCACCACCGTCTTGCGACCCGACTACCCCGCCAATCTACCGGATTCGGGAATCGCGTGGGACGGCCTCGTCGTGACACCGGGAGAGAAGGACGCTTCCGGGGTGCGGCTCGGCAACTATCTTCGGCCCACTCCGGCCTTTCCTTCCTTCGCCTCGGTGGCCGATTTTCTCGCACCCTCGCTCGTGCCCGGAAGGGAGACGATGGGGCTCGTCAACGAGGTGATGGGGCGGATTTTCAAGGAGTTCAAGTATGTTCCGGGTGCGACCGATACCGGCACACCTCTCGAGACCGTGATGCAACAACGTGCGGGGGTTTGTCAGGATTTCTCCCACGTGATGATCGCGGCCCTGCGTTCCATCGGCATTCCCGCGAGGTATGTCAGCGGTTACCTCGAGACGCTGCCGCCTCCCGGAAAGGTGAAGCTCCAGGGAGCCGATGCGAGCCATGCCTGGGTCGAAGCCTGGACTCCTGCGACCGGCTGGGTGGGATTCGATCCGACCAACAATCTTCTCCCCGCCTCCCGTCACGTGAAGATCTGCCACGGGCGCGACTACTTCGACGTCCAGCCTCTCAAGGGCATCTTCCTCGGCACGGGGACGCAGACCCTGTGCGTCGAGGTGGATGTGGAGCGGATGTGAGGTGGCGTCCGCGGCGCACGCCATCGCGGCGGAACGCGTGCTTGCCGGGCGAAGTCATCGTTCGGCATGATGTCGCATCATCCCATGAAACGATTCCTTCCGGCTCTGTTGGCCGCCTTGCCTCTTTCCGCCGCCGAACCCGCCGCGTTTTGGAAGGAAGTCACCGGACCGGTCACCGTCCCCTCCACGGAATCGGTTGCCTTCGAAAAGGGCGACTTCACCCTGGCTCTTTGGCTCAAGGCCGATGCGGGTCCGGGAGGCGATCTGGTGAGCCGGTATGATCCTGCAAAACGTCGCGGATTTCATCTCACCTTGAAAAGCAATCCTGGGGTCACCTCGAACCAGGCGAACTGGCGTCATCTCCAGTTCGGGATCGACGACCACCGCGACTCCGAATGGACCGCGTGCGGTCGTCCCGGCCAAGCACTCTTTGCCTTCGCCCTCGCCGTGCATGACGGCGCGCTCTACGCCGGCACCTGCGAGCCAGGAAGAGGCGAGCGCGGACGCATCTATCGCTACGATGGGTCCGATCGCTGGATCGACTGCGGCGCACCCGATGGCTCGAACAGCGTCACGGCCCTCGCGGTCTTCGATGGCGCCTTGTATGCCGGTACGGGGAAATATCGGGTGGCGGGGTCGTCCTTGCCGGAGTCGGAGAATCAGATACCGGGAGGAAAGGTCTTCCGCTACGGGGGAGGGAATCAGTGGATCGATTGCGGCCAGCTCCCCGATACGGAGGCCGTCGGCGGACTCGTCGTGCATGAAGGGAAGCTGCACGCTTCCTCGCTCTACAAACCGGCGGGCTTCTTCCGCTACGAGGGCGGGACTCAATGGACGAGTCTGCCAGTTCCGAGAGGTCCTGACAATACCACCAATGAGGTCGTGCCAAAGCGGGTCGTGCCACTGACGGTGCACGACACTTCCATCTATGCGGGCAGCTACGACGGGGGGCACGTCTACCGATTCGATGGGGCGGGTTGGACGAACTGCGGACGACTCGGAGAAAACACCCAGACTTATTCTTTCGCGTCGCTTGGAGGAGCCCTCACCGTTGGCACCTGGCCAAGCGGTCGGGTCTACCGCTTCGACGGGATCGAACGGTGGACCGACCTCGGTCGGCTCGGCGAGGAGTTGGAAGTGATGGGGATGCTCGTCCACAACGGTCGCTTTCTCGCCGGGACCCTGCCACTCGCCGAGGTTTACGAACACGAAGGCGGCACCAACTGGAAACGGCTCGCCCGGCTCGATCCGACCCCCGATGTGAAATACCGCCGGGCTTGGACCATGGCGGAATACGACGGACGCGTTTTTGTCAGCACGCTGCCTTCCGGCGTGATCCATTCCTTTGCCACCGGAACCCAGGTGCAATGGGGGCATTCGCTTTCGGAGAACTGGCATCATGTCGCGGCGGTGAAGACGTCCGGATCGATAGCGCTCTACCTCGACGGCAAGGAAGTCGCCCGCCGCGAGGCGGATCTCGCGGATTACGATCTTGCGAACGAGGCTCCCTTGCGTCTTGGAGACGGAAGAAACGGAACCTTGAAAGGAAGGATGCGGGAGGTGCGGGTCTACCGCGAGGCGCTGACCAAAGAAGCGATCGCAAATTTGGCGGCGAAGCGGGTGGAATGAGGCGGGTTCTACCGAACGTGGATGAAAGCTATTCTTATCGCCGCTCTTTTCTGCCCGTACGGAGCCAATTGCGCCATGGCCACTTCACGACGCGGCGCGACGGTCGTCTCCCTCGCCAACGCCTATCACGGTTACCTGCCGACTCCGGAGCATCACGCCCTCGGCGGCTACGAAACCTGGCGCGCCCGATCCAGCTATCTCGAAGTGGATGCCTCCACTCCCTGATCTCCCCATGACTCGTGACCCATTACCCATGACCCATGACTCATTCCTCCGCATCGGCCTCATCGGCATGGACACCTCCCATGTCCCGGCTTTCACGAAGCTGTTCCATGATCCCGAAGCCTCGGGCGACCTCGCCGGGTTCCGTGTCGTTGCCGGATTTCCGGACGGCAGTGACACTCCGATGAGCCGCGACCGCATCGAGGGTTTCACGAACGAGGCCCGAGACCTCGGTGTCGAAATCGTGGATTCGGTCGGGGCCTTGATCGAGCGGAGCGACCGGCTCATGATCGTCAGTGTCGATGGGCGCATTCACCTCCGACAGGCCGAGGCTCTCTTTGATGTGGGCAAGCCGGTGTTTGTGGACAAGCCGGTTGCCGGTTCCCTTGCCGATGCGGTGGCGCTCTACGACCTCGCGGAGCGATTGGGGGTAGCCTGTTTCTCCGCCTCCTCGACCCGCTTCGGTCCGAAAATCACGGATCCGGGATGGCGCGACGAGGCGGGAGAAGTCCTCGGCGTCACCAGTTGGGGGCCGCTCGCCTATCAAGCGGGCCAACCCGAGCTGTTCTTCTACGGCATCCACGGGATCGAGGCGCTCTTCACCGCGATGGGGCCGGGATGCGAGTCGGTCACACGGGTGAAAACCCCCGTGCACGAGATCGTTAGCGGCGTTTGGAGCGATGGGCGCGTCGGCGTTTATCGCGGGCTTTTGCAGGGAGCAAAACCCTACGGTCTCACCATCCACGCTGAAAAGGCCGTGGTGAACCTCGTCGAGGAGCCCTCCTACGAAGCCCTTTGCCGCGAGATCGGCCGCTTTTTCAAGACGGAGATCCCGCCCGTGAGTCCCGCCGCGACGCTCGAGATCTACGCCTTCATGGAGGCGGCAGACGAGAGCCTGAGAAGGGGCGGGGCGTCGGTGCGGTTGGCGGAGGTGATGGCGTTGGCGAGGGAGTGAGCGGGGAAACCTCAGAGGAGACGGAGGAGCACAGCGGCGAGATACCCTAGAAGGGACTCGACGTTCGTGGTCCGATTTGGGAGGATGTGGAGGTGAACGTTCCCACCAAAGCATCTCCGTTTGGTTGCGCCGTCGGATTTATCGGTTTGTTGGTCATGGCAATCTCGGTGTTTTTTTGGCGCGCCTTCTATCTCACCTATGCGTGGGAAGATCAGGTCAGGGCCGCCCAAGTCCGGGAATCGATCGCTTTGTGGGGGGCAACAAGCGCCATATTGGCGATCCTTCTCTTCTTCGTTGCCTGGAGAATGGTAAAGCACTCCGACGGCGCATCTCCTTGGGACCCTAACAAGCCAAAGATACGATTTTGAACGGGCTCACTGGAATTTCGAAATGAGTCTGCGAATGGAACTTTCGCAAAGGTTCCCCAGCATCAAAGCGTCGTGACCGGATTGAATCGGATGTTAGGATCCGGCGTCACGAAATCCATCCCACATTGGCCCTCTGTGCCCCAGGTCGTGAAAACCGCCCTCCCTGAGGCGCAAAACCGGGCCCAATGCAGGCTTTCCCCGCATCGGCTTTTCGGCTACGATCCGTCTCGTCCTGCATGAAAAGCCCCACGACCTTCCTTATCGGATTCACCGGATTGATCACTCTTTCCACCCTCTCCGCCGCCAACTGGCCGCAGTGGCGGGGGCCGGAAGGCACCAGCCTGGCCTTGCCGGGAGACTATCCGACGAAGTTCTCGCCTTCCGAAAACGTGCTCTGGAAAGTGAAGCTGCCTGGTGTCGGCAGCAGCACGCCCGCCGTATGGGAAGATCGCATTTTCGTCACCTGCGGGATCGAGGGAGAAGATGGCATCATCGCCTTCGATTGGAACGGTGCCGAGATCTGGCGCGAGACGCTGGGGCCGGAGCGCGCCGGAAAACACAAGAACGGGAGCGGTTCGAATCCTTCGCCGATCACGGACGGGAAAAACCTCATCGTCTATTTCAAGAGCGGCACGGTCGCGTCGCTCACGCATGAAGGAACGGTGAACTGGAAGACGAACTTGCAGGAGCAGTTCGGTGAAGACACCCTCTGGTGGGATCTCGGCAGTTCTCCGGTTTTCGCAGCGGGGAATATCGTCATCCCGGTGATGCAGGAGGGCGAATCCTACGTCGTCGCCCTCAATCCCGCCGACGGCAAGGTGGCCTGGAAAGTCGATCGCACCTTCCCGGTGCAAAAGGAAACGGGCCAATCTTACACGACTCCCTACCTGACGACGATTGATGGAGTCGAGACCCTCGTGATCTGGGGAGCCGATCGCCTCACCGGGCACGATCCGAAGGACGGTAAGACGCTCTGGACCTGCGGTGGCTTCAATCCCGAGGACAAGGCGATGTGGCGCGTCATCGCTTCGCCCGCTTTCGTCGATGGCATCGCCGTGGTGCCCTACGGCCGCACCAAATACACCGCGGGTGTGAAGCTCGGCGGCAGCGGCGATATCACCGCGACGGCCCGTCTCTGGGAGCGCGACGACCTCGGCTCCGATTGCCCCACTCCGGTGGGCCGCGATGGCAAGGTCTACCTGCTCTCCGACCGCGGCGAGATCCACTGCCTCGAGGTGAAGACCGGCAAGGATCTGTGGAAGGGGGCGATCCCGCGCGCCTCGGCGAACTATTACTCATCGCCCATCCTCGCCGGTGACCTCCTTTACGCCGCGCGCGAAGACGGCATGGTCGCCGTGATCAAAGTGAGCGACTCGGGCATGGAAGTGCTCTCGCAGAACGAGATGGGCGAGCGCATCGCAGCCGCTCCCGTGCCGTTGCGGAGCAAGCTCCTCGTTCGCGGCGTCGATCATCTCTTCTGCCTCGGTGCCAAGTAGTAAGAAAGCGGCAGCGAGCCGCTCACTCATTCTGATGAAACGATCCCTTTTCGCGTTTTTCCTCCTGAGCGCCTCGATGGCAATCTCGGGCGAATTCAAACTCGAGCAGCGGGAGGATCGTCTCGTCATCACCGACGGGGCCGCTCCGGTGGCGGAGTATGTCTTTGCGGACGAGCGGATTCTGCGTCCCTATTTCGCCAACGTCCACGCTCCGGGCGGAATCCCGCTGACGCGGACTCATCCACCCGATCCTGACAAAGACGCCACCGATCATGCCGACATGCATCCCGGGATCTGGATCGGGTTTGGTGATGTGTCAGGGAATGATTTCTGGCGGAACAAGGGACGCATTGTGCACGAGCGCTTCGTGCTCGAGCCAGCCGTCACGCCCGACCGGGTCTCCGTTTCGACCGTCTCATCGATGCAGGGAGAAGACGGGACGAAGCTCGCGAAAGTGCTCGGGGCCTTCCTCCTTTCACGTGTCCCCGATGGCTGGAGGCTCGACTGGAAACTACGGATCGCACCGCAGATCGATGGATTCGCTTTCGGCGATCAGGAGGAAATGGGCTTCGGAGTTCGGGTCGCGACACCACTCACGGAAAAGAACGGCGGTCTCATTACCAACAGTGGACATCTCGCCTCGGCCGCGGCGACCTGGGGGCAGCCGGCCGATTGGTGCGACTATTCGAAGAAGATCGATGGGAAACGCGCGGGGGTGCTCCTCGTGCCCGATTCCGCCAATCCGCATCCGAGCTGGTGGCACAACCGCGACTACGGGGTCTTTGTCTCAAATCCCTTCGGACGGAAGGCGATGAAGCAGGGCGGGGAAAGCCGGATCGAGGTGAAGCAGGGCGAGTTCTACTCTTTCAACCACACCGCGTATCTCTACGCGATCGATCCGGCCGGAAAGCCGGCATGGGAGCGATATCCGCGCTAAATGAAAAAAATTCCCGCATGCGTTTTTGTTGTTTTGGTAGGGCTATTTCGTGGGGACGCCGCGCAGCCCGCCGTGACTGATTATCCCTCGATCCAGGCCGCGCTTGATGCGAATCCCGACCGTCAGGTTTTCGTGCCGGCTGGCGATCATCCGATCTCGGAAAAGATCAGGGTGCGTGGGGAGGGTGGCGGTCTTTTCGGCCCCGGCCGCATCATTCAGACGAATCCGAATCACCCGCACCTCGAGATCGAAAAGGCGTCCGCTGTCGTGATCCGCGATCTCACCCTGACCCGACCGGAAGGAAAGACCGAGACGGATCGAGAGGCGATCATCGCCATTCAATGCGTTGATCTCGCCATCGAGAATGTCCGCATCATCGATAACCAGTCCCGCGCCGGAACGATCACCCTGCGCGAATGCCGCGATTCTCGTATCAGCCGTTGCCTCGTGCGCAACTACATGCGCGTCTCGATCGACGACCGCACCGCGAGCGAGGACTGGGGCTACGCCTTTCGCTGCACCGATGGCACCGGGATCAGCGTCTCCTACAGTGTTGGCACGCTGATCGAAGGCAATCGCGTCGTCGAGGAACGGCTCGTGCCGACCGAGGCGGTGAAAAAGGCTCACGGTCTCGGCGACTTCGTGAAGAAGAATGAGGTGAAGGGAAAAATCTTGAACCAGGCGGCGTGGGACGCGAACTACACCGACAACTGGCAGCAGGGCTCGGCCATCATCGTGACGGCGCCGAAGACGAGCGATCTCACCCGTATTCTCGGCAATCACGTCGCGAATGCTGCGCAGGGGATCGACCTGCATTGCGACCATGTCATCGTCTCGAACAATATTGTCAGCAATGCCTTCATCGGGATGAAGGCGATGCACGGCTCGCGCAATGTCCTCATCACGGGCAATCAGTTCACGCGCAACAGTCTCTGGGCGATCGGCCTGATGCCGGGCGCGGGTGCTGATGCGGACAACCCCGACGGCGGATCGATCATCGCCAACAACTTGATTTCCCAATTCGGCCACGGCGATGCCTCGTGGATCTGGGGGAAAGAGCGATCTCCCTTCAAGTTCGACAACGGGCAAGAGGCGGATGATCCACCGCTGAGGGACGTTCTCATGCAGGGCAACGTCGTCGATTGCATCGGCGAGCCCCGCTACCGTTATGCCGTCATCATCGCCGGCGGCGATGATGGACCGAAAGGCCTGCGTTTCGCGAACAATCTCTTCGCTCCCGGACGAGATGGGGTGGCGAACGTGGAGCTGAAGCCCTGAACGAAGAGGGCTGGGTGAGTGGCATGGGCATCCTGCCGAGGCATCGTCGCCCGGTTTGAAACGCTGATAGACGGATCGAAAGGCGGTGCGTCGTGTCCACCGACCGCATGGGCTGGAAGCCCATGCCACGAGTCACTTCGATGCCACCTTCTTTTTGGCCGCCTTCTTGGCTGGAGCCTTTTTCGCCGCCGTCTTCTTGGCAGGCGAGGCACCGTCTTCGGCGACCTTGGCGGTCTTCCCCTTGGCGTTTTCGCGCGGCGGGAAATCCCAGGCGAGCATGCGCTTGCCCTTCAGGTTGCAGACAAGGGCGGCGGCGAAGGGGCGGCCCTTCTTGCTGATCCACTTGTCGATCACGTCGGTCTTGCCTTCGGTGAAATACTTGATGGCCTGCTCCCGAGGAATCGGGAATTTGCACATCTCCCGGGCGAGACGGGCCTTGCAGCCGTCTCCGGAGACGCGGCGGTCGCAGATGTAGCTGCCGGGGGTCTCGTAGATGTTTCCCTTTTCGCAGGCCGGGCACTTGCAGAGACGGTTCTCGGGAAGGATGGCCTCGGCCTCGGCTTCCTCCTCGGGAGATTTCTCAAAGACGAAAGAAGCCTTGAGTCCGGTCTTCTTGTCATCCTGCAATTCGATGGCGGCATCGAAAGGCATCTTGAAGCGGTTCACAAAGCCGGTGAGGGGGCCGACATGCTTGCTCTTGAGCAAGGTCTTCGCCTCGTCTTCGGAGAGCGGGCGGCTCGCGACCACCTTGGAAAGGGAGAATTTGCAATCGGGCTGCTTGCACTTGTAGCGGCCGTCGTCCTGTCCGAGCGAGGGCGCGCCGCACACAGGGCAGGGGACCGGGAACTCGGGCCACTCGCGCTCGACGGCGTTGCGGGCGTAGTCCTTCGCGGTCGCGACGACATTGCTCGTGAGATCCCGGACCTCGCGCATGAAGGTCTTGCGATCGAGCTTGCCCTGCTCCATCTGCTTGAGCTTGTATTCCCATTCGCCGGTCATTTCGGGCGAGGTGAGCAGGCCGATCTCCATGTTGTGGAGCTGCTCGATGAGGCGCATGCCACGGGTTGTGACAAAGAGGTCGCGTCCGTCGCGGGTGATGTATTTGTCGAGAATGAGACCTTCGATGATGGCCGCCCGCGTCGCGGGTGTGCCGAGTCCGCGCTCGGACATGGCATCCCGGAGGTCTTCGTCATCGACGCGCTTGCCGGCGGTCTCCATCGCGGAGAGCAGGGTGCTTTCATTGTAGCGTGCCGGCGGTCGAGTGACTTTCTCAAGGACGTCGATGCGCTTGAGGTCGGCCGCTTCGCCCGGCTTCACCGGCACGATTTGGCGCTCGCCCTTCTTGTTTTCATCCTCCTCGTCGTCACCGGATTCGGCGGGGATGGCGACGTCGGCGGTCTTGCCATAGACGGCGAGCCAGCCCGGTTCGACGAGGATCTTGCCTTCGCTCTTGAACTGGTCGTTTCCGATCGTGGAGATGCGGGTCGTGTTCTCGAACTCGGCCTGCGGATAGAAGGCGGCGATGAAACGCCGGGCCACCATGTCGTAAAGTTTCTGCTCGGCCTCATCGAGATTCAGCGGGATCTGGCCGGTGGGGATGATGGCAAAGTGGTCGCTGACCTTGGCGCCGTTGAAAACGCGGCGGTTCGAACCGGTCACGAGGCGGTCTTTCAGGGCCTTGGCGGCATGGGCGGGGAGATCCGTGACGCTGCGGCCCGAGGCCTTCGAAATCTTCTCGAGCGTTCCGGCCGTGGTCGCGACGTAGTCGTCGGGCAGATAACGGGAGTCGGTCCGCGGGTAGGTGAGGGCCTTGTGCTTTTCGTAGAGCGCCTGGGCGATCTGCAGGGTCCGGCGGGCGGAGAATCCGAAGCGACCGTTCGCCTCGCGTTGCAAACTCGTGAGATCGTAGAGCTGCGGAGCGATCTGTTTGACGGGCTTTTTCTTTTCCTCGACGGAGGCGGACTTGCCCTCGCAGCGTTTCACGATGGCCTCGGCCTTGGCGCGGTCCCAGAGCCGTTCGGCGCGGGCGTGGGGCTGGTCTTCCCTCTTCTTGAAGTCCGGGTCGAACCAGCGTCCGAGGTAGCTCCCTGCGGAGACGCCGAAATTACCGACGACCTCGAAATAGTCCTCGCTCACGAAGTCGCCGATTTCCTGCTCACGCTCGGCGAGGAGGGCGAGGGTGGGCGTCTGGACGCGGCCGACGGGGGTCTTGTTGAAGCCTCCGAACTTGCTGTTGAAGGCGGTCATGGCCCGCGTCGAGTTGATCCCGACGAGCCAGTCGGATTCGGACCGGCAATAGGCGGCGTCGGCGAGCGGACGCATCTCGGTATCGCTGCGAAGCGAGGCGAAGGCTTCGCTGATCGAGCCATCGGTCATCGACTGCATCCAGAGGCGACACACCGGCTTCTCCACGCCGCAATACTGGACAATGTAACGGAAGATGAGTTCCCCCTCGCGCCCGGCGTCACAGGCGTTGATGAGTTGGGTCACGTCCTTGCGCTTCATCAGCTTTTTCAGGACGGTGAGTCGCGATTTGCCGCCTTTCTGCTCGCTCGGTTCGAGGGCGAACTCCTGCGGGAGGACGGGGAGGCATTCGAAATTCCACGGCAGATTCTTCCCTTCGGCGGTGGTGGGGAGGGCCTGCTGGACGAGGTGGCCGACCGCCGAGGAGATGACGTAGCGGTCGTTTTCGTAATACTCGTCATGCTTTTCGAAGCGACCGATGGCAGGGTCTTTTCCGAGGACGCGGGCGAGGTCGTTGGCGACACTGGGCTTCTCGGCGATGATGAGAGACTTCGACATGGAGTTGGGGCGAAAAGACTGAGACGACACGGAGTGCCCCGGTTTCGGGGAAAGGTCAACCCGCTTTCGAGAAGTATTTCCCCGGCAACTGCCGGACGAGACGCTTCATTTCGAGCTGGAGGAGGGCCGCACTGATGCGTCCGGCGGGCACTTGGGTGGCTGCAGAGAGGCTGTCGATCGTTGCCTCGCCGAGGGCCAATTCGCTGAGGAGACGGCGTTCGAGCTCGCTGAGATCGACGATGCGGGTGGGCGGAGCGGGCTCCTTTGGGCTTTGATGAGGGATTGATTTTGAAACGGACTCCGTGAAATCGAGCGGCAGTGCATTGATTTCCAGTCCCAATTCGTCAATCACATCATCGGGGGTGCAGACGAGGGTGGCCCCCTGTTGGATGAGGCGGTGACAGCCTTCGGAAGAGGGACGGTCGATCGGACCCGGGATCGCGAAGACGGTGCGGCCCTGCTCGAGGGCCTGGTTGGCGGTGATGAGGGAACCACTCCGCGCCGGCGCTTCGACGACGAGGAGCCCGCTCGACAGGCCCGCGACGATGCGGTTGCGCAGGGGAAAGGATTGTTTGTCCGGCACGTAGAGGACGGGGAATTCGGAAAGGACGGCCCCGCTCCCGGTGATGCGGTCGGCGAGGGCCTGGTTGTCGGGGGGATAAACGTTCCCAATCCCCGAGCCGAGCACGGCGATGGTGCGGCCGCCAGCGGCAAGGGCGGCCTCGTGGGCGGCGGTGTCGATCCCGCGGGCGAGCCCGCTGACGATCGTGAATCCGGCGCGGGCGAGCTGGAAGCTAAATTTTCTTGCCTGCTCGCGCCCGTAGTGGGTCATCCGTCGTGATCCCACCACACCGACGGCGGCGGCGTCCGCCGGGGTGATCGTCCCTTTTAAATAGAGCAGGAAAGGCGGATCATGGATCTGGCGCAATGCGGCGGGATAGCGCGGATCGTCGAGCGTGAGGAGCTCGATCCCGTGATCGCTGAGGCGGCATTTTTCCCCGGGCAGATCGATGCGATTTTCCCAGTCGGCGATGTGGGCGGCCATTTCCTCTCCGATCCCGGGGACAAGGAGGAGTTCGCGCGCCGAAGCGGAAAGGATCGCCTGCGGTTCGCGGAACTGCTCGAGGAGACGGCGCACTCGGATCGGCCCGATATTCGGGAGCAGATTCAGAGCCAGGTATGCCTCGGTCGCGGTAAGCATTCCTTTTCTTAAGGTTGATCAGGTGAACAGTCAAGTTTCTTTCTACGCCACTCTGACGGGAAATCGAAACGGAAAATCCGTTCGCGATCCGGGGGCACCCCGTCTAAGCTGCGGACCTCGTTTCATCAAATGGGAGAGCAATGGACACTCGAATCGGCGGCCCGGGAAAAAGCTCCAGGCCTGCACCCCTTTGCGGGTGCGAGATTGCGCGTCTTCCTGCGTCACGCCTTGCTGACTCCTGGGCTTGACCCGCGCACCCGTTACCAGCGGTTCATCGCCGGAGTGGCCCAGGCGGTGCGGTTTCCCTTTGCGACGATGGAGGGGGTGCTTCACAACGCCGCGATCCGGCGTCACATCCCCTCGGCACCGCCCATTTTCCTGATCGGGCACTGGCGCAGCGGCACGACCCACCTGCACAATCTGATGAGCCGCGATCCGCAGTTCGGCTTTCTCAAATTCTCCGAGACGACGATGCCGCTCGACATGCTGGGACCGCTCTTGCCCTTCGCCTGCAGCCGTATCGAGAAAGCCCTGCCCGAAACGCGCGGTTTCGACGATGTGAAGCTCGCCCTCGAAGAGCCGCAAGAGGAGGAAATGGCGCTCGGGAATCTGCAGCGCCACGGCTACTACGGCGTCTACCATTTTCCCACCGACATGGCGGGGCAGCGCGACCGTGCCATGTTCTTCGAGGGTCTTTCGGGGGCCGAGAAGCGGCGCTTCAAGCAGGATTACGAGTTTTTGGTTCGCAAAGTCGCCTACGTGAAGCAGGGGCAGCGGACCTTGTTCAAGAATCCGCCCTCGACGACGCGGATGAAGTTGATCCTCGAGATGTTTCCCGACGCCAAGTTCATCCATATCGTGCGGAATCCCTGGCCCGTCTTCAGCTCGACCTGCGGGAAATTCCCCCGGATTTTCAATGCCTTCGCCTGGCAGCCGTTCCAGAAAGTCGACATTCCCGGCTTCGTTCTTGATACTTACGAAAAGGTGATGCGCCGTTACCTCGAAGATCGGCGGGAGTTGAACTTGCCCGCCCACCAGCTCGCCGAGACGACCTACGAACGCATCACTGCCGATCCCGTCGGCGAGATCGGTCGGCTTTACGACCAGCTCGGGATTGGGGGCAAGGCCAAGGGCCTCGATACCATCGCCGCCTACGCCGGGACCTTGAAGGGCTACCGACGCAACGTTCACCGCATCGAACCGGAGCACGCCGCCGCCATCCGCGAACGCTGGGCCTTCGCCTTCGCGGAATGGGGCTACGATCCCGGGCCGCCCGATGAGATCGAGGTCGCGGAGGCGGGAGAAACGCATTGAGATTGATGAGAGACTCTTTTAAGCTTCCCCATCTATGAAGGTCGAAGTCGAGCGCGAAGAAGATGGCCGCTGGATCGCGGAAGTGGTCGAAGTTCCCGGAGCGATGGCCTATGGCGCGACTCGGGACGAAGCCGTTTCGCGGGTGGAGGCGCTCATTCTCAGGGTCCTTGCCGATCGTCTTGAAAACGGAGAGCCTGCCCCGGAGCTCGAGAAGGTATTCACGGTCGCGGCATGAGCCAGTGGGGTTCGTGCAAGTCGCGCGTCCTCCTTCGCGCGCTGAATCGAATTGGATGGACCCTGAAGCGTGACGCGAAAGGTTCTCATCGCATTCTTGCAAAAGAGGGTTGGCCGGATGTGATTTTCGCGTTTCATGATGGCGAAGAGGTCGGGCCTCGAATGCTGGCGAGAGTTGCAAAGCAAACGGGATTGAAGCCGGAAGATCTTTGAAGCATGGCTCTTACGGCCAATAAACCTGATTCCCTTTTGAAATCCCTCTTCCTCATCGCCGGCGAGATCAGCGGAGACACGCATGGAGCTGCTCTGATGGAGTCGCTTGCGGACTCGGGCGGGTGGACCTTTGCCGGGCTCGGCGGACCCGAGATGACGCGACTTGCTCCCACCGTGGAGGATTGGCTCGGCGAGGCGGCCGTGCTCGGGCTCTGGGAAGTCCTCAAGAAATACGGCTACTTCCGTCGCAAGATGGAGGAGACCCTGACACGCATCCAAAACGAAAGTCCCGATGCGGTCGTTTTCATCGATTATCCGGGCTTCAATCTCCGGCTCGCGAAGAGGCTTCGCGAAGGCGGCTACTCCGGCAAGTTGATCTACTACATCAGTCCCCAGGTCTGGGCCTGGAAAAAGGGGCGTATCAAGACGATGGCCGGGCTCCTCGACCTGATGATCTGCATCTTTCCGTTCGAAAAGGAACTCTATGAGTCGTCGGGCCTCCGCACGATCTTTGCGGGGCATCCCCTCGTCGATTCGCTCGATCCGGTGAAGGCCCGCGGAATCGTCCGTGAAGAGAATCTCGTCGCCCTCCTCCCGGGCTCGCGCGAGCGCGAGATCGCCGCGCTTTATCCCGCGATGCTCGGAGCGGCGGCGATCCTTCGGGAGAGGCATCCCGGGCTGCGCTTCGCGACCACGGGAGCGACCGCACCCTTGACCGAGCGACTGCGCGAGATGACCCGCGAAGCCGGGCTCGAAGAGATAATCGAGGTCGGGCAGCAAACGAGCCACGAGATCATGTGCCGTGCCACCACCGGCGTCGTCGCGTCGGGCACCGCGACTCTGGAGGCCGCTTGTCTGGGTCTTCCGTATTGCCTCACCTACAAGGTTGCCTGGCTCACTGCGATGGTGGCGAGGCGGGTCATGTCGGTGAAGTATCTCGGCATCGTCAATGTGATGGCTTCTCGCGAGGTGGTGAAGGAACTCCTTCAGGAGCGCGCCGACGGTCCCTCGCTGGCGGCGGAGTTGGAGCGGCTCCTTTCCAGTGTCGACGCCCGGCGGCGTTTGCAGGAGGATCTTGCCTCCGTCGTCGCTAAACTCGGGGGGGGAGGATCGCACCGACGCGCGGCTGCGTCCGTGGCGGCGGCCTGGGGAGATCAGGCGTAATCCATCGGAATGAAAGAAGGTGCCGTCATCCGTTTTCTGCTCGTCGCTCTGCCGGCGGGGCTCCTCGTCCTCGGAGTGGGCGCGGTCTTCTACAGCCAGATCCAGGCGCAGAAGGAGCCCGCCGATCCGAATGAAAAAGTCCGCCTCGAAGCCGCCGGTCTGCAGCAGCGGCCTGTCGGCGAGGAAGATCTCTCGCGATCGCTCAGCATCCTTACGACCCGACTCGCGGACCGTGGCTTTGCCAATCCTGCGGGCCTCGAAAAAACCGCCTTCTGGCTCGAGTCGACCCTCGGCGGCGGGAACATCGGCTACCTCGTCGAGCGCCACGGCTTCGAGGTGCCGGGGCGCGAACTGCGCAATCTCGTCGCGGAACTTCCCGGTGGCGAACGCCGTGACGAAATCATTGTCGTCGGGGTCTCCTACGACGCGGCCGAAGGGGGCGGCGAGCTCGCCTCCTTTCTCGCCCTCGCCCGGGCCTTCGCCGGAGAGTCGCAGGATCGCACGCTACGTTTTGTCGCCTTCGTCAACGGAGCACCCGCCCTCGCGGCGGAAGCACGAGGAGGCTATCAATACGCGATGAGATGCCGCTCGCGCGGGGAGAAGGTCGTGGCGATGCTCTCGCTCGAAACGATCGGCGGGTCGGGCAGGGAAAACCGGCTTGACTTTTCCGGTGACGAGAGCACCCGCTACTTCGTCGATTCGGCGAAAGGCGCGTTCACGCGGGGCTCGTCCCGACCGGTCTCCGGCGGGGTCGTCTCGGCCGAGACGCTTGCCATGACTGAGAGGAATGCCGCGGGATTTGCCCTGGCCGGCATCCCGGCGGTGCGGGTCGTGGAGACCTCATCGACGATGGGACCGGTCCACGCGACCGATCTCAAGTCCCTCGCCGAGGTGACGCGTGGGCTCGAGCAGATCGTGCGAGCCTGGGCGAATCCGTGAGGACGCGCTTACCCCACCACCATTCCGGCGCGCTCGTCGAGGTATGCGGCGATGTGATTCTCCCTGTCGCAAAGAACGATCTTCGGTTTTACCGGCTTTTCCGAGATTTCGAAGCCCATGATGATGACCCGCTCGCCCGCGTTGATGAGATGAGCGGCGGGACCGTTGATCCCGATGATGCCCGATCCCGCTTCTCCTTCGATCACATAGGTCTCGAGGCGGGCGCCGGTCGTCGAGCTGACGACGAGGACTTTCTCACCGATCCAGAGTCCGACCGCTTCGATCAGCTCGAGGTCGATCGTGATGCTGCCGACATAATCGATGTTCGCCTCGGTGACGGTGGCGTGGTGGATTTTGGATCGAAGGAGGCTGCGCATCGGGGGCAAGGAGACAAGGTTTCGCAGAATGCGGGAAATGCAAGGAGCGCGTGGCGGGGCGTCAACGTCGAGGGCGGCGGGCCGGAGGTCGTGACGGGGCGGCGGTGCCCCCTTTCGGAACGATCTGCGAGCGTTCTTGCGCCGTGACCTCGCGCCACTCTCCCGGCGGCAACCCCGCCAATTCGAGTGTCAGACAGCCAATCGCGACCCGGATGAGCCGCAAGGTCGGAAAACCCGCGGCCGCGGTCATGCGCCGGACCTGGCGGTTTTTGCCTTCGGTCAGGGTCAGCTCGATCCA
>DGXY01000001.1:70581-71073 GCA_002396885.1 Akkermansiaceae bacterium UBA5020
CTTCGGTCAGGGTCAGCTCGATCCAACTCGTTGGGATCGCGGCGCGGTAGCGGATCGGAGGATCTCGATCGGGATGGGAGGGTTCGATGCGACGCGCCGAGCAGGGGAGGGTGCGGTGTCCCTGGATGACGAGACCTCCGGCGCGCAGCCGCGCGAGCGCATCCTCGGAGACCTCGCCCTCGACCTGGGCGTGATAGCTGCGTGGGTGGGCGTTTTTCGGATCGAGGAGCCGGGTATTCAGACCCGCTTCATCAGAAAGCAGGAGGAGCCCCTCGCTGTCGAGATCGAGGCGTCCGATCGGATAAACGCCGGGAGGAAAACCACAGGCCGCGAGCGTGACCTGACCTTCGCAGTCCTGCGTGAACTGCGAGAGCATGCCGTAGGGTTTGTTCAAAACGAGTAGCATCTGACTCCCGCACCTTCCTTCGGGATCGCGTTTTGGGCAAAATGGAAATCGCTCCTCTCCCGCTTCGCCTCGATTGACTATTCCAC
>DGXY01000001.1:71260-87871 GCA_002396885.1 Akkermansiaceae bacterium UBA5020
GCACCATTTTCACCGAAACGAGTCAGCGTCTTCACCATCCGTTCGCATCATGAATTGTTTCACCCGCGCACTGGCCCTTCTTCTTGCCGCCCTTTTCGCTCTCACCGGACTCCCGCAACGCCTCGGGGCACAGGGAAACAAAGGTGGTGATGTGAAAAATCTTGTCATCACCTTCACCAATACGACCGACCGGAAGGTGATCATGAATTCCTCGGCCCCGGGCCAGCCCCTGCAGGCCTTCGGCGAAATCCAGGTGGGGCAGTCGGTGCCGATGAAGGCCTACCCCGGGCAACGCTGGGTCTTTGTGAACACGAATGGCAAGGTCTTCGGCGAGTATGTCACCCGCACCGAACCGCGCCAACAGGCATTCAGCATCGCGCAGACCGCGGGAGGCGCGGGCAATTCCGTGAAACCCTTCCCGGCGCCCGGCAATCCGAATGCGGCGGCCATTACCGCCGTCCCTGGAAACACCGGCTCACGTCTCACGCAGCAGCAGGCCCAGCAGATGGTGAACTATCACAACCAAAAACGTGCCGAAGTGGGGAATGGAAACGTCTCGTGGTCGACCCAGATCGCACAATACGCGCAACAGCGCGCCGACCAGATCGCCCGCACCAAGCAACTCGCCCACCTCCCTCAGGGGCAGAACCCTTACGGCGAAAACCTCGCTTCCGGCGGTAGCACGGGAGGCGGCGTCGTCTACACCGTGATCAACGCTTGTGACGGATGGTATTCCGAAAAGGCGAAGATGCCCCGTAACGCCCGCACCATGACTTTCGATCTCTTCAACAAGGGCGTCGGTCACTACACCCAGATGGTGTGGAAAGGCTCGACCCAGATCGGAGCCGGCATTTCCCAATACCAGCAGGGTGCTTTCACCATGACCGTGGTGGTGTGCTGCTACAATCCTCCGGGCAACGTGATCAATCAGGCGATCTACTGAGCGGAGCCGATCACAGCAGCGTCTCGACAAACTCGGCGGGGACGAAGGCCTTGAAATCCTCCGCTTTCTCGCCGGTGCCGATGAAGCGTGTCGAAACGCCGAGTTCGTGACGGATCGCCACGACGCTGCCGCCCTTGCCCGAGCCGTCGAGCTTCGTGACGATCACCCCGGTGAGGTCGAGGGAACTCTGGAACTCTCGCGCCTGGGAGACCGCGTTCGAGCCGGTCGTTGCGTCGACGACGATCCAACGTTCGTGAGGAGCCGCTTCATCCTGCTTCGCAAGGGTGCGGCGGATCTTCTTGAGTTCTTCCATCAGGTTGTGCCGTGTGTGGAGACGGCCCGCTGTGTCGCAGATGAGGTAAGCCGCGCCCGTGGCGATGGCTTTTTGATGGGCGTCAAAACAAACGGCCGAGGGATCGCCCTGATATTGGGTGGTCACCACCGGCACGCCGATCCGCTCTCCCCAGATCTTGAGTTGCTCGATCGCCGCGGCGCGGAAGGTGTCGGCGGCGGCGAGGACGACGCCGTGGCCCTGATTCTTCAGATAGGCGGCGAGTTTTGCGACCGAGGTGGTCTTGCCGACCCCGTTGACTCCGGCGACGAGGATCACGGTGGGCTTCCCGGGAGGTCCCGGTGGAGGCACCGGCACGGCTTCGCCTCCGAGGATCGCGGTGATCTCCTCTCGGCAGGCGACCACGACCGATTCGGCTTCGAGCTTCCCTTTGCGCTTCTGGAGGCGGCCGACGATCTCGGTGGAGAGACGCACCCCGAGATCACCGCCGATGAGGGTTTCCTCGAGGTCGTCCCAGTCGATGTCGTTTCCCCGGAAGCGGTTGAGGATCGATTGAAAAAGGCCCATGCGGCGTCAGAATCAGCGTTTCAGGATGCGGTCGAGGATGCCGTTGACAAAGCCCGGAGAATCCTCCGTGCCGAAGCGTTTCGCGACTTCGATGGCCTCGTTGATCGCAGCTTGCGGCGGGATGTGGTTGGAAAAAATCACCTCGTAGGCCCCGAGCCGAAGGATGCTGCGATCGACCGCGGTGAGCCGCTGCAGCGTGTAATTCTCGAGGTGCGTGCGGATCGTCGCGTCGATCTCGTCGAGATGTCCGGTGACTCCGTGGATGAGTTCCTCGGCGAACTCGCGCACGATCGGTTTCGCATCGCGCAATTCCCAGAAGGCGGAGAGGCGATCGGGCGTCACTTCGACGGAGCCCTGCGCCTCATTCCCGTAGAGGAACTGTACGGCGGCTTCGCGTCCGTCACGGCGGGGCGACGGCGCTTTCTTTTTGGGCTTGAGATCCCGGGGGGAGGGGGAATCCATCAGAACGGAGGAAGGCTTCGTGACCATCGCGAAGGACGACGATCTGGCATTCGATTCCTCGCTGATTTCGGATGAATTGCAAGCCTTCCTTTGGTCCGAGAAGGGTCACGGCGGTGGCATGACTGTCCGAAGTGGTCGCATCGGAGGCGATCACGCTCGCGCCGATGCGCTCGGTGAGCCCGAGACCGGTTTCCGTCGAGACGATGTGGGAATAGCGCACTCCCTCGTATTCGAAATAACGCCGCGTGTCACCCGAGGTGGAGATGGCCTGATTCACGAGCGTGACGGTCTGGAGATCCTTCAGATCGTGTCCGAGCTCGAGGGTTTCGATCCCGATTTTCCAGCCCGGCTCGTCCGGCGGAGCCTCGCCCACGACGATGTCGCCGCTCGCTGCGACGAGGACGCGGGGAAAACCGCCTTCCTTGAGGACGCGGAGGGCCGCATCGGCCGCATATCCCTTCGCGATGCCGCCGACGTCGAAGAGCATGCCCTCGATCTTCTTCGTGATGGTGCGTTTGTCAGGATCGAGGACGAGATGGAAGAATCCCGTGCGCGCTTTGGCGGAGGCGATCTGTGCGGGGGTGGGAAGGGCGTTGTTCTTGCGGCTCATGCGCCAGAGCCGGATGAGGGGACCCGCGGTGACGTCGAAGGCTCCGTCGGTCGCGGCGGTCACTTTTCCGGACGCTTCAAAGAGGGCGAAGAGTTCTTCGCTGACGGCGATGGCTTCGCCCGTCGGGGCTTTGGCGAGGGCGTTGATCTCCGACTCGGGACGGTAGTCCGAAAGTGCCTCGTCGAGTCCTTTGATCCGCTCAAAGGCCTTTTCGACCAAGAGGGTCAGGTCCGGCTCGCGACCCTCTTCGGTCCAGGCGCGGATCGTGAACTCCGTGCCCATGTGGGGCTCGGTGAAGGTGAGGAGACGCCACTCCGCGGCGATTGCGGGAGGACATGGCACCGCGAGGAACATGGTCGCCAAGGCGCAAAGAAAAAGGCGAACCCGCAGGTCCGCCTTTTCATGACGCGAGGGTGCTAGGAGGCTCCCGGGCATGCTGGGATCAGCCACCGATGCGGCCGAGGTTCCAGAGTTCGTGCATCTTTGGCGTCTCGGGGATCTCGAGAGGCCGGACGATGCGGAAGCCGAGCCAATGGGCGTCGGTGTGATACCAGATCGACTTGGGCAGCTGGGGATCCTGCACCTTCCAGTTTTCGTTGGAAGGGATGCGGCGGGCCGAGCGGAGCTCTTCAGCCGGATCATACCAGGAACCACCGCGGGCGATGCGGGGATAGAGGGTCGTGGGAATGGCGATGGGGTTCTCGGTGACGCCTTCGCGTCCGGCATAACCCTTGTCGAGGTATTGGTCGAGGCACCATTCCATCACGTTGCCGTGCATGTCGTAGAGGCCCCAGGGATTGGGCTTCTTCGTGCCGACCTTCTCGTAGCCCACGCGGACCTGCTCGGGATCGAGCACGGCGAAGTCGGCAAGCTGATCTTCAGGGCAGCTGAAGGGAGTGTTGGTGCCGGCGCGGCAGGCGTATTCCCACTCCGCTTCGGTGGGGAGGCGGTAGTAGTGACCGGTCTGGGCGCTGAGCCACTGGCAGAATTTGCTCGCGGCATGCTCGGTCATGCAGATCGCAGGGAAGCCGTCGGTGCCCATGCCGAAGCTCATCTCGGTGTAGGGGGTCGTCGGGCTGGAAACGATGTCGACGGGTTTCGCGTCGGCGGGGATGTTCTCGGGCGAGCCATCCTTGTTGCGGGCGACCCCGGTGATCATGAAAGGCTCATACATGTTCCAGGTGACCTCGAACTTGCCCATCCAGAAAGGCGCGACCTTCACCTTGTGCTGTGGACCTTCGTCATCGACTCGGCCCTTCTCTTCGGCTGGGCTGCCCATCATGAAATCGCCGCCTTTGATCGCGACCATGTCGAATTTCACGCCCGTCTTGGGGATCTCCGAGGTGTAATCCTTCATCTCGGCCTCGGATTTCTCCTTGCTCGTGGCGACGATGTTTTCGCGAATGACCTTCACCAGCTCGAGGTTGTCGGCCGGGCCGGCAGCAGCCTGGCTGTCACCTCCGAGTTTGAAATCCTTGGGCCAGACGGCGCCCTGCTCGACCCAGAGGCGCAGCATTTTCTGCTCTTCCGGTTTGAAGGGGCCACCCTTCGAGAGGAGCGGGAGGATGTTGTTTTTGAAATCGATGCGCGGCTTCTCCTCGAGGGTGACGCCGTCGGGCCAGTTGGCACCCTCGGCGATCCAGACCTTGAGGATCTCCTGTTGCTCCACCGAGAGGGGCTTTTTCGGCGGCATGAGATCGGCACTGTCGGCTGGCTCGGTCGTCATCCAGTAGACCGGGCTGGCTTCGGGGTCTTTCGGAATGATGGTCTCCTTGGCGTAGTTCTCACCACCGGCGAAGGCGAGTTCCTTCGTGTCCATGCGGTATTCACCCTCGGCCTTCTCGGCGTGGTGGCAGTGAAGACAGGCCCCTTCGAGAAGAGGCTTCACCTGGGTCATGAAATCGACGGTCTCGGCGTGTCCGAAAAAGGGCACGAGCGTTCCCGTCAGGAGCAGGGGGAGGGTTCTTTTACGCATGGTCGAAAATGTGAAGGTGGAACAAAGCAAAGATCGGGGGTGAATCAAGGAGCGTCTTCATGGCTTTTTTGAACAGGGATTGTCCGACAAAACGAAGGTGCGGGCCGGGCGGGAGTTGACCGGGGCGCGGGTCGCGGCTTTCGTTCCACTTGTGGTCCATCCCCTGCGCCTCCTGCTTCTCACCTGTCTCGTCTTCGCCGCTCCGGTCGCGGCGCAGGAAGCAGTGCGGGGCTTCGTCAGCGTCGAGCCCTTCGAATTCCGCCTCGAGGCTCTCGTCAAGGTCTCGGCCTATCGTGAATCATGGCGGATGGAAGGCGATTCGATCGGCCCCGGCGAGAAGCAGGCTGTCCTCGACAATCTCCTCACGCTCTTCGAATCGGGGGTGAATGTGACGATCCCGGGGGAGAATTCCGCCTTCACCGAGCGGACCCTGCGATTCATCGTGCCGGATCCGGAGAAGGGGTTTCTCCCGGACGAGCGCGAGTCCATCCCGATCGCCGAGGCGCTCGTCGGGCTCACCCTTTCGTCGTCGATGAGCGGCGTGACGACCTTCGACCTCGAGTGGCTCTGGTTCGCGCCGGGGCAGGACCGCCTCGTCCTCGAGATCGCGAGCCGCGGCAAACCCTCGGCGCGCCTCCTCACACCCCGGGAAAACAAGGCCTCGTGGAAACTCGACGGGGAAGCGGTCGTGCCTTCGCTCCAGCCCGTGCCCGGGTTGAAGACGGAGAGCAGCCGTCCGCTGCGTCCGCTCGTGTTTCTTGGGCTCCTCATGCTCGCGCTGGCAGCGGTCACAGGGGTGCGGCGAAAAAACAAATCCCCCGCGTGGGTGGGGTGGCTCTTCGTTGGAGGCCTCGGCGTCGGGATCTTTGCCCTGCGTTACGAGAAGAGCCGGGTGATCCTGCCGGCTGATGCCGCGGCCGAGGATCTCGTCTACGCCCTCTTGCGCAACACCTATCACGCTTTCGACTTCCGTGACGAATCGGCGATCTACGACACGCTCGAGAAAAGTGTGAGCGGGCCTCTCCTCGAGGAGGTCTATCTCGAGATGCGCTCTTCTCTCGAACTCGAAAACACCGGCGGACCGCGCGTGCGGGTCTATGAAATCGCTTTGCGTGAATGTCAGGATGTGCCCGGTGGCGATACGGCCAACGGAGGTTTCCGGACCCGCGCCGAGTGGGTCACGATCGGCGAGGTGACCCACTGGGGCCACACCCACGAGCGGACGAACCGCTACGAGGCCGAGATCGCCCTCGTTGCCAACGACGAGACATGGAAGATCAACGGACTCGAGTTGCTCAACGAGGAGCGTATTCAAAAAGTCTCCCGGCAGGTCATCGCGCCGGTCGCGCCTCCGGCCCCCGAGCCCCCACCAGAAGGGGATTCCGCGCCAAAACCCGTGCCATGATCCGTTGCCAACAGTTGCGATTTGCCTACGCCGGGGATGCCTTCGAGCTGCGTATCGAGGCGTTTGCCGTCGCGGCGGGCGAGGCGGTCGCTCTGGTGGGGCCGAGCGGATGCGGAAAGACCACGCTGATGAACCTGATCTCGGCGCTCCTCGTGCCCGCGTCGGGATCGGTCGTGGTCGATGGCGTCGAGGTGTCCCGGTTTCCGCTGGCAGCGCGACAGCAATTCCGCCTCGGAACGATCGGACTCGTGCCGCAGAGCTTCGAGTTGCTCGATTACCTGACGATCCGGGAGAACATCCTCCTGCCCTTCCGGCTCGGGGCCGGCGCGGGAGTCGATGGCCGGTCCCGTGCGCGCTGCGAGGAACTCGCCGACAAGGCCGGGATCGCCACGCATCTTGAGAGATATCCCGAGCAGCTCTCGCAGGGCGAGCGGCAGCGCGCCGCCCTCTGCCGTGGACTGGTCACTGCTGCCCCTCTCATCCTCGCCGACGAACCCACTGGCAACCTCGATCCCGAAAATCAGGATCGCATCGTCTCGCTCCTGCTCGAGGAGGCCCGTGGGATCGGAGCGACCGTGGTGATGATCACGCACGATCCCGTGCTTCTGCCGCGTTTCGACCGGGTCGTCGATGTCTTGGCCCTGCGGAAAGGAGGCCGGGGATGAATCTGGGAGGGGTTCTTTTTCTCGGTCGTCGTTATCTCGGGCGGAACCGGGTGAAAACGTCGCTCCTTGTCGCCGCCTTCACCCTTGTCTGGCTGCTCCCCGCGGGCATCGCCCTCGTCGTTGGCAAGGTCGAGTCGCAGCTGCGCGCGCGGGCCGAGGGGACACCATTGTTGCTCGGTCAGGCGGGGAGCCCGCTCGAGCTGGTCTTCAACGGGCTCTATTTCACGAAACCCGCCATCGCCACGCTGCCCTACGGCGAGACGGAGGCGATCGTCGAGAGCGGGCTAGGCATGGTGATTCCGCTCTACGCCCGCTACACGGCGGCGAACCACCGCATCGTCGGCACCACGCTCGACTACTTCGATTTCCGTCATCTCACGATTCGCGAGGGTCGCGGTCTCATCGATCTCGGCGAGTGTGTCGTCGGTTCCGAGGTCGCGGCAACGAACGGGATCGCTCCAGGTGACGCCGTCATCTCCACGCCCGAGACGCTGTTTGACCTCGCCGGTGTTTACCCGCTGAAGATGAGGGTCGTCGGTGTGCTCGCCGCGAGCGGGACGCCGGACGATGGCGCGATCTTCGTGGATCTGAAGACGGCGTGGATCATCGAGGGTCTCGGCCACGGGCACGAAGAGGCGGAGAAACTTGGCGACGGGGCTAAATTGGTGAATCCGTCAGGATTCGGGGATGACGCGGTGCGTCTCAATGCCTCGGTTGTGCAATACAACGAGGTCACCGAGGAGAATGCCGACGACTTTCACTTTCACGGCGAGATCGCTGACAACCCGGTCTCGGCGGCGATCGTCATTCCCGGCGATGCGAAATCGCAGGCGCTTCTGAAAGGGCGATATGCAAAAGCCGGTGGTCTGCAACTCGTCTCGCCCGAGGCCGAGATGGACGAACTTTTCGCGACCGTCTTCAGCGTGCAGGATCTCGTGTTGCGACTCCTCGGGGCGATCGGATTTGCCACCCTGGCGATTGGGGCGCTTGTCTTCCTGCTCTCGAACAGGCTCCGCCGCGAGGAATTCCGCCACCTGCGCCTTCTCGGCGCCGATCCCGGGACGCTGCGGGCCCTGATCGCGTTTGAGGCGGGGTTTGTCCTTGTAACGAGTCTGGTGCTCGCAGGGTTGGGCTTGCTCGTGCTTCAGGGCATCGCCCCCATGCTGGTGCGGCAATTGCTCGGGTGAGGATCGCTGATTGGTGAAGAAGTTCGTGAGAACTTCTCCGGATCGCAAGGCGGAAGACTCAGAAGCTCAGCGCAGTGACACCGGCACGTCGAGAATCTCCTTCAGGATCAGAGCCTGGCGGAGCGAGCTACGCCGCCTCAGGACGGTCGACAAACCGGAGGCAGGATGCGGTGCGGTCGGCTTGGCCTCGACGATCGGCCTTACCACCGGGTTGGAGCGCTTTTCGGGCTCTGGGGATGCCACCGGCAGCGGTGGTGGGGCCGTCTCCTGAAGCGGAGCGGGAGTCTTCACCGGAGGATTCGAGAGCGTTTCGATCGTTTCGAAAAACTCGCGGAAACTGCGGGGGATCGGTATTTCCCCGGGAGTCGTTGTCGGCGCGGCGGGAGCCGGCTGCGGCACGGGACCGGGAACGGGAGGCGGACCCAACGGCGGTCGCGATTCCTGAAAGAGCGGACGCTCTTTCCGCGCCGCCTCGGCGGCGGCCTTGCGCTCGGCGCTGCGCAGACGCCGGGAAGCTGAGATCTCCTGGAGGCGCTGGTAGAGCCAGCTCACGAAGACGATGAAGATCATCGCCGCGTAATGCCAGGGGAAGTCGTCCATGCGGGAAAGGGGGGCGCAGAAAAGGGCGGATCACTCGGGGTCCTTCACCTCTTTGGCAATGTTCGTGCGCATGTCCGTGTCAGCGAGAACATTGCGATACTTGGCGTAGTCCATCACTCCGAGATTGCCGTTGCGGAAGGCATCGGCGATGGCCATGGGGATCTGGGATTCCGCTTCGACGAGTTTCGCGCGCATCTCCTGGGTGCGGGCGGACATTTCCTGCTCGGTCGCGACGGCGGCGGCGCGGCGCACTTCGGCTCGGGCTTGAGCGACCTGTTTGTCGGCCTCGGCCTGGCTCGCCTGGAGGATCGCACCGATGTTTTCACCGACATCGACATCCGCAATGTCGATCGAGAGGATCTCGAACTGGGTGTTCGCATCGAGTCCTCGCTCGAGGACCCGCTTCGAGATGTGATCGGGGTTTTCGAGGACGTCCTTGTGCGAGGCGGAAGATCCGATCGAGGTGACGATGCCCTCGTTGACGCGGGCGATGATCGTTTCCTCAGTGGCCCCGCCGACAAAGCGATCGAGATTCGTCCGCACCGTCACCCGGGCGCGGGCGCGGAGCTGGATCCCGTCGCGGGCCACCGCATCGATCTTACCGCCGCCGCCGGGGCAATCGATCACCGCAGGATTGATCGAGGTCCGCACCGCCGAGAGCACCGTCTTCGAAGTGCCCTTCACGGCGAGGTCGATCGCACAGGCGCGATCGAAGCTGAGAGGAATGCCTGCCTTGTCCGCCGCGATCATCGCGAGCACGACATCGGCGACGTGGCCGCCCGCGAGGTAGTGCGCTTCGATCTGGTCGGCGGTGAAGTCGAGTCCCGCCTTGGCCGCGGTGATGCGGCTGTCGACGATGAGCGAAGCCGGCACCTTGCGGATCCACATCGCGATGAGGTTGAGCAGTCCGATCGGCGCGTTCGAGACCCGCGCACGGATCCAGAGGCCGATGAATTTCGCGAGGATGAGGAAGACGACGAGGACGACGACAAGGATCAGTCCGATGAGGATGAGTTCAGGCATGGTGCGGTTGGGGGATTGGAGAAAAGGAGTAGCGGAGTTCTGGGATGGTGGAAATGTTTCCGGCGTGACGCTCTGGTAGGAACCTGATCGGAGCGATTCGTTCAAATCGAACCATTCGCGGCTGGGTTTTTATTCGAGGCCCAGCGCTTTCCTCAGGACAGGCTCCAGGACGTCCGCTTGGCGCATGAAGCCGAGATCGTTGGGATGGGATCCGTCGGTGGTGCCCTCGGTGTCGTCACCAAGGAGGGCTTCGCCTTCGACGTAATAGAGATTCTTCACACCCGAGGATACGAGCGAATCAAAGGCGCGGATGAAGGCGGAGCGACTGCCGGCGTGGCGTTCGCGTTTCGACTTCATGATCCAGGTGTTCGCATAGGTGCGGTCCTCGACGAGAAGGATGGGCGTCTCGGGGCGCGCCTCGCGCAATTGACGCACGAGGGCTTCGGCCCTTTCGGCGACTTCAGACTCGACCATGTTCGGGAGACAGTCGATCACGTAGACGGCCGCATCGATTTCGGTGAGGAGCGCGCCGACCTCGGGCTCCATCTTGCCGTTGCCGGAAAAGCCGAGATTGATGACCGGTTTGTCGAGGCGGCGTCCGAGGATGGCCGGGTGCGGCATGCCCGGACGCGAGGCCGAGGCTCCGTGGGTGATCGAAGTGCCGTAAAAGACAATCGGCTTTTCCTTGCGCGGAGCGACCGGCTGGAAGGTCGATCCTTTCGGCACGCCGATCTCCACTTTCACGGTTGAATTGTAGAGCGGCAGGTACGCCATCCAGGTCCTGAGCCCCGGATCGAGACCACTCACCGTGTGCACCGTCGTGACCTCTTTGGGGCGCGAGACTTCGACCCATTTCCATTGGCCGCCGTCGAGGGCGTAAAGGTCGATGCCGCTCACCCCCGTTGCAGGCATGTGGGGCAGGGCGAGACTGGTGCCGCTGACGGTGTGGCGCACCTGCAAGGTCGTGGCATCCGTGTTGAAGCGGAAGGAAAGCCCCGCACTGTTGCGAGAAAGACTCCACACCTGTGGACGCACGATCTTTTCGGCTTTGGCGGGGAGGCGGTCGTAGCGAGCTTTCAGATCCTCCGGGGCCCAGCCCTGACCTTCGACGCCCCAGGTGGAGACGTCGTGCCAAACGATCTCCGGACCGGGAGGACTTTCGGCCCTGACGGAGGGGGCCAGATTGAGGGTGGCACAAGCGGCGATCAACAGGCAGCCGCGGCGAGGAATCGGGATAAGCATCATCTCGGAGCACAATGGAGCGAGCGTGCGAAGGGAGTCAATGGGAATCGGGGGCGGAAAGGGGGCAACCTGATCCCGTCCGGTAATGGATCGATGCTCCGACCAAGAGAGCGTGAAACCCGCTTGCCCCGCCTCACGAAAACCTAACCGAACCATTCCATCCCCGGCATCGTGTAGGGCCGGAAGATTTCGATCGTCCCAGCGGCCTCATCGTAGAGCAGTGCCCGGTTCAGCCCCAGCTCCGACGCCTTTCCGGTGTCGATGAGACTGGCGGAGTCGGCTGCGCTCATCTGGAAGAGCACCTTTTTCTCGAACTCGCCCGCGGCCTTGCGGCCGAGGGTGCGGGTGACGTTGTTGTAGGAATCGAGCGAGGTGACGAGATGATAACCCCACGGAGGCCCTTCGAGAATGATCTCCTGAAGCGAATCGGAGGGTTTTGCCTCGGCCTCGGCTTCGAGGGAGAAGGAATAGTCGTCCTCATGCCGCAGCTTCCGGTGGCGATGGAGATTCGGGATGAATAGAACGACCGGCTTCCCCGGATCCGCACCGGACCCATCGACGACAGCCTTGAGTCCGGAGGCAAGTTCGGCGAGGAGCGGGGCCATGCCATGGGCATCCGGGCATTCGATTCCGCCGATGTGTTCCACGGCGAGGCGGAAGGGCGAGTCGTCGGGAGTGGCGAAACGGCTGTCTATGAGGACGAGCCGGATTCCGTCGCCGAACTGCGCCCGCAGCAAACGCAGCGAAACGACGATGAGGGCGTCGACGGCGTCGTCGCGCTGACCGACGATGAGGAGATGATTGCCGCTTTGCTTCGCGAAAGTCACTTCGGTAGGGCCTTTGATCGAATTCGGCGCGCCAAGGAAGACCTGCGGCAAGCCTCGCGCGGGGGCGCTCCGCAGTCGTTCCGCGAGGAGAGGTTCGGCGGTGACCTCGGCTGGAGCATTGCCTTCGAAGACGACCCGCGGACGCGCCTTGCCGCCCTGTTCGCGATCGAGTGCGGCGACATGATCGAGGAGCTCGTTGCGCTCGTCTTCATCCATCCAGACAACCTGGAAAGGGGAATTCGCCTCGGCCGCTCCGGCGCGGTCGTTGTAGATCCCTTCGCCGGGCCGGGTAAGCAGACGCGGCGCGGGATTCGAGTCGTCCATGATGAGATAGGCATCGGCTTCGTTGCACGCGAGGGCGATGCGCACTGTCATCTGTCCGAGCGTGGCACGGGCGAGGGTGAAGGCCCCGCCGAGGGTCTGCGACCCGAGGATGGCGTGGATGCCGAAGGCGCGGCCCTGCCGCACGATGCGGTCGAGGAGGACGGCCGCCTGTTGAGAAATGGCGTCATCCTCGGTAAAGAATTCCTGGAATTCGTCGATGAGCAGCAGGGTGCGGGGCATTGTCTCCGCGCTGGGTTTGGAGCGATAGCCCGCGAGATCCTGCACCCCGGTGGCGCGGAAGAGGTCACCGCGCCGGCGCAATTCCTCGTCGAGCCGCTGCAGCACGCTGAGCCCAAACTCGCGGTCGCTCTCGATCGCGATGACCCGTGCGTGGGGTAATCCACGATCCGCGTAGCATTTGAATTCGACGCCCTTTTTAAAATCGATCAGGTAAAACTCGACCTCGTCGGGCGAACTCCAGAGGGAAAGGTTGCTGACGATAATATGGAACAGGGTCGATTTGCCCGAGCCTGTCTTGCCGGCGATGAGGGCGTGCTGGCAGGTGCCGCGGCCCAGGGCGAGATATTGCAGCTTCGTTGCTCCGCTACGCCCGATCGGCACGCGCAATTCTGCGGCCGTGGTGATGGTCCAGCATTCCTCCTCGGAAGGGGCGATGAAGGAGAAGGGCACTTCGATGCGGTTCGAGTCGCGGTTCGCTGCGCCGAGCTGGTGGATCCAGCGGGCGAAAAGATCGGGATAGGGTGGTTTTGTCAGGGTGAGGCCGAGGCCCTTCACCGGGGTTTCCTTCAGGTGGAATCCGTCGATGCCCGACTGCAGGCAGAGGCAGGCCCGTCTCAGATCGTCGATGCGGAAGCCTTGCGGTGGATCGGCGCGCTGGTCGTGGTGGATAAGGAGAAAGACGCCGCAGCGCGCACCTGAGGCGGCGATGCTGAGAAGCCTCTTCGCCGCCAGTTCGCTGAAGCCATGGGGGAAGTCGGCGACCACGAGGAAGTGATACCGCTCGGCGATCGTCCCGGCGGCTTCATTGTATTCGCTGATACTGCGGTAGTCGTTGCGCAGATACATCTGGATCACCTTTTCCATGTGATCGCAGAGTTCGCCGAGGCGTCTCTCGATCTGATCGGACTGGGTGCGGATCTTGGTGTTGATGAGAACGTCCTCATAGTCGGCGAGGTGCATCAGACCGGCGAAACTCTCCCCGAGTCCTACGGGATCGCAGAGCGAGAAAGAGAGGCGGCCCGACGGGCTGTGGGCGAGCCAGGCGAGGATAACGTAGTTTAGCAGGGCGATGGCTTCGTCGCGTCCGTGTTGTTTTGTCTCAAGCAGAAGCGAGGTGGCCTCGGTCAGATGGAGGCGCAAGGGCAGTTGATAGTCTGGCGCGGCCGCCAGGCGCATCCGGTCGCTGGCGGGCAGCAGCAACTCGCTTTCGCTGGCGGTGTAGGAGAGTTCACCAAATGCGACCGCAGGCTCAAGGGCCCGGGGAGCACTCCAGGCCTCGGGTCCTTGTGCCAACCAGGCAAGATCGGTCCCGGCATGGCACGACCGGGTCTCCGATTCGAGACTTGCCGCGAGAGGGAGTATCACGCGACTCCATTCTTCGACGAGGCGATCCATGGGGGTCGCGGGGTCATCCTCCTTCGTCGTTTCGCTGTCGGCGCGCGCGATGATTTGGTCGCGTTCCCGCTCGAGGAACGCGGTGCGGGTGGCCAGATCCTGGTGGACGGAATCGATCTGGATTTGGAGATGGGCCTCCAGTTTTTCACGGAGGCTTTGGGCGCGTTTCTCGACGGCTTCAGGGTTGGCGTAGCGCCGTTTGCCAGACCCGCCCGGCTTCGTTTTCAGACCCTGTTCGAAAGTGGTCTTTACCCGCTTGTATTCCGCTTCGGCTGATTCGATGGCGAGACGAAGATCGCTTTCGATGATCTCACGTTGCCGGAGACGCAGGGCTTTTGCTTCAGCGAAATGCTCCGTCTCGGCATCGACGAAGGAGGAAGCCGTTCCGCGCCCGATCGTCCACAGAACGATGAGGAACACCCCCAGGAGACCCGCCGTCCCGAGGCTGAGCGTCCAAGAAACCTTCGCCAGGTTGAGCGAGGGGGCAAGCAGTGGAACGGCAGCACCGAGTCCTGATAGGAGAAAGATTTGCAGGACGAGAGGGACGGCGTTGAACCAGGCAACGAGGGGTGCCTTGCGCAGATGCCTGGCCGAGCTGGAGAGATTCTCGAGCTGTTTCGTGAGAGCTTCCTCGAGCTCTGCCAGCGTGCCGGACCATGCCGTGGGCGTCTCGGTTTCCTTGAGGGCGAGAAGGAGGCGTCGCTGCAGCGATCCGTAGCCGCGAAGACCCGATACGGCGGCTTTTTCCACCTTCGAAAAACGACCGTGGATGGCCTTGGCGGAAGTGCTGAATTCCTCGTGAGTGGACTGGGCAAGGGCGAGGGTTTGGTCGCGCCGTCGTCCGGCTTCCATGTATTCACGCTGGAGATTGGCGCGGTGCTGGCTTTCGGTCGCTTGAATCGCCTCGATCACCGAATGGCGGACCGCGATCTGACCCTTGTCGATGCGGTTCCGGCGAATCCGCGCGATCGTCTCAAGACGGGAGCATGCCTCGGCGGCCTGATCGCGCAAGGCCACCAAGTCAGCCTTGTGTTGTTTCTCGGCCGTTGCGCGGGTCTCTTCAAGGGCCTGGCGCCTGCTTGATTCACGGAGCTGCAGGGCACGCTCCAAGCCTTTTTCACGCTCTGCGAAGGAACGCACTCCGTTGTGGAAGCGGGTGATCCGATCGAGTGTTTCTGGGGCGGAGAGGGGATCAGCGTTCACAGTCTTGTCGGAGTCGGTGGAGAACTTTTTCGAGATCCTCGATCGCCGCGGCGGCGTGGTCGACGGCATCGAACATGGGTTGCATGTAAGTCCTGTCAAATTCCCGCGCCTTGTTATCGCGCCACGATTCCTGCGTGTCCTGCCAGACCCGGAGGAGTTCGCGGGAGAGACCAACGAGGCGGCCCTTGCTGTGGTTGAGGCTCATGGGGATGGGGAAGGCTGGTAAAGCAACTCAGACCTCGCCACCGGAGGAGTAAGCGTTCAACTGGAGGATCGCTTCTTTGAGATAAGTCACGGCCCTGACCATGTCCGTGTCGAGGTGATGGCGGAGCTTTTCGACCTTCTTGGCTTCGGTCTCTACGATGGAGTCGTATCCTCGCAACCACCCGGCGACCTTGCGCTGGGTTTCTTCGAGCTCGCGCGTCTCCCTGCGCTTTTGGTTCACCAGCATTTGCACGCCGGTTTTCTTCTGGGCCAGATCGGAGAGACGCGCACTGAAAAGCTCCGCTTCCAGCATTTCGAGTTCGCGATGGATGCGTTTCATTTCAAGCGCGAGCTTGAGACGTTGTTCGGTTTGCAGCCAGATACGGGTCCGCTTCACCTCCTCTCCCACCTCGTCAAGGATGAGATTGGCCCGCTCGAGAAAGAGGACGAGGCTGGAGCGGAAACGCTCCAGGGATTCGAGATTGGTGACATGGGCTCCGGACACGGCTGGATCAGCGCTGGTTCAAATACTCATCGATACGCTGGGCTTTGCGAAGCAGAAACGGCCCTTGCTGGCTTGAACTCTCCATGAAGCGGCGCAGCACTTTCATTGTCTCGACAAAATCCTGAGCAAATTTCGCGTGCTCCTGATCCTGCCAAGTATCGCTGAGGGCCGCAAAGCGAGCCTGCAGGGAAGACATGGAGTTCTGCAGATCACCGTTGAAGCGCTTCAATTCCTCAGCAAAACGCCGCAATTCGTTGGGATCGACGATAGCTTTCGACATGGTCCGACGCTATCAGGAGGCGGGGGAGGGGACAAGAAGATTTCCGGCCCATGGAGGGTGGATGGTTCTGTCTGTCCACGGGGAGGGTGAACTGCCCGAGTCACTTTGATCGGAACTCAGGATGTCAGCACGTCCTTTTTTAAATCCCGGAGGACCCGCAACTCGCCCCAGTCCGCGCCGCGCATTCGACGGGCGCCGCTCATGCGTTTCTCGCCAAAGCGTTTTCGCAAGGTCTGCTCGCGCTCGAACACCGTGTTCACAAACGCCGCCGTGCCTAGGACCGCTCCATCGCAGAAGTAGCGCACTCGATGTCGCAGCGCCACCGACAGGGGCATTTCCCCGCCTTGGGTAGCGACGGCATCGATTTCTGTTTCGGAGAAACCCCGGCGACTCGCCTGCCCAAGATGTGGATCCCCCTTCACTGCGCGGCCTTCTTCGAATAAAAATAGTCGATAACGCGCCGAGGTGCGTTGCCAGTTGGTTTGGAAATCGGGATCGCTCAGTGCCTCGCTTAGGATGAGTCCGAGCCCTTCCCTGGCCGATCGGCCCTGCCGCCCTCCCGCGACCGCCTCCGCATAGCCGCACCACCGGTAGTCTTCCGGTTTTGCGACAATCCCCGCCCTCACCGGATTGAGATCGATGTAAGCCGAGATCGTGAGCAG
>DGXY01000001.1:88048-88410 GCA_002396885.1 Akkermansiaceae bacterium UBA5020
CGATGTAAGCCGAGATCGTGAGCAGCGCTTTTTCGCAGTCCTCCACGAGCAAGCTTTTGTATCTTCCTTCCCAGAGCGTCCCCGTGCGACTTAGTCGTTTGTTCATGTAAAGGGTCACGCGCAGTTTCACTTCCTTCATAAAGAGCGAGAGGTCGCCGCGTCGTCGCTCGTAGCGGTCGAGAATCTCTTGGTGCCAAGTTTCGTCGCCGGCGGCCCGGGCATGATCGAATTCCTGTTTGATCCCCTCGACCGTTTCCGAGTCGTAAAGCAGCGGCAAAACCTCGAGAAGTTCTTGCTCGCCGAGAGGTGCCATCGTTTCCCGGTCCGGAACCTCGATGAGAAGGTGAAAGTGGTTCGACATC
>DGXY01000001.1:88626-128403 GCA_002396885.1 Akkermansiaceae bacterium UBA5020
ACCCGGATCCCTGTGAAGGCCTCATGGTTTCGGAGGATCTTGCGAAAGATCTCCTTATCGCGTGACTCAAAGACCATTCTCCGGTCAACGACTCGGGAAATAATATGATAGAAAGAACGGCCTTGGCCAAGGAGTCGAGCGGTCCTCATGGGAAAGTAAGTGTCTAGCGTTAACTCTTCTGAAACGCACCATCGAGCATCCCCTTCTGGTCGGCAAGATAATTAGGGGTCTGTCCCCTAATTAATTTTTGAAGACGGAGAGATGAACGGGAGGTCACGAGGTTGGGGAAGAGGGGCTGGGCCAAGTCGGATTCCATTGGCCTGGCCCCGCTAAAACTGGAAGGGTAGGCTGAAATGGGGTGGTTTATGATCCCGCGTAGAGCAGATCGACGAGGTCGAGCGATTTGCGGTTGGGCAGGATGCCGCCTTCCATCTGGTTCATGATGTAGGCGAAGGAATATCCGCTTTCTGGATCGGCGAAGGCGTGGCTGCCGCCGGCCCCTGGTTGGCCGAAGGCGGTGAGGGAGGGGCCGAAGAGGGCTCGCTGCTTTCGACCACCTCTATCCAAGGGGTCGTTCTTGAAACCACCGGTGAAGGAGGTTGGAAGCAAAAGGGTCTGATCGTGACCACTTGTTTGAATCGCCCGGGCGGTGCGTAGGACCCGCGCGGGGAGCACTTGCACCCCTTCGAGAACGCCATCTTGCGCAAGGATCTGGTAGAATTTCGCAAGGGCGCGTGCGGAGCCTATCCCGCCAAAGGCTGGCAGACCGGCCTGGAGATATTCGAGCTGATTGATCTCGCCGAGGGAACGCATTCCCGAGGGCGAAGCAAAGGCCGCGAGTGCCAGGGAATCGGGCTGGGCGAGGGCGCGGTAAAAGGGGAGCTCTTCGTCACTCGGACGCTGTCCTTTGGGTGGCACCATCGTGGCGAGGCGTTCGAGGATGGGGGAGGGAAAGTCGCCGATCCAGAAATCGATCCTTAGCGGCAAGGCGAGATGAGTGTTCCAGTAGCGCCCGAGGGGCATGCCGCCCGCGATCCGTCTGACGATTTCATCGAGGAGGAAGCCGATCGTGCGCGGGTGATAACCATGGCCCTCGCCGGGACTCCAGAATGGCTTTTGCCGCTCCATCGCCGCAATCACTTCGCCATGGGAGAGGAGGTGGGGCCGATTTTCAGGCGAGAGAGCCGGAAGCCCCGCCTGATGCGAGACCAGCTGGGTGAAGGTCAGTTTCCCCTCGCGGGCCGCGAGCAGCTCGGGCCAGACCTTGGCGACGGGATCGTGGGGCGAGAGCCCGGCATTCTCAAGGGCGAGAAGAAAGGTGATCGCGGCTGGTCCTTTCGTCGCGGACCAGACCGGGGCCAGCGTATTGGAAGTCCAGGGGATCTCTTTCCGGGGATCAGCCCATCCGTGATGGAGCGAGATGACTTCTCCGCCGTCTTTCCAGATCGAGAGGGACGCGCCGAGTTCGCCGCGCTCTTCGAAATTCCGGTAGAAACGTTCTTCGAGGGCTCCGATCATGGTCTCAGAGCGCCTCGGCGATGGCCGCGAGATCGGGATCGGCAAGAGCCCGCTCGCGATAGTGGCGATCCATTTCGACGGACAGCCTCAGCCAAGTGAGAGCGGCTTGGGGTTTCCCCAGGGCCACTTCGTAGCAGGCCAGATTGTAGAAGTAGACCGGCTCGTCGCGAAGGGTCTCGGGACCTGCCTGAAGCAGCTCAATGGCATCCTCAGTGCGGCCAAGGGCATGCAGACAGTAGGCCCCCTGGATGAATCCAGCATGATTCTCGGGATGCAGACTGCAAAGGATCCCGCAGAGGGCTAGAGCCTCCTCGGTCTTCCCCTCGTCAAGGCGGACGGTGATGCGGAATTCCCGTACTTCCGGGCGGTCTCGCTTGTCCGGAGGCAGTTTTTCGAGTTCTGACCAAGCCTCGTTGTACATCGTAAGGTCGAGGTAGCCGCGGGCGCGGTCGAGCCAATAGGGGGCGGTCATAAAAGAGTGGGGAGAAGGTCGGTAGGTAAATGAGCCGCCGCCAGGGGCCCTTGTCAATCGACCTGAGTGATCAGCCCCTGGGATACGGCAACGTCGATGCGAGCGGGGCATCTGCGCCCGGTTCTACTTCCTCACTGAACCGGTTCCACCTTCACGGTATGCTTCACCGGCTGGAGGCACTTGCGGGCCGAGGCGTGGTAGGCGGCGTGCTTCTCGGAGACCTTTTCGCGGATCGTCGCGAAGGCGGCGGCGAGATCCGGGTCATTCTTCGAGTCTTCGCCGAAGATCCGGAAGTTCGTGATGAGGTTTTTGATCGCGTTCGTCTCGAACTGCTGCTTCATCGCGACGGCCTCCATCAGCTTCTGGAAGGATTCATCGAAGGGGGTCGCGGGGAACGTGGCGGCGAGATTGATGCCGGACTCGAGCTGCTCTTTGGTGAACTCCATCGTGTGGACTCCCCAGGTGACTTTTGCCTTCGGTGCGGTGAGCCCCTTCACGATCAGGATGAAGCGGTTGAGCGTTTCGTTAAAATCGGTATAGGGCAGGATGCTGCGGGTGCTGCCTGGATTCTTCGGATCGGCGTCGAAGCAAAAGGGCCAGCGGCTGCTCGCGAGCTCGACGTTGCCCGCTTTGGCGGAAAGGACCTCGTGTCCGGCGGTAGCGACGGTGTTACCGCCGAGGTCGACGGTGATCGTGCCGATTGCGCCGTCGAGACCGAGCCCTTTCAGAAAGGCCCCAGCCATCAGCAACTGACCGGCGGGTGCGGGATGGAAGCCGTCACCGCCGAAGGGTGCATAGCCCTTCCCATTGGCTTCCTTTGACTTCGGCAGGGCCGTCATCATCGTGTCGTAAACGTTGGCGAAAGACTGGCCATTCTTCTCGGCGAGGCTCTTGGCGATGTCGCGGAGCTTGGCGAGCGTTTCGTTGTAGACCTTGCCATCGAGACGGGTAAAGAAATCGGGATCGACGCCGCCTGGCGATCCCACCGTGATCTGTTGGACGCCGGCGGCCTTGAGACCTTCGATGACACGGGTCATATTTTTCTCATAGGCATCGCCGATACCATCGTTGAAGGGTTGATAGCTGCCGTCGTTCATGCCGTAACAGGTTGTCGCGACTGTCGGGTGAAAGACGCCGAGGTCGTTGGTGAGGCGATTGGCGAACCCATCGGCGCGTTCGCCGCTCCAGCCGAATTGGAAGACGATGAGGTCATTGCGTCCGGTGCAGGCGAGGAGGTAACACTCGAGGAATTTTGAATAGAGCTTCTGCTCGGTGATGCTATCGCCGATCAGCGCGACTCGTGCGTTGGCGGGCAGGTCTCCGGCGAGAGCGGCATCCGGGAGGGAGAGAAGGAGGGAAAGAGAGAGGGCGGGAAAGAGTGTGCGGAGTTTCATGCGTTAGGAGTGAGTAGTGGAGCGGTTTTATCGATGAAAGACAAGCGCGTAGTCAGGTCATCCTGGTGTTCCGCGACGTGCATGCCTGCATCGCAGAAGAGGTCTCCGACGACGCTGAAGGAGACGCCCCTCGGAAAGTAGGCTTCGTCGTTATTGGGGCAGGCAACGCCGACAGATTCGGTGAAAAGCCCAATCTCGAACCCGTCGGCGAGTTCGACGGAAAAGGGAAGGATGAGGCCACCCTTGACCTCGCCGCGGCTGATTGCGGTATCGGTGGGGATCTTCAGGAAGGGTAACCTCGGCGGTGCTGGGGCGACCCCGGGGAAAGCATGCGCCACTCGCTGCACCGCGTGGGTTGGAAGAGGGTATGGGAATCGAGCGAAGAGGGTTCAGTTGGGATCGGATCGACGACCTCCGCGATGGCGGAGAAACCGCACCGAGGACTTTGGCGAATGTCAGGGTGTGTTTCATGAGGTTCCGGTGTCGGGCTCGGAAAGTGGCACCGGAGGGGCGAGATCCCGGCGGAATTGGCGCGTGATGATGCCCTGATCGGGACTGAAGAGCCACGCGAGGAGGAAGATCAGCCCCGAGGCCAGAGCGATCATGCCGGATGTGGTGGTGCTCTCGAACCCGAACCAGCCAGGCACGACAATGGCGCCGAGATGCCCGGTCACGGCGGCAAGAACGGCGGCGGCGGCGGCGATGATGAGCATCTTGAGGAGATCGTGCGTCAGGAGCAGGGCCGTGGCCGGCGGCACGATGAGCATGGCGATGACGATGATGCTGCCGACCGACTCGAAGGCGGCGACGGTGGTCACCGCGACAAGAGTCATGAGGAGATAATGAAGGAATCCCGAGGAATAACCAAGGGTGTCGGCGAGGTCGGGATCGAAAGAGCTGAGTTTGAATTCCTTGTAGAGCAGGGTCAGGAAGAGCAGGTTGACGAGGAGGATGATGCCGTTGACGAGGGCGGCGCGGGGAATGTCGAATCCGCCGACGGAGACGGTGTCGAGCGGGGTGAGTTCGATCGCTCCGTAGAGGACGCAGCCGGGATCGAGATCGACGTGATCAGCGGCCTGGCGGATGAGGATGAGTCCGATCGCGAATAGGGTCGTGAAGACGATCCCCATCGCGGCCCCGCGGTCGACGTTGCCGAAACGCATGATCCACTGGGTGAAGAGCGCGGTGAGGAGTCCCGCGAGAGCCGCGCCGAGGAACATCGGGATGCTCGCCCGCGTCCCGGTGATGTAAAAGGCGATGGCGAGTCCGGGAAGGACGGCATGGCTGATGGCATCGCCCATCATGCTCATTTTGCGGAGCACGAGGAAACAGCCCGGCAGGGCGCAGGCTACGGCACAAAGCGAGCCGACCACGACGATCCAAGTGTCGAAGCTTGTCCACATTTCAGTAATCAGTATTCAGTAATCGGTGATCGGTGCATGATAGAGGTCCGATGAGATAGTGAAGAATTCCATGGTGTCGTCGCATTCGCGGACTTTGGTGGGCGGCGTATGTCCGGGATCTCCACAGAACTGGTCCGCAATGGAGATCATTTTTCCAATCATCGCGCCGATCTCCGTGCAGCGGGTTCCGAAGCCGGAAACCGTTTCCTTATCCAGATAGCCTGAATCCATCGCGACGATGAGCCAATGCTGGGTTTCGTTTTGCTCCCCATCGGCATCGGTGAGTTTACTGACGACGCTTTTCTCGTATCGCCTCTTCGCCCACGCTTCGGCGATCTGCGCGCCAACGGATCGTGAAGAACGCCGAATCTGATTGTTGAGCGAATACTTCTCTTCCTCCGGAAACATCTTGCTCGCCTCGAATATCCCCTTTGCCAGCTCGCGGGACTTCTTCCAGACAACCAATTCGGAGAAATGCCTCGCATAAGCTCTCTTTTCCATATCGACCGTTTCTTTAAAAATATGGCTGCTTACTGATCACTGAATACCGGTTACCGATTACAGACTACCGATCACCGACCAAATGCGGGCTGGGCGGCACGGTTTGATCGGGGAGGGGGCCGCCGAGCTTGACCTCGAGTTCGCGGACGAGCTCGGCACCGAGAATGTGTTCGACCATGTCGGCGTCGCGATCGACATGGCCCGGGGCGACGTCGGCGTATTGGATGAGATAGGTTTCCCAGAGCCGGTGATTGCGGGTGACGCGGGCCGCTTCGCCGAAGCCCGGCTCGGAAAGGCGCAGGCGACCGGGTGGAGTAGGCTCGAGATGATCTTCGCGACAGGCGATGCGAAGGATGCCGCGGAGCTGGCTCGGCGTCCAGGATCGCTTCGCGAAGAGGGCCTCGTAGGGAAAGGAACGATTCGCAACGGGGCCTTCACCGGCCTGATCCTCGAGGATCTCGTAGACGGCCCTGAGAAAATGCTGGCGGTCTTCCTTGCGGCGCAGGGCGGCCTGACTGAGGATCCGTGGGAGGACCCCGCGGGTCGGGGCGAAGAGCATGCTGATGAGGAAGAGCGCGGCGGCGACGAGGACGATGACGGCACCTGCGGGCAACTGCGGCGTGAGCGCGCTGATCACGGCCCCGAGCCATCCACTCGCTCCTCCGATGAGCGCTGAAATGAGGAGCATGGGCAGGAGCCGCTGCGTCCAGAAGCGGGCCGCGGTCGGGGGGGTGATGAGAAAGGCGATCACGAGGATGAGCCCGACCGATTGCAGCCCGATCACGGTGACGGCGGTGACGAGACCTAACAAAAGCACATCCAGAAAGATCGTCGGCCATCCTTGCGCCGCCGCATAGCCGTCGTCGAAGCAGAGAATGAGGAACTCCTTGAGAAAAAGGATCGAGACGAGCGAAGCCACCGCGGCGACGAGAGCGATGAGGAGGAAGTCGCTTTGCACCATCCCGGCGGTCTTGCCGTAGATGAATGATTCGAGGCCGGCGGCGCTTGCTCCGGGCAGAGTCTGCACCATGCGGAGGCTCGCGACGCCGACACCGAAGAAGACCGAGAGCACGAATCCCATCGCGACATCGTCGCGGAGCTTCGTGGTATTGCGGATGAGGAGCATCGTGGCGATTCCGGCGACGCCCGAGATCGTTGCGCCGAGGAGCAAGGCGGGGAGGGATTTGCCGTCGCCCCCGAGCGAAATCATCACGGCAAAGGCGATCGCAATGCCCGGCAGGGTCGCGTGGGAAAGGGCGTCTCCCATGAGCGAGCGCTTCCGTAGGAGGAGGAACGAGCCGACGAGCCCTGCGGCGATCCCGAGGAGGGTCGTGCTAAGGACGACGAGGCGCGTGTTGTAGTTTTGCAACAACAGCACTTCGAGGATGTCGGAGAGGTCCGGCATGGTCAGCGCGGGGTGGAACGGAGGGCCTCGGCCGCTTTTTCGAGGAGGCTGAGTTTGCCGCCATAGGTCTTCTGCAGATTGTCCCGGGTAAAGGTCTCGGCGGTCGGGCCGGCCGCGACGATGCGCATGTTGATGAGGACGATCCAGTCGAAGTAGGAGGTGACGGTGGCGAGATCGTGATGGACGACGAGACAGGTTTTGCCTTCGCTGGAGAGACGACGGAGGAGGTCGACGATGGCTTGCTCAGTCGCGGCGTCGACTGCGGCGAAGGGCTCGTCCATCAGGTATAGGTCGGCGTCCTGCATGAGGGCGCGCGCGAGGAAGACCCGTTGCTGCTGCCCGCCGGAGAGTTGGCTGATCTGGCGGTGGGCGAGGTGGGCGATGCCGACCTGCTCGAGCGCCTCCATCGCCCGTTTCGTCTCGGCGGCGTTGACACGGCGGAACCAGCCGAGACGGCGATAGGCTCCCATCGCAACCACGTCGAGGGCATTCACGGGGAAATCCCAATCGACACTCTCGCGCTGCGGCACGTAGGCGACGCGGTGCCTCGCCTTGCGGTAGGGGACTCCGTAAATGTGCGCCCAACCGGAGGTTCGCGGGATGAGGTCGAGGCAGGCCTTGATCAAGGTGCTCTTCCCGGCCCCGTTCGGTCCGACGATGCCGACAAGCTTGCCCTCGGGAATGTTCAGATCGATGTCCCAGAGGACCGGCTTGCGCTGGTAGGCCACGGTGAGATCGTGGATCGCAAGCGGCACCTCAGGCGGGTGCTCGGGACGGGGTTCGGTGTGTTTGGCAGGAAAAACCGCCTGACCGCTGAGTGATTCGGTGTGCATGATGGCGCGGGCGAAGCCCGCGGTAAAATGTGTGAAGGTAAAAGGTAATGACTTCCTCGTGGGGATTAGTGGGCAGGGGATCGTTTTCCCTGGAAGCCTTTTTCCGGAGCGGTGCCGCCGAGGGCGCGGGTGATGGTGGTGATGTTATGGTCGATCATGCCGAGGTAGGTTCCCTCGTAGGTGCCGGCGGCTCCCATCGCGTCGGAGTAGAGTTCACCTCCGATGACGACGGTGTGGCCTCTGGCGGCGGCACCTTCGAGAAGGGCGCGCACGTTCTTGTCGGAGACGGAGCTTTCGACGAAGACGGCGGGGATCTTGCGTTCTACGAGGAAGCTGACGAGATCCTCGATGTCCTTTACCCCGGCCTCGGATTCGGTACTCATCCCCTGGATCCCGCGGACTTCGATGCCGTAGGCGCGGGAAAGGTATTGAAAGGCGTCGTGGGCGGTGACAAGGACACGTTGGGTTTCCGGAATCGAGGCGATCGAGGTCTTCGCATACTGGTCGAGGGACTCGAGCTTGGCGCGATAAACGGCAGCGTTGGCCTGATAGGTCGTGGCGTTGGGAGCATCGAATGCCGCGAGAGCCTTTTCGACGATCTTCGTGGCGGCGATCCAGCCTTTCACCTCCATCCAGACGTGGGGATCGTGATGTTCGTTTTCGCCGGAAAGGAGGTAGCCAGAGTCTTCGGCAAGGCCATCGGTGACGGCGTAGACGGGTTTGCCCGATGCGGCGAGCTTCACGAGGATGTCGGTCATTTTCCCTTCGAGAAGGAGCCCGTTGTAAAACACGACATCGGCCGATTGCATCGCTTTCACATCCGGTGCGGTCGGCTTGTAGAGGTGGGGGTCGACTCCTTCCCCGATGATTCCGTCGATCTGTGCGAGGGGACCGGCGATTTCACGGACGATGTCAGCGATCATCTCCACGGTGGCGACGACACGATAGGGGCCTTCCTTCGAAGCGGGCGCACCCGAGCATCCCGGCAGAAGCAGGGTCAGTCCGGCGAGGAGAAGCACGGCGGCTTGGATTTTCATTGAGTGATGGAACAAGGGACCTTGAGGCACTTTAAGGTCGTTACTTGATGGGTCAAGATAAGTTCTTGCAAGAATCGATCAGGAGGATTAGTTTCGGACCATGCCTTCGAGCACCGTTGAGAATTACCTGAAAGCGATCCTCCATCTCCAGAAGGACGGGTGTGGTAGCACCACGGTCGGCGAGATCGCGCGGGAGCTCGCGGTGACGCCTGGTACGGTCACGATCATGATGCGCCACCTCAAGGAGCGCGGCCTTGTCGCCTACGAGCCACGTCGCGGCCTCTCCCTGAAGCCCCGGGGGGTGACCGAGGCGATCAAGGTGGTGAGGCGGCACCGGCTCATCGAAACCTTTCTCGTCGAAGTCATGGGGCTCGATTGGGCGGAGGTGCATGAAGAGGCCGAGATTCTCGAGCACGTCATTTCCGACCGGCTCCTCGATCGCATCAACGAGATGCTGGGCGAGCCGACCCACGATCCGCACGGGGACCCGATTCCGGATCGGAACGGCGTGTTTGCGAAGGATCGCGCCATGCCCTTGGTGGAGGCGGCCGGGGGGCGTTACAGAGTCGTGCGGGTCTCGGATGAGGACTCCGCCCTGCTTGGGTGGCTCAATGAAAAGGGCGTGAAGATCGGGGAGGAATACGACGTCTCCGATTCGGACCGGGCCGCCGGGCTTCTCGAACTCTCACGCAGGGGCGGGAAGCGTTTTCAACTCGGTCTTCAGGTCGCTGGGCAAGTGTTTGTCGAGGCACTGCCTTGACAGGCGCCAAGGGTTCGCGGCGGTTTCACCGATAGCGGTCTCGCAGGCGCCCGGTCCGAAGGGGAAGGTGCCGCGGTCGTGAGTTTCCCAATGCGGGCGGATAAGTTCACGCGGGCTTTGCGCTTGCCATCCGTCGCCATTTCCGGCAGAAAGAAAAACAACAACAACCCTCTCCCGATGTTTTGCCTCATGAAGCCTTCCAGCCCCCGATCTTCCTTCTTTTTTCCGCTGCTCGTCGGCGTCTTGGCGTCGGGGCTCTTTGGGCTGACGCCCTTGAAGGCCATCACCCTCACGGGGGCGACGGGTCGAGCCGTGGAGTTTCATCTCATCAAAGAGGCGACCCCGAAAGGATTGACCGTGCAACTCGTGGCCGAAGGTCCCGTGATCGGGGTGACCTGGGAGAAACTCGATCTCAAGGCCCTCGAGCGCGAGCAACAGCTGATTTTCGCCGCCTACGAGCGGGCGATTGCCGGAGAGACGGTCGAACTGAATCTTGCCTCAGGCGCCATGCCGGCCGCTGCTCCGGCTAGCCCCTCTCAGGCCGAAACCCCGGACACCGCGAAGTATCCAGGTTGGCTCGATACGAAGGTCGGCAAGATCGAGTTCATGCTGCAGATGCCGGCGTCGAAACCCCGTGGGATCCTCCTTGTATCCCTCGACGATTTCGGTCGGTCGTTCCGTTATCTCTACGGCAGTCAGGATCGGGGCAAGGGGCCCTGGGCGGAATTCCAGACGAAACATGATTTCGCCCTGCTATCCTATGAAGTGGATGCAGGGGGGCAGGGCGGAGACCCCACCAAGATCGACGAGTTTGTTTTCGCCGACAAAGGGAGTGGCCGGGCGCTGGAGTCGGCGTTGGGGAATTTCGCCACGAAGCTGAAGCAGCCCGAGCTCCTCAAGCTACCGTTCGCGATTTTCGGCTCGGAGCGGACGGGTGCCGCCTTTGCCTACAGCTATCTCCACTACAAGCCCGAGCGCATTCTGGCGGCGGTCATTTCCAAAGGGGCGTTTTATGATTCCGCTCCGCGTCCGGAAACCACCAAGGTGCCGGTGCTTTTCATCTGGGGTGAGTATTGCAAAAAACACGAACTCTGGGGATCCGAAAACCATGCCGAGTCGGTCCTCGCCAAGGCGTCACCCCTGAAACCGAACTGGACAAACGGACGCGAGTTTCGCGGGAACAGCGATCTCAATCCCGGCATGGAGTATTTTGGAAAGCAGTATCTCCTCGAAATGATCAAGTCGCGGTTGCCCGAGGAGAAGTCCGGTGCGGTGGCGCCGGCGGCGGCGGACGGTGGTGAAGCCCCTGCGGGCGGAGCCGCGACATCGAGCGATGCGGGAGCGCTCTTTGATGAGATTGATCGGATGAAAGGCTACAAGGGCAACGTCGAGACGGGCGAGATGACCAAAATCACGGACCCTGCGACCGCCATGGGTGAAGATGAGACCTTCATTCCCAGCGAAGGGATCGGCAATCTCTGGAAAAAATTCGTTCTTGGAGAACTGGAGCCACCGACGCCCGGCCAGTGATCCTTGAGGACGGGGGGCAAGCCTTCAGAGCTTCTCCGGGCTCTGGAGAAGCTCCCCGATGCGCTGGAGAAGTCGGCCGGCCGCGCCTCCGTCGAGGATGCGGTGGTCAAAACTGAGGACGAATTTCGACTCCATCCTCGGCACGAATTCGCCCTTGTCCTCGTCCCACACCGGCATCTTGCGTCCGGCCATGAGTCCCAGGACGAGGTTCTGCTCGGGCAGGGGAATGGGGCTGGCGGCGGTGATGCCGAAGGGGCCGACGTTTGTGATGGTGGCGATGCCGGCACCCATGGCCTCGCGCGGGAGGCGTCGCTCGCGGGCGAGGCGGACGAGGTCTTCGTAGGGCGGCTGCAGCTCGGCGAGGGACTTTTGATCGACGTTGCGGATCACGGGCACGAGGACGCCGTCGTCGGCCTCTACCGCGAAGCCGATGTCGATCGCATTCGGATGGACGATCTTCGTGCCGATGAGGCGCCCCGCCACGGCGGTGTTTTCCGAAATGGCGATGGCGAGGGCGCGCATCGCGTAGAGACTGACGCCCGGCTTGGCCGAGACGCTCTTGCGATGGACCAACAAGGTGTCCAGGAGAATGGGGACGGTCACGCTCGCGAGGGGGCGAGTCCAGCTACGCCGCATCGAGTCGGCCACGGCGATGCGCATGGGCGAAGCATCGGTCATGCGGCTCTGGTCGAGGGCCTGGATGAACTTTTCGAAATCCTCCACCGTCACCCGGCCGCCGGCACCGCTGCCGGGGAGGCCCGCGAGGTCGGCGGAGTTCAGCCCGAGTTCCTCCATGCGATGACGCAGGCGCGGGCTGAGGTAGACACTCGAGCGCACCGGCACGGGCAGGCCACCCTCGACCGTCGGCTTCACTGGCGAAGGCACGCTGTGGTCGATGAGGTCCTTCTCGGCGATGGCGAAATGGAGATTGTCTTCGGCTGCGGAGGCGTTGCCGGGAGTGACCGGGTTCGTCACGGCAGGGCGGATGAGGCCCGCCTTCAGCGCGTCTTCCTCGGTCGTGTCGATCATCGCGATCTGGGATCCGACGGGATAGCTGGTGCCGACGAGGGCGGTGATCTCGGCGATGATCCCACCGCAAGGGGTCGTCACCTCCATCATCGCCTTGTCCGTCTCGACCTCGAAGATATTCTGGTCTGCCTTCACTTCGTCCCCGGGGGCGATGAGGATCTCACGGATCGTCGCCTCGGCGATGGATTCGCCTAGCTGGGGCATCTTGATGGGGAAACGGGGCATGGAAAGAAAGGGGGGGGACCGGGACAATTTCAGCCGGGTCTGCGACCTTTTCGGAGGACGAGGGGCGTAATCCCTCCACATTGGAGAAAAATGAAGGCGCTGCAAGTCTCTCGGGTGATAAAATCCTACGGGTCCACGGAAGTTCTCCGGGGCGTCTCCTTGTCGTTGGAGCCCGGCGAGCGTGTCGCCCTGATGGGACCATCAGGATCCGGGAAGAGCACCTTGCTCAATTGCATCGGGGGAATCGACCGGCCTGACGAGGGTTCGATCGAGATCGCGGGTGAGCCACTGGGCGGACTCGACGAGGACGGGCTCTGCCGCTTGCGCCGAGAAACGGTAAGCACGGTCTTCCAGTTTTTTCACCTACTCCCGACCCTCTCGGCGAGTGAGAATATCGAGTTTCCCCTGCAACTTCAGGGAGTTCTGCCGAGGGAGCGGGATCGCCGCGTCCGGGATCTCATTGAAGAAGTGGGGCTCTCCCATCGGGCGGCGGCAATGCCGCATGAATTGAGCGGAGGCGAAATGCAGCGCGTCGCGATCGCCCGGGCACTCGTGATCGAGCCACGGCTCATTCTCGCCGATGAACCGACCGGCAATCTCGATTCGGCGACAGGCGAGTCCATCCTCGACCTGCTCGCGACGCTCGGGGATCGGCACGGCACGGCGATGCTCGTCGTCACGCACAGCCCGCAGGTCACACGGATCTGCCGCCGTGTCCTCGAAATGAGGGATGGTGCTTTGATCGGTCAGGAGGCATGAGCCAAGAATCCCCATCGCGGCAAAACCCGTCGATCGGAGGCGTTCTCTGGTCGCGCCTGATCTTGCGGCATTGGCGGCGCGAACCTGCGCTTACTCTCACATTGGCGGGGATCCTTGCGCTGGGCGTCGCGGTCTTCCTCGCCGTGCGCCTCGCCAACAAGGCCGCCGTCTCGGGCTTCGGTCTTTTCACCGAATCGATCTCTGGCGAGAGCGATCTTCTCCTGCGACCGGGCTCGGGGATGCTCGATGCAGCGATCCTGAGGGACTTGCGGAAGATTTCCGCCGAGTTGCCCGTCGATTACTTCCCCGTCCTCGAGCTCTCCGGAGCGAAGGGGGGGGAGGAGGAAGCCGACCTCCTTCGCTTCGTCGGCGTCGACCTCGTCGCGATCGGCAATGCGATCGGCAATGCGATCGGCAATGCGATCGGCAACGCGATCAGCCAGAGCGGCAAAGCGAGCGGCAACCCAGTCATGGCTCCCGATGAGAGCGAGCCAAACCCGCTTGGGGCCACCGATGCCTGTTTCGTCGGGGAAGCTTTTGCGCGGGTTCGAGGGGTCAAAAAGGGGAGCCGTCTCCGTGTCTGGATCCAGGATCGGTCCGCCGATCTGCGCATTGCCGGTATTCTTCCCGATCCCGCGAACCGCCCAGCCATTCCTGAGAATCTCCTCCTCATGGACCTGCCCGCGCTGCAACGGGCGTCGGGTGAAGCACGCCGGATCAGCCGGATCGAGATCCGCTTTCCCGGTGAGGGAGGAACGCGGACTGAGGTGACGCGGCGCTTGGCGGACTTTTCCCAACAATGCGGTCTCATCCTCGAGACACCTGAGGACCGCAAGTCGTCGGTGACGCGGATGAGCGCGGCCTTCCGGCTGAATCTCACAATCCTCTCCGGGCTCGCCCTGCTCGTGGGCATTTACCTCATTTTCCAGGCGCTCGAGGCGGCGGTGACGAAGCGGCGCGGCGAAATCGCGATCCTGCGTTCGCTCGGCGTCACCCCCGAGCAGATCCGGCGCACCTGGCTGACCGAGGCTGCGGCACTTGGTCTCGCCGGAGGGATTTTGGGGATCCTGTTAGGGCGTCTCCTCGCCGAAGGGCTCGTCGGCGGAATCGCCGCGACGGTGAACACGCTCTACTACGAGACCACCACCAGCGCCGTGTCCCTCCATCCCGGTGAGGCCGCTTTTTCGCTCCTGTTCGGGATCGTCGCAAGTCTCGTCGCGGGTTGGGTTCCCGCGCGTGAAGCTTCGCTGACGCCTCCCTCGCAGGCCATGCGCCAGGGTGCGCAGGGTGGGGGGCTCATCTGGCTGAGGCGTTGGCCGCTCGGCGTGTTCCTGCTCGTGCTCGCCTTCTTCGTGACGCGTTTCCCCGCCCTGACCTTCTCCGGCGGCACGATTTTTCCCCTCGGCGGCTATCTGGCGGCCTTGCTGGCGGTGCTGGGTGGCAGCGTTCTTCTCGGCGCCCTCTTTCGACCGCTTTCGCGTCTCATCGGGTGGGGCAGGGGAGACGCGATGCGGCGCTATGCCGCAAGCCGTCTCGCGGCGGTGGGCGGGCGACACCGGCTCACTGCGGCAGGTCTCTCGGTCGCCATCGGCATGTCTGCGGCGATGGCCATCCTCGTTGCCAGTTTTGAAAAGACGCTCACCTCCTGGATCGAGCAACTCCTCAAGGCTGACCTTTATATCGCGGCCCCCGGCGCGCCTTCTGTCGCGAATGGAAACACCATCTCGGAAGTCGATTGGCGCGCCCTGCTCGAGCTGCCTGGCATTGATGGCGCGGACACTTTGCAGCGCCAGTCTGTGACCTACGAAGGTCGCGACCTCCTCATCGGCGGCACGACCTACCACGACGATCCCGCGCGGCACCTCCAACTCCTCTGGATCGACGTCCCCGAAAAGGCTGATCCGGCATCGCTCGATGACGGCGGGGCCTGGGTCAGCGAGCCCTTCGCGCGCCGCTTTCGCAAGGCCATCGGAGATGTGGTCACCTTGCCGACTCCGGCCGGAATCAAGGAGGTGGAGGTCGAGGGCATCTACGCCGATTATGGTAACGAAGCCGGCACTGTCCTCGTGGCGCGGCGTTTCACCGAGGATTGGTTCGGCGATGGCAGTGTCTCGAATCTCGCGATCTACACCAGCCCCGGAGCCGACCCCGAGATCGTTCTCGAGCGGGTGCGCGAACGCTTCCCCGCTCTCGTCGCGCGGACAAATCAACGTCTCCGCGAGGAATCGATCCGGATTTTTCACCAGACCTTCGCCGTCACCTACGCCCTCGAGGCCATTGCCGTCATCATCGCCGTGGCGGGACTCGGCCTCGCCCTCGCCGGACTCCTCCTCGAGCGACGCAACGAACTATCCACCCTCCGCGCGATCGGGGCGACCCGTCGCGACATCGCCCGCGCCGCGATGTGGGAAGGACTCGGGATCGCCCTCGCCGGCCTTTGTGGCGGGCTTGCGGTAAGCTTTTTCCTCGGATGGATCCTTATCGGGGTGATCAATCCCCAGAGCTTCGGCTGGACCCTCCGTTACGCCGTGCCGTGGGGGACTTTTGTCTTTTTGATAGGCATCACTCTTGCGACCTCGGCGCTCGTGGCCTGGGCCGTCGGGTTCCGAAACGCGAACTTGAAATCGGATCGCGAGGAGTGACCTGCCTCACTTGCCGCCGAGTTTTTTCGCGAGGGCCACACTCTCCGCGCTGAGGCCCGAGAGGGGCACGGAAAAGCTCTTTCCGCTCTTCATCGTGATCTTGACCGCCTCGCCCTCGAGGCCCGAGTATTTTGCCTCGATCACTTTGCCCTGGGTGTTCGTCCAGGAAAAATAGACTTCCCCTCCCGACCGGGCGTTCGCGAGCTTCACCTCCTCCATGCGGCCCTTTTCCACTTCGGACGGATTCGCCGCATCCATCAGGGCGCCTTCGCGGATCCATTGCTCGATTTTGGCGAGATCGCCCGCGCGCAGGGCCTTGCCATTCTTTGGCATGAAATCGTCATCGTCTTCGTCGAGTTTGAGACGTGCCAAGAAATCGCTCTTCTCCGGATCGCCGGGACGGATCAGACCGACCGGATGGATCTGGCTCTTCGTGAGATCCTCAAGATCGTCGAAGGCGAGGCCTCCCTTCGCCTCCTTTTCGTTGCTGTGGCAATCCCAGCAATGTTCTTTCAAGACGGCCTGAATGTCACTTTGGAAGTCGACGGCCTTGACCGTAAAAACCGCGAGAAATGGCATCAGGTGCACAACGAATCGAAGAGGGATCATTCAGGGAGGATACCCTCTCGGGTGGGTTTTGTGACATCCTGCCTCGAGGGGAGTGAGGCTCAGGCTTCCAGCTTTTCGCCGGACTCTTCCGCCGCCTCTTCTTCCTCTTCCCCGGGGACGACACGCCGGATCGCGACTTTGTCGATGCGCTGGCGATCCATGTCGATGATCTCGAATTCGAACTCTCCCGCGGCGAAGGCCTCGCCTTCGATCGGGAGACGGTCGAGACGGTGGACGATGTAGCCTGCGAGAGTCTGGAAAGGCTCCTTCTCCGCTTCGGTCAGCACCGAGAATCCGGGAATCTCTTCCTCCACGGTGTCGATCTCGAGGAGCCCGTCGGCGAGCCAGGAGTTTTCCTCGATGACACGGATGCCGGGTCGATCCTTTTGAAAGTCGCCGGGGCGTAGCTCTCCCACCACTTCCTCGACGAGGTCTTCCAAAGTGATGAGCCCGCGCACCGTTCCGAATTCATCCGCCACCAGGGCCGCACCGAGACGGGAGTGGCGCAGGGTGTCGAGAAGTGAGAGCGCCGACTGCGTCTCCGAGACGAAGAGCGGTTCGACACAGACTTCGCCGAGCGGCCTCGGACGGGGCGAGGCGAGGTTTGCGAAGAGCATCCTCAGGGAGACGAGACCGCTCACCGAGTCGCGATTGTCCTCGTAGACGGGAAAGACCGTCTGGTTCGTCGCCGCCACCTGCGGCCAATAGGTGTCGGGGGTCGCGTTGTGGGGCAGAAAGAGAATGCGGGGGCGGGGCTGCATCACCTCTTCGGCGAGGACCTCGCGAAGGTCGAAGATGCCCTCGACCATTTCCGACTCCTCCTGTTTCACCGTGCCGGTGATGATGCCCTCGCGCAGAATGACCTCGACATCTGCCACCGAGGCTCCCTCGTCCCCTTCGGGGCGTTTGCCGAAAAGCTTGAGGACGAGCTTCGTGCTCAGTTCGAGAAAGGAGACGAGCGGTTTGGTGGCCGTGGAAAGGACTTCCATCGGTTTCGCCATGGCTGAGGCGATCGTTTCGGGGAAGCGCAGGGCCAGGCCCTTGGGAACGAGTTCGCCAAGGATCAGCGAGAAATAGGTGATGATCACGACGACAAGGCCAAAGGCGATCTGATCGGCCCGGGAAGAGATCCATTCCACGGGGATCTGCGTGATGAGCGGGGAGAGGTAGGGAGCGAGACTTTTGCCCCCGTAAGCACCCGCGAGCACACCGATGAGCGTGATCCCGACCTGAACCGTGCTGAGAAAACGCTCGGGATTTTCCCCAAGCTTTAGCGCGAGTCTGGCCCCCTTTTTGCCGGCATCGGCCATGAGGGTGAGACGACTGCGCCGGGCGGAGATCAGCGCGATCTCCGCCATCGCGAAGACACCGTTCAGCAGCAAAAGAGAAAAGATGACGAGAATCTCGGTCACAAAGTTTCTATTTCTCGCCTCAGACCACGTAAAGTCAAGGGGCAGCGCACCCCGGGAGGGAAACGCCCAAACGAAAATCAGCCACCTTCGCGACCTTGCCGAGGCGATCTGGAAGTGATAGAGAAGGAGCGTCCCCTTCGCTCATGACCGCCACCACCCGCCTCCGTGTCGCCGCTATCGTGCTGTTTCTGGGCATCGCCCTCGGTGCCTTCGGCGCCCACGCGCTCGCCGACCGCCTCGCCGAGACCGGCCGCGCCGATAATTGGGAGACCGCCTCCTTCTACCACCTCCTCCACGGTCTCGCTCTCTTTGCCATCGCCCTGAATGGCTCGCGAGCGCTTGGATTCAACTGGTTGATCGCCGGAATCATCCTTTTCTCCGGCAGTCTCTACCTCCTCGCCCTCACCGACTTTGCGAAACTCGGGGCGATCACCCCGTTCGGTGGAGTCTCCTTCCTCATCGGATGGGGGCGCTGGATCTTTCACAAAGCCCCGGCCGAATGACTTTTTGAACTGAATTCGAATCCTTCGTTGATACCCATGCGCACCCTCCTCGCCCTCGCCTTCGCTCTGTCAATCGTTCCCATGCTTTACGCCGGCGAGCCCGCCTGCTTCGAGCTCCGCACCTACCACGCCGCCGAGGGCAAACTCGAAGCCCTCCAGTCGCGCTTCCGCGATCATACCGCTTCGCTTTTCGCGAAGCACGGCATGACGAACGTCGCCTACTGGACACCGAAAGAAAACGCGGGACAGACTCTCGTCTACCTCCTCGCCTACCCCGACCGTGCTGCCCGCGAGACTTCTTGGAAGGCCTTTCTCGCCGATCCGGTCTGGCAGGCCGCGAAAACCGAGTCCGAGAAAGACGGCAAACTCGTCGCAAAGGTCGAGAGCCTTTTCCTGCATCTTACCGACTATTCGCCGAAGCTTCCCATTGCCGCGGGTAAAGCCCCGCGTGTTTTTGAAATGCGTGTCTACACCACGAATCCCGGCAAACTCGCGACCCTCGATACCCGCTTCCGCGATCACACCGTTGGCCTCTTCGCCAAGCATGGCATGACGAATCTGCCCTACTTCCATCTCGATGAAGGACAGCCCGGGGCCGAGACTACCCTGCTTTATTTCCTCGCCCATGATTCCGTCGAGGCACAGAAGGCGAGCTTCGACGCCTTCCGCGCCGATCCCGCCTGGATCGCCGCCCGCGACGCCTCCGAAAAGGATGGCAAGATCCTCATCGACCAAGGTGTCGCCTCGACCTTGCTGGAGGCCACCGACTTTTCGCCGGTGAAGTGAGGCTCCTTCGCTTGGCGCGATCCCCGCGCCCCCCTCCTTTTCCTCGTCGCCCGTTTTCACCCTTCCGAGGTCCCTTCCCGATGCCTTCTCCCAAGCTTATCGCTCTCTCGGGCAGTGCCCGGCGCGGCTCTCTCAACCGCGCCGTCCTCGCTACCGCCGCCATCGCTGCTTCCTCCGCTGGAGCCGAAATCACCCTCGTCGATCTCAACGACTACCAGCTGCCGCTCTTCAATCAGGACCTTGAGGACGCCGACGGCATGCCCGATGCCGCGAAGCGCTTGAAAGCACTCTTCCGCGCGGCGGATGGCTTCATTCTCGCCAGCCCCGAGCACAACAGTAGCTATTCCGCTCTGTTGAAAAACACGATCGACTGGTGCAGCCGGGCCGAGAGCGACGACGAACCGTCCCTCGCCGCCTTTGTCGGCAAGTCCGCCTTGCTTCTCGCCGCCTCGCCTGGTCCGCTCGGCGGGCTCCGCGGTCTTTTCGCCCTCCGCGGACTCCTCCAGAATCTGCGCGTCACCGTCCATCCCGAGATCCTCGCGGTGAGCTCCGCCCACGAGGTGATCACCGACGGTGTCGTTACCGATGCGAAGTGGACCAGAAAGATCGGTGATCTCGTGAAGGATTACGTCGGTTTCGCCGGGAAGCTGGCCGGGTGATCGGCCGCAGGCTCTCCCGAGGCAGGATTCGACAGGGGTGGAAACCACCTCGCCGCAATCACGAAAAAAGCCGGAGCTCGCGCCCCGGCTTCCTCGAAATCTTACAGATCGGGAATCAGATCCTCACTTGGCCGTCTCGGTCGTGCCGGGGGCCTTTTCCTTGCCGTCCCAAACCGGGAGGGCGGTCGGATCCGGATCACCCTTCCAGCCGCCGAAGTCGGCGCCTTCGGTGATCCACTTGGCGAAGAGTTCCTTCTCCGCATCCGTCCACTGTGGCGCGTCGCCTTCCGGCGGGTAGTGGTTTTCGTCGTCGAGCGGCAGCTTCGTGACTTCGAGCATCAGGCTCTCTTCCGGCTTGCCGGCGAGGATGAATTTCTTGCCGTCTTCATTCGCGGCCGAGCTGATCCCCTCGGGATTGGTGAAAACGTAACCGCCCTTCGGCTTCACCTTGCGGCCGGGACGCTCGGGATTCTCGTGCTCGGGACGGTGGCACTTCACACACCCCGATTTGATGAAGGGGTAGATCTGTTTTTCGAAATTGATCTTGTCCTGCGCCGAGGCGAGGACCGGGAGGAAGAGACCGCAGACCGCGGCCAGGAGGATGGTTTTTCGCATAGGTGTCGAGTGGTTAGAGATGACAAACGCCCGGCAATATGGGGCAAAGGTCCGCGAGTTCAACGGACAAATCGGCGGCGCATACCCGCCCCGTCCCGCTCATTCGGGCCGGGTTCGGCACGCCGCTCTCAGGATGCCGTCTGGAATTTTTCCGCTGCCGACCAGACCGCGTAGATCGCCAGCAGCACGATCGAGATCGCACTGACCCAGAATCCGAGATCGTAGAGCGGCGTTGGCCTTAGCTCTCTCGGGAGGCGGCGGTAGCGGAAATGAAAGGCCCCCACCAGCACCACGAGGAGGATCGCCGCCGTCACCGCGCCACCCGCCAGCACCATCCAGACGGGATCCCAGAAGATCAGCGCCAGCACCGCCCATAGGGTGGGGAAGAAGAAGGAAAAGAACGCGATCGACCTGCCCCTCGATTTCTCGTCGTGATAGCGGACCCAGCCCAAGACTCCGAAGGCATCCGAGAAGAGCCGGCTCCATCCGGCCAGCGCCGAAAAGAGCGTCGAATAGAGCACGAAAAAGGCCCCGATGAGGAAGCTCACTTCCGCCCACTTCCCGAGCGAATCCGTGTACATCCGGGAGAGGGTCGCCACCATCTCCGTCGATTTCGGCACCAGCCCCTGGGCGTGCAGGATCGCCGCGCCCAGCAGGTAAAAGGCCACCGTCATGAAGGTGTAAACCAGCATCGAGAGAAAGGCGTCCCAATACATCACGCGGATCCAGCCCTTCGCGCGCCGGTTCCACTCAGGCGTGTTTTCGCGCGGCCCCGTGCGTGCCGCGTAGCCTTTCTCAAGCAGCCAGTAGTTGTAGGCCATCACCTCGTCGCCACCGACCCCGGTGATCCCGAAGGCCGCGATGGCCACTCCCATCACCGCCACCGGAATGCCGTTCCAGAACGAGAGCCCCTCCACCACCTGCGATGGCTGGATCGCGAACTCCGTGAACTGGACGCCCACGAGACAGGCAAAGGTGAAAATTGCGAAGCCCGCAATCATCGCCAGGGAGATCTTTTCGATCATTCCATATTTGCCTCGGAAAATCATCAGTGCCACCGAGAGCGCGCAGAGGCAGATCCAGATCCAAGTAGGCACCCCCGGAAAGACCATGTTCAGGACCATCGCCGAGCCACTCAGCACTCCGCCGACCTGCAGCGGCTTGATGAGCATCATGACCAGCCAGAGCCAGATCGACCAGTTCCCCTTGCCGATCTTCGGTCCCGGCAATTGGTTCAGCGCCTCAAAGGTCGTCTCGCCCGAATGGATCGCGTGTTTCCCGAATTCGAGCTGCACAAAGACTTTCACGAGACAGCTCACGATGATGACCCAGAGGGCCACAAATCCCGCCTTCGCGCCGAGTGTGGTCGTCGCGATGAGTTCGCCCGATCCCACGATCGAAGCCGAGAGAATGAAGCCCGGCCCCAGATAACGCAGCATCCCCCGGAAACCGATGGGCGGATCCTGCACAAGGGAACGATCGACGGTGTAGAGATCGGCGGACATGAGGGGGGCGGGGCTTTCGCCCCGGTAAAAGGTGGGAAGTTAAAAGGTAAAAGGTGCCCCTAATGATCGCCCACCATTTATTGAACACCGAACACTGAATACTGATCACTGCGCCGGCTTCGGCGCGTTCGCCGGATCCGTCGTCATCGGCCAATCATCCGTGCGGAAGGGCACTACGGGAAGGCCGTTGCGGCTGTAGAGATTCGCCACCGGATTGTCCGCCCAGGCATAGCGCACTGCCACCGGCGTCGCCACCGCGGCTGAGCTCACCTCAACCTTGTCGGGACCGACGATCTTGCCGACGCCCCAATGCCAGACCTTGTCCTCACCGGCCACGGCGAGACCGATCACCTCTTGGGTATCAAAGGCATAGAGACCCGCCACACCGACGTTGTCGAAGGTCAGGATCGCCTTGCCGTCCTTCACCTCCATTGCCTTGTAGGAGGGGCTCTGGTATTCGATGGTCTTGCCGTAGTCGCGCGCCAAGGCGATGCGGGCGAGGCGCTTGGCCACGTTCTGCTTGTCGCGCGGATGGATGTCGCGGCCTTCGCCGATGTCGTAGATCACTGCCTGGCCCGTGTTCGGCAGCGCCAGGGTCTTCGTCTGCGCCTCGCGAAGCTCCGCCCACGAGGACTCGCCCGGCTCGGTCTTCTCCGCCATGAAGTCTGCGAGTTGCACCCAGTAAAAGGGGAAATCACCAATCCCCCAAGCCTTGCGCCATTCGCTGATCATCAGCGCGAAGACCTCGTCGTATTGGTAAGCACGGCCCGCGTTCGACTCGCCCTGATACCAGATCGTGCCCCGGATGCCGTAGCCGATCGTGGGATGCAGCACCCCGGCCCAGATGTTGCCTGGACGCTGGTTGCCGGTCAGTTGATTGGAGGGAGCGCGTGGCGCCGGCTTGCCCGCCGCTTTCGCCTCGTCGGCTTTCAACTTCCAATCCGCCATCATCTTTTCGTAATCGTAGTTCGCTTCCGTGGTCTTCCACTGCTCCGCCACATTCTGCAGGCGCGTGTCGGCATCGATCACCTCGCGCGAGATCCAGGCCTCCGCCGCCGAGCCACCCCAGGCGTTGTCGATCAGGCCGATCGGCACTCCAAGAGTCTGGTGGAGCTGGCGACCGAAGAAATAACCCACCCCCGAGAATTCACCCGCCGTCTCCGGCGTGCAGATATCCCATTGGCCCTTGAAATCATCCTGCTTTTCCTGCGTGCCCACCTGAGGCACCGAGATGAAACGGATGTTCGGGTAGTTCGCCGAGGCGATTTCCAGTTCGGCGTCGTCGGACTGGCTCACCGACCATTGCATGTTCGACTGGCCCGAGCAGATCCAGACCTCACCGACAACGATGTTGGAAAGGATGATCGACTCGCCCTTCGAGGCGATCGTCATGCGCAGGGCGTGGCTCGACCCCGCCATCGGATTGAGGGTCACCTTCCACTTGCCCGCTTCGTCCGCCTTCGCTGCTTGGGCTTGGCCTGCGATCGTCACCGTCACGTCTGCTCCCGGGTCAGCCCAACCCCAGATCGGATTGGCCAGATCCCGCTGCAGGACCATGTGACTCCCGACGAGGGAAGGCAGCTTCAAACCGGCTTCGAGACCGGAAACCATCAGGGCGGAGACGAGGATCGTCAAAAACAGGGGGCTTCGTTTCATAGCATGGCGTTTTAGTCAAAGCAGGGCAGTGGTGCAACCGGAATTCTTTGCGGATTTGCGGGGCGCGCCCGGCCAAGACCTGCCGCCGGAACCCCAGACGATCGCACCCGGGTTCCGTTTCCGATGGCCTTCTCACCCCCGCTTCCGATAAGCCGCCGGGGTCAGACCCATGTGGCGGCGGAAGTGCTGGGTGAAGGCGCTCTGGTCGCAGAAGCCGAAATCGAGGGCGATTTCGGCGATGGGCTGGTCGCTCGAGCGCAGTAGCTCGCAGGCCGCCTGGATGCGTGTTTTGATGAGGAAGGTGCGCGGATTCGTGCCGAAGACCTCGCGGAAGCGGCGGTTGAACTGGCGCACCGACATGCCGGTGCGCTTGGCGAGGTCAGTAAGATTGACGGGTTGGTGGAAATGCTCGCGGATGTGGGTCACGGCGCGGTCGAGCTGGAGATGCGGGGTGAAGGCGGTCTTGCGTCCGGTGTAGCTCTGCACCGTGCCCATCACGCCGATGACGGTGCCATCGCGGCCGAAGACGGGAAATTTGTTCGTGAAATACCAGTCAGGCAGTCCCTGGCGGTTGAAGAAAAGCTCGACGATCTTCAGCTTCGGCTTTCCCGAGGCCATGACCTGTTCGTCGTCGGATCGAAACTTCCGGGCGAGCTGCTCGGGAAAGAGCTCGAAATCGTTTTTTCCGATCACCTCCGCTTCGTTCTTCGCTCCGAGCCGTTCCCAGAAGGCGCGGTTCGCGGCGACGAGGCGGAAGTCCCGGTATTTCGCAAAGAAAGAGACACCGGGAAGATGATCAAAGAGCACCTCGAAGTGGCTCGAGGGCGAAATTTGGAGCAGGAACTCGGACTTGAGGGATTCCGCGGGAGTCATGGGCGACTCCCGAGGTTACGACATGGCCGAAAGGGCACAAGGGGCGGGTGTAGGGAGGAATTGAATTCCGACCCCGTTTGCCGATCACTTCTGCAGGATCACCTGCACCGCGTCGATGTGGGCGTTGCCGTCCGCGCCGACGTTGCTGACGACGACGGCTCCGGGTTTGCCGGCTTCGAAGCGGAAGACGCCGAGGCCGTAGAATCCCTTCGCCAGAGGGGGGGCAAGACGCTGGTTCACGGGAAGGGTCTTCTCGCCATCGGCGGAGATCACCGTCACCGCGGTCTTCGAAGATCGGTTTTCATGGGCCTGGTGCGAAATCCGGACCTCGTAATCTCCCGTTTCCGGCACGGCGATTTCGAAGGTGGCGGTGGCGACCTTGTCGGAACCGGCGCTGGTGGGACTGGCGTAGCGGTAGCCGTTCTCGACATGCCGCTTCAGGCTGTCGCCTTGCGTCCAGGCGCCGGTGAGCTTGGCCTCGTCGTCGTCGATGACGAGGCCGTCGAGCTGGGCCTTCGTGATCCACTCGGTCTCAGGCTCGCCGAGGTCGGGCAAGGCAGGGTCGACGGCAAAAGGCGCGTCGAGAGAGGTGCGACGCATGTTGCCGGGAAGGCTCATCAGTTCGACGAGTTCTTCAAGGTGCTGGTAGTAAACATCACGAGGAGTGACGTTGTGTTTCGCGCAAATCGCGGCGGCCTTGCCGACGACGACGCCCATCATGCCGCAGGTTTTCATCACGCGGATGGTGCCGAGGGCCTCGTGGGTGACGCTGATGTTGCGCCCGGCCATGAAGAGATTCTCGATGTTGCGCGAGTAGAAGCAGCGATAAGGAACCGCGTAGCCCTTCTTGCGGTCGACGCCCTTGCCGTGTACCGCGACGGAGATGAAGGGATTTTCGAGAAATTTCTTCTCGTATTGCTCGGCCGGGTAGTGGAGGTCGACCGACCAGGTTGTGAGAACGCAGCCGTCGGGGAAGGGTTTTTTCGTGACGATATCCTCTTCGGTCAAGACGATGTCACCGAGGAGTTGGAGAGTCTCCCGAGTGCCTCCGACGTAGGCCATCCAGGTAAGCCGGGCATTTTTGTGATCCTGCATCGCGGGATCGGCGCGATCATAGGCTCCCTTGTTCTTGATCGCGTTCCAAGCGCCAAACCCGGCCAAGTGGTTCCAGTCGCGGATTTCCTCGAGATCGAGAAGGGGGTGCTTGTCGTAGCCGCTTTCCCAGAACCACTCGGCGTGGAACTTTTTGGGGTAGGGGAAATCGCCCTCCTCGAGGTTCAGGGCCCAAGGCGTTTCGGGGAAGGTTTGCGGGCTGTCGGTGTTTTCCCAGGCCCACATGTTCGACATTCCCATGCGGCCACCATCGATCATCTCGTGGTCGGCCTTGGCCATGAGGCCGATGGTGCCGTGTCCGGTGGCATCGCAGAAGCTACGGCCGGTGAAGCGTCGGATCGCACCGGTGCGGGTGTCGAAGGCATGAACGGCGGCGATCTTGGTTTTGCCATCCATCTCGACCTTGTAGGCATGATGGTTCAGGAACAGCCCGATGTTCTTTTCCGCGGTGACGATGTTGTGCTTCTTGGCATCTTCGAACTCCTCGTAGGTGCCGGGCGAGGCTTTGGCATCGTCCTCGAATTCACGGACGATATCGCCGACGGGGTAAAGGCCGGGAGGGGTGTTCCCCATCGCCCAGACGCGGACTTCGGAAGAACCGTTGCCGCCGAGCACGGAGCGGTTTTGGATGAGGGCGACCTTCAGCCCCATGCGGGCGGCCGAGATGGCCCCGCAGGCACCCGAGTAGCCGCCGCCAACAAAAACGATGTCGAAGGGGCCTTCGGTGGTCGCCTCTTCGGGAATGCCGAGCATCGCGCGACGCCAGGCGGGGAGGACTTCACTGGAATTGTCAGGGATGAAGGCGGGATCCTTCGAGAAGAGGATCGCATCGCAGCGACCGTTGAAGCCGGTCAGGTCGGCGAGGGCGAGGTTCGCTTTCGCTTCGGTGATGTTGACGGTGCCTCCGTCTTCCCAATGCCACTTCGCGCCGGTCTTGCCGAATTCGTGGGCGACAGCTTGGCCGCCGATCTTTATCTGGAAACGTCCCGGAGCCGTCTTGGCGTCGACGGCGTCGGCGAATTTCTCGACCCAGTTTTTGGTGCGCACCCACATCCTGTATTCCCCGGTGGCAGGGAAAGTGACCTCGGTGGTCGCATCTGCGACCGGCTTCCCGAGCCCGTGGGCGAGAAGATAGGGGGAGCCCATCGTCTCGATGAACTGGGTGTCGAGCTGCCAGCCTCCCGGACTGGAGAACGACTCGGCCTCCACCAAGACTTGCTGGGCGGAGAGAGAGACCGGCAGAACGAAGGCGGCAATCAAAACGGGGAGCTTCATGCGTGTAATTTGGGGCGGAGAAGAAAAAATGCCACTACCGAATCCGCGCGTGCTTGCGGCAAAGGACGGGTGTCCAGTTTTCCAAGCGAGCGAATCACCGCTAAAAGACACGATCGACGTCTCTCATAAGAATTATTTGAATTTTAAAAAATAATTACAATTTTTAACAATTCTTTTAAGCCGCCGAACCATCTTGGTCCCTCCGTAAAGGGATGGGTGCGTCGTGTCTTTCTGCTGGTCCTCTTGGGGGCGGCGATCCGCTTGCAGGATACGACGGGCGCGGCTTGGGGATCTTGGAGAATGCGGTTGAGCCGTTGAGCCGGGGGAAGTTGACGTTTGAAGGTGGGGCGCGTATCGATGCGTTCCTCCTCGGGATCCCTCCCTGATCATGTCCACTTCTCCCGTCTTTTTTGCTGGTCTCGATATCGGCGGCACTACTGTCAAAAGCGTCCTCATTGATGGGGAGGGAGAACTTGTTGGAGAGATGGTCGAGGTGCGCAGTCATGTGAAGAACGGCTACGAGGCCACCTTTGCCCAGCTCGAATCGGCTCTCGATCAACTGACCGGCTCCTCCGGCGTTCGCCGCGATCAGATCGCGGGGGTGGGGCTCGACGTCCCCGCGCCATCGAGCGAAGGCGTGATCTGGGCTCAGGCGAATCTCGGTTCGGACTGGGTCGGCACGAATGTGCGCGACCTCTTTTCCGAGCGGATCGGTGGCATCCCCGTCTACATGACCAACGACGGCAATGCCGCCGCCCTCGGCGAATACGCGGTGCGAAAAAAGCATTTCGGCAGTCTCCTCCTCGTCGCTCCCGGCACCGGTCTGGGAGGCGGCTTTGTCCTGCCCGGAGGACGGGCTTGGGAAGGGGCGAACGGCCTCGCGCTCGAGGTCGGCCACATTTCCATCCCTCACCGGGAGGAAGACGGGTCGCTGCCGCAATGCAGTTGCGGCAAGCTGGGATGTCTCGAGGCCTGGGTTTCCCTCGTAGCCTTGCGCCGACGGGTCGCGATCGAACTGGCCAAGCCAGAGAACGCCGCGCATCCGCTCAATGACGGAACGCCCGTCGAGGAAAAGGCCTTTCGTCTGCGCGAGTTTGCGGAGCGGCGGGATGATCTCGCCATCGGGATTTTCCGCCAGCAGGGAAATCTCCTTGGCTACGGTCTCGCCGATCTCGTGCGCGTCTTCGACCCGGGGCTCGTTGTGATCGGAGGCGGACTCGCCGAGACCGGCTTCCGCGATCAATATCTCGAATGGATCTACCAAGGCTTCCGTGAGCGGGCTTGGCCGGTCTATCTCAACAGTCCGATCCACCCAGAGCAGATCACGACCGTTTTCGAATGGGCGACAGGAGGTGATGCCGCCGCCGCGGTGGGGGTTGCCTTTGCTGCCCGCGAACGCTTCAGTTGAGCGGCACCTCAGCTGCGGTGTACCTCTAAATCGACGATCTTGTAAGTGCCGCCGAAGTCCTGGAAGTAGACGCGCGCCCATCCGCCATTGAACTGCAGCAGCATCTTGTCGTCGTAGTAGGGGATGTTGCCGCGGTGCGGAAGATTCCAGTTGAGCTTCGATACCGCCTGCGGCGTTGCGAACTGCAGCGCCATGTTTCGATCGAGCCGGATGAAGGCGGTTAGAAAACGCAGGGCGACATCGTGTCTGGTCAGCGGGGTGAGCGCGGTGGGTTGGCTTCCAGATCGGGAGGATCCGGTGCTGCTGAGGCTCGAGGAGAGGCCAGACGAGGTCGTCTCCACACAGGAGCTGAGGAGAATTGCGGCGAGGAAAATCGGGATGACGAGGAAACGCAGGGGCGTCTTCATCTGGGACCCTATACCACTTCACGCGGATGGTCCACTCTTCCGATGCACTGGTGTGATGAGTCTCACACTGTTCGCCGGTTGACTTCCCCTCGTCCTTCGCGGACCTTCGGCGCGCTCTTGTGGAGCGAATTCCAGTCTCACCTCTACGCATGAAAAATCCCGCCCGTCTCCTCGTCATCGCCCTCGTTCTCTCCGGATCGATTCTCTCCGCTGAAGCGGGACCCAAAGTCCTCGTCAAGACCAGCCATGGTGACATCACGATCGAGTTGAACGAGGAAAAAGCCCCCGGGACGGTGAAGAACTTCCTCGTTTATGTGAACGAGGGCTTTTTTGACAACACGGTCTTTCACCGGGTCATCAAGGATTTCATGATCCAAGGAGGCGGCTTTGCCCTCAAAGAAGACGGGTCGATCGAACAAAAGGCAACGAAACCCCCGATCCAGAACGAGGCCAAGAACGGCCTGAAAAACAAGAAGGGCACCATCGCGATGGCCCGCACCGGTGACCCGCACAGCGCCACGGCCCAGTTTTTCATCAATCACAAGGACAACGACAGCCTCGACTTCCCCTCTTTCGATGGCTGGGGTTACGCCGTCTTCGGCGAAGTGGTGGCCGGTGCCGAGGTCCTCGACAAGATCGCGGCCGTGCCCACGGGGGAGAAGACCCTCAAGGCCCGCAGCGGTGAGTCGCTCCGCGAGGCGCCGATGCAGGACGTGCCGAACGAAAACGTCGTCATCCAGTCGATCAAGGTCGTCACCGAATAATCTCCAACACCCGCTTCCCACCCCTTTATGAGTGATACCCCTGCAGCCCTCCCCCGCGTCTTTTTCGACATGACCGCCGGAGGCGAACCACTGGGCCGGATTGTGATCGAACTGCGTTCCGACGTGGTTCCCAAGACGGCGGAAAATTTCCGGGCGATCTGCACCGGTGAGAAAGGCCTCAGCTACAAGGGGAGCCCGTTCCACCGTGTCATCCCCGACTTCATGTGCCAAGGTGGCGACATCACCCGCGGCGACGGCACCGGTGGACAGGCGATCTACGGCCGCCGGTTTGAAGACGAGAATTTCCAACTCAAGCACACCGAACCCGGCATGCTCAGCATGGCCAACGCCGGTCCGAACACGAACGGCTCGCAGTTCTTCATCACCACAGCGGTGACGGAGTGGCTCGACGGCGCCCACGTCGTCTTCGGCAAGGTCGTCGAAGGTCTTGACGTGGTCCGCACGATCGAGGGACTCGGCAGCCGCAGCGGCCGCACGTCCAAAGAGATCCTCGTGGCCGACTGCGGTCAACTCTGATCGGCTCTCCCCGAACGAATCCCGTGAAAGCCGCCCCGGACGACGATGCCGAGGGCGGCTTTTTTCTTGGCTGATGAAAGCAACCCTCGACGCCGCCATCATCGGATCGGGTCCCAACGGACTCGCCGCCGCGGTGGCTCTGGCGCGCGAGGGGTATGCGGTGACCGTCTTCGAAGGTGCCGCCGAACCCGGCGGTGGGGCGCGGACCCGCGAGCTGACGCTGCCCGGGTTCCATCACGACGTCTGTTCCGCGATCCACCCGATGGGGCTCGCCTCGCCCTTCCTGCGAGGACTGGATCTCGGGCGTCACGGACTCGAGTGGATCCATCCGGAGATCCCGCTGGCCCATCCGCTCGATCAAGGGCAGGCCGTGGCGATGCACCGATCCATCGAGGAGACGGCCGCGCAGTTTTCCACCGCCTCAGCCCGGTCCTATCGGCGGATCTTCGCTCCGCTCTTGCAACGCTTCGACGATCTTCTGGAGGATCTTCTCGCGCCGCCTCAATGGCCACGACATCCCCTTTCGATGACGGCCTTCGGTCTGCGGATTCTGCCTTCGACGCTCGCGGCCGCGAGGGCGTGGTTCGATGACGAAGGCGCCCGGGCGCTCTTCGCGGGGAACGCGGCCCATTCCGTCCTGCCTCTGGATCGTCCGATCTCGACCCAGGCGATCGGACTGATGCTGATGCTCGCCGGACATGCCAAAGGCTGGCCGATCGCGAAGGGTGGTTCCCAAAACATCGTTTCGGCTCTGCTCGCGGAACTCGCTTCCCTCGGTGGGACCCTCGAGACCGGACGCTGGATCCGCTCGCTCGCGGACCTGCCCAAGGCTCGAGTTTGCCTTTTCGATACTTCACCTTCCGCTCTCGTCGCGATTGCCGGCGGAGCCTTGCCCGGCAGCTATTCCAAACGGCTCCTGCATTACCGCCATGCGCCGGGTATTTTCAAGATCGACTACGCCCTTGACGGCCCCGTCCCCTGGACTGCCGGGGCGTGTCGCCGCGCCGGGACCGTCCACGTCGGCGGTTTCCTCGATGAAATGACCCGTGCCGAGCGCGAAGTCTTCCACGGGATTCATCCAGAGCGGCCCTTCGTGCTCACCGCCCAGCAGAGTCTCTTCGATCCGACCCGCGCTCCGGAGGGAAAACACACCTTCTGGGCTTACTGCCACGTCCCGGTCGGCTCGACTCTCGACATGACCGACCGAATCGAGGCCCAGATCGAGCGTTTTGCCCCCGGCTTCCGCGACCTTGTCCTTGCAAGGCACGCGATGAACTGTGCCGATTACGAGCGTTACAATCCTAATCTCATCGGGGGCGACATCGTCGGGGGCATGACTGATTGGACCCAGTTGTTGACCCGGCCCGTCGCGAGCCTGAAGCCGCACACGACGCCGAATCCCGCCATCTACCTTTGCTCCGCCTCGACGCCGCCGGGCGGGGGAGTGCACGGGATGTGTGGCTACTGGGCCGCTCGCGAAGCGTTGAACCACCTTCGCGCGGGTTCTCAATAGACCCCCGGGAGGGTGCCGAAGCCGACGAGTCTCTTCTGATAGCCCGACTCGAGCTTGAAGATATCGACCCCGCTGCTGTGCAGTCCGGTCTTGCTCTTGCCGCGCGCGCCAAACATGTAGTGGGTGCCGTCGCCGCCTTGGCCGAGATAGATCATCACATGAGAGACCTTGTGGCCCGAGTCGTAGGTGCCGCCCCAGAAAATGAGGTCGCCCGGTTTGATCCCTTTGCGGCCGCCCATGTGGTCGGGGATCGTCTTGGTGTGTTTCAACGTGCGGGCTTTCCGGAGCCATGCATACTGGTCGTAGCTCGTGCGGGGCATATCTGGAAACCCGATGTCGGAAAGAAGGAACTTCATCGTCCCCGAGCAATCGAGACCACCCTCGCTTGGATGGTCGGCGCCGAAGACGTAGGGGAGTCCGAATTTCGAGATCGTCTCGGCCCTCTCCCGGATCACGTTGAGAAGACGCAGCATTTCCTCCGAGGGTTTCCCTGAACTGAAAAGACCGCCGCGGGATTTGCCGCTACCGCGCTGATAGCGATAGCCTTGGTAGGGCAGGGCGTAGGAAGGAGGCGAGTAGACCGGTTGATGGTAGACAACGGTCTCGGGGAGTGGCGTCGCGTGGCTCATCATGGCCTCACCCGGATTCGCGTAGGGGTTCACCGCCGGAACCGCCGTGAGCTGGTTCATCGGCGGAGGCGAGGGCATCGGCATCTCCGCTCGTTTCTTGAAAAACTGGGCTTGGGCCGGGGAAATGACGAACATCCCGAGAATGAGGAGCAGGGGCAGCGGTCGGCGAAAGGAAGCGGGAGACAGTCTCATCGTGACAACTCTTTATATTATTATAAGAAATACCATAAATATTAATTATTTGCAAGGGTTTCCCTGAATGGGTTTCCCCTTGCAGCGATCGGCGGAGTCGGTTCTCCGCGGCAATCTGCTCGAGATCCTCGTTTCTAACCTTTCCGCTGAACGCTCGGGCCAGCCACCCACTGGGGCGGAATCATGATCTGACGTGCGACGGTCGGGACGCCCCGTTCGTTCTGCGAGAGTTGGGTCACGATGAGATCGACGGCCGCGGCGGCGAGGTGGTCGCGCCTCTGGTAGATCCCGGCGTAGGAAGTCATCGCGGGCGTCCAATCGTGGACGACAAATCCGATGTCGTCCGGCACCCGCAGACCGAGCCGTGCAAGCCACTCCGGCACGTGGGTGTCGAAGGAAATGAGGACATCAGGCCGGTTCTCTCTCATCCATTGGGAAAAGGCAGCGAAGCCGCGTTCGATCCGGTTGTGGGGCAGGAGGAGGAGGGGAATGCGATCTGCGGCGGGGAGACTCTGCTGAAAGTGGAAAAAGCCACCGCTATATCCAAACTGCGAACGATTCACAATCCACTGAGTCACCGCGACTCCGATACGCCGGTAGCCGAGGGCGCTCAGCTCCTCCGCCGCGGTCTGGATACCGAGAGTCATGTTGCCGGCACACATGTGGAGGGCCGGATCGCGCATCGCGTAGCCAAAGGCGACGGCGGCGAAGGGCGCATAATCGACCTCGGCGCAGAGCAGCCGGGTGCTTTGCGGGGAAACGATCACCGCCTCGATCCCGCGGGCGTGGAGGACCTTGCCGAGTTTCTTTGGCGTCAGTCCGTCTTTGCCGAGCCAGAATTCCTCGACTTCGTAGCCATGTCCACGCGCTCGCTCGCGGATCGCCTCGAGGGGGACGTATTGGTAAGAGGGGCTCAGCAGATCATCGCCCGGCACCCATTCCCGGATCACCGCGATGACCGCACGAATCTTCACGGTTTTTCGCGAGCGCACGCGGTGCATGAGCCGGGCGAGGTCGGGGTCGGGCCGGTAACCCATCGTCTCGGCAAGGGAGAGGATGCGATCCCGTGTCGCCGGGGCAACCCTCGCCTCGCCTCTGAGGGCACGCGAGACGGTCATTACCGAGACCCCGGCGGCGCGGGCGAGATCGTGGAGGGTGACTGGGGAAGAATCGGGCATGATGTTAACATAACACCATCTTTCATGATTTCCGCACTTCCCGCAGGAGGGGCGATCCGGCTAAGCTCTCGCACCTCCGTATGAAAGCGCTGCTCACCGCCCTTATTGCCCTAACCGCCCCGGCCTTCGCTGCGCCGCTCGTTCCTGCCAGATGGGATCCGGCATTGGCGGGCGACATCGTGATGCAGCGTCTCGTCCGTGTCACGGCGCCGCAGGTGAAAGGGGCGCATGACGCGGAGTTCGTTTGTGTCGGCGAGCGGGCCTACATCGTCGAGCATGACAACGACGTGGCACCAGGCCATGGCGCGGGCGCGGCCATGTATTGCGTGCTGACGGTGGTGAACTTGAAGTCGCTCAAGGTGGAAAAGACGCACCTGCTCGCCAAAGCGGGCCAGGCGTTCACCAACGTCACCCTGCCGGAGGCGCAGGTCTTTGTGCCGCGCATCATCCGCAAGGACGAGCACACCTTGCGAACCTACTTTTGCAGCAAGTCGAAAAACGAACTGACGTGGTATCGCGACTTCGATCTGCGCACGCAGAAATTTGAAGACAGCATCCACAAGGCCAAACTCAAGACTGCCGCAGGCACCTTCGACATGGAACCGCGCCACTTTCATGCTGATGCGGCGGCCCAAGGTTTCAAAAGGCCCGCCGTGAACCACGGCCTCTACATCTTCGATTCATTCAAGGAGTTCGACGGACTCCGCTACGTCGCGCTCAACAACTTCCCTGGCAAGCAAAACGCCCTCGCCGTGCTGCAGGATGACTTCGCCACCTTTGAAGTCATCGGCCACTACAACGAGCCGCAGTCCCAGCAGTTGAGTGAATCCGCCGTGAACCGTCTGCCCGACGGCACCTGGATGGCGATCTGCCGCAATGATGGCGGCAACTATCACTTCACCACCAGTCAGGACGGCAAGACGTGGACTGTCGCCGAGCCGAAGTCCTTCGTGCCAAACGGCCTGAACTCCAAACCGACCTTCGATCGGTTCGGCGGCGTCTATTACCTCGGCTGGCAGGAGAACACGAGGATTCAGAACTGCAACCGAAGCGTCTTCAACGTGGATATCTCCCGCGATGGCAAGACCTGGGAGCGCAAATACCGCTTCGAGTCGCCGCATTCCTTCCAGTATCCGACCTTCCACGAGCACGAGGGCGTGATCTGGCTCAACGTCACGCAAAGCGACCACGGCGGCAGTTCCGATCGCATCATGTTTGGAAAACTGGAATCCGTCGGTGGGTTTGAGTCCCAGGCGGGAGAGGCGCGGATCGAATGGCCCGCACCGCCACCGCTGCCACCCGCGATCATGAAAACCGGCATGAAGCTCTTCACCGATCGCGACTACACGCTGGAAAGGGCGCCCGAAGCGGTGATGGGCAAATCCTTTCTCCGCACCAGCATCGAGCGGACCGAGGTGACGGTGACAAAGCCCGGCCTGCTCTATGCGCTCACCCCGACGAAGCGGCCGCAGGCCGCGAGCCAGGAAGACGCGCTCGTCGCGGCCGGTTTTGCGAAGGTGGAGGTGCCGGAGACGCAGTTTTTCCCCGGCGAGATCAACCGGGTCAGCCTCTATCAGAAGCAGGTCGCCAAGGGAGAAAAGCTGCGTTTCAAGAAGCTGGTCTTCCTTGTCATGGGCGAGGGGACGGTAGTGAAGGAGCAGGATCCCTATGCTCCGGTCGTAATCACCGATCCGGGCGCGGAGTTCCAGGACGACGCCCGGGCCGGGGCCATGATCATCGGGATGGATCGCACCCCGAAGGGCCGGATCTGGGGCTGCTGGACGGGCACGGGCGACAAACGGGACGGCTATTTTCTCCTCGCGACGAGCGATGACGGCGGAGGGAGCTGGTCGAAGCCGCTCCTCGCTGTCGGCGCGCGCACTGAGGCCTCGCAGAAAATCAGCGGTGCCCTCGTAGGCAATCTCTGGACCGATCCAAAGGGGCGGCTCTGGCTCTTTTTCGACCAGCAGCTCGGCGATCCTGACAAACGCATCACGAACTGGTGGATCCGTTGCGACGATCCTGACGCGACCGATCCGGAGTGGACCGAGCCGGTGAAGTTCGCCGAGGGTTGCACCCTCAACAAACCAACGGTCCTCGCCAACGGAGAATGGCTCCTGCCGGTCTCGGACTGGCACGGCAAGACGGCGCGGGTCTTTGCCTCGACCGACGAAGGGGCGTCGTGGCATGAGCGGGGGAATCTGAAGTTTCCCGGCTGGGAATTCGACGAGCACATGATGGTCGAATTGAAGGACGGCCGCATCTGGATGCTGGCGCGGACGCAAGGGCAGCCGCACGAGAGTTTTTCGAGCGACGGTGGCCGCACCTGGAGCGAGCCGAAGCAGGCAGCGACGGTGCAGAACATCAACGCGCGCTTTTTCCTGCGTCGCCTGAAGTCGGGCCGCATCCTGCTTGTGAAGAACGGCTCTCCCGCAGAGCGACTGCAAAGCCGCACCCACATGAGCGCTTGGCTTTCCGAGGATGAAGGGCAGACCTGGAAAGGCGGACTGCTCCTCGACGAGCGCAACGCGGTCTCCTATCCCGATGGCTTCGAGGCGCCCGATGGACTGATCCACCTCCTCTATGATTGGAATCGGCACAGCGACGCCGAGATCCTCTTGGCGAAATTCCGCGAGGAGGACATCCTCGCCGGGAAGATCGTCTCCGCCGATGCGAAGCTGCAGATCCTCGCGAACAAGGCGACCGGTCCGAAGCCGGAGAAACTCTACAATGGCATCGAGCTGCCCGACGTCTGGCCGCCGCGCTTTCGTGATCCGGCCTCCGATGAACCCATGCCGGTGCCTTACCTGAGCAAGCCGCCGAAGGTCCTTCCCATCGACGTGGGCAGACAGCTCTTCGTCGATGATTTTCTGATCGAATCGACCGACTTGAAGCGGGTCTTTCATCAGGCGGAGAAATACGAGGGCAATCCCGTCTTCAAGCCCGAGACGGAGACGGAGAAGAAACTCAACAAGGTGGTGTATCTCGGTCAGGGTGGGGTCTTCTACGATCCGGCGGAGTCGCTTTTCAAGATGTTCTACACCGCCGGTTGGCGCGGGCCGCTCGCGATGGCGACGAGTCCCGATTTGAAAACCTGGACCCGGCCCGAGCTGGGCTTGCACGGCGAAAATGTTCTCCTCCCCGAGGGTGCGGCCTGGGGTGATGGCGCGGGCAAGACTGCGGGCACCGACAACGCGCTCTGGTATGACATCCACGCGACCGATCCGAAGGAGCGCATCAAATACCTCACCTGCTGGTCGCACGTGCCGAAGGATCAGCAGGTGCCCGGCCTGACCCACAGCTTGCAAGTCTCCGACGGGATCACCTGGTCGAAGCCGGTCCCTTGCTCGACGCCCGCCGCCGACTACGGTTCGATCTTTTACAATCCCTTCCGCGGCAAATGGGTCCAAAGCATCAAGCAGGACAGCCCGCGCGGACGGAGCCGCTCCTACGTCGAGAGCGATCGTTTTCTCGATGGAGCGGACTGGTCGAAGGCGGTCTACTGGACCAATGCCGACCGCCTCGACCTGCCCGAGCCGGAGGAGACTTATCCCGGACCTCCCGCAGCTCCGCAACTCTACAGCCTCGCCGCGGTCGCCTACGAGAGTCTCATGATCGGCATGCATCAGATCCATCGCGGTCCTAACAATGACATCTGTTCCAAAGGAGGATTCCCCAAGCTCACGGATCTGGAGCTGGGCTTCAGCCGTGATGGCTTCCACTGGGATCGTCCCGACCGGCGCGGATTCATTCGCGGCGAACGGAAGGAAGGAGCTTGGGATCGAGCCTACCTCCACACGACGACGGGTGTTTTTGTGGTGCTCGACGACCGCCTTGTTTTTCCCTACTGCGCCTATTCCGGCGACGCGGGCGGCGGCAAAGGCGACATCTATGGCGGCGCCTCGATTGGACTCGCGAGCCTGCGCCGCGACGGCTTTGCCTCGATGGAGGGCACGGGCAAACTGACGACGCGACCGGTGAGGTTTTCGGGTCGGCATCTCTTCGTCAACGCCGTCGGCCGCCTTCGTGTCGAGGTGCTCGACGAGGCGGGGAAGGTGCTCGCGACTTCCGAGACGATGGCGGTCGACTCGACCAAACAAAAGATCGAGTTACCGGAGCTCGGCGGTTTTGCGGGCAAGCCCGTCCGTTTCCGTTTCCATCTCGAAGAGGGTTCGCTTTACGCCTTCTGGGTTTCCCAAGATCCCGGTGGTGCCAGCGGCGGCTACCTCGGGGCGGGAGGTCCGGGCAACGCGGGTTTGAAAGACACGGTGATCGAAAAGAAGGAGAAAGAGCGCACCGATTCCCTCCTGCCCCCCGAGGTCCACACCGCTCCCGTTCCCGCTCGCTACCTCGATGAAAACCGCATGTTCCTCTGTGGACCGGGGATCACCGTTTCGCGCGGCGGACGACTTTGGGTCACTTTCAAGACCGGTGACATCGGTGAAGATGAGGACAACTGCACGGTCGTGGTGACGAGTGGCGACAAGGGCGAGACTTGGAGCCGACCTGTCCTCGCCGTCGACATCGACGGCCCCGTGCGGACCAATGATCCCGGCATCTGGACGGATCCGAACGGCAAGGTCACCCTGATGTTCGGCCAGGTCTACGGCTTCTGGGACGGGCGCGGAGGTCTCTGGACGATGACCGCGGAGAATGGCGACGAGGAGGACACGAAATGGAGCAATCCGGTCCGCCTTTGCGACGGCTACACGAAAAACAAACCCTTCATCACGAAGGATGGCCATTGGCTCTACCTCATCGAGCACATGGGGCCGAAAGGCTGGCGCGGCCGCTACGCGAAAGGAGCCCCGATGGATCCGGCCTTGATCCATCCCAAGCCGGAGCTGAATCACGCCAATGTCTTTGTCTCCGAGGATCAGGGCAAAACGCTGCGCTTCCTCGGTCAGTCGCTCATTCCTGAAAAAGACAAGACCTTTCAGGAGCACATGATCGTCGAGAAGAAAGACGGCACCCTCTGGATGCTCGGACGAACGAACGACGGCGTCGGTGAAGCTTTTTCGAAAGATCAGGGCAGGAACTGGACAGAGATGGCTCCGGCGAAAGGGATCGCGGGTCCCTCGTCCCGCACTTTTTTCCAACGTCTCGCTTCAGGAAACATCCTCCTCATCAAAAACGGCGCGACCATCGACCAGCCCTCGGGTCGGACCCACATGACCGCCTACCTTTCCGAAGACGACGGCGCGACTTGGCCGCACAAACTGCTCCTCGACGAACGCGCCACCTCCTATCCCGATGCGGCGCAGGGCCAAGACGGCTTCCTCCACATCGTTCACGACTTCGAGAGGCACGGCGCTAAGGTCGTTTGCTACCACCGTCTCACCGAGGCGGATATCAAAGCTGGAAAGATCGTCACGGGCGGCAGCGCCCTCCGGAAGGTCGCGAATCAAGCCGTTCACCCAAATCTCACTGCCGCCGAATACGATGCCTGGAAAGTCAGGATCGACGGAGACGACTCGAACTGATTCACTTCCATCATGAAATCCTTCTTCGACTGGTTCAACAACCTCTATCCCGTCTGGCTCGTGAGTCTCGCGACGGTCGCTTTCTTTTTTCCGCAGACGATGTTGTGGTTTGGAAAGGAGTGGATCTTCTGGTCGCTCGCGGCCTCCATGCTCGGGATGGGATTGACTCTGAGTCTCGATGATTTCAAGTCCATCGGCAGGATGCCAGGGGCCGTCGCTCTCGGCTTCGGCGCCCAATACACGATCATGCCGCTCTGCGGCTGGCTCGTCGCCACCCTGATGCAACTCGAGACGGGGCTCGCCGTCGGCATTATCCTGGTGGCCAGTTGTCCCGGCGGCATGGCTTCGAACATGATCAGCTACCTCGCCCGCGCCAACGTGGCTCTCTCGGTCGTGCTGACGATCTGCTCGACGGTGCTGGCCTTCTTTTTCACCCCGATGTGGACGAGCCTTCTCGCAGGCAGTCGGGTCGAGGTCGATGTGCTGGAGATGTCGCTGTCCGCGTTCAAGCTCACGATCGCTCCGGTGACGCTGGGTGTCCTGATCCGCTGGCTTCTTCCGAAAACAGCGGACCGGATCGGGGCCTGTGGTCCGACTGTGGCGGTGATCGCCTTCACCTGCGTTACCGGAGGCATTGTCGCCGCGAGTGCCGAGGCGATTGCGGCGAATTTCGGGAGGCTCGCGTTCGCCGCGCTCTTGCTGCATCTCTTCGGGTTCGGCCTCGGGTATCTCGTGACGAAACTCTTCCGCTTTCCCGAGTCCATCGCCCGGACCGTCAGCATCGAGGTCGGGATGCAGAACGGAGGCATGGCCGCAGCCTTGGCCAAACAGCATTTCGCCGCGATGCCCCTCGCGGCGGCGGCCGGCGTCTTCAGCGGCGTGATGCAGAACATCGTCGGCGGTCTGCTCGCGTCGTGGTGGAAAAGGCGCAAGTCCGAATGAGCCGCCGCAACATCTACTATTGGAAATGCGATCGACCCGCAGCCTTTCACGGCACGGGGCCTCGTCCGCGTGGCGATGAGGTCTCGGAGGAGGCGATCCACCGCGCGCTTGCGGAGTATTTCGGATCAAAGCTGCCCGTAGCGGAACCGGCGACGGTTCCGACGAATGGCCTCGAGACATACCGAGGTCTCGCGATCGCGAATGAGGCGG
>DGXY01000001.1:128673-132879 GCA_002396885.1 Akkermansiaceae bacterium UBA5020
GAATGAGGCGGAGTCTCCGTCGTCGGAACGTTTGCACGTTCCGCTACCTTCAGAGCTGCCCGTAGCGGAACCGGCGACGGTTCCGACGAATGGCCTCGAGACATACCGGGGTCTCGCGATCAAGAATGAGGCGGAGTCTCCGTCGTCGGAACGTTCGCACGTTCCGCTACACATTCGGCTTTCTCCGGCCGCCGGGCAGGGGAATCACCTCACCTGGAATGCCGAGATCGACGGCACGCCCGCCTTCCTCCGCATCGAAAATGGTCCCGAGGGCGACGACCACCTCGAGATGGAGTCCGCCGTGCTCGGCGAAGTGGCGCAGGCTGGGGTGCCCGTGCCGCGGGTCTTGGGTTGCGACGCGAGCCGGACCCGGGTGCCCTTCGCTTGGCAGGCATTGGAGCGGATTCCCCATCCCGACCTCAACCAATGGTGGAAAGCGGGCACGCTCGACGAGGCCAAGATCGCCCACGAGATTGGACGCAACATCGCGCGCTGGCAGGCAATCGAACCACAAGGCTTCGGGCCCTTCGATCTAGAAGCTTGGCGCGAGGGAAGGGGGCTCGTCGCCTTTCATGCGGACTACCCGGCCTACTACCGACTCCGTCTCGAAGATCATCTCGGCTTTCTCGTGGCGCGGTCTTTTCTGAGCGAAGAGCGCGCCGAGGAGATCCGCGCCCTGATCGATGCTCATGGCGGATCTCTGCGTCTAGATCAGGGGGTGCTCGTGCACAAGGATCTCGCCCTTTGGAATATCCTGGGAACGCCCGAGAGTGCCGTCGCTTTTATCGACTTCGACGATGCCATCTCGGGCGACCCGATGGACGACTTCTCCCTGCTCGCCTGCTTCCACAACGCCGCCTTTCTGGAGCAAGCCTTCGCGGGTTACACCAGTGAGCGGGCCTTGCCGGAGGATTGGCGGTCACGGTTTTGGCTGCATTTGCTGAGGAATCTCATCGTGAAGGCGGTAATCCGCGTCGGGGCCGGCTACTTTGAACGGGACTCGGGATTTTTTCTGATTGGCTCCGGGGCCTCGGGAGCGGACTTGCGAAGGTTTACGGAGCTGCGGATCGAATTGGCGATGCGAGGACTGCGTGAAGGTGCGGGCTTGGAGATCCTCGCATAACGAAAAGATTCGACCACGAATGAACACGGATTCACACGAATGGTATGATCACCCCGGGCACTCGATGTGGATCGCAAGGACTCGTTTGGATTCGTGTTCATTCGTGGTCCCAATCAAACTCTGATGAAACCGAACCCATTCACCCTCTCCCTCGGTAGCTGGCTTTCGATCGGTTCGCCTGTCATCGCCGAACTGGCTGCACTCTCCGGATTCGACTGGGTCCTTCTCGACCTCGAACACGGTTGCGCCTCCGAGGCAGGCATTCCCGATCAACTCCGCGCGCTGCGGGGCACTGCCACGAAGGGCATTGTCCGCGTCGCGGCTCCGGAGCCCGACCAGATCGCCCGCGTCCTCGACTGGGGGGCGGATGGGATCATGGTGCCGCGGATCGAAAATGCGGCGATGGCGGCATCGATCGTCCGCTTCGCCTGTCATGCCCCGATGGGACGACGCGGCTTTTCGCGTACGGTGAGGGCGACCGGCTACGGGCTGAAGGAGCATCCTGACAAACCACTCATCATGGTCCAGATCGAGAGCATCGCCGGAGTCGGAGAGGCAGCGAACATCGCGATGGTGGAGGGAGTCGACGTGCTTTTCGTTGGTCCGGCCGACCTTCGGCACGATCTTGAAAACAATCCCTTCGGCGAATCTCCCGCCTACGAGGATTGTCTGGATGGTGTCATCGCGGCCGTCCGGAGTGCCGGGAAAGAGTCGGGCATCCTCGTTCGCGATGCCGCCGACGTCGCCGTCCATCTTGCCCGCGGGTTCAGCCGCATTGCGGTCGACTCCGATCTCTCCATTCTCCGCAAGGCCTATCAAGCGCTCCTTTCGACCCGACCATGAAACACTCCCCGTTTTTCCTTGCCGTCGTTTTCTGCGGGATCTCGGTCCTTGCCGAGGAGGCTCCCGAGGCTCCCTTTGCGGCCATGACCCCCGATCGGGTCCGTGCCTTTGAGGTCGAGGTGCTCGAAAAGGTCGCCGACCTGGCCTTGATCCCGCCTTTCCTCAACACATCGCCGCTGCCGAAGTATGACTACGACCAGCTCGACTATGGCATGACGATCGGCCTCGACCGCACCCCCAAAGGTCGGCTCTGGGCCGCCTGGGTTGCCGGCGGAGACAGCCCCGACGCTTTTTTTGTCGTCAACTCGAGCGATGACGACGGCGAGACTTGGTCGAAGCCCCGGCTCGTGATCGATGCGCAGGGTCCGAATCTCCCGCGAAAGCGCAGTATCCTCGTAGGTAATCTCTGGACTGATCCGCTCGGACGTCTCTGGCTCATCTTCGATCAGAGCATGGACATGTTCGATGGGCGCGGCGGCGTCTGGGCGACCATTTGTGAGAATCCGGATGCGGAAGAGCCGGTCTGGTCGACCCCGCGGCGCCTCTGGCATGGAGTGACCCTGAACAAACCCATCGTGCTGAAAGCGGGCGAATGGATGCTGCCGATCTCGCTCGATCAACGGGGTGGTCTCGATATCTTCAAAGGGTGTTTCGCCGGACTCGATCCCTTGCGCGGAGCCAATGTCTTTGTCTCGAGCGACAAAGGCACGACCTGGGAACGGCGTGGGGCCGCGATCTTTCCCAATCCCGACTGGCACGAGCACATGGTCGTCGAACGGAAGGACGGTTCGCTCTGGATGCTCGCTCGAACCGGCAAGGGGCTCATGGAAACGGTCTCCAGCGACGGCGGCCGGAACTGGGCTGTTCCGACACCTTCGGCGATCCACCATCCCGTGGCACGCTTCCACGTGCGGCGTCTCGCATCGGGGAGGATCCTCCTCATCAAACACGGGGCCACGATCGAGACCCATGAAGGCCGCAGCCAGCTCACCGCCTGGCTCAGTGACGATGAAGGCAAGACCTGGCAGGGTGGTCTGATGCTCGATGAACGGAAAGGCATCTCCTATCCCGATGGATTCCAGGCCGACGACGGGACGATCTACATTTCCTACGACCGCAACCGCTCCACCGACGGCGAGATCCTCATGGCACGATTCACCGAGGAGGACATCCTCGCGAAAGCACTGAAAGGGCCGAAGTCAAAGTTGAAAAGGCTCATCAGTCGTCCGCTCGCCCGCGAGGTGGCGAAGCTCCCCGCCTTCGAAAAACCGACGCCCGGGGTGAATCGCGAAATCGATCTGCCCCTCGTGGATTTGTCACGGGACACGGACCGCCATTCCACCGTCGCGGCCGGTACGGAGGAAGTGTATCAGGGGCACTGCGACACCGTCCTGCTGCCCGATGGAAAAACGATGTTCACCGCCTGGTGTCTCGGTCACGCCCAATGGATCGGACCGCTCGCGAAGAGCGAGGATGCCGGCCTGACCTGGACGGCTCCGCTCGAGGTCCCGGAAAATTGGGCCACGACCTCGAACACGCCCGCCCTGCATCGACTGATCGGCCCCGAAGGCAAGGCGCGGCTTTTCTGCTTTGCCGACGGTCTCGATTGGAGTCGGAAGGGGAACCCACCCTATCCGATGCACCAATCCGTCTCGGAGGACGAGGGCCTCACCTGGACTCCGATGGCTCCGAACGGCGTCGAGGGCGAAGTGCCGCCGAAGACGATCCTCTCCTTTGACGAGGGGCGCCGGCTCGTGATGTGGACCGATCTGCCCGGCTACGTCGTCCAGAGCGAGTCGGGCGACGGTGGCCTCACCTGGAGCCCCGGCAAGGCCATCCTCCGCGTCCCCGGGCGCTGGGCCCAACCCTGCGTGATCGCTTCGCCCGATGGGAAGCGGTTGGCGATGCTGATGCGTGAGAACAACCGCGAACACCAGTCCTTGATCTCCTTCAGCGAGGATGAAGCGAAAACGTGGAGCGCGCCCGTCGAGCTTCCCGCCGTGCTAACCGGGGATCGTCACGTCGCGAAGTATTCCCCTGACGGACGGCTCGTCATCGCTTTTCGTGATGTGGCCAAATCGAGTCCGAGCTACGGCCACTACCTCGCCTGGATCGGGCGCTTCGAGGATCTCGTGGAGAGGAATCCCGGAGATTACCGGATCAAGCTTTTTCACAATACCCTTCGCGATGAGTCGGACGAGCCGGGGAAGGGGAACTTTGACTGCGGTTACTCGGATCTG
>DGXY01000001.1:133058-133329 GCA_002396885.1 Akkermansiaceae bacterium UBA5020
ATTACTCGGATCTGGAAGTCCTCCCTGATGGCACGATCGTCGCCACGACCTATCTGAAATACGCTCCGGGGCCGGAGAAACATTCGGTCGTGAACATGCGTTTCCGGCTCGAGGAAACGGACGCGATGAGAAGACGCTGAGGGAAGATTCCTGCTTGAATGATTCGGCCGGAGACGCTAAGCATTTGCCCCGGAATCCGGCTTTTGAAATCCTCCAAATCCAATCACGTCATGGGCAGACCCGTCACTCTTTTCACCGGCCAGTGGGCCGA
>DGXY01000001.1:133488-134015 GCA_002396885.1 Akkermansiaceae bacterium UBA5020
TTTTCACCGGCCAGTGGGCCGATCTCGATTGCGAAACGATCATCACCAAAGCCAAGGCGATGGGCTACGACGGTGTCGAGCTCGGTTGTTGGGGCGACCACTTCGAAGTGGAGAAGGCCGATGCCGCCTATTGTGCCGCCAAACGCGCCCTCCTCGAGAAACACGGCATGAAATGCTTCGCGATTTCGAGCCACCTCGTCGGCCAAGCCGTCTGTGACAACATCGATGCCCGGCACAAGCAGATTCTCCCCGACTACGTCTGGGGTGACGGTGATCCCGAAGGCGTCCGCCAGCGCGCTGCCGAGGAACTGAAGAAGACCGCCATCGCGGCCAAGCAGTTCGGCGTGAGCGTGGTCAATGGCTTCACCGGTTCCTCGATCTGGCACCTCATCTATTCGTTCCCGCCCGTCTTGCCCGGTCAGATCGACGGCGGCTTCAAGGATTTCGCGGACCGTTTCGGCCCGATCATGGATGTCTTCCAGGAAAACGGGATCAAATTCGCCCTCGAGGTGCACCCCACCGAGATC
>DGXY01000001.1:134175-144573 GCA_002396885.1 Akkermansiaceae bacterium UBA5020
CTCGAGGTGCACCCCACCGAGATCGCTTTCGACATCGCCTCGGCGGAGCGTGCCCTCGCCGCGATCGATTACCACCCGGCCTTCGGATTCAACTATGACCCGAGCCACTTCGGCTATCAGGGCGTCGATTACGTGGAGTTCATCTACCGCTTCGCCGACCGTATCAACCACGTCCACATGAAGGACGTGGGCTGGGCGGATCGTCCCGTCGATGCCGGCGTCTTCGGTGGTCACGTCGATTTCCACAACCGCAAGCGCTACTGGGACTTCAAGTCGGTCGGGCGTGGCAAGATCAACTTCGAGCCCATCATCCGCGCGCTCAATGACGTGGGCTACACGGGGCCTCTTTCGGTGGAATGGGAAGACGGCGGCATGGACCGCGAGGCCGGGGCTTCGGAGTCCTGCGCGTTCGTCAAGAAACTCGACTTCCCGCCTTCGAACATCGTCTTCGACGCTCAGTTTGATCGCTGAGGCGGGACTCAGCCCCGGAGGCTCAGGACGTAGGCCCAGTTCGCGCACAAGAGGAGCAGGAGGATAGCCACCTGCTTCGGAGGCGGAAGGGTCGTAACGATTCTGAGCCCGAAGACCAACCACAGGAGCGCCCAGGCGATGGCGAGGGGAATTCCCACGGCGACGAGGGGATTCGTCTCAAAGGCTGCGAGCGGTTTTCCCGAAGCCAAAAGCACCGCAGTGGTGGTGCCCCCGCAGAGCGGACAGGGGAGTGACACGGTCAGCTGGAGAGGGCAAACTGTGAACCGGTGGTTCGTATTCTCGTTGATCCAGTAGATCGATAAGACCGAAAGGAACGCGGCGATGGTTCCCGCCAACCAGGGAACGGTGACACCCGAAAAAAATTCGGATCGTCGCGTCTGGACGACGCGGAACATTCACTTACTGAGGCAGCACGCCTTGAGTAGTAGCGGCGGCACCGACCATCACGACCATGATGATCACGTAAACAACGGCGAAGATCGTGCCCAGAATGAGGAAGACCGTGCCGATGATGCCGCAGATTTTCCCGGCCTTCGTTTGTTCCAGACCGGTGGGATCCATGAGGCCGACATTCATTTTGGCGATGTCCTTGTTGGCCATCACCCAAGCGATGGGGCCGCAGATGTAACAAAGGGCGATGCTCAGAATTCCGAGTACTAGAACGGTGGTGCCTCGATGCGGTTCCATGAAATGAATGGACTAGGGAATCGCCCAAAGTCAAAACGAATTCACAGAAGCCCCGAAAAAGGGCACCTCCCTTCGCCGCATCTGGAAACGACGGAAAAGGGTATCCGGGAATCAGATCCCTCGCCCGATCCCGTGGTAATCGAACCCGTACCGCCGCATCGTGTCCGGATCGAGCAAATTGCGTCCGTCGAACATCATGGGCGCGAGCATCGAATCACGCACGGCGCGGAAATCAACGTGGGCGAATTCGGGCCATTCCGTGGCAATGACGAGAGCCTCGGCACCCTTGGCAGCCTCTTCGGGCGAGGAGGCGAGGCGGATCTTCGAGCCGATCGCGAGTTCGCCGATCCGGCCCATCCCTTTGGGATCGTAGGCGGTCACTTCGGCACCCTCGGCGATGAGCCGCTCGACCAATTCCACCGCGACCGAACAACGGAGGTCGTCGGTGTTCGGTTTGAAGGTCAGCCCCCAGACCGCGATTTTCTTTTCTCCCAGGACCCAGAGTTTCTCACGGATGCGGTCGATGAAGCAGTCCAGTTGGCGGCGGTTGATCTTCTGGACTTCCTTGAGGAGATCGAAGGGCACGCCGAGCTGGTCACTGATGGCGATGAAGGCGGCGATGTCCTTGGGGAAACAGGAGCCGCCGTATCCGAGACCAGCGTTGAGGAAGGAACGACCGATGCGGGAATCCATGCCGATGCCCTCGGCGACCAGTTCCACATCGGCGTTGCTCGCCTCACAGATCTGCGAGATCGCATTGATGTAGGAGATCTTCAGCGCAAGGAAGGAATTCGCGGCGTGCTTGATGAGCTCGGCGCTGTTGATGTCGGTGACAAGGAGGGGGGCGACAAAGGGTTCATAGACCTTCTTCATCAGGGCGGAGGCCCGGTCGCTGTTCGAGCCAAAGACGATGCGGTCCGGCTTCATCAGATCGGCCACAGCCGAACCTTCGCGAAGGAATTCGGGATTCGAAACCACGTCGAACTCGGCATCAGGCGCGTAGCGCAGGATCGTCTCGGTGACCTTTTCACCGGTCTTGACCGGGACGGTGGATTTGTCGACGACGACCTTGTAGCTCTTGATGCAGGGAGCGATTTCGCGGGCGACTTTTTCGATGAACTTCAAATCCACCGAGCCATCGGGGTTGGGAGGTGTCGGCACCGCGATAAAGACCACCTCACCGTGATCGACTCCCTTCTCCGTGCTGGTGGTGAAGGAAAGGCGTCCGGCCGCGACATTCTGGGTGACGAGGTCGGCGAGGCCGGGCTCGTAGATGGGGATTTCGCCGCGCAGCAGCGTCTCGATTTTCTTCGCGTCGTTGTCGACGCACATCACTTCGTGCCCCACTTCCGCGAAGCAGGCACCCGTCGTCAGGCCGACATATCCGGAACCGATAATCGTCAATTTCATTTGGAGAAAGGTCAATTAGCCACGGTCGGAACGGTTGCCAGCGGCATTTCTGATAACGGGAGGAGTTTGAAAGATCGCGATATTGGAGGAAAGCCCGATCGCTCCGAACGAAGGCGATCTTGGGAAGCTCTCGGGAAGTCTTATTCTTCTGCGCCGAGGGTCCCGGGTTGGAAATCAACCGGTAGAGAAACTTTTGGGAAGGCTTTCAGGGTCAGGCTAAGGATCACACCGTATTCATTCTCTTCGTCGCGGTTGTCGCGTATGATCCCTCCGAGACTCGCGGTCCAGCTCGCCAAGTCGCGGTGGATGCTGTATTGCTGATACTCGAGAGTACCGTCGTCGGACTCGTAACGGTGGGCGGTGCTGACGCCCCAATTGTCACTGAGCCTCGTGTAGGTGGTAATCGTGTAGAGATCGGAATCTTCAAAGAAGGGGTGATCGTTGATGAAGTAGTGCCGCAATCCGACCTCAAACCAATCGGTCGGCATGAAGGTCAACGCAGAACTCAACTCCGTGAAATCCATAGCGCCATCGAAAAGAGGCACCTGGGTCGTGGTCGATGCCGTCAGCCAGGGGAGGGGCCGCCACTCGATATCGGTGAAGAAGTTGGAGAAATCGCGATTGAATTCGGGATCCTCGAGATACGTGTCGAAGTAATTGTTGAGCGAGAGCCACTCATAAGAAGCGCCGTTTCGTTTCGTAAGCCAGCGATTCGAAACCCCGGAACGGACAATCTGCCAGTCGCGGATGTCGTCGATCGAGGTGAAGAGTGGCATATCGATGGGCCGCAGACGCGTCGTCGGGGTGAATCGATCGATCGGGGAAAAACGGCCGGTGAGATCATTCGTGTTTACCATCGAATAATTCACGTAGGGCCTCACCACATGGAGGATACCGTTGATTCCCAGCGCCCGGTTGACGATCTGGGGCGACTTCTTCGACATCTTGAAGGAGAGATCGACACCCGCGTGGGTCGTCGTCCGGTCGAGAGAATCAAAGCCCGGGATCTCAAAGCTCGAGTAATTCGTGTATCCGGCTCCGGCGCGGGGAACGACATTGAGAATCCCGCCGAGCTGAGTTGGGAAGAGGAACTCGTGGTAAGAGTGGAAACGGTTGAATCCGCTCGGGTCCACCACTTTGGCGAGGACGGCTTCATCGTCCAACTCTTCATCGATGATCCCGTAGGAGGTCAGGCCGTCGTAGAAGAAGCCCGTGTCCCCGATCGGTGTCCGGATGATGTCGATGGCCAGTTCCGGGCTACGGGTATCGGTTTGGAAGAACTCGTTGAGCTGGAATCGACCGGTGAGTGAGATTTCACCCTGATCGAACAATTTGTTGAGATTGATCACGTTGTCCGGCTTCGGATCGATCCGGAACTCCGAGGGGAAGAAGTCCTCGTAGAGGTAGGCGTCGCTGAGGCGGTTGATGTCGAAATCGAGGTAGAAAGTCTCGTCATCCGTTCCTGGAATGTAGACCCGGTGTTGGAAGTTGATCCGGTAACGTTCGGTGGGAGGGATGGCGTCGCCCCGACGGGTGCGTCCGTTGAAGCTGAGCTGTGGATTGGTGTCGTTCGCGTAGTAGAGGTTGAGGCGTCCGAGGTTCTCGTTGTTTTTGAACTTGCGGTCGAAGAACTCGATCCCTCCGGCGAGGCCTCTCTCCGAGCGGATGTCGAAGTGTGCCTGAGCGTGGTGGTTCTCCCCGATCATGAAGCCATAGCGGTTCAGGAGGAATCCGCCCCAGGCGGAATTCCAGCCCGGCGTGAAGTAGTAGCCGAGTTCTTCGTCCATCGGCTGGACAAAATACGGGAACCAGAGAACCGGCGTATTGCCGAGGTAAAGCTTGGCTCCGTGCATCACGATCTTGTCGTCGGGATACACTTCGAGCTTCTTTACCTTGACGTGGTAATTGGGATTTTGAGAATCGTGGGTTGTGAAGGTTGAGTCCAGCATCGTGATCGGACCCTCGGTGCCCTCCTCGGGACGCACGATGTTGTCCGAGGTGTAGTAGACCGGCTCGAGCGCGCTTTTGAGCTGGCTCGTGGTCATCTCCCCGGTGTTGATGTTGTAGATGATCTCCTCAGCATCGACGACCTGGCCGTCTTTGAAGATTCGGACATTATCCCGGGCGAAGAGGTTCCCGGAGGATTGGTGGAACTCGATCTGGTCGGCGCGGATCGTGACGTCGCCATAAGTCACCACGACATCTCCATGGGCTTTGGCGATGCCGAGATTCTGGTCGTAGTCGGAGAAGTCCGCCTTGATGTCGAGGTTCGTCTTTTCGCCCAAGCCGCCACCGGCGAAATCCAGCGCCGAATCCTGGGCGAGGGAGGGGGAAACGAAGAGGCACCAGAGCGTGAAAAGAAACAAAAAGATCGCGTGAAGATTCCGCGAATTCGGATCATCTGACAACGGTCTGGAGTTCTTGCAGATCAAGGGGGAGACAACACGGTTATGGAGGGGACGCGGCTTGGGCGGAATCCACCACTTCTGATTTACGCGCATCCGATCAAAAGACCAATGAAAAATTCCGGCAAATGCCACATTTGGTAAGGAAGAGTTGAGTAATTTCCCGCTCTCGGGAAGTGCGAATGCGGATGCCTTTTGGGGATGCCTGGCGGAGAAAATCGTGATACCACGCAAGGCCCGGGGGGAAGATCTTCAATGACGATGGAGGGGAGAATTTCCCGGAGGCTACGGTCTCCCCGGAACTCTTGGCGGAACGCCTCCTTGATGAGCCTGGGGGCCGCCCGCGCAAACTTGGCCCGATTCAGGCCGACGGCATCGATTCCCACGACGACAATGAGGTCGGAACCAATCGCCATCGGGAGGCAGACCAAGTGAGAATCCCGGGTTCCCTTGGGTAACGACAGGATCTCCGGCCTGGACGAAGGGACGGAAGACCGATCCTCCGCCAAGGAAGGAGCGATTCTCCGGTGCGACTTGGCCTGCGTGGAGAACGTTGTCGGCGAGGGGGGTATAGGATGGCCGGGCAAGGCATCGTTTCCCACATGGGATGGAATGGAAGTCGAAGGAGGCATCAAATCATGCCGCCCTCCCGAAAGCTGAAGTAGGGCATCGCGTTCTCACCGGAAAGGCAACCGATGATGATGTGATCGGTGAATTCGATCCCGACCGCCTGACAAGCCGCCTTGATGCGGCGGGTCACCTCGTGATCCGCCATGCTTGGGGATGGATCACCGGAGGGGTGATTGTGGACCACGACGATGGCGTGGGCGGAGTGGGCAATGGCGCGGCGGAGAATTTCCGAGGGATTGGCGAAGGATTCGTTCCCGGTGCCGCGGAAAACCTCTTCGGCTTGAATCAAGCGCTTGCGGTGGTTCAAAAGAATAACGCGGACGGATTCCTGACTGAGGCGCTGCATCTCCGCTCCGAGCAGGGCAAAAACATCCTCGGGCGCGGTGATGGGCCGATCATGGTAGGGTTCGTGCGCGAGTCGGCGCCCAAACTCGAAGGTGGCGGCGAGTTGCGCGGCCTTGGCCGGGCCGATTCCCGGGATCTGGAGCAATTCGGCGGTCGTGGCTCGGGAGAGTTGGCGAAGGCTTCCGAATTGTGAGATGATCTCCCGTCCGAGTTCGATTGCGCTGACGCCGGCTCGCCCGGTGCTGAAAAACAGCGCGAGGATCTCGGCGTCGCTCAGGGATGCCGGGCCCCTTTCCATCAGTTTCTCACGAGGACGGTCATCCTCGGGCATTTGCTTGATCCGCATGAAATCAATGGAATCCTGACTCTGGTTCCCCCGGCCCGCAAACACTTTTACCGACCGACCTTCCATGCAAGTTTCGACGATTGCCGCAGTGGCCAGCCCTCCTGGAGTGGGTGCGGTTGCCTTGATCCGCATCAGTGGTCCTGATGCGGCCAAGGTCGCCGCCCGGGTCTTCGCGGGGCGCCCGTCTTCCCGGTGGCGGCCCCGGTGCCAGCACTGGGGGCGGCTGATCGGTCCGGAAGGTGAGGGGATTGACGAAGGCTTGCTAACTTATTTTCCCGGGCCGAAAAGTTTCACGGGCGAAGACATCGTCGAAATCGGCTGTCATGGTGGCATGTTGGTCACCCGAAGGGTCCTCGAGGCGGTTTTCGCGGCCGGGGCCGAGCCGGCGGCTCCCGGGGCGTTCTCGCAAAGGGCATTCCTCAACGGACGCATCGACCTCACCCAGGCCGAGGCGATCATGGATCTGATTTCGGCCCAGACGGATCTCGCAATCCGGGCTGCCGGTGAACAACTCGCAGGCAGGCTCGGGATCGAGGTCGAGAGGATCCGCAAGGATCTCATTGGATTGCTGGCGCATGTCGAGGCCTACATCGACTTTCCCGAAGAAGACATCGAGCCGGACTCGATGGAGGCCTTGATTTCGGCGATGGATCAGATCGCCGGGAAGCTTGACCACCTCCTCGCCACCGCTGATCAAGGACGCATCCTGAGGGAAGGCATCAGGACCGTGATCTGCGGGCCGCCGAATGCCGGAAAATCGAGTTTGCTCAATGGTCTGCTGGGTTTCGACCGCGCTATTGTCAGCGATTTGGCAGGTACCACCCGCGACACGATTGAAGAGTTCATCAATCTCAAGGGGATTCCCCTGAGACTCATCGACACGGCGGGGATCCGTGAGGGGGCTGAGGCGATCGAGCGGGAAGGGATCCAACGCACGCGGGCCCAGATCGCTGGAGCCGAATTGATCCTCCACGTGGTCGATGCCCACGAAAGCCGGGACATGGTTGAGGAAATTCAGCCGGTTCCGGGGGCGAGATTCGTTCGGGTGCTGAACAAGGAGGATCTCCCCCGGCACGCGGATTGGCTCGGGGTGGACGGCTACCCCGTCTCGTGTATCGAGCCTGAGTCGATCGAGGCGTTTCGGGAACATCTCCATGAGATGCTGACCGCCGGGACCGGGTTGGCGACGGCCAGTCTCACGGCAATCAATGCGCGGCATCAAGCCTGTCTCAAAAGGGCCCGGCGCGAACTCGGGGAGGCTCGCGGATTGATGGCTTCCGGCGAATCTCCGGAATTCGTCGCTGCTGGCCTGCACGCGGCGCTCCATGCGGTGGGCGAGGTTATCGGGCGCACCGATATCGAAGAGATTCTCGGGGAAATCTTTAGCCGCTTCTGTATCGGCAAATAGGACCAAAAAAAGCGGCACCCGATGAAGGGTGCCGCTTTGAGAACGTTTCCGATCAGGTTTCGCGGAATCAGGCGAAAAGGGCGGTCACGGGGGCTCCCTTGTCCGCGAAGGTGAAGGGACGCTGCGTCGGCGAATAGACCGTCTCTTCCAGGTTCAGTCCAAGCCCATAGCCGATCGTGGCGAGGAAGTCCTCGGGTTTGACCGGGTTCGCCTTGACCTTCTTGCCCATGCCGTCGGTTTCCCCGTAAACGGTGCCTCCTTTGGTGCCTCCGCCCGCGAGAATGCAGGAGTAGGCGGCCGGGTAGTGGTCACGACCCGAATTCATGTTGATGTCGGGAGTGCGGCCGAACTCGGTGCCGAGGGCGATGAGGGTGGAATCGAGGAGACCACGCGACTCGAGATCCTTGATCAGGGTCGCGAGGGCCATATCGAGCTCGGGGAGGCGATCCCCGGTGCCCCCTGCGATATCCTGGTGCATGTCCCAGCCGCCGGCGACGACCTCGACGACGCGTACGCCGTTTTCAACGAGCTTCCGCGCGAGGAGGCAGCCCTGCCCCAAGCGGTTTTCCCCATACTCGGCACGATTGGATTCGTTGGAGATGTCGAAGGCGGAGAGGGCGTCGCTCTTGAGGAGTCGGTTCGCCTGGTTGTAGTATTCCACGTAGGACTTGGGGCCCGTGTATTTGAATTTGTCACTGAACTGCTGGCCGAGTTTCTGAGCCATCTGCATGCGCCGATCGAAACGCTCGCCCTCCACGATGAGATCCGTGTTTGGAACGCCTCCGGTGGGATCGGCGATCGGCAACGGGCTCAGGGACGGGTCCATGAAACCGGCGTTGGAGGTGCTTTGGCCAACGAGGACGGAGTCCGGGAGGATCTCGCCGCGCTTGCCGAGAAGGGTTTCCGCCCAAGGTCCAACGGTCGGGTGAACGATGGTGGCGCGTTTCTCGTAGCCGGTGCGCATGATGTATTCACCCTGCTCATGTGCGCCATTGGTCGACGTCATCGAGTTGATCACCGCCATCTTGTCACCGAGTTTGGCAAGTTCCTTGAGGTGCATGCCGAACTTCATGTTGTCCACATTGGTGTCGAGAATCTCGGTGGAACCCATTACGTCGCTGTTCTTCTTCGGATCGAAGGTGTCGAGATGGGTCATGCCCCCAGAGAGGTAGATGTAGATGAGATTCTTTGCTTTGCCGCCCTCCTGCGCCTTGAAGTTCCGGGGTAGGAAGGGAACGCTGAGGCTGAGTCCAAAGGAAAGCTTGGCCGTCATTTCCATGAAATAACGGCGGCTGAAGGGATCTTTTCCGGCGAGTTCTGCGATGTGCATGGCTATGGGGATGTTTGAAGGTTCGAGAGCGGAATGATCACTGGATGAAGAGGAATTCGGGGCTGTTCATGAGAGCCCAGGCGAGGTCGCTGATGCCTTCGTCGCCGAAGTCTTCGATCATTCCAACGCCAAGATCGAGTTCTTCCTTGGTGGGGAATCGATTGAGAAGCGTGAAGAAGACCCCGCGGACCTTGTCGTCGGGTCCGTCGAGTTCCTCCAGATCGGAGACCACCTTCGAGGACACTCCGGTGAGTTGCTGGGTCACGGCGCCGTTCATCAGGGCGAGCACCTGGGGGACGGAACCATCGTAGTTGTGATCGTCGGTGATGCGGCGGTCGGATTGCCCGAAGGTATCGAGCATGGACGCGGCGGCGGCGGGCTGGGGAAGCTCCGAAGCGCGCAGTTCCGTGTCGTTCATGGCCACCGGGGTGTATTCATCGCCTTCCGAAACCATCGCCATGGCTGAGCCACCGCGGAGGTTTTGCCACATTTCATAATGGCGCCAGACGTCTTCGTTGGTGGCGGTATTGAAATCGATGTTCAGAATCTTCTTGTAAAAGGAGCCGTCGCCTCCCTTCTTCTTGTCGATCTCGCTCCCGTGGGCCAGCACCATCATGGAATCCCAGGCCTGCTCGGCCCGCATCCGGCGGAGGACGGGGCCGGGGAAATAGTAGGCTTTGGTCAGGTCGGGCTCTTCGCTGGAGGCGATCGACTGGTAGGCCCGCGTGTTGTAGATGATGCGCATGAACTCACGAAGGTCGTAATTCACGCGGCGCATCTCCCTGGTGAGGTAGGCCAGCACCTCGGGCTGCGAGGAACGCTTGATTTCCTCATCGCTGAAGTCGTTGGTCGGCTCAATGATGGCCTGGCCGAAGGCTCTTCCCCACATCCGGTTGGCGATGACGAGGGCGAAACGGGGATTCTCGGGGGCCGTGAGCCAATCCGCAATGGCTTCGCGACGGGTCTTCCCGCCAACCTTTGCGGCATCTCCGATGAGGGTGCGGGGATTGGCCACTTCCCCGGGTTTGCCGCCGTCTCCGATGAAATCATGGGGGAGGACGGTTTGAAGCGCTTCGTTGTCGGCGATGTTCCAGCCGAGGGCGTTCGTGAAGAAGTAAAACTGATTGAAGTTCTGGTCCCTCGGAATGACTCCCTTGGTCGACTCCGCCCACTTTTCGAAGGTGGTCTTCCATCCGGCCGGCGCATTCGGCATCTCGACCTTGCCGCCGGTCATCATCGCATCCGCCGGACGGTAGCCGAGGGAGCGTTGCGTGTTGCCGAAGAAGGCGGCCATTTCATAGAAATCACCTTGGGTCCATTCGTCGAAGGGATGGTCGTGGCACTG
>DGXY01000001.1:144751-145575 GCA_002396885.1 Akkermansiaceae bacterium UBA5020
GATGGTCGTGGCACTGGGCGCAGGAGATGTCGATGCCGATCATGACCTGTCCGAAGTTGGCGAACGCGTCGAACTCCATCCCCGTGTCGCGAAGAAGGAAGCCGGATGCCGGATTTTGGCCCACGTTCCCTTTCGCGGTGAGCATTTCGGTCACAATCTGGTGATAGGGCTTGTTGGACTGGACCTGATCGCGCCACCACTGGACGTAGGGATCCATCCGCACGCCGTTCTGGAAATCGCTCCCGTGGAGGCGATACATGTCGGCGAAGTAATTGAAAAGATGGGAAGCGTAACCCGGGGAGAGCAGGAGTTCGTCGATGAGCGCTTCGCGCTTATCGGGACGAGAACTCTCGGCGAACGCGAGGAACTCTTCGCGGGTCGGAATGCGGCCGGTGATGTCAAGGTAGACGCGCCGGACGAAGAGGTCGTCGGGCAGGGGGGCATTGAACGAGTTGAAACCGTTCTTCTTCAGCGTGGTCGCCAGCAGCGTGTCGATCTGGCGTGAGGAGGCTTTCGTAAAGCTGTCATCTCCGATTTTGGCGAGGCGCTCGGCGGCTTCCTGGTCCGCTTTGATGAATTTGTCCTTCGGAACAACGATTTGGTTGCCGTTTTGGAGCTTGAACTTGTAGTTGTCGCCCTCGATGCCCAGGAAAATGGCTTGGAGCGGTTTTCCATCGGTGCTGGTCCAAGTGCGCGCCTGAGCCGAGGGCGCAAAGAGACCCGTGACCATCGCGGCGACGGAGCCGAGAATCGGAAGGAAGAAGCGTTTTTTCATGGGGGAGGAACCTTTTCGAAAAGTCATAGCGGGAACGTTCGAAAACGTC
>DGXY01000125.1:0-196 GCA_002396885.1 Akkermansiaceae bacterium UBA5020
GTTCGATCATCGCCGGGAGGAAATGACGGATGAGGTGGATGACCCCCTTCACGTTGATGTCGAAAAGGGCGGAGACCTCTTCGGCAGGGATCTCCCAGAGTGGCGCGGGCGGATTGATAATGGCCGCGGAATTGATGAGGAGATCGGGGGCGCCGCAGGTGGCGATGACCTCTGCGGCAAAGGCGGCGACGGCCTC
>DGXY01000125.1:357-708 GCA_002396885.1 Akkermansiaceae bacterium UBA5020
CTGCGGCAAAGGCGGCGACGGCCTCGTCGTCCGCAACATCGACTGGCCGGATCCAAGCGCCGGCACCGAGGGCGGCTGCGACGTTGTCGAGGTCGCCGGAGGGACGAGCGCATCCGGCGATACGATGACCGCGTGCGGCGAAACCGCGTGCCATCGCCGCGCCGAGTCCGCGCGAGACGCCGGTGATTAGCGCGAGGGGTGGAGTCGCTTCTTTGTTGGCGGTCATTGCTCAGAAAGAGAAAGGGCCCGGAAAGGAACGACGAATCGCTCTCTCCGGGCCCGGTAGAATTATCGAGTTTCCCTGAAAAATCCCGTTAACTGGTTACTGGATTACTTGGCCTTCTTGGCGGC
>DGXY01000125.1:1077-2734 GCA_002396885.1 Akkermansiaceae bacterium UBA5020
TTCTTCGCGGGAGCGGCTTTTTTGGTCGTTGCTTTCTTCATGGTTCTCTTTTTTGTTCGTAGTTGTTTTGTTGGTGCTTTTTCAGCGGGAATTCGCTTCCGGTTGCCTTCCTTGGTCTGGGGAGAGGCCGCCTTCTTGGGCGGCTCAGGCTTTTTTGGAGGTTCGGTTCGGGAAAGGGTTTTCTGGTGTCTGGTCTCGATTTCGTCCTGTTCGGCCTTGGAGATTCTCGAGACGCGGTCGATTGGGTGTTTTGTTAGGATGTTTCCCTTCGCCCCGCGACCTTTAATATCTAGATCTGCAAATCTAAAGTCGATCTGAAAATTTCGCAATTTCAAATCACTTTTTAGATGCACTCTTACGATGAGGTTCGCGTCCTCCTCGGTATCGTGTTCGGTGAGCCACAAAACGCGTGTTCCGGCGGCTCCACGGGTGAGGTCGTAAAGCTTCTCGCGGGTTACGCCCTCGACGCGGAATCGTTTCACCATCACGCTTCCACCGCGTCCATCGCGGTAGATCATGTTGTAGATCTTCGACTCCTCGCGGTTGAAGACCGCGATGTGGAGGTTGTCTTTTCCAACAAAAACTTTCTCGGCGACCTTCACGACGCGCATCGTGCCGTCGCGGGAAAAGGCGATGACGTCATCCATCCGCGAGCATTTGCAGACGGGTTCGTCGCGCTTCATGCCGTAGCCGGAGAAGCCTTCCTTGCGGTCGACGTAGAGGGTGTCGTTCGCGACGACGACCTGCTTCGCATCGACGCGGTCGAAGGTGGAGAGCTCGGTGCGGCGCTTGCGGCCCTTTCCATAGCGCTCCTTGATACCTTCATACCACTTGATGGTGTAGGCAGTGAGGCGCTTGAGGTTCTTTTTCGTCTCGGCGATCTGGTCCTCGAGCCCGCGGAGGTATTCGTCGGCCTTGAAGGAGTCGAACTTGGAGATGCGCTTGATACGGATTTCGGTGAGGCGGACGATGTCCTCCTCGGTGACTTCACGGCGGAAGAGACGGAGGTAGGGGCGCAGTCCGGTCCAGATTTCCTGGATGACGGCTTCCCAGGTTTCGCACTCCTCAATGCGGCGGTAGATGCGCTTCTCGATGAAGATTTTCTCGAGGCTGGAAAAATGCCATTTCTCCTCGAGTTCGCCGAGCTTGATCTCGAGCTCCTGCCCGATCAGGTCGCGGGTCTGCTTGGCGCTGTGCTTGAGGATCTCGGAGACGCCGAGGAAGCGGGGTTTGTTGTCCTGAATGACGCAGGCGTTCGGCGAGATACTGATCTCGCAATCGCTGAAGGCGTAAAGGGCCTGCAAGGTTTGGTCGGCGTCGGTGCCGGCGGGAAGGTGGACGCGGATCTCGACGTGCTCGGCGGTGCAATCCTCGATCTTGGCGATGCGCACTTTGCCTTGCTCGTTCGCTTTTAGAATAGAGTCGCAAAGGCTCGAGGCGGTCGTGCCGAAGGGGATCTCGCGGATGATGAGCTCTTTCGACTTCGTCTTTTCGATGCGGGCGCGCACCTTGATGCGGCCACCGCGGAGGCCGTCGTTGTAATCGGTGACGTCGGCGATGCCGCCTTGGGGGAAGTCGGGGAAAATCTCGAAGGGCTCCTTCCGTAGGACGGCAATGCAAGCGTCGATGAGTTCGTTGAAATTGTGCGGGAGGATCT
>DGXY01000125.1:2899-3155 GCA_002396885.1 Akkermansiaceae bacterium UBA5020
TCGTTGAAATTGTGCGGGAGGATCTTGCAGGCGAGACCAACGGCAATTCCCTCGGCACCGTGCGCGAGGACGAGGGGGAACTTCGCCGGCAGGGTGACGGGTTCCTTGTTGCGGCCGTCGTAGCTGGCAGCCCAGGAGGTCGTCTTGGCGTTGAAAAGGATCTCGTTGGCGAACTTCGAGAGGCGCGTCTCGATGTATCGGGGCGCGGCGGCGGAGTCACCGGTGAGGATATTGCCCCAGTTCCCCTGGGTGTCGA
>DGXY01000125.1:3487-3894 GCA_002396885.1 Akkermansiaceae bacterium UBA5020
GCGCTGCACGGGCTTGAGCCCGTCGTTGATGTGAGGGACGGCGCGCTCGAGGATGACATAGCTCGCATAATCCAGAAACCACTCTGAATACATGCCCTTGAGCGGTGAGGAGGTTTCGTCCATGGAGGGTGGCGGCGGGGCTCGCGCGGAAGGTCAGGCGGCGACGGCGTCTTCGGTGATCTCGGCACGCTCTTCGACTTCCTCTTCGATGAGGTCGAGCTCGACCTTGAGGTTCTTGATGATGAATTCCTGGCGCTCGGGGGTGTTTTTACCCATGTAGAACTCAAGGAGATCCTGGATCATCTTCGGGCGTGCCGGCATCTCGACGGGAGCGAGGCGCATGTCGGGACCGATGAAATGGCGGAACTCGTCGGGCGAGATCTCACCGAGACCCTTGAAGCGGGTGA
>DGXY01000125.1:4069-4299 GCA_002396885.1 Akkermansiaceae bacterium UBA5020
ACCGAGACCCTTGAAGCGGGTGATCTCGGGATTCTTTACCTCTGCGAGGGCACGCTGACGTTCCTCTTCAGTATAACAATAGCGGGTCTCCTGTTTGTTGCGGACCCGGAAGAGGGGAGTCTCCAGGATGTAGAGGTGACCTTCGCGGATGAGGTCGGGGAAGAACTGGAGGAAGAAGGTGATCGTGAGGAGGCGGATGTGCATCCCGTCGACATCGGCATCGGTGGCGA
>DGXY01000125.1:4456-4674 GCA_002396885.1 Akkermansiaceae bacterium UBA5020
CCGTCGACATCGGCATCGGTGGCGAGGATGACCTTGTTGTAACGCAGTCCGTCGAGATCCTCCTCGATCCCTAGGGCGGCTTGGAGGAGGTTGAACTCTTCGTTCTGGTAGACGATCTTCCGCGTCATCCCATAAGAGTTGAGCGGCTTGCCGCGCAGGGAGAAGACGGCCTGGGTGTCGACGTCACGCGATTTCGTGATCGACCCGCTCGCCGAGTC
>DGXY01000125.1:4846-5362 GCA_002396885.1 Akkermansiaceae bacterium UBA5020
TCGTGATCGACCCGCTCGCCGAGTCGCCTTCGGTGATGAAAAGGGTCGATTGCTCCTTGAGCTTGTGGTTTGAGTCGTAGTGTGCGCGGCAGTCGCGGAGCTTCTTGTTGTGCAGTTTCGATTGCTTCGAGCGCTCCTTTGCCAGCTTCTTGATGCCCTTCAGCTCCTTCCGCTCATGCTCGGACCGCTGGATCTTGTCGAGCATGCCTTCGGCCACGCTCTTGGAACGATGAAGGTGGTTGTCGAGGTGGAGGCCAAGGAAATTTCCGACGAAGGCCCGCACCGACTCCCCGCCCGGCGCCATCTGGGTCGAGCCGAGCTTGGTTTTGGTCTGCGACTCGAAGATGGGATCCTCGACCCGCACGCTGATCGCGGCGACGATGCCCGAGCGGATGTCGGCGGCCTCGAACTGCTTCTTATAATAGTTGCGCACTGTGTTGACGATGGCCTCGCGGAAGGCGGCGAGATGGGTGCCGCCCATCGTGGTGTGTTGGCCGTTGACGAAGCTGTAGTATT
>DGXY01000125.1:5584-6167 GCA_002396885.1 Akkermansiaceae bacterium UBA5020
AGGCCACGTCGATGTCGTGGTCGGAAAGGTGAACGATCGGGTAGAGCGGCGTGTCGCGGCCGGCGAGGTTTTCCTCGAGCAGATCGAGGAGGCCGTTCTTCGATTTGAATTTGTTTCCGTTGAGGGAAAGGGTCAGCCCGGTGTTGAGGTAGGCGTAGTTCCGGATCATCGCCTCGACGAATTCGAGGTTCCACGCGTAGTGGCCGAAAATCGCGGCATCGGGCTCGAAGGCGACGACGGTGCCGGAGTGCTCGTCGCTCTTGTCGGGTTTCTTCATCTCCGCGACGACGAGGCCTTGGCCGAACTCGATCGCCACGGTCTTGTGCTCGCGGAAGGATTGGATTTCGAAGAAAGAGGAAAGGAAATTCACCGCCTTGATCCCGACCCCGTTGAGTCCGACGGATTTCTTGAACGCTTCGCTGTCGTATTTCGCTCCCGTGTTGATGATGGAGGCGCAGTCCTTCAACTTGCCGAGCGGGATCCCGCGGCCGTAGTCGCGCACGCGGACGAAGCGATCCTCGATCTCGATGTCGATCTGCTTGCCGTTGCCCATGACGTGCTCGTCGATGGCGTTGTCGACGAC
>DGXY01000125.1:6410-9383 GCA_002396885.1 Akkermansiaceae bacterium UBA5020
CCAGCTTGCCGATGTACATGCCGGGACGAAGTCGGATGTGTTCGCGAGGGTCGAGGGAGCGGATGTGCTCTTCGTTGTAGTCGGCGGCCATGAAGGCAGTGCGGTCTGAATGGCGGTAGTATTTAGGATAAGTGAAATATTTTCAACTCCTGATTGTAATTTTTCCAACTTTGTTCCTTCCCTGAATTTCCGGTCGGTCGCGTTACATTCGGAAAAAATTGTGGTTATGTTAGTTTCTGATCCGGTGACAGGCCGCGTCACGAAGAGGTCGAATCACGAGGGTGCGATGCCATTCCGGGAGAGGAGCGGAGCGGCCGTTCGGCGCGCGCGTGTTGCGACTGGAGGGCTCTTGAAATCGAGCTTCCAGGGTGAAGGAAGTATCGGCGGTCGCCGTCACTTCACGTGCGAAGGAGGTGTCGGACGCCGCGGAGAGCGGATTCGTCACGGACTCGCCCGGCGATAGCGAAGTCGCGTCTTTGGTGCCGGCGAAGGGAGCGAAGCAGGACAGGCTCCGGCACTGCGGGAGAGTCACCTGAGGATCGTCGGATCAAAAAAAGTTCATCCCCTGATCCGGTTTTTTCGTGGAGTCGGTCCGCTTTCAGAGCGGTTGGATGATGCGCCGCCAGAGTGGATCGAGGTGTAAAGTGATGAGCTGGGCGATCTTCTCGGCGTCTGCACTCCGTTCGAAATCGCGCAGTATGCTATCGGCGGCGTAGATCATCGCGAGTTCACGGTCTTTCATCTCGATGATGTCGACGCGGCCGCGGATCACCGCGGGACTGAATCCGAAACTCGCGAAGAGCGAGGGCTCGAAGGGCTCCGTATCGTGCGAGAAGGCCGCGATCTTTTCCTGACGATTCGAAGCGAGCGATTGCTGGAGGAGATTGTTCCAGAAATAGATATTGCGCGGTGATTCGAAGCCGGTCAGGACTGAGTGACTCCGCACGCTCCAGCGCAGGCAGACGGTGCGGCTGCTCGGGTGGCGCTCTTCCTGCTGCGAGAGTGCGGCATGCGTCGCACCGACGGTGCGGACGAATCGTCCGAAACGCTCGAGGTCGAGGGCAAGGGCGGGGCCGGCGAGGAGCTCGCGTTCGCGTTGGGCGAGCATCTGTTCGAGCGCGGCGCGGGTGAGGGGCGCTGTCGTGCGTGGCGAAGGAGCAGGTGCGGTCGTGGCGTGAGAGGTTCCGGGGAAGGCGTTGCCTCCCATCTGAGGAGTGAATTCACCAAAGCTGGGCGCTTCCGTTTCACGCGCGGGCTCGCGCACCGGATGAGGCACTTGGGGTGGGGGAAAGGCCGCATCGTGGGACGGGCTGGCAACCGGCTCTTGAGCTTGCTGAGGAGGCTCTGCGCCGAAGCGTTGCTCCTGCGTTTCGCTCATGACGGTTTTGCCGGTGCCGCGGATGTCATTGATGATGGAGTCGATCCCGGTGAGGTCCACCTCGCGGATCGGTTCGGGATCGGCCTGAAAGCGATCGTTGTGGGGTTCGGAATCGACGCTCCGGTCGCGCGCCGGAGCATGCGAAGAGATGAAGGGCCCGGGGGCCGTTGCCGCCGAAGGCAAGGGGGGAGTCATCTCCTCCGCGGGGGGGCGGGGCGCGGCGGATTCGCCTTCGCGCTGGAGTTCCGCAAAGAACGCGGCCTTATCGGTGAGATGGGCGAGCGGTTCCTCGTCGAGATCCTCATAGTCGTCTTGGACGACCGGTTGCGCGAGGAGCGCCTTGGCCTCACGACGCCAGAGGTCGCTGGCCTGGCGGAGGACGGTCCGCGGAGTGAGTCGCGTCTGGGCATCGATCCAGAGGTGATCGTCTCCAAGCCGTTGCGCAAATTTCGCGGCGGCGGATTCGGAGAGACGGGTGTGGCGCAGGCGCAGACGGACGAGGTCGGTCGCAGCCTCGGGACCGATCGGACGCAGCGGCACGGTCTCGGCATTGAGACGATCGAGCCAAGCTCCGGGGAGACGGTTCGCGAAGACCGACGACCACACATCGTCGTTCACACAAACGAGCGAGACGGTGCGAGGCACCTTTTCGCGGATGCCATTGAGGATCTCGGCGATCTCCATCCCGGCGGTATCTGAATGGTGAAAGCCGTCGAGCCCGTCAGCGACGAGCATCACCGGCCGATGGTAGGTGGCGATGCGAAGGAGTTGGAGAAGGCGCTCGCGCGCTTCGCCGTTCGAAAGTCCACGGAGACGATCGAGTGTGCCGTGCTCTCGGAGGTTCAGGTCGACAAAGACGCGCGTCCAGAAGGCGAGTTCGCGCTGGCCCATGCCGAGGCGGCGTGAAAACTCCGGATCACTGTGACGGGTGAGGTCGTCGGCGCGTTTGTCGAGCCAGGAGAGAATCTTGGAATCGGAATCCGGTCCGAAGAGGGTCACGAACTCCGCCTTCACCCGCGAGGCACTCTCGGGACATTCGCGCGGCTTCAGCATTCCGGACTCGAGGCAATCGAGAACGAGGCGGGAGAGGAAGTAGCGCGAGAACTCCTCCAGCAGGGTCACGGAAAGGTGGCGGTTGCGGGTCAGGGTGGTGAATTGCCGCAGGGTCGAGGAGAGCGCGACGGGCCAGGCCACCGGGCGAGAACGGTCGAAAGGAAGGAACAAGGTCGAGGCAATCGCTCCGAGATGATCGCGGAGCCGGGCAACAAGGTGGGACTTGCCGTAGCCGGCCTCGGGAGCGGTCAGGAGGAAGAGGCGGCCCAATCCCGCCGGGATCCGGCCGGAATCGCCGCGCTGCAGGAGCGACTCGACCGACTCCAGGATCTGGGAAAACACCGCATGATGGATCCGCGCGACTCCAGGCAATTGGGTCGGATGGTCGACAAAAAGATCTTCCAAAAAGGGATTGGCGGAGTGCTCTTCCACAAATCTTTGGTTCGTAAAATCTCGCATGGGAAAAAATGGTGGGAACTACACGAATTTTCAGATATAAATTTCAAATTTCCAAGATTTAATATTTTTGAGATAACCCTTTT
>DGXY01000054.1 GCA_002396885.1 Akkermansiaceae bacterium UBA5020
GAAGTGAGGAACCGGGGTTCGCCAAAATTGAAATGGGTGGATAACGAGGCAGAAGTTCTCCTACCCTTCATCGAGGCTTCTGAAATCCACAGCCAAGCGGCACTCCGCCGCTCTTGCTTCCCGCCCTTTTACTTTTTACCTTTTACTCCGCGCTCCGCGCCACCCCCCATGCGCCATCTCCTCCTCCCCCTCCTCGTCCTCCCCACCCTGCTCTCGGCCAATCCTCTGATCGAGGTTTGGCCCGAAGGCAAGATGCCGGGCAAAGCCACGACCGAAGCCGAGGCCCTCGTCCCGAGGAAAGACGGTTTCACTCGCATCACGAACATCAGCCATCCCACCCTCGAGCTCTATCCTGCGAAGGGCGTGGAGGGCAAAGCAGCTCCGGCGGTGATCGTTTGTCCAGGCGGCGGTTATCGCTACGTCGTCGTCGACAAGGAGGGTTCGGCCATCGCGAAATGGCTGAATTCAGCGGGTCTCACCGCGCTCGTCCTCAAATACCGCACCCCCGACAACCGCGAGGGTGCGCTCCAGGATGTGCAGCGCGCCATCCGCGTGGTGCGGTCCCGTGCCGCGGAGTTCGCGATCGAACCGGCGAAGATCGGGCTCATCGGCTTTTCTGCCGGAGGCCACGTCTCAGCGCGTGCGAGCACCTGCTTTGACGAACCGGCCTATCACGCGATCGATGCGATCGACGGGCAAAACGCCCGACCCGACTTCGCCATGCTGATCTATCCCGCCTACCTCGATGACGGAAAGGGCGGCGTTTCACCCGACCTGAAGCTAAGCGCGACGATTCCGCCAACCCTCCTCGTCCACACCGACGATGACAAATCCTACGTCACCGGAAGCCGGGTCTATGCCGCAGCACTGACCGAGGCAAAGGTGGAGCACCGTTTACTACTCTACCCGACCGGCGGGCACGGCTATGGACTGAACTGCAACGGAGACGCCAAGGTTTGGCCCGAGCAGGCGAGAGAATGGCTCCAATCGGTGAAAGTGATCCCGACCGACCCTTGATCAGGCCGCCTCAAGTGGCGCTCCGTAGGGTAAGTCCTCGGGGAGTTTGACGAAGTCACCAATCTTCATCCAGAGATCGGAGAAGTCACGATTGACGTCGCCAGAGAGACAGTCGGTCAAATCGTCGGCCATCTCCGGGTAGCGCTTGATGAGGTCGCGGAAGGAGAAGTCCGGATCGTAGAAGGCGTAGACGAGCTTGCGCATGTTTTCGATGCCCTCGCGCAGCCCTTGGCTATAACCGTTAAAATGCGAGGGAGAAAGGTCGCCCTTGACGAGCCCTTCGTGGACATAGTCGCCGGCCATCACCCCACTCTTGAGCGCGAGCATCACCCCGCTGCTGAAGACCGGATCGAGGAAGGCGAAGGCATCACCGACGAGGAGGAGTCCCGGAGCCGCGCCGTACTTGGAATGACGCGAGTATTCGCTTGTTAGGTAGTGCTCGCCGACCTGTTGGCCACAGGCGAGGTGGTCGGCGATCCAGGGATTGTTTCCGATTTCGCGTTCGAAGATCGCCTTGGGATCTTTCACGCCGTCCCGGGTGAGGTATTTCCCCTCGGCCACGACCCCGACGCTGACGCGGTTGTCGTGCTGCGGGATGTACCAGAACCAGCCCTTCTCGGGGACAAAGGCGACCGTCGTCGCGCCCTCGTCGATCCCGTTGTCCCTCTTGGCTCCTTCGTAGTAGGTCCAAACCGCGACTTTGTTGAGGTAGGGGTCGCCCATGCGCCAGGCGCGGCGATTCGAGGCGAAGGCCTCCTTGCCGGTGCAGTCCAGGGTCATGGCGGCACGCACCTCGAAGGCTTCGCCTTCGGAGCCGACCGCGCTCACACCGACGACGCGGTCGCCGTCGTAGACGAGCTCCTTCACCGTGACACCCTCGCGGACCTCCGCGCCTTTCTCGACAGCGTTGTCGCGCATCATCACATCGAACTCCGACCGCAACACCTGCCAGCTTTGCGCAACCGTTTCACGGTCGTAACGATTGAAAAAGTAAAAGGGATCCGAGGCCCGACCGTCCGCCTGCACGAAGCAGACGCTGTATTTTTTCATGAAGTGCGAAGACTTCATCTTCGGAATCATCCCGATCCGCTCGAGCGGCTGGTAGGTGAAGGGAATGAGCGATTCACCTACCTTATAACGGGGAAAGCGCTCGCGCTCGAGAATGAGGACGCGGTGCCCTTTTTCCGCAAGAATGGCCGCCGCGCTGCAACCCGAGGGGCCGGCACCAATGATGAGAACGTCGGTTTGGAGGGATGCGGTCATTTTTAAGATTGTCGTAATTGTTACGACGAACCGTCCGCCCCCGGGTTCCAAAACGGTAATTGAATTTTGGCATCGCTGTGATAACGAGTCGGTATCGTTGCACCGAATGCACTTCTCCCGTCTCGTCGCCTTTCTTCTCGTCGGCTGGATCTTTTCGGGGGATGGCGTTGTCCGGGCCGCGGACGGGGTCGAAACGATACGCCACTACCACGACGAAGAGTCCGGGCGCATCGTGCGCCTCGATGAGACCGATCCGGCGAAGGTGCGCGTGCAGGTCCGCTTCCCCGGTGACCCCGGCTTTTTCTCGCTCTGGCAGGGGGAAGGCACCCAGGAAGGAAACGCGGTGATCTTTTCACGCATCATCGGGGAAGAGGAACCACCCGGTGCGAAGTTTCTCGCCAAAGGCGCCGGACGTCTCGAGATCGGGTTTGCCCCGGATCAGACCGAACCGGCCGACGAGGGGTTTCTCGGAGAATACCGGCGCCTTTCCGAAGAAAAGCGCCTCTCCCTCGCGCAGAAACAGCTGAAGAGCGCTGAAAACGCCCTCACAAAGGCACAACGTTCGTGGGGAAGTTCGCAGGATCCGAATGTGAAGGAATGGAACCTGCGCTGGCCGGTCCTTCGGGATAGATGGACCAACCGGGGACGGATTCCGACCGAGGTGTCCCCGACGCCCTCCGAGCCCACCGCCGATGAGGTCTTTGCCCTGATCGAAACGACGGGTCAAGCGATCGCCTTTTTCCAACAAGCACCCCCCGAAGGCGTCGTGCCTCCCGACGGCAGCGGGAACTATGACGACGGCTTCGGCGGTGGCGTCACCCTACGCGTCAGATCCGATGGCTCCTATCGGATCGGCTTTGGCTGGCAGCGCGGCGATCTCGAGGCGATGGGCAGCGATTTCAGCCTCGATCTTCCCGCATCAGAGATCAAACGCGTCCGTGGCAGCGACGACTGGACCGTGGATTACCTCCACCCCGATCCCGAGGTGCCGCAGGGAGAAGTGCAGACGCGGATCCAGCTGAAAAAGTCCGGCCGCTTCCTCTGGGTCAGGATCCTCGACGGTGCGCGCTACACCGGCCCCGGCTGGGCCGACGGGATCTATCGCTGGGGCCCCATTCCAGTGGAGGGCTGAGTGGCTTCGCCAAAGCAGAGATCGAAGATCCGAGGTCAAGGAAGGTAGGCCAGAAGTCGGACTGGCAAGAGCTTCCTCTAAAAACGTAAACGCATCCCTGTGATGAGATATTTTAAGGGACAGACTCAAAATACTTGACGGAGCTTCGGATTGACCGATTCTCTTGGTGTCCGCCGCGCCAACTCTCGCCCTTTGCGCTTACACGAAACTTTCACGCCATGCGAACCGCCAGACTCCTCGGAACCGGAAGATCCTTTT
>DGXY01000005.1 GCA_002396885.1 Akkermansiaceae bacterium UBA5020
AATTCATGAACACGGCGGCGAGGTTTCTCGCCACCTCGAAGCGGGATCATCTCATCGTCATGCGAGAGCAGGCGAAAGGCGTGATCCGCGAGGTCATCCTCCTGACGCCTCCCGGCCGGCCCGGAGCCACCAAAGCGCGAAGCCGGGGCACGGCCAAGGTGAAGTCGGACATCCTCAAGCTGGTAAAGGGCACCAACTCGGAAGCAAAGGTGCAGCGACGCGACATCGCCGCCATCCACGCTTCGCGCCGTCGCCAGGGTCGGGTCTCGGGCGAGATCAGCCCACGCATCATCGTGCCGATGGACGCCCTCCGCGCCTACATCCAGGCGAAGCAGGCTCGCGTCGGTCATCTCGCCTCCGGGTGGAACACGGCGGCAGCCAGGCTCGGCCACAAGCCGCCCGCTTGGATCTGGCGCAGCAACGGTCCCGGAGGAATCGAGATCATGGTCACCGATAAGGACATCCGCATCCGGGCGACCAACCGCGTCGCCTACGCCTCGGAGATTTCCATGCTCAACAGCCGCATCCAGACGGCCCTCAACCTCCAGCGCAACAAGATGGAGCGACGCCTCGCCCATTACCTGAAGCAGGCGGCGACGCGCTCCGGATTCAAGTGACCCGACCATGGCCGCGATCACCGCCGAACTGGCCCTTGAGGTCTCGAAGTTTCAGGGAGCTTTGCGTCAGGCGCAGGACTCGCTGCGGGGCTTTCGTTCGCGTGCCCAGCAACAGGGATCCGGTCTCGGTTCGTCGATGTTCGCCGGTGTGGGCAAGGCGGCGGCGGGTCTGGGAACCGTGCTGGCGGGAGCCCTCGCCGCAGCGGGCGTGGGCAAGCTGGTTTCGGGTGCGATCGGGCGGGCCGTGAGCGACGAACAACTCCAGGTGAGCTTCGATGTGCTCGTGGGTGATCCCGCCAAGGCGAAGGAAACCCTCGCCTCGCTGCGCAAGCTCGGCACCGAGACGCCCTTCGAGTTTCCCGAACTGGCTGAGGCCGGCAAGAAGCTCATCGCCTTCGGAGAAGGAGCCGACACCGTGACTGACACGCTGCGACGCATCGGCGACGTGTCGAGCGGCATCCAGGCCCCCATCGGCGACATCGCCGAAATCTATGGCAAGGCGCGGGTGCAGGGGCGCTTGTTTGCGGAGGACATCAATCAGCTCACCGGTCGCGGCATTCCCGTGATTCAGGAATTCGCCAAGCAGTTGGGCGTGACCGATTCCGAGGTCAAGGAGATGGCGAGTTCGGGCAAGCTCAGCTTCGACAACCTGGAGCAGGCTTTCGTGAGCCTCACCTCCGAGGGCGGCAAGTTCGGCGGCATGATGGCACGCCAGAGCCGCACCGTCGGCGGGTTGTGGTCCACGCTGAAAGACACCTTCGGCGAAGTGCTCCTCTCGCTCGGTCAGCCGATCAACGACGCCCTGCGCCCTCTCCTGGATGAAGCAATCAAGCATGTCGGAGCGCTGAAGGAGGGAGCCGCCCAGGTCGGGGCAGCGGTCGCGACAGCAATGAAGGCGGTTGTCGGTTTCTTCCGCGAGTTCAGCGGAGCTGAGATGGGAAAGCTCCTCCTCGACTCGCTCGTCCTCGCCTTCAAGGCGTCGGTGAACGTGCTGTATCGCGGCCTCGTCGGAACACTGGCCGCCATGGGGCAGTTGATCGTCGAATACTTCCGCAACGGGCTCGCCCTGTTTTCGATTCTCACCACGGCCGACTTCTGGAAGGGCATGGGCAATGCGCTGGCCGGCATCGCGAAGACCTTCGGCGCGCTCCTCATGGAACTGCTCGCCAAGACGGTGGAAGGACTCAAGCAGATCCCCGGCGCGGGCAAACTGCTCGGGAATGCGGACAGCTCTCTGCGGGACAACGCGCGGACCATGCGCGAGAGCGCCGCCGGGAATTTCGCAAAGAGCGGAGATCAACTCACCCCTGCTTTCGAGGCAGCCCAACGCCGCCTCGGGGAGGCGCTCGGAAACGTGGGCGGGGCCTTCACCGAAGCCTACGGCAACACCAGCGATCTCTTCGACACGTCGAAAGAAGAATCTTCGATCGGGCAGGCAGCGGCCCGGCTTTCGGCGCGACTGGCCGCCGATGAAGCCAAAGCGAAACAGGCGGAGGCAGGCGCATCCTCCGCAGGTAGCAGTCCCTCGCCCGGCCCCTCCACCGCAGCGGGTGGATCCGCACGGTTGTCTCCCGGTTCTTTCGCCTCAGCCATCAACCTCGTCATGGGCCGCAGCGCCAACGAACTGATCCTGGACGAGACCAAGAAGCAGACCGAGACCCAGCGCCAGATGGCGGGCGAGTTGAAGCAGATCAACGAGAAGCTCACGCCGCGTCCGGGCAACGCAAGCCCCGCCGCTCCCGTGCCGCTGGTTGATACGGTGGCCCGCTTTGGATGAGTGCCGCCCCCTTCCAAATGCTCGGACTGAGTGCCAGCCGTGACGAACGGCGGCTCATAAGTATCTCGGTTCCCTGGAACTGCAAGACCCTCGCCGAAACCATGACCGTGGGCGGAGGGACTCCCTTTGGCCTACCCGAAACCGGACGCCAGGTGAGCCAGCTCGAGGACGCCTCCTTTCAGGTCACGATCAGCTACGAGGGCACCGAGGACGAGCCAGGCGACGAGGACAGCTACGAGTTCGATTCGAGCTTTCGCGAGGAGCCCATCGAGACCCACCCGAAGATCGCCCTGATCAAAAAGCGTTTTGGCGGCATCCTCGGTGACGACGGTCGCATCACCTTTCCCGAGAAGGTGCCGGGAGGCACGAGCGAAACGGCAGGGCTTGGTGGAGGGGAGACGACCCGCGCGGAGAAGAACCCTCTTTTCGGCCAGACCACCTATCTGGTCCTCAACGCCGTCTTCCGGCGCACCTACCTGAAGCGCCGCGTCCCCGCGAACCTCCTCGACGAGGTGGGCACGACCCGCGCC
>DGXY01000030.1 GCA_002396885.1 Akkermansiaceae bacterium UBA5020
AATTCATGAACACGGCGGCGAGGTTCCTCGCCACCTCGAAGCGGGATCATCTCATCGTCATGCGAGAGCAGGCGAAAGGAGTGATCCGCGAGGTCATCCTCCTGACGCCTCCCGGCCGGCCCGGTGCCACCAAAGCGCGAAGCCGAGGCACGGCCAAGGTGAAGTCGGACATCCTCAAGCTGGTCAAGGGCACCAACTCGGAGGCAAAGGTGCAGCGCCGCGACATCGCCGCCATCCACGCTTCGCGCCGTCGCCAGGGACGGGTCTCGGGCGAGATCAGCCCGCGCATCATCGTGCCGATGGACGCCCTCCGCGCCTACATCCAGGCGAAGCAGGCCCGCGTTGGTCATCTCGCCTCTGGGTGGAACACGGCGGCAGCGAGACTCGGTCACAAGCCGCCCGCCTGGATCTGGCGCAGCAACGGTCCCGGAGGCATCGAGATCATGGTCACCGACAAGGACATCCGCATCCGGGCGACCAACCGCGTCACCTTCGCCTCGGAGATTTCCATGCTCAACAGCCGCATCCAGACGGCCCTCAACCTCCAGCGCAACAAGATGGAACGACGCCTCGCCCATTACCTGAAGCAGGCGGCGACCCGCTCGGGATTCAAGTGACCGAACCATGGCTGCGATCACCGCCGAACTGGCCCTCGAGGTCTCGAAGTTCCAGGGAGCCTTGCGTCAGGCGCAGGACTCGCTGCGGGGCTTTCGTTCGCGTGCCCAGCAGCAGGGAGCCGGACTCGGTTCGTCGATGTTCGCCGGAGTGGGCAAGGCCGCTGCCGGTCTCGGCACGATCATGGCAGGAGCGCTCGCGGCGGCGGGCGTTGGCAAGCTCGTGTCGGGAGCGATCGGGCGGGCCGTGAGCGACGAACAGCTCCAGGTGAGCTTCGACGTGCTCGTGGGTGATCCCACGAAGGCGAAAGAAACCCTCGCGTCGCTTCGCAAACTCGGCACGGAAACGCCCTTCGAGTTCCCCGAACTGGCCGAGGCCGGCAAGAAGCTGATCGCCTTCGGAGAAGGAGCCGACACCGTGACCAACACGTTGCGGCGCATCGGGGACGTGTCGAGCGGCATCCAGGCCCCCATCGGCGACATCGCCGAAATCTATGGGAAGGCACGGGTCCAAGGGCGCTTGTTCGCCGAGGACATCAACCAGCTCACCGGGCGCGGCATTCCCGTGATCCAGGAATTCGCCAAGCAGTTGGGCGTGACCGATTCCGAGGTCAAGGAGATGGCGAGCTCGGGCAAGCTCAGCTTCGACAACCTGGAACAGGCTTTCGTGAGCCTCACGTCCGAGGGCGGCAAATTCGGCGGCATGATGGCACGCCAGAGCAGGACCGTCGGCGGGTTGTGGTCCACGTTGAAGGATACTTTTGGCGAGGTTCTGCTCTCGCTCGGTCAGCCGATCAACGACGCCCTGCGCCCTCTCCTGGATGAAGCAATCAAGCATGTCGGAGCGCTGAAGGAGGGAGCCGCCCAGGTCGGGGCAGCGGTCGCGACGGCAATGAAGGCGGTCGTTGGTTTCTTCCGCGAATTCAGCGGAGCCGAGATGGGAAAGCTCCTCCTCGACTCGCTCGTCCTCGCCTTCAAAGCCTCTGTGAACGTGCTTTATCGCGGCCTCGTCGGAACGCTGGCCGCCATGGGGCAGTTGATCGTCGAATACTTCCGCAACGGGCTCGCCCTGTTTTCCATTCTCACCACGGCCGACTTTTGGAAGGGCATGGGCAATGCGCTAGCCGGCATCGCGAAGACCTTCGGCGCGCTCCTCATGGAACTGCTCGCCAAAACGGTGGAAGGACTCAAGCAGATCCCCGGCGCGGGCAAACTGCTTGGGAACGCGGACAGCTCTCTGCGGGACAACGCACGGTCCATGCGCGAGAGCGCCGCCGGGAATTTTGCGAAGAGCGGAGATCAACTCACCCCTGCGTTCGAAGCAGCCCAACGCCGCCTCGGGGAAGCTCTCGGAAACGTGGGCGGGGCCTTCACCGAGGCCTACGGCAACACCCGCGATCTCTTTGACACAACCAAAGAAGAATCCTCGATCGGGCAGGCAGCGGCCCGACTTTCGGCGCGACTGGCCGCCGATGAAGCCAAAGCGAAACAGGCGGAGGGTGGCGCATCCTCCGCAGGCAGCAGTCCCTCGCCCGGCCCCACAACCGCAGCAGGTGGATCCGCACGGTTGTCTCCCGGTTCTTTCGCCTCGGCCATCAACCTGGTCATGGGCCGGAGCGCCAATGAACTGATCCTGGACGAGACCAAGAAGCAAACCGAGACCCAGCGCCAGATGGCGGGTGAGTTGAAGCAGATCAACGAGAAGCTCACGCCTCGTCCCGGCAACTCGACTCCCGCCGCGCCGGTGCCGCTGGTTGATACGGTGGCCCGTTTTGGATGAGTGTTGCTCCCTTCCAAATGCTGGGCCTGAGTGCGAGCCGCGACGAACGGCGGCTCATCAGCATTTCCGTTCCGTGGAACTGCAAGACGCTCACCGAAACCATGACCGTGGGCGGAGGGACTCCCTTCGGCCTTCCCGAAACCGGACGTCAGGTGAGCCAACTCGAGGACGCCTCCTTTCAGGTCACGATCAGCTACGAGGGCACCGAGGACGAACCGGGCGACGAGGACAGCTACGAGTTCGATTCGAGCTTTCGCGAGGAGCCCATCGAGACCCACCCGAAGATCGCCCTGATCAAAAAGCG
>DGXY01000021.1:0-1254 GCA_002396885.1 Akkermansiaceae bacterium UBA5020
TGAAGCGTCTGGCTACCGACAGCTCTTTTGATAGTGCTTATGAGGCTGAGAAAATTCTAAAGAATCTACTCGGAGACAGGCATTGGTGGCAGTTTTGGAAATAGAGGCGCTACGCTAACTGATAAGGATTTGCTTCTTCGTCCCTTGCTGATAGGCATTCGGTTTTACTTCGATTCGGGAAAGAAAAGGGGGAGGCGTTCATTTCTTGCGACTGCTAGGATTTTCCTTTTTCAACCCCTCGGCTTCCGACCCTCCGAAGGCCCGGGGTCAGGGGCTCGGGTAAACCACTAAATGAAACTCATGGATCGTTTCGAAATTTTTCAGCGACAAATCTGGCTCCGCAATAAGGGCAGCTATCCCCGACTATTCGTTTTGACGAAACGAATTCATCGCATCTCTCACATTTCTTTGAAGAATAGTCGTCACATCTGGTCGCTAGATATCGTAAGTTCGCAATCTTGCCGTTCAGTTCACAGATTTTGAAATCGTGGTGCAAATTATCGAGTGGACCTGTGCAAAATTTCCAAGCAAGCGAGAGGTTGTGTTTCATTAAGACGAGAAGCCCATACGTTGCCGATAACCAAGTTGCCAATCCGAACAACCATAGAATTACGTGAAACACAAGTGATTCACCCGTTTTACCTCCGAAACCATTTTTCGTAATCCATATTTTGTAGACCAGATATCCCAGGAGGGGAATCAGAACCAAAGATGCAATTCCGAAAAAAATCGTTTCAGGAATTCTAGATCTCTTCCTTTTTGCAGCCCTGATTTGATTTTCATCTGTCCACTCGGACGGGTAAGCAGGTCTGTTCTTATCAAGCATTTCCTTCAACTCGTCTCGAGAACGTTCAGCAATCAATGCGCTACTGATGTAGCTTTCACAGGACGCGCCGACGGAAGGCTCGCACCTCTCCGGCTTGGGCTTTTTGGGTTTTGACTGGTCTCGCCCGAAGATGTCGGCGGTCATCCGTCGGGCAGCAGCTTCAGGATTTCGCTTCGCCCATCTTGCAATCAACAAACCAGGAACTCCGAGAATCAGAAATACAGTTCCACCAACCAATAGGTTTTCCAAGGCACCATCGCTGGAAGGGTTTTTGAGAAAGGCGATCAAAAAACCGATCAAGGGAATCGCGGCTAACACGGCAAATATTCCGCCAATCAGAAGACAGCCTCTTGCTCCTTTTGTGATTTCGTCTGAGTTCATTCTGGCAAGATTTAGATTTCGTGTGTTGCTAAGAATTTCCTTTTTCA
>DGXY01000021.1:1460-31590 GCA_002396885.1 Akkermansiaceae bacterium UBA5020
TGGCCCTGGGTCGGAGGGGGGGGGCGGCGCCTTTATTGTTCGGTCGCCGCGCGATCATTGGGGGGATTTCAGCTTCAAATACCTTGCTCGGAGGAACTCAGCGATCTCGGGATGCATCTTGAGGTATTGTTCCGGTGTCACTTCGCCAAGGACCTTGGGAGAGACGCAGGGGAATTGAAGCGCATCTTGTGGGATTGCTCCGACGATCTTCTCAAGGTCGGCGAGATACGACCCAAAGTCACCCATCGCTTCCCAATAAATAGCCATGCAGCGTCCCACATACTCCTCCGGATCAGGGAGTTTGCCAGCCGTCACCTCACCATCGAGCAGCTTGTAGCGAGCCGCGTGACCCGCATTACTCCGGTTCTGAAGCAGACGGATGACCCGTGCGGTGCCCTTCAGATCTACTGGCACATCGATGCACAGCTTGCCCGCATTATTGAAACGGAATCCTGGAAAGGAGACGGCCGCGACGGATTGATACTCGTAACCACCTCTCTTTTCGAGGTTTTCGCAGGACTGTTTGAATCTGGGAAGATTTTGCCTGAGCCAGGCATCCGCTGCCACATCATTCTGGAACGTAGGCAGGTCGGCACCGAGGCAGGTGACGGCAAAGGCAATGAAAGGGGTGAAATAGGTGAGTTTTTTCATGGTCTGGTCGTGAGTCGGGTTGGATCGTGTGGAGTCGGGGCGCACCTCATCGGTCATTTCTTTTCCTTGATGACGAATTCGATCATTGGGAGTTTGGTATTCTGTTCCGGATCGGTTCGGTAAAACCATGCTTCGCAGACTCTTCCATTCTCCGTTGGAAAGGATATCGAAACGAAATTATCTCCCTGCTCTGAGACCCTTGCCTCGGTGGATAGGCCGAGCTTCTCAAATGCCGCCTGCCAGGTGGTCACCTTTGCGTCCGGGAAGCGGACTGCCAGATACAGCACGAAGGGATTCTCTGTCACGTGGCGTAGCTTTACCTGACCCAGCGTCGCGACATCCCTGAACCATATGTAACCGGTTGGCTTTTCGGGCGCCCCCTCCGTGATGTCGGGCTTGGTGAGGTCAATGTGAAACACTTTTGCGAAGGCGTCGACATCCCTTCCCAAGGCGGGGCCGATGACAAACTTGGCCTCCTCCTGCGCCGAGGCGGAGAACGAGAAGAGTGAGAAAAGAGTGATGTAGATTACTTCGCGGGTTGTGTGTTTCATAGAGTTGGTGTGTTGTAGCAGTAGCCGAACGTCCAGGTCGCAGGCGACCACAAGCGGGAAGCGCTGAAGACACGATAGGTGCCATACGAGCCATTGCCTTGTATTCATTTCGTTCGTCGACTTTTGGGGGACTCACGGGCAACGTTCAATTTCATGCATCATTGAGACCACGCAGTTGGATTTACATCCATCTTCTCCTTGCTTCTCAGGATCTGGCGTTCGGTACCGCCATCGCATTTCATAATCCAGATCCCATTGCCCGCTGCGTCTTTCTGCTCACGACGAAATGCGATCCATTGCCCATCGGATGACCAGACTGGAGAGGAATCCTTACTCCCGCCCTTGCTGAGTATTTTGTCATCGGTTCCATTGCTCTTGATAGTCCGGATTTCTGCCCTATTGGAAGAGTAGGCAATGTGAACATTATCGGGCGACCAGGTGGGCGCTCCATGCTTTTTGCCGTCACTCTTTGTGAGAGGCATTTGGTTCTGACCGTCCGCATCCATGATGTATATCTGCGATGCCTGCATATCCCCTCTCGAAAAAGCAATCTTCTTTCCATCGGGCGACCAGACTGCGTAAAAATCTCGCTGGGGTCCGCTCGTCAACGGTTTTCGATCCGTTCCATCCGGGTTGGAAACGTGGATATTAAATCCGCGAGCTTGCTCCCCGAACTGCGAAAGAAGTTTTGTGCCATCCGGCGATAGCTCACCGTAGGAGAGGAGAAATTTATTGCCCATCATGGGAATTTCGGCGGTGGTCAGTGGGGTCTTGGACCCGGTGGAGAAATTGGTCACGACGAGGTCGATTGATCCGTCATTATGAATGAGTGAACTTCCGCCTTCGATGAATTGCCCTTGGGGTGAATTGGCAATGGGCAACATCACGCCCTTTTGATCGAGCAAGTATAATTGCTGGATTCCATTGGCAAGGCAGCGGAAGGCTAACTTGCCAGAAGGCAGAGTCTCGACAAGAGCTGGACTATTTTCATCCGCATGAGTCGTGAATGCGGATGTCAAAATCGTTATGGCGATGAAGTATGTTTTTAGCGTTTTCATGTGTTCTAATTGAGGTGAGCTATCTTTTTGGACCATCGAAGACGAAAATCAAGATGATGGCCAGCAAGACCCGTAAACGATATACCGAGGAGTTCAAGGCGCAGGCCTTGGAACTCCTGAGAACCGGCAAACCTGTCTCCGAACTCGCCGAGGAACTGTGCGTGAGTAATGACCTGCTCTACCGGTGGAAACGTGAAACGCAAGTCGGGAGCGAAGGAATGCGAGCCGTAGGCGAGCGTTCCGGAGCGGACGACTTGCGTGCGCTTCTGCGTGAGAACGCCCAACTGCGCATGGAGAACGACATTTTAAAAAAGGCCGCGATTATCCTCGGGACCAAAAGCCCGCACAACTCCGCGAAATGATAGCCCGGATCCACCTCGACACCGGACACGGCGTTCGCTCGATCTGCAAAGTGCTTGAGCTTCCCCGGAGCAGCTACTACCACGCGGCCACGCCCACGGCTACGGAACTCTCCGACCAAGACATTGGGGAGCGGATTGAACGGATCTTCCGACATCACCGACGCCGCTACGGCTACCGGAGGATCTGCCGGGATCTCGCTGAAGATGGCATCCTTTGTGGTCCCGCACGGGTCCGCCGCCTCATGGCCGAGCGCGGGCTCAAGGCCATCCAGCCGAAAACTTACGTGCCGAGGACCAGCGACGGCAAGGCGGATAAGCCTTCTCCCAATCATCTTCTGGAGGCAGGTCTCCCGGCCACACCTGACACCGTCTGGGCAGGCGACATCACCTTCATTCCGACCACGTCCGGCTGGCTCTACCTCGCCGTTGTTATCGACCTGTGTTCCCGCCGCATCGTCGGATGGGCCCTCGCCGACCATCTCCGCGCCGATCTCGTGACTGAAGCCTTTCGGCAGGGGTATCAATCGCGCCACCCGCAGCCCGGTTTCATCTTCCACAGCGATCGGGGAAGTCAGTATGGCAGCCGACTCTTCCGTGCCCAACTCGCTCAAGCGGGTGCGCTCCAAAGCATGTCGGCGAGAGCCAATCCCTACCACAATGCCTGGACGGAATCGTTCATCGGCACACTCAAAGCGGAGATGCTCCAGGGCGGATGCTTCCTCGACGGGAACGACGCCCGCACCGAGCTCTTCGCTTACATTGAATCCTACTACAACACCCACCGCAGACACTCTTCTCTCGACTATAAGACCCCGGATCAATTCGAGGCCCAATTTCACTCACTCAACTAAACCACACCGGTCCAAAAATCAGTGGCATCTCAAATCATCGGATTCACGTCCTAATTCATTGTTTTTGATGGCGTGTGGAAAATTATCCAACCGTCCAAGCTGTGCCGACCGATGGGGTGAGCGTAGGAGCGGAGACGGAAGAAAGGGTTGGATTTACGGAGAGCATGGACGACATCGCTGCCCCTGAAATTGGAATCATCGCTTCGTTCGCCATCCGTTCCGGGTTTACCGTCGTCATGAATATGCCTGGTCCCTCCGGGTCAGCTCCTCAGGTGTGATGATGTGACGGAACGTAAGACTGATCCGCGCGTCGTCTGTATCAGTCTTCTTCACGGCGTGAGTCCAATAGTCCTGCGTAATCTGAGTCATGTAAACCAGAGAACCGTGCGGGAGCGGTAAGTGAACGAGCAAGCTCTGGTCAACCTTGCTGCGGAAAGTGAGGTTTCGCTGAGCACCAAGGGAAACAATGGCGATTCCAGTCCCATCAGCCAAGTTGTAGGTCGCATCGGAGTGAAACCCCATTGTGGATCGGCCTGAGGTATAGTAGTTCAGAAGGCAGTTAGTGGGTCGGAAGCCGACCTGCCGCTCAATATCATCGCAAAGCGGCACCAAAAGCGGGTGCATTGGAACCACCTGATAGTCCACTCCTGAATCGTCATATGTCTGGCCGAAACAAGCGGTTTTTCGGGCCTTCATGCGCTCGTCCCACTGGACATGAGCTAATAACGCATAAAACAAACCCGTCGCTTCGTCCGGGACGAGGAATCCGGCCGTAACCGAGGCTTCTGGTCTGGTTTCGATAGAGTTCACTAGTGACTTGTTGGGCTGGGAAAACGTCTAGTTCGCAGGCGACGGCGAGCGGGAAGCGCTGGTGACACGACAGGGAGCATGGGCCGTGACGCCCGGAGCAGTTTGCTACGCCCTTTATTCTTAGGCATTTCCCCTGCTTCGAAGACGTTCATTTCTTCTCCCGCCATAGCAGCAGCGTCGGCCGACCTTCGCTGTTCTCTCGCCCCTTCGCATAGAAAGCCGCCATCCAGGTCTTCCCGTCGATAGGCGGCAGCGTCAAGCGCTCTGTATTTTCTTTTCCCTCTCCTTCCGTCGATTTGGAGCGAAGGCCGAGTCTGGAAAAGGCTTCTTGCCACGTAATGATCGTTTTGTCCGTGAAGTACACCTCTACATACCCGATCGCACCGTTCTCCTTTCCGTTGTCTGTTAGGAGGCTTACGAGTCCTAGATCGGGCACTTCCGCGTTTCTTGCATAGTAGTTTTGCCCCTGGTCACCCGGTTTGGCGCTAGCGTATGATCTAACGGTGAATCCAGTTCCAAGAACCTTCTCAAACGCATCGGGGCCCTTGCCCAACACGGCTCCGATCTCGAAAGTTTTCTCCGCTGCGAAGGAGGGCAAGGAGAGTAAAACGGACAGCATGGCCAGTGCGACGGAGGACGCTCGTCTATTGCGGGTATCTTTCATTTCTTTCCTTTTTTGGGTTCGGTTTTCGGGAGCGATCTAGCAACGCCTAATTGTATAATTAGTCCAATCTGGATGCTGGCGCCCCTTTTTCATCCCCCTGGCTCCAAACCTGCCGAAGGCCCGGGGTCGGTGGGGATTCGGGGAGAGGCAGGGGCCGTTGAGGGCCATCGCTGGCAAGAATCGCTCGATTCCGCCGTTTGAGTCAACGCATTTTCTACAATTTTCACGCCGTATTGGTCACGTTGAATCGCTTTGGCTCGCGACCACGAAACCTTGACTTGACGGGGCACCGTCGGTTTCTTAGCCTTCCTGCTGATGGATTCAGCATGCCACCGAACCATTCACCAAATCGGCTGGGCGATGTGGAGTCTTTTTGCCGTCACGATCCATTTCTGGGCTATCCTGATCGCCGACCGTATTCCTGGGTCCGGCGGCGGAACGCTCTCCACGGCCCTGCTCCCGGTCATCTCCTGGTTCCGGCTGGTTCTGACCCTGCCTGATGAGTTTTCGCTGATGCGGAACGCGTTTACCACGAGCCTTCTCGCGTGGATGGGCTGCGGGATTCTCCTCATCGCCGTTCGCCGCCTCCACCCAGCGCTCCACCGATCAAATCGCCGCGGCCGAGGCCATGGTTGATCACTCATTCCAACACCACGATGCCCGTAGCTGAGCCAGATCGGGATGGTCGAGCACCTTGATCTGGAGGCTCCTATCAAGGCCCACCGCACGGCGCGTGCATTCGGCGGCGCGTTCCAGGTCACCGAGCTGGCAGTGGAGGCAGGCAATCGCAAACCAGTAGCCTCCGTGCCCGCGAAAGGTTTCGGGACTGTCCTGAAGAAAGCACAGGGCTTCCCTGATACCTGTAGCCCGCCTGATATGGACGGCACCCAGCAGCCGGATGTCGAGGTCTTCGGGGTGGAGACGGACTGCTCCCCGCGCAATTTCAACCCCGGTTTCGAAACTGGCCATGCGTTCGAGAATGCGTAGACGCATCGAGACGACTGACGGGTGTGCCCGCTCCAACGGTTCGATCTCGTCGAGTTCCGCCCAGGCTTCATTGGCCATGCCGAGGTCGAGAAAGCCTTCCGCAGTCGTGAGATGTTCGGCCAGCTTCATCCACGTGATCAGCCTTCACCAGGGCCGCCGATTGTGCTGGGGTGGTTCTCCGACCAGAAGAAGGCGTTCTCCAGAACCTCCATCACCCAAGAGTGTATTCCGGGTTCCTTGCTCTCGCGCGAGCCCGCCACGTTGAGCGTCTCGATCTTGTGCTCATCGACGAACTTCTGGAGGATGAGCGCGGGATCGGAGTAGCCGATACCTGATCGCGAAAGGTGGAGGACGGGCTTGTCGTGTTTCTGCGCGAACTGGATGGTTTTGAGCGAACCGCCCGTGGCTTCGGGTGCCAATGTGAAGACGACCGTGCCGTCATTGTCGCGAACGTTCCACTCGGTGCGCTGGAGATAACTGGCGGACGGAGTTTCCAAGAGCAGGTAGCGGGAAGGGATCGGGCCTTCGATGCTTTTCCTCCCCTTCGGGCACCAACCGCCGTGGGGGAAATCGTGCTTGAGCGCCACGTCGAGGGCGGCGATGTCGGCACCGGTCTGGCCGCCGGACACAAGTTTTCTGATCATCCCGAAAGGTTCGCGACTGAGTGGAGTGAAAGCAAGCGGATGACTCAGAACATTGTGGCGTAAGAAGTAACACTGGACGACCTTCGCCGAATGGACGTTCTGGCCACCCGACGAGTTCTCTTCAGGTTCATCCTATTGCTTGGGAGTGCGTTCCTTGCGGAGCCCGTTGTCGCGGAGACGATCAACGGTAAGGTGGTTGGGGTCAGCGACGGGGATAGCCTCACGCTCCTCATTTCGGGCAACCGGCAAGTGAAGGTTCGCCTTGACGGGATTGATGCCCCGGAAAGCGGTCAGGAATTCTCCCAGAACGCGAAGGAAGGGCTCTCTCGTCTCGTGTTCGGCAGGGAGGTTTCACTCCGTGTCACCGGGAAGGATCGGTACGAGCGGACCCTTGGTGTGATCTTCGTCGGCGGAGTGAACGCCAACCTACAGCTCGTCCGACAGGGGCTGGCTTGGCATTTCAAGAAGTATTCCGACGATCAGGAACTCGCCCAGGCCGAGATCGACGCGCGGGCTGCGCGGTCCGGGCTTTGGGCGGGGTTCGATCCGATGCCGCCTTGGGAATATCGCGCCCTGAAGAAAAGACCGCAGGGCATCATCGGGTCTGCGCCGGCCGGGTCGGATTCATCCGGTGCGACCGCGACAGCTTTCTGGCTGAACACCAGTTCGAACGCCCGTCACAATTCATCGTGCCGGTGGTTCGGTGAGACGAAGCGAGGTCGGTATTGTGGGCCGGAAGAGGGGAAAGCTTGTGGGGAATGTGGGGGGTGAGACGACTTACCGAGCGATTGGAGGAGATTCTTCGCTCCCTCCCGCCGAAGGCCCGGGGTCGGTGGGGGTTCGGTCTGTCGCTGCCTAGTCGCGGGGCGATGCGCGGCGACGAAGCGTGGGGTTGAAAAAGCGATTTCCTAAGCAGCCCCTCCCGGGCGAGCCCGGGAAGGACATCGATGAAACCGCCATCCACGGGGAAGTTTCATAAGAGTAGGCAGTCAGTAATCTGGGCCAATGCCTTGGTGGCAACATATCGAAAACCCTTGTCGATGTTGCAATTGATAGCAGTGGTGAGGGGCTTCACGGCGCGCGCATCTCCGATCTCGCCCAAGGCATTGGCGACTATCTTTTGCATATGCTCGTCCGAATTCATGAGGGCGGCGATGAGCGGTTCCACGGCACGTGCATCCCCTATCTGGCCCAATGCCCTGGCGGCATCCCAACACACTGTCCCACAGATGTCCCCAGCCCTGTCCGTGAGGACGCCGATGATAGGCTCCACGGCACGTGCATCTCCGATCTCGCCCAAGGCCCTAGCGGCATACTGACGCACTCGACAGTCGCTGTCAGTGAGCGCGACGATGAGAGGCTCCACGGCGCGCACGTCACCGATCTTGGCCAAGGCCTCGACAGCGGAGCGGCGCTCACCCTCGTCGTTGTCCCTGAGCACGGCGATGAGCGGCTCCACAGCAGCCGCCCCTTCTTCCACAAGACGATCCCAGTTTCTCTCCGCAACCCCCAGCATGACCCGTTGCTCAGCGTCGGCTGGTCGCCACCGAAGTTCTGACAGTGCCTCGGCAGCGGAGCGGCGCACATCCTCGTCGCTGTCCTTGAGCGAAGTGATAAGCGGCTCCACGGCGCGCACGTCTCCGATCTTGGCCAGTGCCTCGATGGCCGCCGTGCACAAATGCCGGTCGCTATGGTTGAGGGTTTCGATGAGTGATTCAACTGCCCTCGAATCTCCTATTTTTCCCAATGCAACGGCAGCATCTTGGCGAACAAATGAATCGTTTTTACCGAGTGTCCCGATGAGCGGAGCAACTGCCCTCTCGTCCCCGATTTCACCCAATAAATTAACCGAAATTTTACGCGCATCGAGGGGTGTATCCTTGCGTTCAAGAGTCCGAATCAAAGGTTCCACTACTGCTGATCCTTCTTTCACCAAGTCTCCCGAATTATTCAACGCGATAGCCCACGCTACTAGCTGATCGCCATTTTCTGGTTTCCATTGAAGTTTCCCCAATACTTCAGCAGAGCCTTTTCTTATCTTTTCGTTCTCATTGAGTGATGTGATGAGGAGAGGAATGGCTGTGTCCCCGAATTGGATTAAAGCCTTAACTGCCGCTTCACGCGCATCGCTGCTGAAGGCTCTGATGAGTGGCGCTACTGCCCGCTCGTCCCGAATTTTACCTAATGCCTCGGCAGCGGCATCGTTGACACTGCTGTCACTGAGAGCTTCGATGAGAGGCTCCACTGCGCGCTGGTCCCCAATTTCACCCAATGCCTTAGCAACGGCTTTTCTTACTTGCACGTCGCTATCCTTGAGGCCTGCTATGAGAGGATTGACCACCCGTTTGTCTCCTATTGCGCCCAACTTCTCAGCTGCACTTTTTCTCCGGGCAGAATCTCCAGAATAAAGCCCTGACTCTTCCCTTAATAATTTCAGCCACGCGATCATTTTCGATTTTTATTGCCGCTGGGAGTATCTTTTTCCTTACCTACCGCGCCCGCCCCACCGCAAGGCCGGGGATAGAGGGGGTTCGGTGAAGTATATTTACGATTTTAAAATTCTCTTTTGTCCTTCGAATCGCTATTTCTTCTTTTTATAACATGGCATGCAGAGCCCATCAGTAACCCGAACTGTGCTTAGTAATACGGAAACCCCACACTTATTACAAGGGATACGAACTACTGGCTCCTTCAAACCTTTAAGGCGATAGTAATGCTCGATTTCTCGCCTTCTATCGTCGCCTGCGTTTGAGTATTCTTCATTGAGATCATCTTCAGATCTCCCCTCAAAATCTTTTAATGCCGTCACGGATAGCTCGGGGAAATCTGTGCGCTTATCTTTTTCAGCGAGCGAGTTCTCCTTAGCCTTTGAGTCAGCATGTTCCCTTTCTTCGCACGCATCGGATTCGATCCGCTCATCGTCTTCAACGAGCGAGTTCTCCTTAGCCTTTGAGATATCATGTTCCCATTCTTCGCACGCATCGGATTCGATCCGCTTAGAGGCTGTAAGCCACTCATCCGAAAGTGAACCATTGTCTTTCCACGTTGCAGAGAACTTTACGCGTAAATCAATGTAGCCACACCTGCAATTCGGACATTTAGACAGGCGGAAACTCCCACTGTCGACCTTGCCCACTTGCACCCGTTCCGGTACGAAGCATTGATTCTCATTCAGAACATTTCGGATTCGGGTGAGGGATTCGCGGGTCACCGAGCATTCTTGGGCCTCCATGAAGCGGTTACAGGTTTCACAGAAGTAATTCTTCGCAACATTTTCTCTTGCGGTTTTTGCAGCCACACGCCCTCCGAGTCCTGCGTACATAATTCCTACTACAATGCCTAGCCACCCTTGCAGCACGTCTGGGACCTGGGGATTGTATTTCAAATTTCCGACCCACAAACCAAAGAAAATTACAATAAATGTAGCGAAACTCGAAACCATAGCAGCGGTGTTCTCACTTCTGTTCTTCCGCAAGCGGCCGAGTGCACTGATTATCAGTCCCATCCCAGAACCGATGGCAACTCCACTTATAATTACTATTGCTGCCGCAACCAAAAAGTCCATTATTGGACTAATATGACTCTCTGCTATGGAACGGAGTCCGGGTATTATTTCGGCAAACCACATTAACAGATTACTGAAAATTCCAAGTATAAAACCAGCCAGCACGCCTGAGATGGCTCCAAAAACTAGAGATGCGATACCCGCGAAAGGTGCGCCGAGCACCATCATTAAGATCGCAGAAGGGGCGGTCTTACCGCTTGACGCGTAAGCCTGCTTAACTTCTGGGAGTGCACTTCGCCAAAGTTCAAGTTCTTTCCGTGCACGATTCTCGTCTTTGACTTGCATAACTGCTAAGAAATTCCTTTTTCAACCCTCGACTTCCTTCCCGCCGAAGGCATGGGGACGGAGGGGGTTCGGGGGACGAAGGGTGCGTTCAGAGCCATCGCGGATGAGAATCGCAAGATTTGACCGGCTGAGTCAACTATTTTCTGGCGGAGACCGTCCACGCCGGGAGTCGCGATCCTGATCCGGCAAAGTGGGTCGTGACGGAGGAAATGCTGCTTCGGGAAATCCGGCGAGCGAAGGCGGCGAAGGAGAAGCACGCGGGCCGCAGAACCGGTGGCCGGCGGATCGGATTTCGCGCTTGATCCTGAACCCTGAAACCAAGACTTTCACGAAGATGGGCTTTCGCATCCTGAGACCGCTATTCCCCTTGGGCGACGTTTACCTGTCGGCTGGCGCGGCTGCATTGGAGCTGGATCCTTCCGTGATCGACCGGATGCTCAACCGTCATCATTGTGGTGATTGGGGCGATCTCGGGGAGGACGACAAGCGGGCGAACGACATCGACCTGAAGGAAGGCGGAAGGCTCTTGAGCCGATACGACATCGAGGCGGGCTCGTTCTACGTCATCACTGAGTGGGACCGCTCGATGACGACGTTGATGTTGCGTGAGGAGTATTGAGGGTTCACGCGGGTTCCAACGAGCATTGCGCTCGCGGCCCTATCCGGACACCTGCGGGAGGCAGGAGGGGCTTTCCAGTGTGCTCCATGCGGCAAACGGGGATGAATCCGCTCTTCTCCCATCCCTTCGGCTCCCTTCCCGCCGAAGGCCCGGGGTCGGTGGGGGTTCGCCTGCCCAGCGGCAACACCGCCCTCACCTGCCGCGCGACCAAACACTCCACGCTTTCCGCCGTGGTCGTGAAATACAGCCGCCGGAGGAAGCGGAACGAGCGTCAGGGTGTCCTGGTCGAGCCGACCGCGCTTGAGATGGCAGAAGCCGCGTGCCTCAGTGATGAGGATGCCCGCTCGCGAGCCCGGGAGCGAGCCGCCGTGCGTCGGGAGGTGCTGGACGGCGAGTATGTGAAAAGATTCGAGGCCCGGCTCCTGGAGATGTATCCCGGATGTCCGCCGGAGGAGGCCCGGTCCATCGCCGAGCATGCCTGCGAGAAACACAGCGGTCGCGTCGGTCGCAGCGTCGCTGCGAAAGAACTCGATGACAATGCCATCACGCTTGCGGTGCGAGCCCACATCCGCCATGCGCACACCGAGTATGACCGTTATCTCGCCGACGGGATGGATCGCGAAGCAGCCCGGAGACTGGTGCGCCGCCGGATCGACAAAGTGGAGGCGGAATGGTCGGGCGTCACCGAATGATTGCAGTTAGGCGAGGATCTCCCGCTCAAACTCGGCCACATGCTCCTGCCGCCAGTCGTAGGCGATTTTTTTGATGCCCATCTTCGCGACCATCTCGGCGCGGGCTTCGGGGGAACGCTTCACGGCATCAAAGGGCACGATGCACCACGCGGCGAGGTTGGGTTTGTCGAAAAGGTCGGCTCCGAAGACGGAAGCGGAGAGGCAGAGGAAAAGACTGAGGCGGTGGATCATAAAGAGAGGTGGAGTTCGGGTTTGCCGCAGAAGGGAGGAGAGGCTGAGGGGCAGTGTTTGTTTGGTCTCGCTGGATTGCATTCATCAGGCCACAATCTCCTTCAGCACGCCCGTGCTATCACCATGTCGCTCGGCGTTCACGCCGATGCCATGCAGCATCGTAAGCCAGGCATTGCACAGCGGTGTGTCTTTGGAGGCGATGAGGTGTTGGCCGAGTTTGATGCCGGCACCTTGCCCGGTGAGGAGCGTAGGGCAGTTGTCGAGATTGTGGACGCTGCGCAGGTTGCTGCCGTAGGCGAGGCAGGTGTGGTCGAAGAGGGTGGTGCCGTCGGGCTCCTGGGTGGCTTTCAGTTTGTCGATGAGATGGGCGAGGAGTTCGCTTTGGGTGACGTCGCGCTTTTGCGATGCCTCCATGCGTTCGCCGGGGCTGTAGTGGCTCATGTCGTGCGCGGCTACTTTGATGCCGAGGCTGGTGAGCAGGGTGCTGATGGGCTGGCGGTAGGTGATAACGCGGGTGCTGTCGGTTTGGAGCGCGGCGACCATGAGGTCATACATGAGTTTGACTTCCGCGACGCCCTGGAGTCCGGGTTTCGGCTCGCTGAGGGGAGCTTTGGGCTTGGCGAAGGAGAGCCATTTTTCTTCTTTGCTGAGGCGGACTTCGATCTCGCGGATGCTTTGGAAGTATTCGTCGAGCTTGTCGGTGTCGCGCTTGCTCAGGCCGCGCTGGAGCTGGCGGGCGTCTTCCATCACGGCGTCGAGCACGCTGCCTTCCTTTGCGAGCATGGCCTGGCGTTGGGCGAGCGGCAGAGTCTCATCGGAAAAGAGCCGGTGAAAGGCGACGACGGGATCGTTGAGTCCTGCTACTGGCTTGCCGCCTGCATCCCATGCGAGGGAGAGGCCGGGGCCATGTCCGGGACCGTCGAGACTGGGATCGCCGCCATTGAGTTGGAGCGAGGTGAAGCGGGTGTCTTTGCCCAACTCTCTCGCCGCGACCTGGTCGGCGGAGATGCTGTTGTGCATGCTCTGGCCCGGCTCGGCGTAACGATTCGCGCCCGTGAGCCAGAAGGTGCTGCCCCAGTGTGCATCCGCAGAGTGTTTGTTCGTGAGCCCCTGCACGATGGTGAAGTCTGCCTGATGCCGCGCGAGCGGTGCCAGTCCTGGCGGTAGGGTGTAGGCAGCGCCGGTCTGTTTCGGATCCGGCAGCCAGCTTTCCTGAGTGACTCCGAATCCGAAGCCGAGGAAGACCATGCGCTTCGGGCGCGGAATGGCGGGCGCTGCCGAGGCAAAGCGGCGGAAGCCGATGGACTCAAGGGCTGGTAGCGCGATGAGTGTGCCAGTGGAGCGGAGGAAGTGGCGGCGTGGAATGGCTGATGATTTCATGGGTGATCTGGTGAAAGGCTATTTGCTGCGAAACTCTTTGCTGCTCACGAGTGCGTGGATGAACTCACGGATGGCGAAGTTTTTTGCCTGAGCGCGGCTCATCATAGCTTCAATCAGATCCTCGTCCTGAAAGCCGACTGAGCGGCCCAGGCCGTATTCGATGAGCGCCTCGGCAAAGCCGCGGGCAAAGCGCTCGGGCTTGGCGGCGATTTGGTCGCGCAACTGTGGGAAATCGCGAAAAGTCTCTCCTTTGTAGAAGGCACCGCTGGGGTCGATGGTACGGCGATTTGCGGGCACGCCGGGCCGGTCATCCTCGGTGCGCCACTTGCCGGCGGCGCTGAAGTTCTCCAGGCCGAAGCCGATAGGGTCGATCTTGCGATGGCACTGCGCGCACTGCGGCTCCTCCTGATGCGCGGCGATGAGTTCGCGCGTGGTCAGTGGTTTGCCTTCGAGCCGGGTGAGCATCGGCACATTCGGAGGAGCGGGCGGTGGCGGTGAGTGCATGAGCTTGCGCAGCACCCAGGCTCCACGCTCGACCGGGCTGGTGTGCTCGCCATTGCCTCCCATGGCGAGGATGCCAGACATGCCGAGTAATCCACCACGGGGCGAGCCGGGCGGGAGCTTCACCTCACGGAAGGCATCGCCCGTCACGCCGGGGATGTCGTAGTAGTTCGCCAGGATGCCGTTGATCACCACGGTATCGGACTTGAGCAGGCGCGACAGGCTGCCGCTGTGGTGCAGCAGATGGGCAAAGGTTTGATACACCTCCTGCCGCGCCGCCTCCTTCATCCCCAGATCAAAGTCGCGATGCATCTTGATGTTGAACTGGAAGAAATCGAGCCGACTCAAGCCAAGCCATTGACCCACGAATGCCGCCACAAAGTCACCCGCACGCTCATCGGCCAGCAGGCGGTCGGTTTGCACGTCGAGCGCCTTTGGGTCAACCAATGCGCCCTGTTTGGCGAGCGACAGCAGTTCCCCATCCGGCGGTGCGCTCCATAGAAAATACGACAGGCGCGAGGCCAGCTCCGTGTCCGTCAAGAGGCGGGGTTTTCGATCCGTGCCCGGTTCAGCGAGATAGAGGAACGACGGCGAAGCCAGCACGACAGCGAGAGTGTCCTCCAGGCGGGGTTTCATGCCGTTGCGTGACTGCTCATCGTGGATCGTCGCCAGTCGCTCCAGGAATGCCGGGGCCGGAGGGCGCCCGCGCAATGCCTTTGCCGCAAAGGCTTGGATGAACTGCAAGGTGGTCCACTCCTTCTTATCCAGGCGCTCCAGCCAGCCTTTCATCTCCTCCCGCGCCGCCATGCAGGAGGCGGCAACCATCGGCCCCTCCACCTCCAGCCAGTCCACCCACAGCACAGGATCGCTCCCCACTCGGTTTCGGCGCCTGGCCTCTTCAAAATAATTGTTGGGCCTGTCTTCATAACTGCCGCGCTCGATCACGCGGAAGTAGCGGTTCCCGCCTGACTCGACGTGCAGCGGCACCACCAGTTCCTGGGGGGCTGTGGCTTTAGCCGTGACGTGGTGCGTGCTCAGCGGCGGCTCGGAACCACTCGGTGCCACGTCGATGAAGCAGCGCTCGGCGTGAAATGGAATGCTCACCTTGGTATCCGGCACCTCCCTGGTGCGGCTCGAAAGCAGCACACGCTCTGGCTCGGTGCAGCCGAGGCGTATCCGCAGCCGGTAGTCACCCGGCGGCCAATCTCCCGGCATGCTGATGGCCACCGAACGATTGCTGAGGCTGCCTGCGCCGAGATAGACCCCGCTGCGCACCAGCGGCAGCGCGAGATAGTCCGCAATCTCGGGGACGAACCTCTCCCACTGCCCTTCGTGATGCACCGCGTCTGTGGCATCGGGAAAACCGAATCCCGCAGGCGAGGGCGCATCCTTCAGCTTCTCCCACTCCAGGTAAAACTTTTGAGGGTTGTCCTTCGTTCGCTGCCGGATATCCGCCGCCACCCTGGCATTTTCCGGGCGTGCCGCAGCCGCATTCACCTCCCGTGTCCAAAGGCCGAAACGCTTGCGGATGCTCACCTGGCGCTCCATTTCCCGCTCGACGGCCTTGTTGACAGATGTCTCAGGCTCCAACCGCAACGTCTTCACCGTCACCGGCGTCCGGGCCAGGTGGAACGCTTCACTCAATGCCTTAGCCCCCAGGCTGCGGTAGAGCTGGAACTGATCCGACGACATGAAGAGCGAAGCACCCGCCGTGTCGAAATTGCCCGCGCCACTGTCAGCAGGCAGGCTGCGCACATCGATCTCCACTCCCAGCAAATCGCGAATCGTATTGGCATACTCGCGCCGGTTCAGCCGCCGCATCGTGATCACACCCTGCGAATCGTTCAGAGTGCGCCGCGCCGCCACCATCACCTGCGAGAGGTCTTCGAGCAGATCAGCCTTCGCGTCTTTGGCCGGCTGTTTCTCATCTTCCGGCGGCATCTCGCCCGCATTGATCGCATTGAGCACCTTCTGCCACTTCTCGGCCACCTCGATGGTCGTGATCGTGAACGGCAGCTCATCCACGCGAAACTTCCCCTTCTGCTTCTCAGCGCCGTGGCACGAAACGCAGTGCTGTTTGAAAAACGGACGGTGCTTCTCGGGGAAGGCTGCCTGCGGAGATTCAGCGGCGAACACCAAGCCTGAGTGCAGCAGAACGAGGCACCGGATCGTCGCAGCGAAAGTGACAAGCGCACGCGAGCGAGGCCGAAGGGAAATGGGTGAAGGAGTCATGGTAAGACAGGGCGGTGATTTTTCAGGGGCGCGTGTTCTGATAGATTTCGAGCAATTCGGATTCGGTGAGGGCGACATTCCACAGTGTCATTTCATCAATCCGGCCCACGAAGTTGCGCACCGGCCACGAGCCGTTGGCGATTGGAAGGCCCCAGTTGCCAATGTCGGCCTTGCCGATCCGCAACGTCTGCCTGCCGACAAGCGATTCGGTGGACATCTCTCTACCGTTCAGGAAGTGGCGCACCTTGCCCGCGCGGTTGTCATAGGTCGTCGCGACAAAGGTCCAAACCCCGATTCGGCGCGGTTGAAACAGTTCCGGCGAGGCGTAGCCCGTGGCTTTTAGTGCCCCGTCCGGCGCGGCGACACGCAACCCCAGGCGCAACTGCCCCGTCGCAGCAATCTGCCAGTGCGGGCAGCCGCGTTCATAGCCGTCTGTGAGCAGCAAGCCCTGCATACGCCCGGGAATCGTATCGAGCCGAATCCACGCACTGAGGGTGAGCGTGTCATAGCTGCCGGGAATGTTCACGCGCACGCGGTCGCTCGGCCTCTTGAACTCCAAGGCACCTTTTTCAGCCCAGCGGCCGTTGCTCACCTCGCAGCCAATGATGGAGCCGTCCACGTGTTGAGGACCTGAGTCAATCAGGCGCCCATCCAACTTTTCAAAGTCATAGCGCACCGCCACGCGCGGATCGTTCGCGATGGTGCGGTTCCACTGCTGCCACGCGGCATATCGCTCCTTTGCCCGCTGGTCGGAGCGGCTGCGCACATCGTCGAAGGACGGGAAGCCGCTCGCATTGGCGCGAATATCCGTCCTTTGCCCGCTGCTCGCCCACGCGATCCCCTCGCCTTCAAGCAGGCGCAGCGGAGCCGAGGACGGCGCACCCGCACCTGCCGGATGCAGCTCCACTTCACCATCGAAAACCTCTACCTTCGACGCCGTAGTCCCACCCACCTCCATCCCGAACTCCGTGCCGAGATCAATCAGTTCAAACTCCGGCGACACGACCTGAAACCCCCGCGCCTGCGGCGGCACCCACGCACGGATGCGCCCCGAGTGACACACCGCGCGGTTGGTCGATACCAGTTCCAAATCCGCAGGCCCCTCCAGAATCACCCGGGCACCGCTGTAGAACTCCAGTTGCGCCAGACCACTCGTGAGTTGCAGCCGCCCAGCGGAGAGAATGCTTCCCGCACGCGGCTGATGAGCCCCCTTCCAGCTCGCATCCACCGCTTGCGTCAGCAACGCCACGCCATCGTCCACCGCCTCTTGTTTCTCGCTTATCGGCGTAGTCTTCCTCGCGCTTGATCCAATCATCCAGCCACCGACGAACAGGACTAATGCGGCGGCAGCGGCGAGCGGACGCCAGGAGAACCAGACGGAGCGACGTGGAGCCGCCACCGACGGCTGCGATGCCCGCTCCCGCGCGATCTCGCACAGGCCAGCATCAATGCCCATTTCGACGATCAGCTTGCGCCTTAGATCCCGATCAATCACCAGCAGACGGTCCAACTCCGCGACCTCGGCATCAGTCGCCTGTCCATGCAGATAGCGTTGGATAAGTTCATTCGGATTCATGTCAAAGAGCCTCCTTTTGCAGACGGTTTTCAATACACTCCGCCAGTTTCTCCCTCAGCCGCCCCAGCAGCTTGTAGAGCGCGTTGGCCGACTTGCCCGCCTGCTCTGCGAGCATCGTTACGCGGCCTTCACCAGAATAGGGGGCTAGCAGCAGTTCCTGATGCGGCGGCGAAAAACCCTCCAGACATGAGCGCAGCGCCTGCATGGACCGCTCCCGCTCTTCCGCATCAAACATTTCCGCCTCCTCCGCCAGCAACTCCAGCACCCCATCGCTAAAGACATGCCGGTCACGCCGCAGCCGGTCGATGATCGAAAGACACTTGAAGCGCACCACCACTTTCGCCCACGGCAGAAAGCCCGCTTCGTCGCGCAGTTGATCAAACTTCTCCCACAGCGTTACGCTCGCCTCCTGGATCACTTCGTCCACCAGATACCAATCCGGCAGCAACGACCGCGAATAAGCACGCAGCGCCGGTTCGTTCCGCATCAGCAGCCGCACGAAATCGCCCTGCGTCAGCGCGGGCGGTTGGTTCGGAGATGGTTCAGAAGGCGGCATGCATGAACTTATTTGCTGTCCCGCCCGAACCTGCCGATTTTTTTCAATCTTTCGACTTTTTGTCCGCTCGCGAGATCCTCACCCGGCAATTCGGTTCGCTTTGGATCCTGCCGATGGATTCCCGGCTGATGCCACTCTCACGAGTCAGGGTGGACCTTGATCAAACCCAATCCATCCACATCCCAATTCGCTGTGCACGCCTTCATTCCTTCTCAGGCTCCTTGGCCAAGGCTTGGAGGTAGCCGAGCGGACTGGCGAAGTCTTGGAGGCTCAGTATACCGACGCGGCTGGGGGGCATGAGGGAGACGGCTGCAGGAATTTCCTTTTTCATTCCCTCGGTCCCCTTCCCGCCGAAGGCCCGGGGTCGGAGGGGGTTCGGGGGGATGTAGGGCTTTCAGGGCCATCGCGGATGAGAGTCGCAAGATTTGACCGGCTGAGTCAATGATTTTGATACGAAATCGGAGTGGACCCGTTGCGGCTAATGTCCGTCCGCCGAAGGCGCACCTTGCAGCAAGTAAGCGCAAGGATAAGCAATCTTTTAATGAGACTGTCTCTGTACCCTTGGGGTCCAACCCTCAACCAAATCTGATGAGAGGTCCGTTTTTCAGCTTTCCACTTTTTTCGCGCCGCTGGGGCCGTTTCAAGGCCGTCGGACAGCCTGGAGCCTATATTCTACGTGGCTTGGAGGGCGGAGTATGTTCGCCAGGACTCCGTCTGAAAGTGACAAGTAGAGTGGAAACTGCCACCCACTGAAGCTTGAATGGGAACCCCGACGCTGTGGTCATCCCCGGAGGCCGAGCCGCCCGTTGTGCTGGCAATGTGCGGCAGATTTCGGCCCAGGCGGCATTCAGGACCCCGTCTCTATGACGCAACAGACTTTGGCCCTGAGTCGATCCCGCCGTCCTGTTGCATCATAGATCGGCGCTCAAAACGGCCGCGAGGCGCTCGATGTTCGGCATCGTGATCTGGTCCGGGCCGAGGCGGAAGACCCGCCAGCCAGCCAGACCCGCCTCCAGATACTTCTCCAGATCCGCGTTGAACCCGGCGGCCCGATTGTGCCGACCGTTCACCCAGATGCCGCCTTCCACCTCGATAAGGCAACGCGTCTGCAAGTGGGCAAAATCGGCCCTCCAACGCCGCTTGGGATCGAAGCGGTATTCTCTCTCCAGCTCGGGGCCTCCGGCCAGTCTCCAGAGTCTCAGGAAGGTTTCTTCGAGGCGCGAGGGCGGTTGGGGGGCACGGTAGCGGACGCGAGTCATGGCCCGTGCCGCCCGTTAATCGAGATCCGGCGGCCGGGGCGTCAGATACTTTCAAGGAATTCGCGATCGGCGCGTCTGTCCGCCTCGGAAAGGTCGATTCCCCACTGCGCGAAAAGCCCCCTGACCATTTGCCGGGCGGCCTCGCGGGGGTCGGCCACGCCCTTGATTCGGGCGTCGGTGCTCCAGTCGTAGCGGCCCCAGTTGTCGTCCCAACTAATTCGGAACAGCGCCCAGTCGAACTCGGACCCTTCCCAGGGAATCACGTAGTAGTGGTCTTCGATCTTCCAGCTCGTCCAGTTGTCTACTTCCGAGTCGTTCGTTCCGACGAAGACGGCGTTTTTCGGAATCTGGTCTTCGAAGGATCCGATGTCCGTGGAGTCCGATTCCTCCTCGTCTGCGTCGCAGCTGGTCTCCGAGGAGGTGAAGGGAAGTTCGAAGTTGTCGAAACTGATCGCGGGAGGGCTCATCCCAACGACTGTAGCCCGGACCGTTCCCTTGCAAAGGCGTTTTGAGCTGCGGCTTGGCGCACGGGGGCTTGATCCCGGCCGCGCGTCGATTGCGGCTCAGTCCTCCGCCTGCGGCCAGACCGAGTTCGCCACCTCGCGGATCTCCGAGGTCGTCAGGATAGCGGACTTGGAGGGAATTATCTCATGGAAGGCGGGTCCGTCGGCGTCATTGTCGTCCCGTTCGTCCTCCCACAGTTGCTTGAGAAGTGATTGGGCCAGTTCCTTGGAGTTGAGTTTGCCCGCCTTCATCCAGGCGATTTCGTGCCGTTCCCGGGAGTCCTCGTAATCGGACGCGAGCACCAAGGCTGCAAATCGACCGCACTGGCTCCGAGCCAAATAGAGTCGGATGAGTTCGTCGAAACCCGGATGATGGTAAAGCCAGGCCCGGTAGATCAACCTGTGCCTCTTCCGCAATGGCCCGCAGGCGTCCCGTATTCCTGAAGGGGTGATATTCGAAGAAACCTCCATCCCCTATTGAAATTCACCGCGAAGTCCCTGTCAAAGCCTTTCGTCACCGGTTCTCCTCACAGTAACCGCGGCTGCCCCGGATCATCCACCGTGCTCTCGATCTCGTCGGTGATCGTGGTGGAGATCCGGCTGGTCACTTTCAGCTTCGCGGGCGCGCCGTCCGCGATCGCCACCTTGAAGCTGATGGCGAACTTGCCGTCCTCGTCGGCGGAATCGCGGGCCTCGCGCCAGTGCATTTCCAGCAGATCGCGCAGGTGACCGAGTGCTTGCTCCTTGAGAATGTGGTCAGTGGAATCGCTCATGAGGGTTCAGTGGGGTTCGTGGTGCCGTCAATTCGGGCCGTGTTGGCTTCGATCTTTTCGAGGAGTGTGAAGAGGCGCTCCGCATTTATGCGCTTGTCCTCCGAGGCGCTGGCGAGAGCATTCCATCCCAGTCCGATGGCGTAGATGAGAACAAAGCTGGCGGAGATCAGGCCGATGAGAGCGAAGAGAAACTGAAGGAATTGGATCATGCGATTTGGGTTCTGGTTTGGTGGGTTCGGGTTTTCTTCAAAGTTCGTTGTAGATCGAAACGATGGGTTGCAGGTCGCGCTTGAGGGCCGCGCGCTGCTCGTCCGTGGCTTCGTTCTGCCAGCCCTGCTCCTGCATCCGCGACCACCAGGCCGAGAGTCGGTTCACGAAGGGGATGTGGTTCTCGATCCCACGATCCGACTCGGGCAGATCCACTTCGTCGCTTTCGAGGAGCCGGCCCGCCGAGATCGAGCGGCGCAGGCGTCGGGTCGAGACTGGGTGACCCTTGGCGAGGTTCCGCGCGGCTTCCTGGAGCCAGCGCTCCTGGTCGGGGTGAGGGAGCTTGGCGACGATCTTGTGATGCTCCCAACTCAGATCTTTGTTGCGCAACAGGGACGGCACTTTTCGCGAAACGTGGGCGTAGGTTTGTAGCGTGGCACGGTCGAGTCCGGTGAGCTGGATGGCGGATTCGTAGTCCTCCGAGCGCACCCGCGTTGCAGCCTTCTGTGCCTCGCTCCGGCCGAAGCGGTCGAAGCCGTAGATGAGCCAGTCGCCGATCACGAAAGCCACGCCGCGAGCCGCCTCGTTGAGGAGCGGGGCGAGGGACGACCACTCCTCGAAGGAGAGATGATCGTGAACCTCCAGCCCGGTGCGGCTGATGGTGAACTTGCGGGTGTCGGCGAGGGCGATGCTCATGCTTGGGTCTGCGTTGTCAAATTTGGGTCTTGAGATGTTTGAGCCGGGAGCGCCGGTAGCTCTGGCGGGCCTTGAGCGAACGCATCGCGCGGCTCGGTTTGAGGTTCAGGGTTCGCGTCAGTTCCACGCAGCGCTTCGAGACTGCCGCCCGGGTCACGCCGTGGCGTTTGGCGATTTCGGACATCGAGTCGCCGCAGTAGGCCAGGCCTGTGACCAGCGCGAGGCATTCGAGGGAAAGGCGGGCGTTGTCCTGACCGATCAGCTCGCCGACGAGACGGCGCAGCAGATCGTGAAGGCGCTCGGGGTCTGCTGCGTCGCGGTCCTCCGTGTCCTCGGCGGAAACTTCCGGTTCGTCGATGATTTCCGGTTCGCAGGAGGCAAGGGAAGACTCGGCCACGTCGCGGGTTGGCGCACCGGTGCCCGCTCCAGGCACGGAGGGACGATCCAGACCGAGTTCCCCGAGCCGTTCCCGTTCGTCGGGCGGCAGGGAGGCGATCCACTCGCCGTAGGCCTTGCGGTAGTCGTCGTCGCGGGATCGCTGTCGGATTTCGTAATCCTCCTCGGCGTCGAGGTCGATGTCGTCGAAGTCACTCATCATTGATCGACCTCCTCTCCGATTCCCGGTTCCGCCGCTGCTGCAGCTGCAATTACAAATCCCCCCTTTAAGGGGGGGGATTTTGCAGTAATTGCAGCAGCTGCGATCCCCATTTTTACAGCGCTTGCAGCGCATTTTTGCAGCATGTTCATAAGTCGTTTTCCTTCAGTTGTTTCCACCAGCCCCATGCGGTGCGGACCGAGCAGTCCATTTTTGCAGCGACCTCGGTCTGGTTCTGGCGGGTCAGGGAGCCTCCGAGACGCGCCAAAACGGCTTGGAATCGCTCTGGATCGAAGGCACTCGGACGACCGACTTTGTAGCTGCCCTTTCTGGATTCCTCCGGTGCTCCGCACTGTTCCCAGCAGATCCCGCCATGGGTGCCGTGGCGGAGGAAGATGGTGTCGGTCGCTTCACCTGACTCGTCGCGTAGACCGGCCCGTTTCCGGCGCTTTGTCATGCTCAGTTGGAAGGTGGGCGGCTGGTCCTCCCCGGTCTTCACCCGCACGAGCACGGCCATCTCCCGCGCCCAGTTGGTGAGGGCGGAACTGCCGATGCCGCTGTAAGCGAGATCGCTGGCGGTCCAATGGCTCGCGGCCTTCGGATCCCGGCTCGGCTTGCCGGTGTGATGCATGAGGCACCAGATGACACCGGTGCGGAGACTCACGGTGTTGAGCTGATGGCAGCAGAATTCACTGATGACTTTCTGCTCGGAGATGTCGTCGCCGACATAGTTGAGGAGGGGATCGATCCAGACGAGGTCGGGATGGTGGCGGTCGATGAGAGTAGCGGCCAGGGAAACGAACTCCTCGCCGGTGCGGGTCGTATCGCGGAAGATGAGGATCTGCTCTTCGAGCCGGTGTTCCTCGTCGGTCGCGAGTGCCATGCCCTGGCGCACGCCCTGATACATTTCGGCGAGATCGCCGATGTCATTCTCGGCCTGGATCAGGAGCGAGCGCAGAGGTCGCACCGGCGCAATACCAAAGGCGGTCTGGCCCAGCGCCCAAAGGAGCATGAGCTGCATGCAGAGGCTCGACTTGCCCACTCCCGACTGTCCCACGATGACAAGGGATCCGCCCCGGCAGAGCCAGCGCTGGCCGAGGACGTTGTTCGGATCGTGGCTCGTGTCGTAGGCAGCCAGTTGCGAAACCCGCAGCGGTTCGCCCGCTCCCTCGGCGGTTTGTTCACGGTCCCACGAGTCCCAGTCGGAGGCACCGAGGTTCAGAGCGAGAAGGCGTTGCTGGCGGGGTTCGTCGGCGACAGTGCGCCAGCCGTCGGGACAACGGGAAAGGCGGCTCGGGTTGCGGTTCTGGCGGTCAAGATTCAGTTCGGCGAACCAGTCCCAGATCCGCTCGACGCGGCGGCGATATTCCGCCTCGTCGCGAGCCTCGACCCGGACCCAGGCATGGAGGCTCTTGTTGCCCGAGTCGATGAGGACGGAAACCGGCAAACCGCTGGCGAGGATGGCGGCGTGCTGCTCCTCCTTGGGCATGGGTGCGCCGTTCGGTCCGGTGTCGAACTCGACGAGGACGTGGCGGAATCGGGTCACGTCCTCATTGCGGGAGCCGCCCTCATTCATCGGGTTGATCCTGACAAACAGACCAAGCCGGGTGCCGAAGCATCGGTCGATGCCGCCCTTCGCGGCGACGCGGCGTTTCCATTCCGCCGCCGTCAGGGTCACTCCGCGTCGGGGCACGATCTCGCCTTCGTCGTTCTCGCCGGCCGGAGCGATTGCGACAAATTCCTCATCGCGGAAACAGGCATCGAGGAGATGGCGGAACCCGTCGTCGATGGGTGGGGGCAGGGGCACCGCGCCGGGATTCGGCACTGGCATCGCGCTCGTCTTGGGAGACGCCGCTGGCTTGATGGTTCTTGGTGGTGGGCCTGCTGCGGCGCAAGCCCCCAAAGCCTCGCGTGGATCGCGCCGATAGGCGGAGTGGATCGCGGATCGCGATTCACTTTCGGGAAGCCCGTCGGCCAGAGCCCGCGCGAGGAGTCGTTCCTCCGCCTCCCCGGAGGAGAAACCAGCATCGCGAAACTGGCAGGCGGCCTCGAAGAGTTCCGCATTGCGCGTTCCCTCGGGGGCACCGCGCTCGAGGTAGTCGAGAGTGCGGCGGGGGAGCGGGTCGGGCAAAGCCGATGATCGGTAGGATGGCATGGCGGGTTTCGTGCGCGTCAGGCGGCCGGGGCGGCACGCTTGGCGAAGTGGGCTTCGAGGAGGGCGCTGGCCTCGTCGAAGCGGAGGGTCTCGGCGTCGCGGTGGCCGAGGCGCTTGAGGAAGCTCACCTGTCTCGGGGTGGCGAGCTTGAGGCGGCGGCGGGTGAAAAGACGGTCGAGGAGCAGGGAGGCGTGGCCCTTGCAACCCACCGCGCGGGTATCGATGCCGAGCTTGCAGAGCGCTTCCAGTTGGCGTGGTGAGGCGGGTTCGCCCTGCCATTCCATGACCGGCACATAATCGGCGAGCCGGGCGTCGTTGAGACTGACGGCGAGTTCGAGGGGATCGAGGATGCGCGGGGCGCGGTGGCGGTTTTCGCGGAGGCGCTCCGCCAGCTTGGAGGTGCGGTCCGCCTTCACCTCGCGTTCGGCCTTTTCGAGGTCGCCGTCCATCCCGAGGGCTGCCGTGAGTCGGCTTGCTTCCTCCTCGTCGCTGGCGATGAGATGGGCCGGTCGGATGAGGCTGTGCTCCTCCGACTGCCAGAGGAAGTCCAGCACGAGGAGATGGTCCTTGCCCGGATGGATGCGGGTGCCGCGCCCGATGATCTGGGAATAGAGGCTCCTGACCTTGGTCGGGCGCAGGCAGACCACGCAGTCGATGGAGGGCTCGTCGTAGCCTTCGGTCAGGAGCATGGCGTTGCAGAGAAACCGAGTATGGCCTCGCCGGAAGCGGTCGAGGATTTCACGGCGATCCCGGGACTGGCCGTCGATATGCTCAGCCGGAAGCCCCCTTTGTCGGCACAGGGCGGCGAAGCGCTCCGACACCGCGACCAGCGGAAGAAAGACGAGAGTCTTACGTTCGCGGTGCGCGGCGAGCACATCGGCGATGCGCTCCAGCCAGGGATCGATGGCTAGGCCGAGATCCTCGGCGTTGTAGTCGCCGGCGGTGGATCTCACCCCGTCCAGGGGAATGCCCAGTGGCACGGTTTTCACCCGGATGGGGGCGAGCCAGCCATCGCGGATGAGATCGAGCAGGCTCACCTCGCAGGCGATGTTCTGAAAGTAGCGCCCGAGGTTGCGCTTGTCTCCGCGGTCGGGGGTGGCGGTCACCCCGAGGACCTTGGCGCGGTCGCCGAAGTGTCCGAGGATGCCCTGATAGCTGTCGCTCAAAATATGGTGCGATTCATCAACCACCACGAGGCTGAAGTGGTCCCAGGGCCAGCGATCGCGGCGGCGCTCCTGCATTAGCGTCTGGACGCTTCCGACGACGACGGGAGCCTCCAGCGAGGCCCATTCCTTCCCGCGCTCCACCTCGGCAGCGATCCCGGTGGAGGAATGGAGCTTGTCCACCGCTTGGCTGATGAGCTCCTCCCGGTGGGCGAGGATGAGGGTGCGCTTGGGGCGGAAATCTGCGGCAACTTGGCAGAAAATCCTGGTTTTACCCGCGCCCGTCGGAAGCACCGCCAGTTGCCGGTCGAACTCCCGGAAGCCCGCGTGGATCGCGCGCAGGGCCTCCTTCTGGTAGGGGCGCAGGGCGAAGCACTTAGAAGGGGTTGCCACCGTCATCGGACCCTCCGTTCCTCCGGCGCATCCATGACCCAGACGATCTCGTCGAGGCGCACGTCGATTCCCCGCTCCGTATCGAAGGGAATACCGTGCCCGGTCGGTTGCTCATCGAGCGGGCAGAAATCGATCCAGACCCAGCCTGAATTGACGAACCTTGCCTCGGTGAACGTGATGATTTCGCCGCTACGGAGCTTCAGCGCATAGCTGAATGGATCCACGCACGCCTTGGCGAGCACATGGCTTCCAAGCAGATGTTCGAGGAGATTCTCCCAATCGGCGATTTCGTGCGGTTCAGAACGAGGGTTTCGATCCATGGTCGTTGCGTTGGGATTTTGAGGCGTTGGGGCGAAGCGGTCAGAAGGGGTTGCCGACGGCATGGTTCCCTCCTTTCCCCTGGGTGCCAGCCGCGAGCCAGGCGACCACCTTGTTGCGTTTGCGGCCGTTGTATTCCTCGACCGAGACCCGGACGTTCCCCGTGCGACCAATGAGATCGTCGGCGTTGAGGTCGACGTCTTCGTCGGGCGTGACCGTTTCGCCGGTCGCAGCGCGGAAGGAGTCGATCTTCCAGAACGCGGCGGGAGTGAAGACGAGGAAATCAAAGAGCAGTGAGCCCGCACCGGTTTTGAGTTTCAGCTCGATCATGTCGTGTCCGTTTTTGGACACGGTTTCGACGGCGTCGATGACTTCGACAGGGTAGTCTCCGGCTTCGACGTGATCGGGACGCTCGGAGATTTCGGATGCGCGATAGGTAGGCATGGGATTATGAGGTTGGTTTGTTAGGATTTGGTTTGCTGTTTTGTTCGAGGTAGGAAATCGGGGGCGAATGCTTCACCGCTTCTTCGGGAAAGGGTTTGCCGCCCATGCGCTCGGTCCAGAGTTCACGGAACTTGCTGGCGGAGAGGGTGCCGTAGGCGGCGAGGACGGGGCCAAAGCCCATCGCCTGGATGTGATGGCCGACGGTGACGGCATCGACGAAATCGGAACCTTGGCGGGTCACGAGTTTCCAGCCGGGTAGTTCGCCACCGCTCTTGAGTCGTTCCACCGCGATGGTCTTGGCCCGTTCGCTGAACTCCTCGACCACGGCACAGGCGGCGAGGAAGCGTCCCAGCTCGGCGGGATCGGTGACCACCGCTTCGAAGTCGAAGGGAATCTGCACGGCCCGCAGTCCATCGGCGGCGAGGGGCCGCCGCGCCGGGCAGGTGTCCGCCTTCGCGCACCAGCCGCAGTATTCGCAGGGGACCGGCTCACGGTGCGGGTTCTCCACATGGACGATCACTGCCTCGACGATTTCGCGGGCTTCTGCGTGGGTGAAGGGCAGGCTCTCGATTTCCCGCAGGTCGCAGTACAGCAGGTGCGCGGTCCAGGAGTCCGCGAAGTGCGCCTCCATGAGTCCGAGAGAGTAAGCGGCCATTTGCTCGCGGTAGTTTCGGCGCAACCCCGTCTTCAGATCGAAGTGAGTCAACCGGGCCGGAACGACGGCGTCGGCGGTGCCTTCAAGGCCGAGCATTCGGGTTCGGCAATCCTCTTCACGGGCGAGGATGCGGTTCCGTCCCGCGATGGAGCGCACCACCGATACCGACCAGGAAACGGCGGACTGTTCTTCGCTGCTGAGTTTGTCGCGCAACAAAGCAGAGCCGGTGAGTTCCGCGCGGAAAGCGGCATCGAGGAGACTGCCTCGTTCGGCGGCGGGCCCCGCCGTGGCGGAACCCTCGTAGCAGGGACACACCGCCAGCTTAGGGAGATTGGAAGGACGCAACGCGCTCATCGTGTCGTCGCGGCCTCCTTCTCCGCTGTTTGCAGTCCGGGGATTTCGTCGGCCCAGACATGGACCGCTTCGAGAAAGCGGCGGGGCTCGGCGAGCATTCGCGCCGCATACTCCGTATCGAGGGTGTCGAGATCTTCGATCGTTCCCTCCGTGGTGTAACTGAGGAGACCCCGATGGACGAGGAAGTCCGTCACCAGGGCCATCTCGCCATCGAAAGCTCTTTCGATCCGCTCTTTGATTCCAGGCTTCGGGGAAGGAGCTTCGGCGGTTTGCCCCGCGCTTGTGTGGGGCGTTGGCGACGCTGCCTCTTGAGGGCCGAAGATAGGAGAGAGAGCCGCCGCCTCAAAAGGCAGCTTGTCGGGGAGCCCGTGGCGGTTCTTCGCATCGTAGGCGGCGGCATGGGTGGTGAAGAGACCACGCTCCTTGCCTCCGACTCCTCGCATCCGGCCGTTGTCCTTTTCGGTGAGCCGGGTGATGAAATTAGCGAAGAGGATCGCATCGGCCCATTCCTTGAGCAGTGGGGCGACCTGCTTGGTGAGCTTCAGCTCGTATCGGTCATAGCCGCCGGCCTGGTCGGGCGACTCGAACTTCCGGACCGTGGCATGGGCGAGGAAGACCACATGCATGCCTCGGGCCAAGAGCGTGTCGAGGGAGGCGAGGAACTTCGCGAATTCCTCGGCAAGAACGACGTAGCCCTTGCCGTAGCCGAAGTCTTCGATGGAATCCTTGTTCGCCTTCCGGCAGAGATGTTCCGAGAGGCGCTTCTCGGCCCAGTCCACCGTGTCGATCACGAGGGTCCGGAATCCGTGGTCAGTCCTGGCCAACTGATCGACGGCGAAGGGCACCGATTCCCAGGAGTCGATTCCTTCGAAGCGCGTCACTTCGAGATGATGGGTTCCGCTCTCGATGTCGAGGAAGACGGGATCGGGAAGCTGACTCGCAAGGGTGGTTTTGCCCACGCCTTCGGGACCGTAGATCACCGCTTTCTGCGGCCGAATGACACGGCCCCGGCTGAGGGGAAGGGGAACCTTCCGGCAGGCGGAAGGCGGAGGTGATAGAGTGACGGTATTCATAGTAGCGTTTGGTTGCGTTGGGGTGTCAATGCGGCCCCGATGAGGCCAGAGAGTGGTGGTTTGGTTTTGGGTGTCTTAGACCTTGGGTGCAGGGTGTTTCTTTGAGCGGGGTGAGTAGCTAAAGAAGAAGGTGTCTTAGACCTTGGGTGCAGGGTGTTTCTTTGAGAGGGGTGAGTAGCTAAAGGAGGAGGTGTCTTAGACCTTGAGGGCCAAAAAAATCAACCGGCTTTCGAGATGGATTTGCCGCCCGACTTCCGGCCCGTCTGCGCTCCGCGAGTTTCCTGGGCGATCTGCTCGTAATCCTCGGGAGTGAGAACGACGTCACGGGTCTGAGCCGTGACCATGGCCTCGATCACCGTGGTCACCGTCTCTCCCCGTTCGGCGGCGAGACGGCGGAGGCGCTGCATCAGCGTCCGAGTCAGGTAGACTGAGAGAGTGGTTTTATCCGGATGGCGTTGACCTGGCATGTTTGAACAGTGGAACGGTGTCTTAGACCCGTCAAGAGCGAATGTTTCGAGCCGGGAAAGTTTTCGCGCGGTTTCGCGGGGAATGGGAAAAGAAATGCTTGTCATGTTGTTATATTGAACACTATTTTACCCCATGCAAGAATCGGACGGGAACCCTGCGGGAACCCCACGCCGATAAATTTAAGGAAACCCGAAACACCGTTTTTTTGTCATGCCACGATCTCAGAAAAAATCGATCACAGTGCCCAACCCGGTTCGGGAAGGGCTTGTTGCCCAGCTCCAGGACGGCACGCTCGACTACCCGAGCGAGAACGCCGCCTGGATCGGTTTGGCCCGTTACCAGTTGCTCATCGGCAAACCGCACCCGATCACCGTGGCCATTGCCCGGATGCACCCCGAAGATCAGGACGTCATCGACGACTTCCTCCTTGAGGTCGCCACTCGCGGGCTTTCCTTGAGGGGGCAGTTCATTTCGCACGTTGTCCAACGCGCCGTCTCGGGGGCAGATCAGCCGACCGAGCAAGGGGTCACCGAGTTGGTGCCGGGCGAATTGCTGAAGATGGCGAAGGCGTGGCGGCGGGATCCGGAGAGAGTGCTGAAGGATTTGGCGTGAATGTCAGAAGTCCAGTCAAGATGAAAGGAAGCCACTGCCTTCTTCGATCTGGATCTGAATGATTCAGGGGCATCAAGGGAGCGCGTTCAGTGAAATTGCGCTCCAATCGATTTCTCATTCAAGCTTCCGCATCCAAAAAAATGCACCGGCAGCGCACAAACCGAAGGGCAATATAATGATGAAGGTCCTTGCGAAGTCGATCTCCGATTGGAGAGCATGTATGTATTGATATTTCCCGAGGTCCTTG
>DGXY01000022.1:0-2496 GCA_002396885.1 Akkermansiaceae bacterium UBA5020
TCGTTTCATTCGTTCCATTCGTGGTCCCCTCTTCCGAATCGCCACGGCAAAGGGACGATTCGACCTTGTTGCCTCACCAAATGCAAAAACCGCTTGCCCGGACCGGGGGCCTTCCTTATCGATGACTTTTTACCATGATCCTTTCCGACTCTGAGATCCTAGCCGCGATGGAGCGGGGCGAAATCATCATCGAGCCCTTCCGGCGGGAGTGCCTCGGCACGAACAGCTACGACGTCCACCTCAGCAAGCACCTCGCCACCTACAAAAACCGCGTCCTCGACGCGAAAGCGCACAACGAGATCGAGCATTTCGAGATTCCGCGGGAAGGTTACGTGCTCGAGCCGCAGATCAATTACCTCGGCTCGACCTTCGAATACACCGAGACCCACGCGACGGTCCCCTTTCTCGAGGGCAAATCGAGCGTGGGCCGTCTCGGCATGGACATCCACGCCACCGCCGGCAAGGGCGACGTGGGTTTTTGCAACCACTGGACCCTCGAGATCTCGGTGAAGCAGCCGGTCCGCATCTACGAAGGCATGCCGGTGGGCCAGCTCATCTACTTCCTCGTGCAGGGCGAGATCCTCAACCCCTACCACTCGAAGGGATCGGCGAAATACAACCAGCGCACCCCCCTGCCGGTCGAATCGATGATGTGGCGGAACGAGTTCTGAGCCGACTAGCGGAGCGGGAGCAGCGTGGACCAACCCCGATGAAATCCAGCCGGAGAGTGACACCGCCCACCCCTCACACCCCGGTTCCGAATCCTCCATCATCCCAACCTCTCTGATTTCCGATGAACGACACCGAAACCCTTGCGGCTCAAGCCAACGGCCTCCCGGCCACTCCCCGCATCCTCATCGTCGATGACGAAAGCGCGATGCAACGGCTCGCCGCTGCCATGCTCATCAAGCTCGGACTGGATCCCACGAGTGCCTCCAGCGGCGAGGAGGCCGTCGAGCTCTATCGCAAGGCACTAGCGGAGGACCGCCCTTACGCGGCCGTCGTCATGGATCTCGCCCTCCCCGGCGGCATCTCAGGACTCGAAGCCACCCTCGCGATCAAACAGCTCGACGGGCGCGCGAAAGTGATCGTCAGCAGCAGTTATCTCGAACAAAATGCCCGGAACGCCGCCCTCGAACACGGCTTCTCCGGTATCCTGCCGAAGCCCTACACCGCCGACTGCCTCGCTTCGGAACTCCGACGGGTCCTCAAGTTGGGCGAGTGATCAGCCTCAATCCTTTCCAGCACGCAGGGCCTTGACGAGGGCATCCGCGGCATCGACCGCGTAATTCGCCTTGTCCTGGAGACTGCAGTTCACGCTCAGTCGCGCGATGACCCCTTCGAAAAGGTGCACGGCAAAATATTCCCGTTTGGTCAGGCCCGTGTAGTCACGTCCCGGGACCGATCCCGACGTTTGCGTTGGATTCGGAAAGGCACTGTCTTCACCGGAGGTTGCCATGACTAAATCCTTTCTTCGTGGTTTTCGCAGAAGTATTCCGATGTCCAACGCGGAATTTGCCGAAGTGCCGAAGGTTTGAGGAAAGAGCGGCTCGAAACAAGGCCTCGACCACGGCACGGGGCGACCGCCGGTTCACTCGGACCGATGCTCGCGGAAAAACGCTCCGACTTTGCTCCCCTCCCCGGCCTTCTTTTGGGAAGCGGAAGGCGCGGACTCCCGGGTCACCTTCGCCGTCGTCTTCGAGGCGGGAGCCGTGGTGCGAACCGCAGAGCCTTGGATGCCGGCACGAATCTTCCGGCTCCAGGTCCGCATCGAAGCCTCGGTTTGCCCCCAACGCTCGATTCCGTGGGGCTGGAACTTGCTGCCCTTGTATTGGTCGACGATCGCATAGACCTGACGACGGCTGAGGGAGTCGAGGACCTCCGCCTCCACGGTCGTGCTACCCGCTCCCGGAGTTTTCCCCGTGGCGAAGGACACTCCCGTCGTCAGTGCCGCCGCATAGGGGAGATAATTGAAAACGAAGAGAGCAGGTCTGCTGGGTTGTAACTCCGTCAGGGTGGCACGCACCGAGAGCGTGTCGCGCCCACGTCGATTGGTGATCTGATAGTGCGGGCTCAGCTCTTCGCGGAGGATTTCCTCAAAGCGTTCCGCAAGACGCTCACTCTCATCGCGACTGGCGCGCTTGACATTGGAAGTTGATTTCGGCTGGGCCACCTTCACGTCCTCGATCACCACCCTGCGGTATTTCTCGAGAGTCTTGGGATCGCTCTGCTTGACGAGCGCCTTGTTCCCGATCGCACTGTTTTCGGCCTGGAGTCCACGACTCGTGCTGAGGTGACTCGGCTTGGTGGACTCCGTCGTCTCACAGGAAATCAAGAAGAGCGACAGGAACAGCAGGAAGGCAGGTCGATGCATGATATTTCACCTACCTTAAATAAATCATCACGGCAATCCCCTTTTTCTTCACAAAGTCAAATTTTCTGAAAAAAGAGCCCAAAGAACCCCGAAACCGCTGGTTTTCCGCCGCGAGCTCGATG
>DGXY01000022.1:2696-2858 GCA_002396885.1 Akkermansiaceae bacterium UBA5020
TCGATGGGACGGAGGTTCCTCACCGCCCCGGTTCCCCGGGCAAAGGGAGTCTCCGCACCTGGTTGGATCCCCGCCGCCGCCCCCTCGCATAGAGCCTTACCCGAGTTTCGACCTCTTTTCCCTTTGGCCTTTTTTCATGGAACCTCTTGCCAACTGTATGGG
>DGXY01000003.1 GCA_002396885.1 Akkermansiaceae bacterium UBA5020
TTTTACCTTCCCACCTTTTACCCGGGCGAAGCCCGATCACTCCCCTTCCTCCGTGACGCGGGTCTTATCCCAGAAGGCGGCGAAGAAAATCGCGGCGATGACGAGGGCCATGATCGCGGGGAAGATCCAGAAGGCTTTCCACTGGGCCATCGTTTCGGAGATCAATGCCGCATCGACCGCTCCGGGCATTTCAATGGAGAACATCTTGGCGAGCTTCTGGAAGAAGGTCAGGGACTCCTCGGCGCGGGAGGCCGTGATCGCTTCACCGAGCGCACCGGTTGAGGTCAACTGGGAAGCCGTGCCACCGAGCCCCAGCCAGGGTTTTCCAAAAACGATCGCATAGCCGATCCACATCCCGATTCCCTGGGTCACGAAGACGAGCAGACTCTGCGCCTGCCCCCGCACTTCCTTCGGGGCGACGTGATCGGTATACATGAAACCCGTCACGAAGAAGAAGTCGTAGCAGATCCCGTGCAGGGCGATGCCGAGGAAGAGCATCCAAGCGACCTGGTCGGGGGCTCCGTAGGCAAAGAGAAGATAGCGGACGAACCACGCGAGCATACCGGTGATGATCATCCATTTCACCCCGAGTCGTCGGAAGAAGAAGGGGATCAGCAGCATGAAGACGATCTCGGACATCTGGCCGATCGTCATGGTCGAGGCGGGCTGCTCGAAACCGGCATTCGCGAGGAAGGGGCCCGTCATGCCGAAGTAGTAGGCGAGCGGGATGCAGATGAGGCCGGAGCAAAGGATGAAGACGAGAAAGGAGGGTTTGGCGAGCAGCTTGAGGGCATCGAGCATGAGCAAGGCACGCAGGTCGATCTTTTGTCCCTTCGCCGGGGCCGGAGTGTGGGGAAGCACGAAGGAAAAGATCCCTAGGGCGATGGAGGCATAGGCGGCCATCTTCATGATCCCGAGATCGGCGCTCCAGCCGAGGGCTCCGACCATCAAGCCGGCCGCGATCCATCCGATCGTGCCCCACACGCGGATCCGGGGGAAGTCGATCCGCCGGAGATGGGTGAAGGCGATCGTGTTGCCAAGACCCAGCGTGGGCATGTAGCAGAGCATGTGGGCGAGGAAGAGCTTCGACATCAAGGCGCCGTTGCCGGCCTCGGCCGCGCTGCCTGCGAGATAAATGAGGACTCCGCCCACGAGAAAGAGGACTCCCATGATGACCTGGGAAGGGAAAAAGCGGTCGGCGACGATCCCGAGGAAGAGGGGGGCGAAAATCGCTCCTAGCGGCACGGCGGCGTAGGCGCTGCCGATAAAGTCAGCCAACTTCGCCGCGTCGAGGGCCACATTGATGGTCGAGAACCAGGTCCCCCAGACAAAAAACTGGAGGAACATCATGATACTGAGGAGCGGAACAACGGGTCGGGCGGCGGTTGGGGACATGGCGGCAAGGATAGGAGCAAACCAGCCCGCGAGCAAAGGGGGAATGCAGGCGCGGTCCCGTGCCGGAATCGCGAAATCCGACACCGACCGATCGACCCCTTCCCCGTTGGACATCCTCCGGTTTCCGTTCACATTCTCTCTCCAGACTCCCCGCATGCGCCAACTCCTCATCACCTCCGCCCTGCCCTACGCGAACGGCCACATCCACATCGGCCATCTCGTCGAGTACTTGCAGACCGACATTTGGGTGCGCTTCCAGAAAATGCGGGGCAACCGGGCGATCTACGTCTGCGCGGACGACACCCACGGAACCGCGATCATGATCCGCGCCAGGGCCGAGGGCCGCAGTGAGGAAGCGCTTATCGCGGAAATGAGCGAAGCGCACCAGCGCGACTTCGCTGGCTTCGGGATCCAGTTCGATCACTACGGCAGCACCCACAGCGAGGCGAACCGAGCCGTCTGCCACGAGATCTGGGCGGCCCTGCGCCAAGCCGACATGATCGTCGAGGAGGAGATCGACCAGCTTTTCGACACCGAGCAGGGCACCTTCCTCGCCGATCGCTTCGTGCGCGGCACCTGCCCGAGATGCGGATCGAAAGACCAGCCCGGTGACAACTGCGGAAGCTGCGGGGCGACCTATGGTCCTGTCGACCTGGTCGATCCTGTTAGCACTTTGTCAGGGTCGCGGCCAGAGATCCGCGCGGCGAAACACCTCTTCGTGCGCATCGAAAAGATGCACGACTTCCTCGCCGAGTGGACCCAGTCCGGCACGATCCCGACGGAGAGCGCGAACTACCTGAAGAATTTCTTCCTCCACGAGCCGCTCCGTGACTGGGACGTCTCCCGCCCGGCCCCCTACTTTGGCTTCGAGATTCCCGACTCGCCCGGCAACTACTGGTATGTGTGGTTCGACGCGCCGATCGGCTACATCGGCGCGACCGCGGAATGGTGCGAACGTGAGGGTGAAGCACTCGACGACTGGTGGAAGAGCGAGAAGACAGAGATCCATCACTTCATCGGCAAGGACATCCAGTATTTCCATACCCTCTTCTGGCCGGCGGAATTGAAGACGGCGGGCTTCAGCCTGCCCACCCAGGTGCACATCCACGGCTTCCTAACCGTGGACGGCGAGAAAATGTCGAAATCGCGCGGCACCTTCATCCGCGCTTCGAAATACCTCGAGCACCTCGAACCCGAATACCTGCGCTACTACTACGCGACAAAACTCTCCTCGAAGGTGGAGGACCTCGATCTGAACTTGGGTGAATTCGTCGCGAGGGTGAACAGCGACCTTGTCGGCAAGGTCGTCAACCTCGCGAGCCGCACCGCCAAATTCATCGCCGAGACCGGTCTTTCCGTCGACTATCCCGACGATGGCGGGCTCTTCGAGCGTTTCGCCGATCGCGGTGAGGAAATCGGGGCTGCCTATGAGAACGGCGACTTCGGCAAGGCGATGCGGATGATCATGGAGCTGGCCGATCAGGCCAATCCCTACGTCGAGGAAAAAGCCCCCTGGGAGCTGCGCAAGGATCCAACGAAATCGCGCGAGTTGCAGGACGCCTGCACCGTCGCGCTGAACCTCTTCCGCACCCTTGTCATCTATCTCACTCCGGTCCTGCCGGAGCTGGCGCGGAAGACGGGCGAGCTCTTCGACGATCCCCTTCTCTCCTGGGCACAGGCGAAGACTCCTCTGACGGGGCGACCGATCGCGAAGTTCACCCACATGATGCAGCGGGTCGATGCCGCCAAGATCGAGGCGATGATCGTCGAATCGCGGGAGGAAGGCGGCGCTCCTGCGGTGGAGAGCGCTTCGGAGACTTCTGCCCCAGCCTTCGTGGCACCGGACGACAAGGGTGAAGCCCTCGCCGCCAATCCCATTGCCCCGCAGATCACGATCGAAGACTTTGCGAAGGTGGACCTCCGCGTCGCCCGCGTCATCGCCGCCGACGAAGTGCCCGAGGCGAAGAAGCTGGTGCGACTGACCCTGAGTCTTGGCGGCGAGGAGACACGCAAGGTCTTCGCCGGGATCAAGGCCGCCTACGAACCCGCCGATCTCGTCGGACGGCTCGTCGTGATGGTCGCGAACCTCGCTCCGCGCCAGATGAAGTTCGGTCTGAGCGAAGGGATGATTATCGCAGCCGGCCCCGGCGGTGAGGACATCTTCCTGCTCTCGCCCGATGAGGGTGCGGTGCCGGGACAGCGCGTGGGTTGAGGCCGGTTTCGCCACTCACATTCCCGCCGCCGCGAGGACGGTCTCCTGCACCGCGAGATCGTGTTCCGAGGGATACGGATTCTTCTTTTCCCCACGGACGATCGAGGCGAGGTCGGCGGCGTCGCCGACGTAGCGCTCATACGGTGTCGCGAATTCCACCACGCTCGTGCCCTTGGGGAAAACCCGCTCCCCTTCTCCGAAGCGCCGCTCCTGCGAGAGCGAGAGCGTGACGACGGGTCGATCGAGCGGCTGGATGTGGAAGGTGCCTCCGGTGCCGCAGACGGTGAATTGGCGACGCGAAAAGCCCTCGACCTCGAGAGCGGTCGAACGAACCGTGGCGGTGGCCTTCGGGTATTCGAAGACGGCGAGCATGTTGTCCATGAGCGTGTCGTCGGGCGTCTCGAGAATGCGGCGCGGGTAGGGCACGACCTTGTCCGGTCTGCCGAGGACGGAGACGGTCAAATCGATGATGTGGCACCCGAGTTCGAACATCGTGCCGCCGGGGAATTCATCGAGGGTCTGGCGATCCTTCGACGGGACCACTTTCGACATCACCGCGTGCGTTTCAAAGACCTCGCCGAGCCATCCCGCCTGCAACATGCGGTGAAGCAACTGCACCGCGGGATTGAAGCGATACATGAAACCCATCTGCACGACGAGCCCCTTTTCGTCGGCGATCTTCATGAGTTCGCGGTATTCCTCCATCGAAGCCCCGGCGGGCTTATCGAGATGCACGTGGAATCCGCCATCAACGGCACGACGGGCGTAGCGCAGGAGGTCGCGCACCTCGGTCTCGACCCCGACGACCTTGAGATCGGGCGTCTTTAGGCCCTCCTCCAGCGAGAGGAAGGGAAACTTCCCGTAGAGCGGACTTTTCCGGGCGGCTTCGAGCAGGACGGGATCCTCCTCGACGATGCCGACGACTTCCCACTCCGGACTTTCGGCGTAGGCCTCGAGTTTGTTGGCATGGGCGTGCCCGGTGCCGATCTGGAGATAGCGGATCGGCTTGGCGGGTGCCGCGTCCTTGGCAATCCCGGAGGCGGCCATCGGCAGGGTTGCGGCGGCGGTGAGGAAGCGTCTTCTCGTCGTCATCGGACCATCGTAGCGAATCCGACCCGGCAAGGCGAGGACTCGATCTCGCCAATTTTTCTGCTGCCCAATCGCCGTGATCTCGGGCAAAGTGCGTGCCTATGAACGAGTCCCGTTTTTCACAGCAAACCGCTATCGTCACCGGTGGCGCCGACGGCATCGGCAAGGCCATCGTCCAACGCCTCGCCCGCGAAGGTGCCCAAGTCACCCTTTTTGACGTCAGCGCGGAGAAAGCGGCCGCAGCCGTCGCCGAGCTGGCCTCGGAAGGCCTCAACGTCGATGCCGAAACCGTCAACATCGCCGATGAGGACCAGGTAAAGGCGGGCTTTGCCGCGGTCGCCTCGCGCAGCCCGGGCGGCCGACTCGACATCATGATCAACTGCGCGGCCATCGTGGGTCCGACCAACACGCGTATCACAGAGGTGACGACCGAAGCCTTCGATCTCGAAACGGCGATCAATCTGCGCGGCACCTTTCTCATGACCAAACACGCGATCCTCGCGATGGAGCCTCACAACTACGGGCGGGTCCTCAATTTTGCCTCCATCGCGGGCAAGGAAGGCAACGCCGGGATGAGCCCCTACTCCGCGACCAAGGCCGCCGTGATCGGGCTCGTGAAGTCGGCGGGCAAGGAGTTCGCGGAGACCGGCATCACCGTCAACGCGATCGCCCCGGCCGTGATCCGGACTCCCATGGTCGATGGGATCCACCCCGATCAGGTCAAATACATGACCGACAAGATCCCCATGAAACGCTGCGGTAGCCTTGACGAGGTCGCGGCCCTGAGTTGCTGGATCGTCTCGCCCGAGGCTTCCTTCTGCACCGCCTTCACCTTCGACCTGACCGGCGGGCGAGCCGTTTATTGAAGGGACCTTCAAAAGCTCCCCGTGTTTCCGCTTGAAACGCGGGTGAGTTCACCCGGCTCTGGAATCCGCAGAGACCGTTTTGGTCCCAAGACAGAGAGTATCACGAAGAAGCAGTTCGCCAATGAGCGACTTCAATCGAAAAGGCCCGAAGAATCCAACGATCCTTACTCCTTGTTCGCGCCCCGCTTCCACCAAGGTCCTGATGTCGCGTCGCGTCGCTCACCCTTGTAGACCATCTGATTGTCCCGGTAATAGACCGAACGCTCGCTGAAAGGCTTCAAGGTCCCCTCTCCCACAGTCTCGGGAGCCATCTGATTGCCCGAATACCCGGCTCCAGTCCCCCGGGACTCCACTTGCACGAGCGCCGTCGAAGGATCCGCGGTCGGACGATTCACAATGGCCCGCTCGCGCATCTCTTTTTCCTCGCGCGCGGATTCCGTCTGCGCCTTGCGCTGCTCATACCTCGCCACCCGGAGATCACGGATCCGCTCTCTGCGAGTCACCTGATCCGGAGTGCGCAGATCGGGGAGCGGCGGAAGGTCAATCAAGGTCTCCTCAGGAGTGGGTGCAGGCATCTGTCCCCAGAAATCGGAATCCCCGAATGGCTGCAACCTCGAACCACTCGCCGTGACCCCATCCTCTCCCCCGGGAAGAGCGTTGTGAACCGTGATCTTCTGAGAGAGCGGCCTAGACTTCGACTGGCTCGCCGCATTGGAAAGCTTTTGTCCGAGGGAAACCCTGCCCGCATCCTCGGAGGGGCGGCTACGGGCATTGGCCTCCTGCTCCGCCTGCTCGCTTCTGGCGATCGCCCGCCTCACTTTCCAAGGGAGTTTCCTTTCGGGATCCCCAAGATTCAGGTTGGGCATTGGGGGAAGCTCACCTAGGTCCAAATCCTGCGATTGCAACCTCGGTCCCGTGGAAAGGACCAAGAAGAGAGCGAGAAGGCTGGAATTCAGATGCTTCATTCAGAGCGGCTTAAGAAAATGGAGGGTGGACGAACCAATCCAGTTCACCACCTTCGATCTTGAAATCTTTGACCTGAATTCGCAAGAGGAATATTCAGATTTTTGACGAGTCGCTTTTCTTGGAATTCTTGATGATTCAGTTCGCCGGATAAAACGTCGTCGCTTGGTTTCCGAAGACCCGGTAGCTCGAATAGCGGTTGGTGCCGGGCTCGTAGACGTAGAAGGTGACGCCGACCGGTCCGCCAGCATTTCCGCGTTGGATCCGGCTCTCCTCCTCTTCATCCTGCTCCTCCTGCGAGTCGGAATCGCGTCGGTCGCCGAAAAGGCCGTCGAGGCCATCCTCCACGCTCCACGTGTCCGCTCCCTCCTGGGTATCTTCGTCGCGCTCAAAGAGGCCGAGAAGGGCGTAGAGACCGCCACCGGAGCCGCCGAGGCCATCGTTGAAGAGATCCTCTTCACGGAAGAACGCGTCATAGGTCTCAGAGAAGAAAATGCCGTCGACATCGAAGACCGAAGAAGGAAGCGGAATATCGGGCCCGGCCGGCTGGGTCGGCGGAGTCGGCGGGGTCGGGAAGCCGTTCGCGACGACATCGATGGAATCGTAGTAGAGCGTATAGAGCCCGGAGCCGCTCACCCCATTCACATCGCGATAGAGCGGGGCCGACGAACCAAGGGCCCCCGCGGTCAAGCTACTGAGGTTGGGAAGTCCACCCGGGTTGTTGACCAAAGCCACGGACCCGCCCTGACCGCTGATCGCGTCGGTCGGGAACACCGCCCCTCCGGTGAAGCCTCCGGCCGCGGCTACTCCTGCCTCGTCCCACCAGAGGTCAGGAGTGAGGTAGACCTCGTCGTTCCGACCGGCGAGGATGCCGTTCGCTTGGTTGAAGGGAGCGGCGAAGTTGCCAGGTGCAATGTTAAAGACAGCGGAAATCTCGTTGATGCGGGTCGTGGCATCGATCGCGTTGTTGGAGCGCGCGGGCATGTAGAATTCGATTTGGTCGATACCGAACCCGCCGCTCGTGAAGACGGTACCATTCAGGGCAGTCAACCGTCCCAGACCACCGAAGAAAGGGTTGAGTCGGCTGACGGCGATCTGGGTTTTCCCAAAGGTGGCTTGGGGAGAAAGGAGGGGATCGAGGTGACCGATCATCGCCGCATTGAAGGTCGCGTCGCTGCCGGCTGCGATCACCAAATCACCGCGTCGGATGCCGCGAGCGGTCTGGCGGAACAGGGCTGATTGATCGACACTGTTGGTATCGCGGAGGTAATCTCCGTTGCCGATCATGGCGTAGTTGTTCAAGGCTTGCAGGGTCAGATTGCCGCCACCCGTCGGGAAGTTGGTCTCGCTGCCCCGGATCACGGAAAGGTCGCCCTTCACCAGCACGGTGATGGCTCCGCTGACATTACCCGTGATGGACGGGCCGCCGTGGCCGATCTGGGCAAAAGCCCCGTAAATCGTCTGCCGGTCAAGGTTGGGGGTGGTGCCTCCCTGGAGGAGGGCGTCGCCACCCACCACCACGGTGATGTCACCGGTCTGGTTGGCGGATCCGACCTGATCACCGGTGGTCGCCTGCCGGTTTCCGTTCTCGACCGCGAAGTGCCCGACCTTGGCGAAATTGAAAGCCGAAGCGACCCCACCCAATCCGGGAGTCGGGTTCACGATCGAGTAGGGGGAAGCTCCAACCACTGTGGTTTCCGGATCGGTGCGGCGTTGCCCGAGGATCGAGAGGTTGTCGCCCACGTAAACCGTGATATTCCCGAAGGAAGGGGCATCCAATTGGTAACCTCCGTGACCGATCGCGGCGAAGGCGCCGTGGACGGACCGACCTTCGTTGTCAGTCGTTCCGCTCGGCTGCTCCGACCAAGCGTTCGGGCTGCCTTCGAGGAACACGCTCCCATCAACACTCACGTTGATATCACCAGCGAACCCCGTCGCGACCCCGAGTCGGCGCGCGGCATCATCGCCGAGATCCGAACTGAAACCATGGCCAAGTTGGGCGAAGGAAGTTTCCACGCCCATTCCGCCAAGAACGTAAAGATCACCTCCCGCCACCGCCGTGACGTCGGAGGAAGCCGCGATCCCCCGCATGTTTTCGCCACGCCCGAGAACGACGAGATCGAGGTTGTTTTCAATCCCCCCATGACCGATGGCGGCGGGGTTGTAGATCGAAGGTGCCGGCGCGCCGAAGGCGGTGTTGAAATTCTCCGGACGCTCGTTCTCGTCAGCGGCGAGTGCGTCGATCCGGATGTCCCCCGAAGCGGTGACCGCGATGTCCCCGGCCAATTCAATCGCCCTGGAGAAACCCACAGAAGCCGAGTCATCGACCCGCTCACCGCGGCCCACGCCGTGCCCGATTCTCGACCAGCGGTGCTGTCCTTCACCGTTCTTGACTTCGATATTCCCGCCGTTGGCCTCCACCGTGATGTTGCCGATCTTGTTCTGGTAGTTGGTCGCGGTGTTGTTGACGTTGAAGGAGAACGTCGTCAAACCTCCGTGGCCGATCTGGGCAAAAGAGGAGCGTGTCCGGGCTCCCAGTTCCTGATTGCCGACATTCGCGATGACGGAACCGGTGCGGAGCGGAGACTGTCGTTCACCCATCTTCATGTGCTCGAGGGTGACACTCCCACCCGCAGTGAGGGTGATGTCGGAAGTGTTCCGGGCCACACCCACAAGGGTTCCGGCCTGCCCGTTGGTGAAATTGCGAATACCGACCACGTTGTTGGGCTGGACAAGGGCAGCCGAGTATGCCACCGAAGCCGCGGTGGCCGTGTTCAGCGAGACGATGTTGGTCTGCACGTTGTCGAAGCGGAAATTCTCGGTGCGCGAGAAATTCCCACCGACCTGCCCGCGGTCTTCGACGGATTGGTGGCCGATTTTGGCATGGGAGAATGCGTAGGCCCCGTTGCGCACCAGCACATTGCCGCCGGTGGTCACCTGGATGTCGCCTTGCAGGGAAGTGAACCCGGAACGATAGCCTCCATGTCCGAGATGGGCAGGGGCGAGCAAATCAAAATCCCCCCCACGGTTGAGCGGGGCAATGCTGCCCCCACCGATGATGTCGAGGTTGCCTCCGACATTGACCCGGATGTCGCCGAGAATGAAGGAAGAGGTTTCAAAATCAGCCAGTTCCGTTCCACCGTGGCCAAGGCGGACATAGTCAAGGAAATCATTGCCGGCCGTCATGAGGAGGCTGCCCACGGGGGCATTGACATCAATATCCCCGGTGATGGTCATGAAGACGAGATGACGATTCATGTTTCCGCCACTGTCACCGACGAAGGTGCTCGACCCGGTTTGCAGTTCGTTTCCGTTGAGCATCCGGTAGCTGACGTTCTCCCGGCCGTCGGGAAGAGCAGTACCTGCACCTGGCACAGTGGGGGTCACAAGAAGGTTCCGGTAACCCGATCCCTCGGTAGCGAAGGCGAAGTTTGAGCCACCGTGTCCGATCGCCGCAAAACGCCGGTCACGTGCGAAGCTGCCCGTGACGCCCTGGGTCGAATATCCCTTGATCACAATGTCGCCAGTCCTCGCGGTGGCATTGATGTTCCCATGGAGCCCACTGATAGTCGATCCGTTGAGCGCCGCCACCGTAACCAGACCGTTCGGTGCCAAATCAAGCGGTGCAAGGGAGAGCAATCCCTGGTTTCCCGCCGTACCTTGCGAAGTCCCCCTTGAATACTGATTGACGCTGTAGCCGAGGGTGGTGTTGATCGCAAAGCCACCGGCATTGACGCCGTTGTCAGGGAAGTTGGTTCGGTTGAAACGGCGGAGTCTCTCCGGATCCAGCGCGGGATCGAAGCCGGTCGTGATGGCCCCCGAGAAGAGTTCACCGCGGCGCAGATTGGGGTTGTCGAAATCCCCCGCCGTCGCAAAGAAGCGGAGTTGCTGATCGGCCACGTTGGTCGGATTCCAGTAGGCGTGCCCGACGAAGGTATGTCCGATCGTCGCGGTAGCGCGCGTCGCCTCACCGGCGAGAATGCTGATGTTTCGACCGGCCTCGACGTGAATGTCCCCGTAAAACTCGCCGAATTGTCCAATCCCGCCGTGCCCGATCTGCGCGGAGGAGTTGGAAGAAGGTGCCACTGTGTCGAAAATCTGAGCGGCGCGGAGATTGACATCCCCGAGTGTCCCCACCGTCGCAGTAACTTTGCCGGTGGCGTGATTCACCGTGATCGGAGCATTACCGTCGATCCCGGCAAAAACGTTGATGTTCCCGTAGACAGGAGCGAGACGGGCTGCGGAGGTGCTCATCCGATCGTCGTTCGAACCGTTGAAACTCCAACGACGTTCCATCTGGTTGCCTTCAATTCCCGCGATGGAGAAGGCGGCGTTGGTGATGTCTTCGTTGCCGATTTCACGGGTGGAATGCCCCGCCCCACCTCCGATGGGCCGGTTCGGGCCACCATGTCCGATCATCGCCGTCACCGCCTCGTTGCCATTGCCCGCCGAGACGCTGACGCTCAGCTTGGCCAAGACATTGATATCGGCCCCGTTTTCCGTCACCCCCGGAAGCGCCTTGGCTGCCACGCTGAGGGCCCCCACCCCCGCGCCGTATTCGGGACGGAGCGCACCGAGTTTGAGGGGATCCTTCGTTTCGAGACTACCTGCCGCCTCGATCTGCTGCCACCACCAGTTCCCCGAGGTGACACTATTGAAATGATTCGCATAGGGGATAAAGGTGTCGGCCACCACTCCCGTGCTGTTGATCCCGCGAACCCCGTCGACGATTCCGTCGCTGTTCAGATCCACTTCATTTTGGCCGGCGACGGCGACAATCGGATTGCCCACACCCGCAGCGGCCTGGTTGCTGGCTAGCGCCGCGTTGTTTCTCCCATCGCTGAGAAGCCAGGCACCCGTGCCTTCGGGGGCTCCCACCTTCATGTCGAGACGGATCTGAGTCGTCCCGCCATCGGTTCCCCGGTTGAGTCGGGGAGCGAAAAGCTGCCCCCCATCGCGGAAACCAATCATCGCGTAGCGATTGCTCGCCGCCGTGTCCGATCCGGTGACGCGCACTTCAAAGCCGGCGACATTGGTGTCACCAAAACGGCTTCCGACTTCGACATGCTGGGTCTGCGAGGACACCCCCACAAAAACACTTCCACCGTTGTTGCCGAACTGGCCCTGGCTCGCGTAGAAATCCCAGGCGCTCTGTGGATCAAGGAGGAGGGCGGCGTCTCCTTCAAGGCCGCCCCAGCCCGCCATGAGGTTCACTGAGCCGGCCCCTGAGGTGCGGATGTGGTTGCGGACGAGAATGGACCCCGAAGCGAAGGCACCGAAGCTGGACTGTGAATTGGTCCACTGGATCGCGGAGTCGCGATTGTTCGCTTCGCTCCCGTCATTCACGTCCCCTCCGCCCCCGACGCCATTGATGGAAATATTCCCGCTGCCGGTCACGACAAGAACGTTCGCCCCACTCTGGAGCGTGCTGTTGATCGAGGAGATGCTGATCGTCGAATCGGTCACCGGCGAGGTCAGCGGAGGAAGAGCCGCCCCCACCGCTCCGATCACGACGTTTCCGGGGTCGAAGAGGACCGTGCCAGCCTTGCCGCCGACCGAAGCGACACGGGCGGTGCCGTCGAAGTAGAGCCATTCCTTGCCGGAAACTTCCACGAGGCCCCCGTCGCCTGCTCCATCGAGGGAGCTGGCCGAAACGTCGCCGAGGAAAAGAGTATCACCGTTCGCCCAGACAATCGCGCTACCGCCATTGCCACCAAGCGAATCGGCCGTCAGCTCGGCGCCCTTCTCGACGCGCGTCGAACGGGCCTCACGAATCCCCGTGTCGCGTCCCTGAAAGTCTCCCCCCACGCGGATTTGACCGCCGGCAGAAAAACCATCCACCGAGAGATCAGCCGAATCGTTGATGAGGACGTTTTCTCCAGTCACGGCAAGGGAGCCGCCCACGCCAGCGGAGGAGTCGGCGCGCACCGTGCCATCGACAGCAATGGCACCCGCAGCGTCCATCGCGACACTGCCCCCGACCCGATCTCCGGAGACATCAATCACCGAAGTTGAGGCCTGCACGACCTGGGCGCCAGTCACCGCGACGCTTCCTCCACTGCGAGAACCGACCGCTTCGATTCGCCCGGCGACATTGGCCTCGCCGCCAGCGGCGTCGATCTGCACCTGTCCGCCATCGGCTCCAGCTGTCGCCGCGATTTGGGCACCTGCACCCACGTTGATGTTCGAACTGCCGCCCGATGCACGCAGAAGGACCCGGCCGCTGCTGCGGTCGGCACCGGTCGCGCGGATCGCTCCGCCGTTGTTGATGGCGAGGGCGTAGACATTGCCATGGGACTTCAACTCAGCGGAAGCCCCACGGATCGTGCCGGCGTTGTTGATCCCCGTGCCGGTGTATTCGGACGCACCCCGCACCGAGATCTTTGAACCGCCCCCTTCTTCGAGGAGAATATCACCACCGGCACCGATGGCCACGGTCCCGTTCAGCGCACCGATCTGGCCTTGGTTATCAACAAATCCGCCCATAAGGACGACATCGCCGCCACTGGAGGAAATGGTGCCGAAGTTCGTGACGCCGGTATTGGACGCGCCGTAGAAGCGGCTGCTGCCACCATTGTGAAAGTCATCGTCGTCGATGTCCAGCGTCGAAAGGACGGCGTTGCCGCCGACATCGATCACCCCGTTCGAACCCACGACGATTCCATTCGGGTTGATGACGTAAACATTCGCGTTGCCCTTCAACTGACCGTAGATCTGGGAGATGTTTCCTCCGGTGACGCGGTTCAACGCGGTTCCGTTGTTTGGCTGCACGAAGCGGGTCATCTCTCCGTTGGCGATAGAGAAATCCTGCCAGTTGATCACAACGCTCGGTGCCTTTTGATGAATGCGAAGTTGATTGGCGGAGATCTGGTTGATCACTGCATTCTGCGCACCACCCACCACCATGCCACCGCTGGGGTTTGCCTGGACTGGACCGCCCGTCGTGACAAACGCGGGCAGAAGGAGCGACAGGGTCCATTTCTGGAGCCGTTTGCCGATGAGATTTTCTTTCATTTCAAAAGGGGAAGGTTGAGGCACGAAACAGAGTTCGTTCTGAAAAGGATTGTCGTTTCCAATCACTGTGTGACGGAGAGACGAGTTTGCTCGACTCCGAAGACCCGATAGCTGGAGTAGCGGTTCGTCCCCGGATCGTAGACATAGTAGGACAGGCCACCGCGGCCGACCTGCTGAGCGGCGCGGCGCTTGCGGCGTTGCCGTTCCTCGTCGTCCTCATCCTCAAGGAAGGTGCTGCCGGGCTCTAGATCGCTGTATTGACGCCCACCGAAGCTGTCGTCGAGCATGTGCTCGAGGAAGCTGCCTCCGGAAGCGGGCGGTGCGTCGCTCTCCATGGCATCGGAATAGGCGACGGAGGGCAGGACCTCATCATATCCGTCGTAGAGGAAGAGCTCTTCGCTCCGGAAGAAGGCATCGAAGGTGTCCGAGAAGACGAAGGGATTGAAGTCGAAGGGAGGGAGCGGCGGCACCGGAGGCACGGGCGGCACCGGAGGCACCGGAGGCACGGGCGGCACGGGCGGAACCTGGCCTCCATAGTAGATGTTGTAGAGACCGAAGGTATGGGAAGGGTAGGTCCCCTCGGGGGTGAAGGTGGCGTCAGCCTCGCTCAAGCCCGTGGCAGGAAACTCGTGCTCGAGCGCGATCTGCTCGTCAGCACGGCTCGTGCCCGGCGTCGGAGTCCGCGTGTAGACCGCGTTGTTGATCTGAGTTCCCGCCGCGATCAGGTTCGAAGAAGCATCCGGCATGTAGAGCCGCACCTCGTCGCCGAGGACGCCGCCGGCCGGACTCGAGATGACCGAATCCGCGGTCGTGATGAACTGTCCGCTGCCACCGGCATGAGGATTGTTCCGGCCAACGGCGATGTAGGTGTCCTTCGTTGTCAGTCCGTTGACGCTATTCGGATTGAGTTTGGAATCGACGTGACCGATCACTCCCATGCCCATCGAGAGGGTTTCGCCGACACTGAGGTGGATGTCACCATCCCAGAATCCACCCCCCCGGTTGCGCTGATCACCGTTGCCGATCTTGCCCCAGTTGTCGAGGCCGGTCGTGGCACCGCTCGCGAGAGTCAGGTTGTTGGCGGCGATGACCTTGATGTCGGCGTAATGGTCTCCGGGGCTCAGATAACCACCGCTGCCGATTTGAGCGCCCGAGCGGCGTCCGTCACCGGCTTGGACAATGACATTGCCGGTGCCGCCGAGGGCGTAGACCTTGATCGTCTCACCGGCGCGTCCGAGAGTGCCGACGACGGTGTCATTGGCGTGACCAATCCGGGCAACGTTCGTCTTATCGAGATCCACATCCGTGGTTTGGGCCCCGCCTCGGATCGCCACACTGCCATCTTCGGTGCTGACAATGATGTTACCGTTATGATCGCCGGAAGAACTGAAACCTCCGTGACCGATCTGTGCCATGTGGAAGAGTCCGAAGTTCGACCCGGCGGAGCCCAAGGCCGTGTCTCCTGCAAAAACATTCACATCACCTGTCGTCGTCTTCACGGAGATCTCACCCACGTGACCGGTTCCAGCTAGATAGGTGCCACCGTTGATGTCGCCATCCCAGCCGCCGTGCCCGATCAGGGCGAAATTGCGACCATCGTCGTTGTTCTGGGTGTTATTCAGAGGGTGGGCTATTTTGGTGCCGGCGATGACCTGAATGGCACCGGCGACCGAAGCGGTGATGTTGCCGGTCAGGCGACCGGCCTGGTTCGGGGCGAGGCCTACCTGGGTCAGTAGTCCGGCCTGGCTGCTGCGGCCTCCGTGACCAATCATCGCGTAGGTGTCCTGGCCGTTGCCGCCGATGAGAGAGAGACCACCGATGGCACCACCGCCAATGGTGCCGGGAACGAGACTCCTGATCCCGGAGCCACCGGTGATGCTGATGTTTCCGAGGTGGGATCCATCCGCATCAAAACCGCCGTGACCCAATTGAGCATACTGGTTGGTCTTCAGATAGCTGAGGGTCCGACCAGCCATGAACTCGACCAAGCCACCAGAGTTGACCGTGATGTTGCCGGAATTCGCGCTCTGGGCGCTTGTTCCGCCGTGACCGAGAAGGGCATAGGTGTTCGAATAGGCCCCGGCATGGAACCGGACATCTCCACCCGCCGTCAAATTGATTTCGCCCACCGCACCGATGGTGTCGCGACCGCCGGTCGAGCTGCCTTGGCCTCCATTGCCGAGTTGCACGAAAGCCGAGTCAGAATTGCCCGAAGTCCACTGATAATCGGCCGAAACGGCGAGCCCGGTGGGATTGACATTCTGCCGGAAACGGATCCGCCCCGTATCATAGTCCACAGAGGCCACGACCGCGTTCGCCGCGTTCAGGATTTCCCCGTTGAGGGCCGGGTTTTCCGTGAACAGGTTACCGCCAATATTGAGCCTCACAGACCCCGGCATAACGCGCCCGTGACCAAGGAAGGCTTCATTGGGACGCAGAGCAGAGTCAGACTCAGGCGTCCGCTCGGACGCGATCGCCACGTTGGCCGGGATCGCCAAGGTGGAATTGAAGTAAGTGTAGTTGATATTGCGATTCAACTGGTTGCGGTCGTTTTCGAGGTCACCGTTGGTCGCAGCGACGGCCGCGGTATTGATCGTCACTCGGCCGGTGGAATAGTTGATGGTTCCGTAGGGGACACCGTGGGTGGCGAGGGAATAATCACCAGAGACGGCCGCGGTCGCGCGATAGAGGGTGCCGGTCAGAGACGGTGCCGGCGAGGGTCCGTCCCCGTTCGGTGCGTCGCGGAGGTCTGCAGTAGCGCCTGCACCACTGGCGGAGCCGATATCGATGAGGAGGGATCCAGGAACAATCGGACCTCTGTGGGCCAGCTCGGAGGGACTATTGAGACCATGGTAGAGGGTAAACGATCGCTGCATCTGCGAAGCCTCCTGAAGCGTGTTGAGGGTATGACGGGTTCCGATCCAATAGTTTTGAACCGTAGCAGGACCAGCCCCGACAAGGGCAGCCGGGAAACTGCTAGGGCCTTCGATAAAGCCAGCGGTATAACCACTCACGTTGCTGATCGGCGAAGCCTTCGGCCCGATCATGTGAAAATCACCACCGGCGGTGACGTTGATGTTCCCGGTATGGTCGCCGTCAAAATCAAACCCTCCGTTGCCGATCATTCCAAAGGCGGCCAAACCACGGCCGATCGCTACTTCCTGCCCCATCGAGAGAAAATTATTGCTCCCGTCGCGAGTGACGATCCCGATGAGGGAGGAACGCTCCATCATGATCGTGCCGGGACGCGAGGCATCGACGATGACATCGCCGGAAGCCGTGACATCGATGTTCGCCCCAAGGATATTCGGAGTGCCGCCCGTGCGATAGCCGCCATGACCAATGAGAGCGAAATCGCGGTCATTGCCTCCGGCAGTGAAGCGGAGGTCTCCTTGCTGCGCGATCACGTCGATCTCATTGTTCAGAGAAAACGATCCCGTGAAGTTCACCGAACTCCCCCCATGACCGATCATGGCATACTTGAAGCTCGTGTCCCAATTGTGAGCTTGGACGACCGACTGCGGAATCTGGGTACCAGATGCCAAAACACCAGCAACCAATTCGGCGAGCGACGAGTTCGCGACCCCAGTGGATCCGTTTTCGCCCATGGCAAAGTCGATGTAGTCGCTGGACAGCCTGACATCGGAGGGAGCCGAGGTCCGAGAAGTGAACTCGATATCACCCTTTGCCGTCACGGCGATGTCCGACAGACCATCTCCGGTAATCGCCTGCGTCACTTCCTGCCCACCGTGCCCCACTTGGGCCCAGCTTTGGCGCATCCGGCCAGTGCGGAAGATGATGTCTCCATCCACCGCACCGGTTCCCTGACCGGCGGATAGAGTGATGCTACCCTGCTTGTTGCCACGGACATCGCGGCCGCCATGGCCGACTTGGACGAAATTGAAGCCGTAGCCAAATGAACGCTGGGAGCGCTTTTCTTCACCGCCCACAAAGAGAAGGCCACCCTTGTCGGCGACGACGCTGATATCGCCGCGGTGCCCGGTGCTGAGAGCGTCGATGGCCCTGATGCTTTGCCCGCCATGGCCGATCATGCCGTGGCCGAAGCCCATATTCCCGGCACGGACTTCGATCCCAATGTCCCGGGAAATCGCCTTCCCTGCCGGAACGAAATAGGGATCAATCCCCGGACCAGGATCTTCGACCCAAACCCCATTGGCGTTGTAGCCCATGTTATCGCGCACCCGGACGGTACCGCCAGCAAAGACATTGATGTTTCCGGAAATGGACTGCTCGGGAAGACGGGTGTTCACGTTCGTACCCGGATTCGCAAAACTGGTGTTGAAAGGGTCATAAAAGTTGCGAACAAAGGGGATGTTCGCTTGGGTGAACTGCCCCCCGGTGGCGGGTTCGTTTTCAGCGGAACCGCCATGGCCGATCTGAACATGGCTGAACTGCGTCTCGGGGTCCATGACCGAGTTGATCCCGAGCGGCGTGTTGACACCGAGAATGGCGCCAGTATTGCGATCCGTGCCAGAACGGGGAAGCTGGTTGAACCCGATAACCCTGACCGCGCCGGTCGTCGCGGTGACGGTGATGTTGCCGGATTTCTGCTGATCCCAGATCGTGCGGCGATCAAAGTTACCCGCGGTGCCGTGCCCGATCTGCGCGAAACCGCCAGTGCCTCCATTACCCCGGAGCTGAATTCCAGCCCCCGCGAGGCCGCGTTCCCCGCCTTGGGGGGTGGCCCCGTGGGCGATGACGGTGACGTCGCCATGAAGGCTGGCGGCTTGCCGATAGCCACCGTGTCCGATGAGAGCGTAATCAGCCGCCCCCTGATCCGGGCTCACCAGGTCCTCGAAACCCACTTCAAATTCACGGGCTGCCGACACGAAGACATCTTCCGCCGCCGTCACCTTGATCGGTGCATTCACGCGGGCGGGATGGCCGAGGTAATTGGTGCGCCAGGACGCTCCAAAGTAAACTCGGTTGTCATCCCCCGTGTCAAAGACAAAGCCTTCCCGGGTCGTTCGCGTCGGCGATCCTGCGGAACGTAGTGATTCGGCATCATTGACGCCACCATGTCCGATCTGAACGTAGTTGCGATTGCGGTTATCGGCGGCGCGCATGTCGAGACGACCGCTCAGGCCGATTTCGATGGCACCGGTGGCTCCGTAACCGGCTCCGCGGAACTGTCCGCCGTTGAGAGTGGTTCCCCCAAGGTCGGCGATGTAGTTCCTGCCACGAACATTGCCGGCGGCATTGCCCCACCACTCGTTGCGCGTCGTGGATAAAATAGTCCGGCCCAACTCGTATTCATAACCGTTGTCGTGGAAGCCGACATGCGCCCAACGATCATCACCAACCGTGTTACTCGCCGTGATGAAAAGATCGTGCGAGGCCACGTTCGTCGCCCCGAAACGGCTGCCCACCTCAACAAATTGGGCACCGGTGGCGGAGTTCACGAAGACCGAGCCACTATTGCGTCCCGCGCCATCGTTGGCCACGTTGCCGTCGTTCATTGTCGCGAGGACGGCGGCCATGTCGAAGGCGACCCCGTTGGTCTGGGTGCTGCCACTGAGAGGATTGATCAAACCGGTCGTACCATCCCAGCCCGCGACGACATTGATCGCGCCCGTTCCCGCACTCCGGACGGAGCGGTTGAAGCTGATGTCACCCACGGCAAGCAGCGTCAGGCTGCCGGGAGTGGTCGCGGCCCTTTCCTGATACCATTCGACCCGGTCGTTGATCGTGATCGAACCGACCGGCCCCGCCGCACCGAAGTTGGAGGTGATAATCACATTCACTCCCTGATCGAGCAGGGTTGAGAGGGAGACGTTGTTGACGTTGTTGGAGGACGCGACCGCCGCACTGACGGTGATGTCAGTCGGGTCGAGGAGAAGGGTGCCTGCCTTGCCACTGCTGGCGGTGAGATCGACATCGCCGTCGAAGGTGAGGCCCTGTTTTCCCGAAACTTCGACGAAACCACCACCGGTCACGCCGTTCGCTTTGATTTCGCCATCGAAGAAGGTGTCGCCATCGGACCAGAGGATGACATTGCCCCCGCGACCGTCGCCTACCGCAGCCGCGGCGATCTTCGCTCCGTCATCCACGCGGAGCGACTCGGCGTTGCGGATGGTGGCCTCTTTTCCTTGGAAGCCGCCCCCGATCTGGACGTTGCCGCCACCAAACTTTCCAGAGGCCTCGACCGAGGCCGTGGTGCCGACGGTGATGTTGCGCCCCTCGATCGTGATGCTGCCACCGATGTCGTTGCTGCCGTTGGCATTGACCGTCCCGTTGATCAGGGTCGTCCCGGTGCCGGGGGTCGTCCCGGTGGCGGAGATCGTGGCGGATCCGCCGGTCGAGCCACCGACATTGACAGCAGCGCCTTGAGCGAGGGTCACATTCGTTCCGCTCACCTGCACGTTGCCGCCGACCATCCCGGCGGCACCTGACGCGTCAACCTGACCAAGGCCCGCGCCGCTGGACCCAAGCTCAACCTCGCCGCCACTGATCTGGATCTGGCCACCGCTACCGTCGCTGTTTCGCGCCGAGAGATTGCCGTTGTTCACGATGCGGCCCTGGGATCCTGCGTTAAGGGAGAGACGGCCGCCGCTGAAGTTGTAGCCACTCGCGCGGACGAGTCCGTCGTTTTTGATGGCGAGCGCGTAGACGTTCCCGTGAGCCTTGAGTTCGGCGGCGGCAGCGTTGACTTCACCGGTGTTTTCAATACCGACCCCGCTACCGGCGCCACCGGCTTGGACGGAGATCTTTGCTCCGCCGGCTTGGTCGACAATGATGTCGCCACCGGCCCCGAAAGCCACCGTGCCCGCGGGGGCGGAGACCGAACCGGCATTTTGCAGGAAATTACCGAGCAGGACGACATCGCCGCCCGAGCTGGAGATGGCGCCATAGTTTACGACCCCAGCACTGGTCGTGCCGCGGTAGCGATCACGCCCGCCATTGAGGAAATCCTTGTCGGAAACATCGAGGGTCGACATCGTGAGCATTCCAGCCACGTCAACGGTACCACCCTGACCGACGACGATCCCGTTCGGGTTGATCACGGCGACGCCACCGTTTTCGGCACGCAAGGTGCCGTAGATGGCCGTGGGATTGCCGGAGACGACCCGGTTCATCGTGAAGGCATTGCGGCCCTGGTTGATGTTGGTGATTTCGCCGCTCTGGATCGAGAAGCTCTGCCAGTTGATGATGGCGCGTTGGGAGAGGTTGTTGATGTCCAGCCTCGCGGAGTTCATCCCCTGGAAATTGACGTTGCCGGCGACCACGTTCGCCCCCTGCGGATTCGCGCCCACCCGCACCGGGTAAAGGACGAGACCAGGGGCGAGCGTCACCAAAACCAGGACCTGAAACAGCAGGTTCCGGCGGAAAGAAGGAGCAATGGCTTTCATGGGTTTGAAAAACGAAGGTTGGCGAGGAAGGAGCGAACTCTTTCCCACGCCATCATCCTAAGGGTATAAACGGTAATGGGATGACAGCATCGGGGGCGCTTGTAAATGCAAATTTCACCATTTTTTCACGCCGAGTTCATGAAGGTTTGTCGCGGCCACAGCGCTTGTGACAGAACGGACGACGGCTTTTTTCAGCGAGAGGACTTCTCCTCGGAGAAATTAGCCATAAGTGGGGATAGAAAGTCTGGAAATTGGTAATTTCCTGATGGCTCAACAGGTCATTTTCGAGAGACCGATTTTTCACCTGCGGCCGCCTCTTTCGTCGCGAGATAGAGGCTGCTGATCCCACCCCATTGGGGTTCCCATTTCGCCCCGGACAATCCCGAAGCTTCAATCAATGAGAGCATGGTCTCTCCGGAGGGAAAACGCTCGATCGAGTCCCCGAGGTAGGCGTAGGCCTCCCGGTTTCCGGTCAGCCAGCCGGCGACCCGCGGAAGGAGGTGATGGAGATAAAATCGATACGGCGAGCGCAAGAGCGGTGACGCGGGGAGAGAGAAGTCGAGCACCACGACAATCCCCCCGGGCTTGAGGACCCGGGCAAATTCCCGCAAGGCCCCCGACCAATCCGCCATGTTGCGCAGCCCGTAGCCGATCGTGAGTGCGTCGAAAGTCCCGTCGGGAAAGGGAAGGGCGAGTCCGTCGCAGACGATCAACTCGGTCAGCCCGCGTTTTTTTGCCTCGGCGAGCATGGGGGCGCAGAAGTCGGCCCCGATGACCCGGGCGCCCGGGACTCCGTCGAGGAGGGTCCGCGCGAGATCACCACTGCCGGTGGCGACGTCGAGGATGAGACCGCCACCGTGCTCGCGGACGTGGCGGGCGACCTTCCTTCTCCAGAGCACGTCGATGCCGAGGCTGAGGACGTGATTCGTCAGCACGTAGCGTTGGGCGATCGAGGAAAAGGCCCGGTGAACGAACTCGGGGTTTTGATCCTGGTTGCGGGAGGACATCGGACGGAGATACGGGAACAGGCCCGTCGCGGATGCCTTCCGCATGGATCGGCGGGGGGACTCCGAGGAATCCTCCGCCCCGCCGGGATCGGCGAAAAAAGTGCTCACGAGAGGACTCGAACCTCCACGGGTCGCCCCACTAGATCCTGAATCTAGCGCGTCTACCAATTCCGCCACGTGAGCAGCGGGGCGCTAAGAAACACGCGTCTCCGGCGAAGACAACCGCTTTTATTTGCGGTGGATGCGATTGGGCATCACGATGCGTCCAAGATGCCCTCGCCGACCTCTCCTTCGGTTCCTCCCGCCTTGCGAGACCTTCGGGTCTGGCGAGACGCGACCTTCCGGACAGCGGCGGAGAACATGGCGCTCGACGAAGGGCTCCTCGATTGGACTCTCGCGACCGGTGCGGCGGCGATCCGTTTCTACGCCTGGGATCACCCGGCCAGAACCGTGGGATATTTCACCCGGCGCCCCGCTGGCGAGCAGAAGGGCGAGGTCGAGGTGGTGCGGCGTTTCACCGGAGGTGGCCTCGTCGAGCATGGCGGGGACCTGACCTTCGCTCTCGCCGTGCCCGCCGGGACGGCTCTCGCCCTCGCCTCCGCGGCCGATCGCTATCGATTGATCCACGAAGCGCTCGCCGCAGCACTCCTCGGCGCCGGGGTCGAAGTGACTCCGGTCGCCCCTGATCAGGAAACCGGCCCGGGTCCCTGCTTCGCCCATCCGGTGCCCTGGGATCTGGTCCACACGGTCTCGGGTCTCAAGATCGCCGGAGGCGCCCAGCGCCGCAGCCGCGGGGCCTTCCTCCACCAAGGGAGCATCCGGCTTGCCCAGACGGTGCGGTCGATGTCGGCTCCGTGGGTGGAAGCCTTTGTCTCCAAGATGGCCGAATCCGTCGGTCCGCTCGATCCCGAGGTCCAGGACCGCCTTGTCGCCGGCGTCCCCTTTCTCGTCGCGACCCGCTATGGGGATCCGTTGTGGAATGCGGGCAAAGAAACTCCGGATTGATTCCGTTTCTTCCCATCTCCGACCTTGCGGAATTCCCGGTCTGGCGGCATCCTCCGCCCTCCATGCTTGCCGAAATCCTCACTCCCGAATTCCGCGAAATCCTCCTCGAAGCCGTCCCGGTGATCATCTCCCTGATCGTCATCGAAGGCCTGCTCTCCGTCGACAACGCCCTCGCCATCGCCGCGATGGCCTCGCACCTGCCCGGGAAACAGAAATACTGGGCCCTCCGCGTCGGCATCATCGGCGCCTACGTCTTCCGGGGCCTCGCCCTCCTTCTCGCGCAATACATCATTGAGAACCCCTGGTTGAAACTGCTCGGTGCGGCCTACCTCATTCACCTCATGGCCCATCACTTCGCCTCGCGCGACAAGGCGGCCAAGGAGGAAGCCGCCGAAGCCGCCGCCGAGGAGGCTCGCGCCAATGGCGCAGCCGTCGTCGCCGTCAGCAAGGTGGCCCAACGCGGCTTCTGGGCCACGGTCGCCTCGATCGAGTTGATGGATCTCAGCCTCGGGGTGGACAACGTCGTCGCCGCCGTTGCCCTCAGCGATGAGATGTGGGTCGTCTGCACCGGCGTTTTCATCGGCATCCTCGCCCTCCGATTCGTCGCCGGCCATTGCATCAAGCTGATCGAGAAATTCCCCGTGCTCGAGCACACCGCCTTCCTCCTCATCGGCTTTGTCGGCCTGATCCTCGTCTTCGAGTTGAGCTTCCACCACGACATCCACACGACCGAGAAATTCATCGGCATCGTCGCGATCATCGCCTTCACGATCTGGTATTCGAAGAGCGCGGGGGTCCGCTCGGTGATGAAGCCGGTCAACGCCCTCCTCATGCTGCCGGTCCGACTCTACGATCTCGTCCTCGGCGCGGTCTTCTGGGTGCTGCTCTCCCCTTTCCGCCTCTTCTTCAAGAAAGCTCATCTCCCCGAACCGATCGAGGAAGTCGAGCACGCCCTCGAAATCCTCCACGACGCCGAGGAGCGGGACAAGCACTCCTCCTGATTCCGGTCACGTCGGCTTGGAGGCGGGCAGCGCTTCGACTTTCTCCTACATGTCGGCGGGTTTGACCTGCTTCCGGTAAGAGAGCCATTCCTCCCCGAGGCGGAAGGTGACCGCTAGCAGCGTCGGCCCGAGGAAGATCCCGATCAGGCCGAAGGCGAGACCGCCTCCGAGCACCCCCATGAAAATGAGCACGAAGGGCATCTTGTTGCCCTGGCTGATGATGAGGGGACGGATGAAATTGTCGATCGAACTGATCCCGAGGGCGCCCCACAGGAGCATGAAGATCCCTTCGCCCACCGAACCGTTTTGAAAGACCCAGATCGAAGCCGGGATCCAGATGAGCGGTGGGCCCATCGGGATCACGGAAATGAGAAAGGTCATCAGCCCCAGGAGCACGGCGGCGGGCACTCCGGCGATGCTGAAACCCACCCAGGCGACCAAACCCTGTGCCATCGCCGTGCCGAGGATGCCATAGACGACCCCGCGGATCGTCCCGCCGGCGACTTCGCGGAGGAGATGATCCCCGCGCTCGCCCGCGAGGCGTTTGGCGATCGCGAGCGCCCGATCCCCCAGCTTGGCGCCATCCCGGAAGAAGAAAAAGGCGAGGAACATACTCAGCGCGAGTTCAAGGACCCCGCGACCGAGCGCCTTCCCGATCGTCAGCAAGGAAGAGGTCAGCGGATCGATGAATTGCTCCGCCGCGACGAGGAGCTGTTTGCTGTCCGCGGCATACTCCTTCCAGATCGCGATCATTTCGGCTCCCACCCAGGGCACGCGGACGAGCCATTCCGGCGGAGCCGGCGGTCCCTGCCGGACCCAGGCCACCGAGGTCGCGGCGAATTCCTTCACATCCCCCGCGAGCGTCAGGACGATCACCAGCGACGGCACGAGGAGGACCACGGCGATCACGAGAGTCATGAGAAAGGCCGCGAGGGTGCGACGTCCCTTCACCCAAACGAGGAGGACGCGAAAAGCCGGCCAGCTCGAAAAGGTCAGGATCACGGCCCAAAGCAGCGCCGAGAGAAAGGGCTTCAACACAAAAAAGCAGCCGATCACGACGAGGACGAGCGCGGCGAGAACCGCGATCTGATCCGTGTTCGCGACTTTGCGCAGGTTGGGAAGGGAAGGCGACATGATCGGACCACCCTAGCCTGACCCGCTCCGTCACGATAGCGACTTTTTCTTCAGGGTCAGTTCCCGCACCGTGATCACGATCAGGGTCAGAGCGGTGATCGGCAGGATGAACCAGAGCATCGCGACGCGCAGCGTGCCGAGAGCCTCATGATTCGTCGCCGTGAAAATCAGGTAAACGAGGTAGGCGATGTAGAAAAAGAGGAAGGCCGCGCCGTTGAAGCGGCTGATGCGATAGCCGACGAAGAAGATCGGCAGACAGGCGACCGCCACCGCGACCATCACGGGAATGTCGAAGCGCAGGGCCGCCTCCGAGACCGTGATCCCCGCCGGGGCGACGAGCGAGCTGAGCCCGAGCACGCAGAGGATGTTGAAGATGTTCGATCCAACGACGTTGCCCACGGCGATGTCGCGTTCGCCCTTGATCGCCGCCATCACCGAGGTCGCCACCTCCGGCATCGAGGTGCCCGCCGCGACGATGGTGAGACCGATCACGAGTTCCGATACGCCGAAGGCCTGCGCGATCGCAACGGCACTGGAAACGAGCCATTTCGAACCGAAGACGAGGCCGACGAGACCGACGACGATGAGGGCGATGTTTTTAGAAAGACTCGAGGGACTTTTTTCGCCGAATTCCTTGCTGTATTCCGCCTTCACCTCCTCGCTGCCCTCTTTGCGGCTCTGACGGATGAGAAAAGCGGTGTAGGCAATTGCGCCCGCAAAGAGAAACACGCCGTCGATACCTCCGATCTTCCCGTCCATCCCCATGGCCAGGATCAGGAGCGAAACCCCAATCATCACCGGCACATCAAAACGCACCAGTTGCTGGGCGACGACGAGCGGCACGATCAAGGCCGAGATCCCGAGGATGAAGAGCACGTTGAAAATGTTGCTCCCCACGACATTGCCGAGCGCGAGATCCGCCTGCCCTTTGAAGGCCGACATGACACTCACCGCGAGCTCGGGCGAACTCGTGCCGAAGGCGACGACCGTCAATCCCACGACCAGAGGCGAAATCCCCACTGCTGTCGCGAGCCGGGAAGCCCCGCGTACCAGCAAGTCCGCCCCCCAGATCATGATGACAAGTCCTAGAACGAGAAAGAGGGCTACGGAGAGCGTCATGCCAAACGAGTCTTCAGCGGATCGATTTGAAGGATGGGTTCGCGCCCTTTGTCGCCGGGAAAACGATTTCGTTCAATCCGGAAAGGCAAATCTTCCCGACTTTTCCCAAGGAAAAGGTCCCTCCACGCGATTTTTCAGAGTTGAGCCCGCGGGAATCGCACCCTAGGATCGCGCCACGATGAAAAAACTGCTCCGCATCCTTCTCTGGGTTGGCATTTCCGTCCTCGGTGCCGCCGCCGTCGGCGTCTCCGCCTTCCACAAGGGAGAAACCATCAATGCCCTCTGGCTCGTCGTCGCCGGGCTCTGCACCTTCGCCGTCGCCTACCGCTTCTACAGCAAATGGCTCGTCACCAAGGTCCTCGTCCTCGATAACGAACGCGCCACCCCCGCCCACACCAAGAAGGACGGCAAGGACTTCGTCCCCACCAACAAATGGGTCGTCTTCGGCCACCACTTCGCCGCCATCGCCGGGCCCGGTCCCCTCGTCGGACCCGTCCTCGCCGCCCAGTTCGGCTACCTCCCCGGCATGCTCTGGATCCTCATCGGCGCCACCCTCGGCGGCGGCGTCCACGACGCCATCGTCATGTTCGCCTCGATCCGCCGCGGCGGGAAATCCGTCGGCCAGATGTTGAAGGAAGAAGTCAATCCCGTCGTCGGACTCATCGCCATGGTCTCTATCCTCGCGATCATGACGATTCTCCTCGCCGTCCTCGGTCTCGTCGTCGTCAAGGCCCTCGCTGAGAGCCCCTGGGGCCTCTTCACCATCGCCATGACCATCCCCCTCGCCTTCGCGATGGGATTCGCCCACCACATCTTCAAGGTCAGCGTCCGCACCGTGACCATTTTCGGCATCATCGGCCTCCTCGCCTCCGTCTGGGCCGGCGGCCGTCTTGAGGAATGGGGCCTCGTCCACTTCTTCGACTACAAGGGCAACACCATCGCCTGGTCCATCATGATCTACGGCTTCGCCGCCTCCGTCCTGCCCGTCTGGATGCTGCTCGCCCCGCGCGACTACCTCAGCACCTTCATGAAGATCGGCACCGTCGCCGTCCTCGCCGTCGCCATCGTCTTCGTGGCGCCGGATCTGCACATGCCGAAGATCACGAATTTCGTGCACGGCGGCGGCCTCGTCTTCGCCGGCACCGTCTTCCCCTTTGTCTTCATCACCATCGCCTGCGGCGCCATCTCCGGCTTCCACGCCCTCATCTCTTCCGGCACCACCCCGAAGATGCTCGACCGCGAGGACTCCATCCGCAGCATCGCCTACGGCGCCATGGTCACCGAGATGCTCGTCGCCCTCATGGCCCTCATCGCTGCCTGCGCCCTCCAGCCCGGTGAATACTTCGCGATCAATGCCGCCGCCGCCAAGGTGGCCCAAGCCGATCCCTCCCAGGCCCCCGCCGTCACCGCGATGATCACCGCCGCCGGTTTCCCCGTCACCACCGCCGGGATGGACAAACTCGCCACCGACATCGGCGAAAAGACCATGTATGGCCGCACCGGTGGCGCCCCCACCTTCGCCGTCGGCATGGCCCACATGTTCTCGCGCGCCTTCGGCGAGCAGTGGATGGCCTTCTGGTATCACTTCGCGATCATGTTCGAGGCCCTCTTCATCCTCACCACGATCGACGCCGGCACCCGCGTGGGCCGCTTCATCCTCCAGGACTTCCTCGGCGGCGTCTGGAAACCGCTCGGCAACACCCGGAGCTGGCCCGCGAACGTTTTCGCCTCCTTCCTCCTCGTCGCCGCGTGGGGTTATTTCCTCTATCAGGGCGCCGTCGATCCCCTCGGCGGGATCAACACCCTTTGGCCCCTCTTCGGGATCGCGAACCAGCTCCTCGCCGTGATCGCCTTCTGCCTCGGCACCACCGTCCTCATCAAGATGGGCAAGACCCGCTACCTCGCCGTCACCCTCGTGCCGCTCGCCTTCCTCATGGCCGCGACCTTCAGCGCCGGCTTCATCAAACTCTTCGACGCCAGCCCGACCCTCGGCTTCCTCGCCGAAGTCGATTCCTACAATGTCAAGATCGCCGCCGGCGGCACCGCCGATCAGATCCGCGAATGGGGCATCCGGAAATTCAACGCCGTCGTCAACGTCGTCGTCACCTCCTTCTTCCTCACCGCCGTCGCCGTGATCTTCCTCGGGTGCCTGCGCGAATGGGTGAGGCTGCTGAGCGGGAAGAAGACCGCGGTGTTGCGCGAAGATCCTTATGTGGCGTTGGAGGGGGCTTGATTGGGGGCTGGCTTTGATTGGCCACTTTCCGTGCCTTGAATCAAAAGCCGGGGGGTGCAGCCCCCCTCTCTAGCGTTCAACCCGGAAGCCTGTCGGACTTAGCGCAGATTTCGCGGGGAGTTGGCTACCTGTGCGTGGGAACCAACACCGCGTGTCGCGGCGCTGGCGCGGCTGTTCGCGAACGAGGTAAAACGGAATTGGTTAGGACTGCCGAAAACTCGCTCCCCCCCCCCCTAATTCTGTCCCACCCTGATCACAAGTCGCCTTCGACGAGATGCCCTGCGAAAAGGTTTCTCATCGTCAGCCCACGCCATCTTCCGACCGATCTTCCGAGTGGGAGGGGCTGCCCCCTCCCCAAAACCCGCTTGTCACACTCCACCACCCGGCGCTAGGATCGAGTCATGACGATCGACTTTGGCGCGGCGTGTTCGGACCTCTTCAAGACCAAGCAGAAGTGGCAGACCCTGCTGCTGCTCTCGGTCTGCATCCTCATCCCGGTGGTGGGGCAGATCGTGGTGATGGGTTACCTCTACCGGCGCCATGCGGGCGAGCGGGCCGGCATCCCGGCGGCGGACTTTGATTTCTCGGATTTCGGCGAACACCTCCAGGCGGGCTTGTGGCCCTTCGTGAGCGGCCTGGTAGCGAGCCTCGTTGCGATACCGGTGCTGATGCTGACGATGCTGACGATGTTTCTGGGGCCCCTCCTCGCCCCGGACAACGATGCCGTGGTGCTGATCGGTTTCGCGGTGGGGATGCTGCTGTATCTCGTCGTCTTCGCGGTGATGATCCTCTTCCTGACGCCGGTGCAGCTCCGCTCGGGGCTGATGATGGATTTCAAGGCGGGCTTTTCGAAAGACTTCGTTTTCGGCTTCGTCCGGAAGGTGGGGCTCAGCTACCTGCTCTGGTTCGTGTTGCTGAATCTGATGGTGATTCCACTCGCGCTGCTCGGCTACCTCGCCCTCTTCGTCGGGGTCTACGTGGTCGCGGCCTGGGGGCAGACCGTGGCGATGCATCTGCTCTTCCAGCACTACGATCTCTATCAGGAGCGCGGCGGCGCGCCGATCCCGGTGCATCCGGCGCTGCTGAAGGTCCTGACGAAACCGGCCCTGCCTCCGCTCCCCTCCCCGGGGCCTCCGCCTGCACCGTGATCGGACCGGGATCTCCGGCGCCGGGATAAGAAGGTCAGGGATGTCATTCAACCCTCTCGGGCCAAGGTGGCGTTGGAGCAGAACGATCCGCCCCGCGAGGATGGCAAGCCGACAGGGAACGAGACCTGGCGGAAGAAGGTCGGGAAGCTCGCCCCCGGGATCTGCTTCAACGCGCCGCCGAAGGAGCACAAGGATCTGAACGACTGGCTCCGGGCGGGGATGAAGGGCGAGGACTTCCTCGACCTCGTCATGAGCGCCCAGCCGAAGCGGACGACGAACCTCTCTCTGCGCTCGATCTCGGAGCTCCGCGCGATGCAGTTCGACGACTCGGACTGCTTTCTCGGAGACCGGATGCTCGCCGCCGGACAACCAACCTCGTTCCTGGGGCCGGGCGGGATCGGGAAGTCTCGGATGGTCCTGCAACTCGCGGCCTGCTGCGTCCTCGGCCGGAAGTTCCTCGACCTCGAAACGCGGGCGGCCGGGAAGCGGTGGCTCATCCTTCAGACCGAGAACAGCAACCGGCGGATCCGCTCGGACATCGAAAAGCTCATCAAGGGGCTCGAGCTGAGCGATGCGGAAATCCGCACTCTCGACCGGTCCCTGATGTTCCACACGATCGAGCGGGAGAACGACGCCTTCCTCGACCTCGGGGAAGCGAAGATCCTCGAGGAGGTGGAGGCCGCGATCTTTGACTGCTCGCCAGACTTCGTGGTGCTCGACCCGCTGAACACGTTCACCTCGGGAGATCTGAACTCGGACCGGGATTGCCGAGCGGTGCTCATGGCGATCAGCCAGGCGGTGAGGAAGGGCAACCCGGCCCGGGTGCCGTTCGTGGTTCACCACTCGCTGACGGGGAAGGCCGGCGCGAGCAAGGCGGTGGGATGGGATCGTGGCAGCTACGGCCGCAACTCGAAGGTGCTTCATGCCTGGGTGCGGAGTCAGTGGAACCTCGCCCCTGCCGATCCGGACGATGAATCGAAGCTGATCCTCGCGTGCGGGAAGAACAACAACGGAAAGCCCTTCGAGGAGATCGGCGTGGTCTACGACGAGGAAGTGGGCGTCTACCGGATCGATGGTGACTTTGATGCGGAACGCTACCGCGAGGCGATCGGCGCCGATGGGAAGCGAAGGAAGCCGGGGCTCGGGCGCCAGTATGCCGCGGATGACATCCTCGAATGCCTGGGAACCGAGTGGCTGCGGGTTAGTGCCTTGCAACGGCGCGTCCACGAAGAGACGGGGATGAGCAAGACCCGCTTCTACGTGATCTGGCCGGAGATCAAGGATGGACTCCGGGTGGATCGGAATGAGCGGGG
>DGXY01000121.1:0-5894 GCA_002396885.1 Akkermansiaceae bacterium UBA5020
CAGAAAATTTTGGCAAAGGGTCTAGAGATGGCATTGACGGCCTTTCCGCTCCACGCCGATCTCGATGTCCGTGAAAGGATTCCGTTAAACTCCGTGCCTTCCGTGGGCAGCCCTTTCTCCTTTCTTCCATCTTTCACACCCCAGAGACCCAGCGTCGTCTGATTCCAGAAGCCGAATGGGTGGCCCACGGAATTCACGGAATTCACGGAACGAGAAGGCTTTGATGGCCTTCCATTTTCACCCCAGTATCGTTGTCTGGAAATCCCTTCCGTGTATTCCTTGTATTCCGTAGGCAGCTCTTCCCCCCCTCAAACCCCAAACACCCAGCGTCCGATCGTCCACATCACGACGGGGATGAGGATCACAAAAAGCAGGTCGACCCAGATCCCGGCTTTCACCATGCGGGGCAGAGTGATGAGGCCGGTGCCGAAGGCGATCGCATTGGGCGGGGTGCCGACAGGCAGGGCGAAGTCGGCGCTGGCGGCAAGGGTGACGGGGATGCAGAGGAGCAGCACGGGCTGATCCATAGCAACGGCAAGCGATCCGATCACGGGGAGAAAGGCGGCGGTGGTGGCCGTGTTGCTCGTCAGGGAGGTGGCCACGACCATGACGGCGCTGACAAGCACGACGATGAGGAAGGGCGGCCACCCGGCCAGGCCACCCAAAGCCGTCACCATGGCGGCGGCGAGCTGGGTCTTTTCGATGGCGGCGGCGAGGCTAAGTCCGCCCCCGAAAAGAATCAGGACATCCCAAGGCATTTTCCGGAGACAGGTCCAATCGAGGACAAAGATCCCCTTCCTGACATCGACCGGCACGGCAAAGAGAAGAAGGGCGGTCCCCATCGCGATGACCTCGTCGGTGAGGGCGGGAAAATCGGCCTTCCAGAGTTCGCGGCTGACCCACAGCCCGACCGCGAGGAGAAAGGCACCGGTCACGACCCACTCCGGCCAACGCATGCGTCCCAGCCCTTTCCTTTCCGCGTGCAAAGCGTCGCGCACGCCGGGGAAGTCCGTGTTGTCGATCCGGAAGCTCACCCGTGTGAGGATGAGGTGCACCAGTGGCAGGGAGATCGCCACGAGCGGCAGCCCCATCCAGAGCCATTGGGCGAATCCGATCTCGATCCCGTGGGCCGATTCCATGTAACCCTTGAGAATGGTATTGGGCGGCGTCCCGATCAACGAACCCATTCCGCCGACATTCGCGCCGTAGGCGATCGCGAGGACGAGGGCGGCACCGAAACCGGCGGCTTTCGCGGCCCCCTGCGCCTCGCGGATCATCCCATAGACGGAGAGCCCGATGGGCATCAGCATCATTGCCGTCGCCGCGTTGCTCGTCCACATGCTCACGAACGCGGCCGAGACGAGAAAGCCGAGCAATAGCGAACGTGGCCGCGTCCCGACCCGGTCGATGATGGCGAGGGCGACGCGACGATGGAGATTCCACCGCTCCATCGCGAGCGAAAGCATGAAGCCACCCATGAACAAAAAGATGATGGGATCAGCGTAGGGCGCAGCCGCTTCTTTCATTGCCGTTTTTCCCTCGGTGACGCCGAGAGCAGGCAGCAACACTAGGGGCAGCAGCGCCGTCGCGGGGATGGGAAGGGCCTCGGTGACCCAGAAGATCGCCATGGTGATCGCCAGCAGCGCCACCCGCGAAGCCTCGGGGCTCAAACCGAAGAGCGGTGGCGCGAAAAAGCAGGCGAGGAGCCCGACGATCCCGACGATCAACCCGCCGCGCTGCCGCCAGCCGTAGTCTCCCTCGAGGAGGGAATGACGCTCCTCGGGAGACATCGGGGAGGGTGCCGTTTTGACGGTGGAGTCTTCGCTCATCGGGGCCGGAGTGTAAGAGCCACGCGGGTCCGGGAGCAACTCCCTTTTCCGCCATCCTTCGCGTCCCGGCCCGTCACGGCAGATTCAAAATGCGCCGGATCTCCTCGACCGCCGCATCGGTGTGGTGGACCGAGTGGCCGGAAGGGCGCACGACCAGATCGGAAGCGACCCCTTCGATATGGGCGCTCGTGTAGGGCACGACTCCATCGCCGGTCTTCTCCAGTGGCACCCGGGGAAGACGGCTGTTGCCAATGATGGAATGATAGGAGACCCCGGGATTGAGGGGTTTGTTGAGAAAGACCGAGGTCGTCCAGGCGTTGGCGCTGAGTTGCTCCAGCGAAGTGAGGCGGTCGCGGGTGAATTCGATCCCCTCGGGCGTGAGCGTGTCGGCACTCCGGGCGATGAGCTCGGTCGAGAGGAGCACCAGCTGCTTCGGCACCTGGATGAGATCAACGACGAGCTTCGCCCCCGGGTGATCGACGATTTCGGTGCCTTTGTGCGGCGAGGCGCAGAAGACGACCCGCTTCACCTCCGGGATGGGCTCGAAATAGAGCATCCGCCGCAGGGTTTCCCGCTCGCTCTCGGCGATCTCGAGCTGCGGGAGAGGCACTTTGAAAAGACGGTTCCACTCCGCGTCGCCGCTGGAGAAGGTCATCGTCTTGCCGATGAGGCCGCCCATGCTGTGCCCCACGATCGTGATGTCCTGGTCACGCGCCCCACGTGCCTCACGGAAGGCCAGCATCTTCCCGATCGCCTCGCGGAACTCCGCCGCCATGTAGGGGATCGGCGCACCCGTCGGATAGCCGAAGGTCCAGAACTCGTAGCGCTCGCGGATGGCTTTGTCGCCGTAGAGTCGGTTCATCATTTCGTCCCACGTGGAAGGACTCGAGTTGATCCCATGGATGAAAACAACAAGTTCTTTGTGAGGATGATAGGGTGTCACCCGGTAGATCCCCATGCGGTCGGCAAACTCCTCGAAGCGCAGGAGCGCGCCGAGGCTCTCGAACTGAAATTGACGGTCGTGAAAATCGCGGGCAAAGGCCGCGGTGTAGTTCGCGGAGAGAGGATATTCCCTGCCGCCGTAGGCGATCGTCCCGCGCACCGTGGGGTCGAGAAACTCAAGGAGGGGTTCGGTCGGTCGATCGAGATTCAGCACCGCCGTCACTGGCACCCAAAGACCGGTCTCGGGAATCATCGGATCGCTTTCACTCCGGGACTTGCGCACGATCAAGGGCGTCCCCACCCCGGTCACGACCGACTCCGCCCGGAGCCCGCGGCGTATTTTCACAAAGTCCGCCGGCACGATCTCATCGGCCCCGGCCAAGTCGGGCACGTTGGCGGATTGAATGCGCAGGTTCGCGCCGCCCTCGGTCGTCTCCAAGAGCGAGACTTGCGCGCCGCCCTTCGTCCAGTTGTCCGCGACCTGTACGAGAGAGGAGCGCACCGCCTCGTTGTAACGATCCATCGCCTCCGGAGCCGGGGTGCCGCCCCGCTGCATCTCGGCCCAGGTCAGCGACGCTTCACCGAGCGGGATGGGTTGGCGTCGGAGACTGCCCCAGTCCTCGCGCACCTTCACGCCGAGCGAACAGGACGAGACCGAGAGCATCATTGCTCCCGCCGCGGCACCCGTGATCCTTTGCAGCGAGCTCACCATCTGACATTCAAAGCTGTAGACCAGCCCCTAACCAAAAGCGAACCCGGGATCGCAAAAAATTAATCCAAAATCAAGCGATACCGTTCTTGACTTGTCTCCTTGGAAATCGTTGAATCCCGCCCTCCGTTGAGTCCGCCGGGAAAACGCCATGGTGTCTTTCCCGCAGTCGAGGTCGGTAGGTGTCGAGTCAGGGATTCGGTGAGCTCCGTCAGGAATCATCTCACCCCAGTTTCGACCACTGGTCCCGCGAGTGGCCTCGGACGGAGTCAATCACGAAGAGACCCCAAAAAACCAAAGGAGCAGAAATGGAATTCAGTTGCCCATCGTGCGGCATGCAGTTGAAAGCGGAGGCGGAACACGCCGGCAAACAAGTCCGTTGCCCCGGTTGCAGCACCAAACTGCAGATCCCCGCGGAAGCCGCGGAGACGGAAGCAGATGCGGGAACCCAGCCGAAATTCAAGATCCCCGCCCCTAACCTCACAAGCGCGGGCGCGCGCGCCACGACGGGGACAACGGCTCCGAGCTCGAATCACGAGCGCCAATTCGGTTCACGGGGAGGCTGGGAAGAGACCGATCCCACCAACGCGAACATGCTCGTCTCCTTCGGGATCGCGGCGGGTGCCACTATCCTGTTCCTCGGCTTCCTCCTTCTTTTCTCCCCGCCTCAAGGCACCCCCTCGTCGGAATACTCGATGATGCAATACCTCGCGATGGTCTGGAAAGGCCACTTGGAGGTGAACGGTCTCAACACCCTCTTCTTTTTCTGGGCAATCGTCATCCTCGTGATGAAGTTCATGAAGCTGCGCCATCAAAAGGCCGCCATGCTTCTGGACATCCTGCCCTACAAGCTTGGCAATGAAATCAATGCCGAGAATGTCGGATCCTTCATCGACCACCTTTACAAGCTGCCTTCGAATCTTCGCGACAGCATGATGGTCAACCGCATCCGCAAGTCGCTGGAGATCTTTGAGATCAAGCAAAACTCCGGAGACGTCGTCCATCTCATGTCGGCGCAGTCCGACATCGATGCCGGGCGGATCGCGCAGAGCTTTGCGGGGGTCAAGGCCTTCCTTTGGGCCATTCCGATCCTTGGTTTCATCGGCACCGTGCTTGGCCTTTCCCACGCCCTCCTCAGCCTCAGCTTCGACAACCTCGAGGACGTGAAGGCCATCATCGGCGTTCTCAAGGGCGTTATCAGTGGTCTCGGCACCGCGTTCGACGCGACCCTCGTGGGTCTTGTCTTCGCGATGCTCGTGAACTTCCCGATGAACGCGATGATCAAGATGGAGGATGACAACCTCAACAACATCGACTCGTTCTGCAACGAAGTGCTTGTCCCCCGTCTCAACGACGGTGCTGGCGTCGCCGGGGGTGACACCGAGGCCGTCATGAACCACCTCGTCCGCGCCGTCGCCAGCGCCCAGAGCGACTTCCTCGTCGACCTGAACGCCCTCTCCGCAACGATGATGGAATACGCGGCGAATCTCGAGCAGCGCTCCGCTGAGCACCAGCAACACGTCAGCGAGGAATTCTCCACGACGATGCAGCAGATGCGAGACGAATTCACCGCCGCCGCCACCGACTCCGTCAAGACCACGAGCGACCACACCCGCGCGCTCGCCGAGGGCATCACCGCTTTGAATTCGACTCTCAAGGATCTCGGAGAGAAGCAGATCGTCATCAACCAGACCGTCAAAAAGGGCTGGTTCAGCCGCGGTTGAGCCTTTCCCCTTCGAGAACCGTCACACTGACATCCCCCCATGTCGAGACGCCGAAATCACGCGAGCGAGGAAATCCTCATGGTGCCCTTTTTGGACATCTTGTGCTCGCTCATCGGCGTGCTCGTGCTGATCATCGTCTTCCTCGCCGTCTCCCAGACGACCCAGACCGAGGGCCGCACCCAAGAGGAAGTCGACCGTGCCATCCTCTACAAGAGCCTGAACCAGAAAAAGAAGGATGCCGAGGCGAACGAGGAGATGTCGAAACCGCTCCTCACCAGACTTGCGACCCTCGAGGAGGAATCCGAGGCCAAGGAGTCCGCGGCTGCCCGCCTTCGAAAACTCATCTCCGAGGCAGACGCCTCGAAGGTCCTCAGTGAAAACCTGCTCAAAGAGCTCGACAACCTCCTCCTCGAGATCACCGGCTACGACCAGCAGACGAAGGACATGAAGAAGGAGATCGAGACGCTCGCCGCCGAGATCAAAAAGCGAAACCTCGTCGCCAACACGCCTCCTCCCGTCATCATCCAACCGGCCGGCTCCGGGATGACCGAGGGCTCCAAGGCCTTCTTCGTCGAGGCCTCGGGTGGCAAGATCGTCCTCTACTGGAACAAGGATCAGCAGACCCAGGTGAGCTCCACCGCCGAGGTCATCATCGCCGACACCTCGTATGAAACCTTTCTCAAGAAAGTG
>DGXY01000121.1:6067-6303 GCA_002396885.1 Akkermansiaceae bacterium UBA5020
CATTTCTCAAGAAAGTGAAGGAGCTTCCCGATTCGAAGATCATCTTCCTCGTCCGCGACGACGGGATCGGCTCTTACAACAACGCCGCCGGCTGGGCCCAGCAGACCTATGCCTTCGAGCCTGCCCAGATCGCCAAGCTACCCGCCCCCGGCCGCGGCAAGATCGATCTCACGATGTTCGAGCGCTTCCTCGGCTCCATGCCCGCCCCGGAGGGAGTCCCCCTCCTCCCACCCGCC
>DGXY01000092.1:0-1080 GCA_002396885.1 Akkermansiaceae bacterium UBA5020
TGCGACTTAGGTTGACGCGAATGAGGTCCTCCTTGCCCGGGCGATGCATGGGCGTGAGGGAGGGGCCTGAGCGCTGGCTCGTATGGAAAGGCGTCGGTAGATCGGCGGGCAAGCGGGAGCTTGCCCCTCCACGGCTTCGCCGTCTTGCCATTTCGAAGGTCTTGGATTTCATCCACGCTTGCGCTGGAGGGGCAAGGTCCTCCTTGCCCGCGCGATCCGCGGGCGTGATAGAGGGGCCTGAGCGCTGACTCGTATGGAAAGGCTTCGGTAGATCGGCGGGCAAGCGGGAGCTTGCCCCTCCACGGCTTCGCCGTCTTGCCATTTCGAAGATCTTGGACTTTCACCCACGCTTGCGTTGGAGGGGCACGGTCCTCCTTGCCCGCTTCGCCGCGGCGCGATCGCGGTTGACACTCCTGCGGCATCGCTTACAGTTGCGCGCCTCAGCGTCGAGGCTGTTTTTCTCCGTTCGCCCCCGCACGGTCGCAGCCCGCCCCCTCCCCCCCCTCGGGCCGCTTTGTCGTCTTCCACGCGCTTTTCTCTCAAGACCAACCACCTGGATCCCAACAAAAACCATGGCTAAAAAGCAGACCGCCAAGAAACCCGTCGCGAAGAAATCCGCGGCGACGAAACCCGCCCCCGCGAAAAAGGCTCCGGCCAAGAAAGTTGCCGCGAAAAAGCCCGTAGCGAAAAAGCCCGTGGCCAAGAAAGCGCCCGCGAAGAAAGTCGTCGCGAAGAAGGCGGCTCCCAAGGCTCCCAAGGCGACAAAATACGTCTACACCTGGGGTGACGCCAAAGCCGACGGCAACGGCGGCATGAAGGCCCTCCTCGGCGGCAAGGGCGCGAACCTCGCGGAAATGACCCGCATCGGTCTCCCCGTGCCTCCCGGCTTCACCGTCACGACCGAAGTCTGCACCTACTTCTACGACAACAAGAAGACCTACCCCGCCGTGCTCCGCGCCCAGATGGAAGCCGGCGTGCGCAACATGGAGAAGATCATGGGCTGCAAGTTCGGCGATGCCAAGGGCATGCCGCTCCTCGTGGCCGTGCGCTCCGGTGCCCGCGACTCGATGCCGGGCATGA
>DGXY01000092.1:1349-15778 GCA_002396885.1 Akkermansiaceae bacterium UBA5020
CGCCGCTTCATCCAGATGTATGGCGACGTCGTCCTCGGCGTGCAGAAGCGCGAAGGGGAAGACCACGAGCCCTTCGAAGTCGTCATCGAAGAGTTCAAACACGCCAAGTATCACCGCGACATCATCGACTCAGACCTGACCGCCGATGATCAGAAGGAACTCGTGAAGCGCTTCAAGCAGCTCGTCAAGGACCGCACCGGGAAGGGCTTCCCGAACGATCCTTGGGAGCAGCTCCTCGGAGCCGCCGGAGCCGTCTTCGGTTCCTGGATGAACGACCGCGCCATCGTCTATCGCCGCAAATACAACATCCCCGCCGAGTGGGGCACGGCCGTCAACGTGCAGGCGATGGTCTACGGCAACACCGGCACCACCTCCGGATCCGGCGTGGCCTTCACCCGCAACCCCGCCAACGGGGTCAACGAGTTCTACGGTGAGTTCCTCATCAACGCCCAAGGTGAAGACGTCGTCGCCGGTGTCCGCACCCCCGAGCCTGTCTCCGAGCTCAAGAAGCAGATGCCGAAGAGCTACGCCGACCTCATGAAGGTTCGCGCAATTCTCGAGAAGCACTTCAAGGACGTGCAGGACGTTGAGTTCACGATCCAGGAAGGCAAGCTCTTCATGCTGCAGACCCGCAACGGCAAACGCACCGCCGCCGCCGCCCTGAAGTTCGCCGCAGACATGGTGAAGGAAAACCTCATCGACTGGGAGACCGCGATCCTTCGCAACCCCGCCGATCAGCTCGACCAGCTCCTCGCCCCTATCTTCGACCTCGCCGAGGTGAAGAAAGCCAAGGCGATCGCCTCGGGCCTCCCCGCCGGTCCCGGTGCCGCTTCGGGTAAGATCTACCTCAACGCAGACCGCGCCGTGATCGCCGAAGCCAAGGGTGAAAAAGTCCTCCTCGTCCGCAACGAAACCTCGCCGGAAGATCTCCGCGGCATGATCGCCGCCGAGGGCATCCTCACGGCGAAGGGCGGAGTCTCCAGCCACGCCGCCCTCGTCGCCCGCCAGATGGGCAAGGTCTGCGTCTGCGGCGCCGCCGCGCTTGAGATCGACTACGACAAGAAGACGGTCACGGCCTCCGGTCAGACCTTCAAGGAAGGCGACTTCCTCAGCATCGACGGCACCGCCGGCACGGTCTACGCGGGCGAGCTCAAGACGGCTCCCAGCGAGATCATCACCGGTATCGTCAGCAACGACAAGGCCGCTCAGAAGACGGAGAAGTTCAAGAACTTCCTCCTGCTCATGAGCTGGTGTGAGAAGGCGACCCGCCTCGCCGTCCGCACCAACGCCGACACGCCCGAGCAGACCCGCATCGCCCTCGCCTTCGGCGCCAAGGGGATCGGCCTGACCCGGACCGAGCACATGTTCTTCGAAGGCGACCGCATCGACGCGATGCGCGAGATGATCCTCGCCACCACCCTCGAAGGCCGTCAGAAGGCTCTCGCCAAGCTCCTCCCTTACCAACGGGAAGACTTCACCGGCATCTTCACCGAGCTCAAGGGCCTCCCCGCGACGATCCGTCTCCTCGATCCCCCGCTCCACGAGTTCCTCCCCCACGACGCCAAGTCGCAGGCCGAACTCGCGCAGAAACTCGGAGTCAAGGCCGAAGACATCGCGAACCGCGTCGAGCAACTCCATGAGTTCAACCCCATGCTCGGCCACCGCGGCTGCCGTCTCGGCATCGCCTACCCCGAGATCACCGAGATGCAGGCCCGCGCCATCTTTGAAGCCGCCGCTGATGTGGCGAAGAAAAAGATCAAGGTCAAGCCCGAGGTGATGATTCCGCTCGTCGGATTCAAGAAGGAGTTCGACCTCCAGGCCGAGATCGTCCACGCCACCGCCGCCAAGGTGATGGCCGAGAAGAAGGTGAAGTTCGAATACCAGGTCGGCACGATGATCGAGGTGCCCCGCGGCGCCCTCACCGCTGACGAGATCGCGGCGAACGCCGAGTTCTTCAGCTTCGGCACGAACGACCTCACCCAGACCGCCCTCGGCATCAGCCGCGACGACATGGGATCCTTCCTCATGCCTTACACCGAGGCGGAAGTGTTCAAGAAGAACCCCTTTGCGACCCTCGATGCCACCGGCGTCGGCCAACTCGTCGAGATCGCCGTGAAGAAGGGCCGCCAGACCCGTCCCGACATCAAGCTCGGCATCTGTGGCGAGCATGGTGGCGATCCGGACTCGGTGAAGTTCTTCCACACCGTCGGCCTTGCCTACGTGAGCTGCTCGCCTTACCGCGTGCCCGTCGCCCGCCTCGCCGCCGCCCAAGCCGCGATCGAGGAAAAGCGCGCCGCGAAGAAGAAGTGAGCTGCGGCTGAACGATGAATTCCGAAAGGGCGGTTCCGCGAGGGACCGCCCTTTTTCGTGGTCGTAGACCTCGGGTGGCAACCTCGTCCGAATTCCCGTATCGGGCGATGACGCGTTGGGATGCGATCGACGGGTCCGAGACGATTTCGCTTGGACGACCCTGACCGGGGCGTGAAAGTGTCGGCGGTTTGAAACTTGAAGATCTCATCGCCAAGCGCCTCGGCACGGGCACCCGCGGAGCCCGGTCCCTCCTCCTCGGAGGACGGGTCACGGTCGGAGGAACGATCACGACCGATCATCGGCGCCCGGTTTCGCGTTTTGAAGAGGTTGTCTGCGATGGCGCGATCGTGCAGGCCGCTACCGGGCGCCTCCATCTGATGCTCCACAAGCCTGCCGGCATCCTCAGCGCCACTTCTGATCCGGTGCACCGAACCGTCCTCGACCTGATCGATCATCCTGACAAAGCCACCCTGCATCTCGCCGGCCGTCTTGACCGCAGTTCCACCGGACTCGTTCTCCTGACGAACGACGGCACCTGGTCGGAGGCGCTTTCGGATCCGACTGCCAAAGTCGAAAAAGTCTACCTCGTTGCCACCGACCGGTCCATCCCAGACGAGGCGGTGGCCCGTTTTGCCGAGGGTTTCTGGTTCGCGACCGAGGGACTCACGACACGGCCCGCCCGGCTCGAAATCCTCGAGGAACGCCTCGCCCGTGTCACGCTCGTCGAAGGGCGCTATCACCAAATCAAACGCATGTTTCACCGGCTCGACGGAATCCGCCTCACCTCACTGCATCGCGAGCGCGTCGGCCCCTACCTCCTTCCTGATGATCTCGCGCCCGAACAATGGCGCGTCATCGCGGGAATCGATTGAACTTCCTCCGATCCGTCCTAAGCGTATCATCCACCATGAAAATCCTCGCGTTTGCCTGCTCCGCCCTGCTCATCGTCACCGGTCTCGTCGGTTATTTCGCCTGGGAGGCGATCGGAGCGACGAAACAATCCATAACGGCAATGATTCCCGCGTTCGTCGGGATTCCCATGCTCATCGGTGCCCTCATCGCCTTGAAAAAGACGATGCTCGGCATGCACATCGCGGTGACTTTCTCGCTCCTTGGCACGCTGGCCGGGCTGGGACGCCTCATCCCCGGACTGATCAAAGGCACGGTCAATTTCAACGAAGCGGCTCCGAAGCTGGTCCTCGTGATGACGGTGATCTGCCTTTTCTTCACGGTGATGGCCGTGCGTTCCTTCATCGCTGCCCGCCGCGCCCGGGGCTGAGCCTCTGCACTCGGCGTCTCGCGATTCCCCGGCGCTTTTCTGACATTTTTGGCGCAAGAATCTCCGAAAATCCGCTTGATATTGAGACCGCCTATCATTAAAGGAGGTTATCGCATGAAAACAACCGCTTTTCCGCCTTCCGTCGCTCGCCGTGCTCTTCGGCGTTCCTTGCTGCCTGCCCTCGTCGTTTCTAGTCTCGGTCTGGCCCAGGCCCAGGACGTCGCGACGACCACCGCTCCGGTGATCGATGATACCACGAGCGAGCTCGACGCCACCGTTATCACTTCAGCACCGGCGCCGGCCCCCGCTCCGGTGCCTCGTGCAGCGACCGCCTCTCGCCCGGTCGAAGTCGAGGTCTACGACACGATCGAACCCGAGATCATCACCGGCGGTCCTGGGGAGACCTACTCCCTTCCCGGCTCCGGCTACTTCGTGACGACCCAGGAGATCCGCGAATTCAATTACACGAACCCAAACCGGGTCTTCGCCCGCGTCCCCGGGGTCTATGTGCGTGAGGAAGATGGATCGGGTCTTTTCCCCAACATCTCGATCCGAGGCGTCGACGGCACCCGCAACGAGAAGATCACGGTGATGGAGGACGGCATCCTCCAGGCTCCGGCTCCTTACTCCGCGCCGGGGGCTTATTACACCCCCAACATCGCGCGGATGGCCGGGGTCGAAGTGCTGAAAGGCTCCAGCCAAATCGGGTATGGCCCCAACACCACCGGGGGGGTGATCAACTACCTTTCCACCCCCATCCCCGAGAGCGAGCAATTCTACCTGCGCTCGACCTATGGGAGCAACAACACCTGGCAGGCCCAGAGCCACTACGGTGATACCCTCGAGTTCGACGCGGGCAAGTTCGGCTACCTCGCCGAGCTCTATTACAAACGCTCCGACGGCTTCCGCACGATCGAGCCGGGCCGCGGCATTCCCGGGTCCGACGAGACGGGCTATGCCGTGATCGAGCCGATGATCAAGTTCTCGTGGGAACCGAACTCGGCCCTCAATCAGAAGATCGAATTCAAATACGGCCACTCCGATGTCGACGCCGACGAAAGTTACCTCGGACTCACCGATGCCGACTTCAAAGCCGATCCCTACCGCCGCTACGCGGGCAGCTTCCTCGACAACATCACGACCGAGCAGCACCGCACCTATCTGAAGTATTCACTCTCCCCGACCGACGATCTCGATCTGCGGTTCGCCGGGTATTACAACCAGTTCGAACGCGACTGGTTCAAGATCCGCAACGTGAACGGCAACGCCCTCCACACCACCCTCGGACCGACCGGCAATCTCGTCGATCTCCTCACCCTGAAGGGCCTAGCTCCCGGCAATCTCGGCTACCGCCACAACGCCCGTTCCTATGAGAGCTATGGAGCCCAGTTCTCGGGCGACTACCGCTTCGAGACCGGTGAGATCGGCCACACCCTGAACTTTGGCGTGCGCCAACACGAGGACAGCATCCGCCTCTTCCAGGAAAACACCGATGTGGTCCTCGCGGGTGCCGGTCTGTTCCCCACCGTGATCAATCGGGGTCCCGGCTCAGGCGGCAATGGCTACGAGGAGTCCACCGCGACGGCGCTCTGGATCAAGGACGACATCGAAGTCGGCAGCCTCACCGTGACCCCCGGCGTCCGCTATGAGACCGTCGATCTGCACTTCACCGATTTCGCGCCGGACGCGACCAACACCATCACCGGCGTGGGCAATGGCGAGCTCGACTGGTGGGTCGCCGGGATCGGCTTGAACTACGAAATCAACGACGCCAATTCGCTCTTCGGCGGCGTCCACCAAGGCATCGCCATCCCCAGTCCGAAGGACACGGTGGCGGACAAGGTGCAGCCCGAGGAAAGCGTCAGCTATGAACTCGGGGTGCGTCACCGCAGCGGCAACTTCAATGCGGAGCTCGCCGGTTTCATCACCGACTTCGAGCAGATCATCAGCACGAGCGCCGGGCTTGGTCTCGTCGGTGTTCCTGTCACCAACGCCGGCACCGCCAACGTGCACGGGGTCGAGGCCCTCGTCAGTTACGATCCCTTCCAGAGCAACGACGTGCGCATGCCGCTCTTCCTCAGCTCGACCTGGACGAGTGCGACGCTCGACGAAGCGCTTGTCGCTGGAGGCGGCGAAAACATCTACGGCGACGGGGCCGGTGGCTCGGGCATTCCCGGAGCCGAGATCCCCTACGTGCCCGAATGGAAAGTCGCAGCCGGGATCGGTCTCGAGACCGACGTCTGGGGCGTCGAACTCGCCGCGACCTACGTGAGCGACGCCTTCGGCACCGCTCTGAATTCGCCGGTGCCGGTGACCTCTTCCCGCCAAGGGGAAATCGACGGCGGCATGATCGTCGATCTCGGAGCCTACTACCAGATCAACGCATCCACCAAACTCATCGGCGGCGTGCATAACCTTTTTGAAGAGGTCATGATCACCAGCCGCATCCCCGAAGGTGCCCGGGGCAACGCTCCGCGTGAATTCTACATCGGATTTGAAATGCTCTGGGAACCCGGATTCGTCCCTGCCGGTGGCAAGTCCGTCATCTCGAAGTGAGCCCCTTCCCCTTGGTCCGTTCGCACCACGCCCCTCACCGTTCCGCCGTCAGGCTTGGTCAACAGCAGGGAGGCGAGCGGTGAGGGTTGTTTCATCCAGCAAAGGCCCTTATCCTTCCCTCCCCATGATCGATCCGAAGTCCCGCATCCTAATCGCTTTCGGCACCCTCCTTTTGGTGCTGCCGTCGATCGCGCAGGAAGCGGCGTCCGTGCCCGTCTCCGTCCTTCAGCAGAAGACCAAGGAATGGATCACGACCCGCAGACTCATCAGCGAGGAAGCCGCCGCTTGGAAGACCGAAAAGGCGACTCTTGCGGAGCTGAATGCGATCCGGGCGAAGGAAACAACCCAGCTCGACGAATTCATCCTGGCCGCCGGTAGCCGGGTCGGGGAACTCTCGGAAAAAAGGGCCCAGGCCGCTTCGGAGCGCGACCAGTTGAAAAAATGGCGCGGTGAATTCGAGGCCGGTTTCGCCAAACTCGAAGCCGATACGAGAAAGGTCCTGGCGCGATTTCCGGTTCCGTTGCGGGACAAGATCGACGACACCGTCCAGCGGATCGAAGAGGCGGATCCCGAACGCCCGTTGCAGGACCGCGTCCGCGATGTCCTTCTCGTTCTCCAGTCGGCCAAGGAGTTCGACGACACCTTCACCGTGACCTCCGAGATCCGCGAGGTCGGAGGGAAAGAGATCGAGGTGCGCATTCTCTACCTTGGCCTCTCGCAAGCCTGGTATGTCGACGCCGCCGCGACCTTGGCAGGCTATGGCCAGCCCGGGACCAACGGCTGGACCTGGACGGAGGACCGCTCCATCGCGGCTTCGGTGCGTGACGCCATCGCCATCCAGACGGGAGAAGCGACCGCAGCTTTCGTTACCCTGCCTTTCGTTCCCCTTCCCTCCGCCCCCGCATCCGAAACGCGATGACCCGCACTCTCCTCATTCTCTCTTTCCTCGCCTTGAGCTTGGCGGGCAACGCACAAGAGCCTGCGGCAAGCGCGAAGCCCCCCGCAGCGGCTCCCCAGCCCGGGCTCGAATCTTATGGGACGGCCGCCACTTCCATCGAAGCCGACCTCCGCGCCGCCCTCGATGAACTCGCCGCCCTGCGCCAGTCGATCGCAGAGCAGAAGCCTCCCGTCGCGATGGAGACCGAACGCATCGCCTCCGACCTGCGTGAGAAACGCCGCCAAGCCGACCTCGCCCGCACCAGCCGCGAGGCCGCCGAAGCCGAAGCCGGGAAGTGGGAGAAAGATCTGAAAGTCTGGCGCGACGAGAAACTTTACATCGAGAGTCTCCTCGGCGATTTCCGACGCACCGCCGAGACAAACGAGATCACGCCTGCCAAAGGCGCCCCAGAACAGGCCGGGAAGGATCCGCTCTGGGTTGGCACGAACCTCCTCGAAAGGCTCGGGCTCAACCGCGGCATTCTCGTGGAACCGGGCGGCGCGGTCGCTCCCGATGGCGTCCTGACTCCGGGTCGCTTTGCTGAAGCCGGTCCCGTCCGCTTCTTCCTCTCAGATGACGGTGGGCTTTCCGGAATCGTCGGCGACGGCCCCGACCTCCGTCCGAAAGTCGTCCACGCGGCTGCCAATCCAGAGGCTTTGAAGTCCCTCGTCGCGGGCGAAAAAGCCTCGATGGAATTTGACCCCACTCTCGGGCTCGCCGTCGAGCTGGAAAAGACCGAGGAATCCCTGATCGAGCACACCAAGGCGGGCGGCTTCTGGATCTACCCGATCCTCATCCTCGCCCTTGTCGCGCTCCTCGCCGCCCTCGTGAAGTGGTTCCAGCTTGCCAAGATCAAGGAAGTCTCCGCCACCTCCGTGCAACGGGTGATCACGGCGATGAACCAGGGAGAGATCGGGAAAGCGCGAACCGAGGCCGAACAAATGCGCCATCCCGCCCGCGGAATCCTCGAGCAAGGGATCGCCTTTGTGAAGGAAAATCCGGGTGCCTCCCGAGACGACCTCGAGGAATCCCTTTACGAGCGTTATCTGGAGGCCGCCCCCCCTTTGCAGCGTGGCCTTCCCCTCATTGCGATTGCCGCGGCGACCGCTCCGTTGCTCGGACTCCTCGGCACCGTCACCGGGATGATGGAGACCTTCCGCCTCATCACCGTCTTCGGGTCCGGCGATGCCAGACAGCTGGCCTCCGGCATCTCGGAAGCCCTCATTACGACGGAGTATGGACTAGTCGTGGCCATCCCCGCGCTCATCCTGCACGCCCTCCTCAGCCGCAAGGTGCAAGGGGTCAAGTCCTCGATGGAAATGACGAGTCTCGCGTTCCTCAACGGTATCAAAAATCATGAACCCGCTTGATCGATTCCTGCACGAGTTAGCACTCCTGGGATCCGGCGGTGGCTGGGTCTTCTGGGTGCTCATCCTCCTGGCTTTCGGGATCGCCTACGCCCTGCTCGGGCTCTGGAGCGCGCTTCATTTTCCCGAAGCGATCCTTCTCTCACCAAAAGAATGGACCCGGTTTCTCGGCAAGCCGACGCTCGCCGAGGCTCCGATGCAGCGCCTCACCGAGATCCTTGCAGATTCGCCCGACCCCGGCCGCCAACTCCAGGAAATCGGGCAGCATCTCTTCTCGCGCGTCAGCCGGCGATTTCCCTTCGCTTTCGTCATGATCGGGGCAGCCCCTCTCCTCGGGCTGCTCGGGACCGTCACGGGCATGTTCGCGACCTTTGCCGCCATCGCCGGCAACGAGAGCGGGCGCTCGCCCATGGACGCGATCGCCGGTGGTATCTTCGAGGCCCTCATCACTACCCTGACCGGTCTCGTCATCGGCGTCCCGACCTACATCGTCTGCGCTTGGCTAAAGAGCCACCACGACGAGATGCTCGTGCGCTACCAACGGGCCGAATCCGAACTCCTCCAGCGCGTCTCCCGCCAGAGACGCCTCAGCGCCTGATTGCCATGTCGCGACGATTCCAACGCTTCGGAGAGCACGATGAAGGCAGCCCGCTTGCGATCGACATCGCGCCGCTGATCGACTGCGTCTTCATTCTCCTGATCTTCTTCATCGTCACGACCGAGTTCGTCGAGGAGACCGGAGTCGAGGTCAACAAACCCCGCGCCGCCACCCAACAGGACATCGAGCGCGAGTGCATCCTTCTGGGCGTCACTCGCAGCGGGCAAGTCTTCTATGGAGGTCGCGAAATCGGCGTGGAAGGCGTTCGCGGCACCGTCGCCCGCCTGCTCAAACAAGAGCCGCGTGCCGTCATCATCCAGGCCGATCAAGAAACCCCGACCCAGGTCACCGTCTCCGTCCTCGACGAAGCGAAGCTCGGCGGATCGGACAACGTCTTTGTCTCCACCGTCAATGACTGAACCAAAGGGACAGCTCCTCGCGGAGATCCGCAAGATCCTCTCCTCCGTCGGACTGACGGTGGGACTGGTCTGCTTCCTCGTCGGGATGCGAATGGTCCGGAACAACGAGGAACCCGCCGTAACCCTGCGCACTCTCTCGACCGCTCTGCCGGTGAGCCTTCCGACTCCTCCTCCCCCTCCTCCGGATTCGGAGCCGCCGCCACCGTCACCGCCACCGCCGGACCTGCCGCATTTGAAAATCGAGCTCGACTCTGTCGCGCCCGCCGTGAAAGCCTCGCTCGAGTCCAAACCCGAGCTCCGCCTCAATCGCTCGGAATTCGCCGCCGAGCACGATGCTCCGCTCGCCCAGATGACTTTCGCATCGGCCGACCTCGACTCCCAGCCCCGTCTCGTCAACAAACCCACCGTCACGTTTCCTCCCAGCCAGAAAAAAGCCGGAGTGAACGAAGCCAAGGTCGTCCTCGAGGTTCAGATCAGCAGTGGCGGCATCGTCACCGTGAAACGCGTCCTCGAGAGCCCGCACGATGACTTCACCGCGATGGCACGCTCCTTTGCGACCCGCGCCCGTTTCACTCCGCCGAAAAAAGACGGACGCTCCGTTAACGCTCTCTTCCGCTGGCCCCTCATCCTTCGTTCTTGATGCGAACGTTCTTCCTCATCTCCTTGCTTGCCGCTTCGCCGCTCACGGCCGCCGAACCCCTGCCGATCGATCCGCTCTGGCAGAGCGAGACCTTCCGCAAATCGATCACCGCCAGCTACGGAATCGATTCGCGGATCGAACCGCGCATCACCGAGGATGAGGCTTTCTACCTCGACGAGTCGGCCAAGGCGATGGCGGCGAACGACCGAACCAAGGCCATCAGCGTCTTGCGCGAGTCTTCGCTCCTCGAAAAGAGCCCCGCGATGCTCTTCACCCTCGCTTCGCACCTTTTCGAAGCAGGCGAAGCGAAGGATGCGGACGAATCGGTGAAATTCTTTGAATCGGCCCTCGCCCAATTCCCCAACTTCCGCGACGCCCATCGCAATCTCGGCGTCGTCCTTATCCAGCGTGAGGAATTCGAGAAGGCGAAGACGCATCTCGTCCGTGCCCTCGCCCTCGGATCACAGGACGGGACCACCGCCGGCCTCATCGCCTACTGCCACGCCCGCGACGGCCACCACCAGGCCGCGCTCGACGCCTACCGCCTCGCCATGCTCACTCAGCCGGAGGAACGCCAGTGGAAACTCGGCGAGGCCCAGGCCCTCCTAGCACTCAAGCGTCCCCTCGAGGCGGCGAGCATCCTCCAAGCCTTGATCGCCTTGGCTCCCGGCGAGACGGCGACCTGGCTCATTCAAGCCGATGCCTGGAGCGACCTCGATGAATCCCTTGCCGCCGCCGCGAATCTAGAGATTGTCCATCGCGCCGGGACCCTCGAGCCAAACGCCCTCCTTTCCCTCGGGCATCTCTACCTTCAGAGTGATCTTCCCGAACTGGCCCTCGAACGATACCGGGCCGCCCTCGCTTCGACGAATCCGCCTTCGCCGACCCGCGCCGTCGAGGCCCTCGAGTTGTTCCTTTCCCGCTCCGATTGGCCCTTGGCCAAGGAATACGTGACCACCCTCGAAACCGTCGCCGGTTACCGCGAGGCGCTGGATCCGGCGAAAGGCGAAAAAGACCTCCTCTCCCGCCTCACCCGCGCCCGCGCCGTGCTCGAGTTGGAAACCGGCGACGCCGCCACGGGTGCGAAACGAATCGAAGAATGGCTCCGCCGCGAACCGCTCGACGGCGAATGCCTCCTCCTCCTCGCCCGCTTCCGCGAAGAGGCCGGACAAAAGATCGAAGCCGCCATGTTGCTCGAGCAGGCCGCCCGCATCCCCGAGACCGCCGCCGGAGCGCTTCTCGCCCATGGCCGCCTCCTCGTCGCCGCCGCCGATTATGAGAAGGCCCTCGAGCATCTCGAGAAATCGCAGGAACTGAGCCCGAACGAGAGCCTCGCGGACTACATCGCGGCGATCCGGGAGTTGGTCGAGACTCGGTGAGAGCAGGACGGGAGAACCCGTCTCCAGGGGTTCATCACAGGCTGAGTTCGACTTGGGATCGCAAGGCCGGATGGCTTCCTGCCCTCTTCAATTTTTTTCGAGCCGTCGCCGAATCCACGTGGGATTGCGGCGGCAGTCGATGATCGCTCGGACACGAACCACTCCACCCTCCACACGGTAGTAGATCGCAAAGGGGAAACGATTGGCGTTGGCCCGATGCGAGCCAAAGACGATTCGATGGGCACCCGCGTAGAGCAAAAGCGAATCGATATCGGCGAAGATGGAGTCGAGAAAGTAGGCACCGAGCCCCGGTAGCTGATCTTCGTAAAAGCGAAAGCCGTCGATCAGGTCATCTTTCGCGTCGTCAAGAACCTCGATCCTCATTTCACCCGACTGCGGATGTCAGCCTTGGCTTGTTCCCAATCCAAAAAGCGGGCCTCTCCCGTGGCGATGCGGCGCTCCCGATCATCAAGAACGTCCCGGTGCCAATCGGGCGATTCGATCAGGTCGGTATTGCGGCTCAGGTCCTCCCAAAGAATCTCCATCATCTGAAGCTTTTCAATGACGGTCATTTCGTCCAAAGGCAGCGACACACTCATGACGGAAGGTAGTCACTACGATTTCGAATGCGAGCGGGATTTTTGCGTGAGTCCCTCCCAGAGATCCTTTTACTGGTTCATTCGTCTCAGAGCCGCTGCTCAATGGTGGAGACCTATCCTGGATTCAGGCCCACGGACGGACTAGGTCACGGGGCGGCGTGCGAACATACGGGACCCGGTGGAGATGAATATCCTCGCGACCATGCCGCAGCCAAGGTGGTGGAATCCGCGCATTCCCCGAGCTCGCAACCTTTTACTTTTTCCCATTTCCCTTTTACTGTCGCGCTTCTCCCTCGCGCGACATGCTCCCCTGGTTCAAGAACGACGCCTTCCCCCTCTACCTCGCCCCCATGGCGGGAGTGACGGACTTGGTCTTCCGCCGTCTCTGCAAGGAACTCGGCGCCGATGTCATGGTCACCGAGTTCGTCTCGGCGGAGGGCATCATGCAGGCGGATGAAAGGACGCGCATCTACACCGAGTTCGACGACGCGCAGCGCCCGGTCGGGGTGCAGCTCTTCGGAGCCGACGGTCCGCGCATGGCCGAGGCCGCGAAAAAGATCATCGACTGGAAACAGCCCGACTTCATCGACATCAATTTCGGCTGTCCCGTAAAAAAGGTCGTTTCAAAAAACGGCGGTTCTTCCCTGCTGAAGGACTGTCCCACCCTCGCCCATGTCGCCGAGTCCATCGCCAAAGGCGTCGGCGACCGGGTGCCGGTGACCGCGAAGATCCGCATCGGATGGGACCAGCATCTTATCAACGCCCCCGAGGTCTGCCACATCCTCGAGGATTGCGGAATGCAGGCGATCGCGGTGCACGGCCGCACCCGCGCCCAAGGCTACAGCGGCGAGGCGGATTGGGAGGTAATCGACCAATGCAGCCGTGCCGTCTCGGTCCCCGTGATCGGCAATGGCGACATCACCTCCGGAGCCGACGTCGCACGCCGCCGCGCCACCACCGGAGTGAGCGGCGTGATGATTGGCCGGGCCGCGATGGCTTATCCCTGGCTCTTCCGCGAGGCGAAGGAATACCTCGCCACCGGCCTCGTCCCGCCGACCGTCGCCCTCGAAGAGCGCTGGACCTTCATCCTCCGGCATGCCCGGCTTCTCGTCGAGTGGGGTAAATTCCCCGGCGAACGTTATGCGATGCAGTCGCTGCGCTCGCGCCTGATGGCTTACACCAAGGGATTGAAAGGCGGGAAATTCCTGCGCCAGCGATTCTCCACGGTCTCGTCGGTCGCCGAGCTCGAAGACCTCGCCGCCGAACACCTCGACAGCGTCGCCCACCTCGAGGAGGACGATGCTGACGACTCGGAGACGATGCTTCTCGTTGATCCCACCTGAGGTCTCCCAGGTCGAAAATCCGGAAACGGCCTCAGGCCGCCGTCAACGGCTGTTGCTCCCGCGCGCCGACAACCGACCGCGACGGGGCGTGGTGCCTCTCGACCCGTTCAAAGCAGTAGATGCCCTCAAGACGCTCCGCCTCGGCCATCAATTTTTCGAGGTCGGCGAGCATGCGCTCTTCCCGGGTCTTGCGCGCAGCCATCTGACGGAAGAAAAGACGCCATGACCGCCACATCTCTGGCACATTCACACAAAAGATGAGGAAGAGCAGGGCGAGGGAAACCAGGAAGAATCCGGCGTAGACAGTCGATACAGGCGGCATGGCAAGGTAAATCGGGTTCGCTGCGGAGTTTACTAAGATTTTACTAAATTAAAAATGATTTTTTCTATTTTCTAAAATTTTTGTTCTCTTGATGATTCTTACGAAGCGCCTGTAAGGTTGAGCTTTTCCCGGACCGCCTTACACTGCTGCCGTTTTGCGCATGCCTTTTGCCCTTCGCTGCTTTCTCCTCCCCGGCCTACTTGTCTTGGCTGGAGGGGGCACCGTCGAGATTTCGCGGGGGCAAGCGCCGGCACCGGTCCCGGCCGCCGCGGCCGTCGAGCTGCCCCTGCGACTCGATCTCTCGCGCCGGGATCTGAAAAATTTCCTCACTGACAAGGAAGCCCTGGCCCCCTACGCGCTCGTCGATGGCAGCGTGTCAGACCTCCACGACGTCTTCGCGCTGGGTTCCGTGAACGCCCGCTGGGCCGTCTTCTGGGACTCGCGCTCGTGCCGCCTCCTCGGCATCCTCGATCTCGAGGCACCGCCCGAGGCCCCAGCTTCCAGCGCTCCCGCTGCCGATGCGGAGGAGACGAACGAAGAGAAGGACGACGAGGAATCCGAAAAGCTGCCCCCGCCTCCCTCTCCCTACCTTTTCAAGGCGAGCGGGGCTTTTCCCCTCGCGAAGACCAGCGGGGTATCCGCCCCCCCCCGCTATTTCGGATTTCGTCTCGTGAAAGACG
>DGXY01000140.1:0-21911 GCA_002396885.1 Akkermansiaceae bacterium UBA5020
ACCCTCTGGGCCCCCGCATCGCGGTCTCGATCACGGTGCGGGGGTTTTTCTTTCAAGCTCGGGGTGGTGTAACGGCAGCACCTCGGATTCATGCTCCGAAGATGAGGGTTCAATTCCCTCCCCCGAAACTTCCCCCCCATGACCGCAACCGACATCGTCAACCAGGCACTCTCCGCCCTCGGCGAACCGGCTTTGACGGACATTCAGGATCACAGTCCCCAGGGGATTTCTGCGCGGCGCCACTACGAAAGGGTCCGCGACACGCTCCTCAGATCGCACCCCTGGAACTTCGCGGCGATGCGGGCGACTCTCTCCGCCCTTGAGACCCCGCCCATTTTCGGCTGGGACTATTCCTACCCTCTTCCTGCCGGATGCCTTCGGGTGACCTCCCTGAACGGAGTGCCGGCCGCAACCTGCGAGGCCGACTTCGTGATCGAGAGCGGGAACCTGCTCACCAACGCGGATGCTGCCTACATCGTCTACATCACCCGGGTCGAGGATCCCAATAACTTCGATTCCCTCTTCGTCGAGGTGCTGATCCACAAACTCGCCGCGGCCATGGCGATGGACATCACGGGGCGAAGCACGGACCGTGAGGAGATGGAGGCCGCCGCAAAGCGCTCGCTCTCCACTGCCCAGTTCGTCGATGCGGTCGAGACGCGCCCGAAGACGATGTCCCCCATCAACCAGTCCCGCGGCATCGCTCAACGCGGACACGGGGCCTTGATGCTTGCCCTCGGGTCGCTTTGCGGCGCGGGTTTTGGTGAATCAATACACGCCGTCGAGCCCCTCAACGGATGGTCTCCGCGACTCGCGGTCGCCTCCGACGGGGAGCGTCGGGTCCTTGAAGTCATTGCATGGTATGGAGGCGACGGTGCGGAACCACCCATGGGTTTTATCGGTTCCGGAGGCCTCGTCTCTGAGGTCTCCGATGCGGTGGACATCAGGGGCGGGATCGGACTGCCTGGGACCTCCCTGCTTCTCTTAGGCGCCGTCGCAACGACCGACGATCTCCCGGATGCCGGCAACGCGATCGGCGACCTCTGGCTCGTCAATGCGAACGGCTACGGATACCGATGGGACGGACTGGCGTGGCAGCAGTCAGGAGCGTTCCGAGGACCACAGGGACTAACCGGCGAGCGAGGACTCCAAGGTGCGCAGGGAATCCGCGGATGGTCTCCTGTGTTTGCTGTTGTTACAGATGGAGCGCGGCGCGTCCTGCAAGTGTCAGACTGGACCGGGGGCGAGGGGACGAAACCCGCAACCGGGGGATACGTCGGGGCATCGGGACTGGTTACCGTGATCGGCAACGCGATCGATATTCGCGGCAGCACGGGAGCGGCTGGCACCAACGGAACCAATGGAACCACCGGAACACCCGGGGCGAGTTCCTACACCTACATTGCCTACGCCGTGAACACTAACGGGGACGGGTTCACGACGACCTTCAGCGAATACCTCGATTACATTGCGATACGCACGACGACGACTCCAATCGCTTCGCCAGGACCGAATGACTTCAGCGGTCTCTGGAAGTACATCAGAGGCCCGCAGGGAGCAGGGTCTACCGTTCCTGGTCCAGCCGGAACACCTGGGCAAGATGGCGGGGTCGCAGGTCTCGCCTATCGTCGCGGGACAAACGGAGCGATTCCTACGGCGGGATTCTTTACGGTAAACAATAATGTGGTCAGTAGCGTCACCTTGCTAAGAATCGCGAAAAGTGACCAATACAGTCAGAACCACACGACATGGTTCAACGACATCGTTGTCGGACATTCGATCTACATCTCCGCATTCGACAAAGCCGCACAATTCAAAATCACTGCGAAGACAACGCAATCGACGTATGTCGATTTCACCGTCGTTGGATCAGGTGCCCTCGATGAGGATTCCACCACGCCTCCGCTCCACGGGATCATCGCGGGAACAGGTGGACCGCAGGGGTTGCAGGGAATCCAAGGACTCACGGGTGCTCCAGGATACCTAGGATGGTCTCCTATTTTTTCTGTTGTTACGGATGGAGCGAGGCGCGTCCTTCAAGTTTCGGACTGGACGGGGGGAGAAGGGACGAAACCCGCAACCGGGGGATACATTGGGGCATCAGGACTGGTTAATTTACCCAGCAACGCCATCGACATTCGCGGCAGCACGGGAGCCACGGGCACCAACGGAACCAATGCATTCGTCTATGTTGCCTACGCATCCGACGCTACCGGCACAGGGTTCACGATGACCTTCAACGCCGCTCTTGATTACATTGCCGTTCTCACGACAACAACTGCCATCGCGTCCCCTTCGGCAAGCAACTTTACTGGACTCTGGAAGAACTACAGAGGACCGCAGGGACCACAAGGACCGGAAGGTGGACCTCCTGGACCAACCGGTCCTGCCGGTCCAACTGGTCCTGCCGGTCCTCCAGGGACTACCGTTTTAACTCCCCTCATCACCTGGGTCAATTCATCGGGTAACGATTCGACCGGAGTCGTTGGGAATCCCTCCTTCCCATTCCTGACGGCACAAGCGGCGTGGAATGCGGGGGCGCGAAACATCGAGCTGGGTGCTGGCACCTACACGATCACTTACTACTCGGTAGGAGACTCCGAAGAAATCGTTCGCATAAGAGGACTGAGCAGACTTCAAACAACCCTCACAATAAATTGGTCAGGCGCAACCCCCGGACCTTTTGAACCGGGCTATACCCCAAAGAAACCGGTGCTTATAAGTGATAGATCAGTGGCAATCACATTGAATCTCATCGGCACCTCTGCGACTGGGGGCGATAATGCGGGAGGTTCCTCACCAACGTATAAACTTTTCGGTTGCTACCTTGCCTCTATCACCTTTACGGCAGGATCAGGAACAGATTCTGGGGCAAGTGGAACCGTTGGTAGCGGGGTCTTTTATTGGTGTGAAATCCAAGGCACCGTTCCAGTTGCGTCCTCTGCGCAATTCTATGCCACGCTTGAAAACAACTTTTTCCGCAGTCCGATCCTAAGTAATGTGGTTCCTGCTCCGCATGCTTCAACTCATGTCACCGGAGGCAACGACAAGATACGAGACGCAACTGCAAGCCAAGACGGTCTCATGACTGCGGCTTATGCTGCAAAGCTCGATAGCATAACGCCAGCAAGCGTTTACATGCTCACCGATAATGTAGTAACGTCCAGCACGGCAGGGGCAGTAATTCTCGATGGTATTGCAATTGCAGCAAATGCAAAAATGCTCGTTGAGGTGATTGGCTATCGAAGCACTACTTCAACGACCTCTGGCATGTCTGTGCGTTTTGACGGTCCACCAACCGGGTCACCGTTGGTGCGATTTGGGCTTGAGCATTGGACCGCAACGAGTGTTTCAAGAACATCACTTACAGCAGAGGCATTTTTTACAAGTGCTTTAGAGGGAGCCGGTTCTACTGAAGTACTTTTGTTTAGGGCGTATGCAACGATTGTAAATGGATCAACCGCAGGGACTGTTGCCTTGCGAATAGGAGCAGAAAGCGGTGGAACTGTTACACTGCTTAAAGGGATGGTGGTGCGAATTACGAGAATCCCCTAAAACATGATCTCAATTCACGACATTCTTTCCTACGCCTTCCCCGACAGGGGCGGATGGACGGTCTACGGCAACACCATTATTGCCGGTGATGATGGCACCGTCCCGTCGTTGGAGGAAATCGAGACCCATCGTGAAGCGGCAGAAGCGGCGCATGCCGTAGCCTCTGCGCTCGCCGCGACCCAGGCCGCAAGAGCGGCGATGATCCTCACCCGCGCCCAGTTCGGGGAGATGCTCATCCGAAGGGGCATCAAAGCCACCGTCCTTGCTGCCATTGCTGCGATCCCCGACCAGACCGAGCGGGAGATCATGACCGAGTGGTTTGAATATGCGCCGACCGTTCGGCGAATGTCCCCGAAGGTCGAGGCAATCCGGCAGCAGTTGCTGATCGATGAAGGAGACGTAGACACCTGGTTCGAGGAGGCGATGACCTACGAGTGATCCCATGAGCATCCACATCCATCGCAACAGTTTCAATGCGGGTGAGATTTCTCCCTTGATGGATGCCCGCGTCGACGAGGCGAAACACCCCTTCTCCTGCCGGGTCCTCGAAAATTTCATCCCGAAAATTTACGGCGGCGCCTTCCGCCGGCCAGGGACAATGTATCTCGGACGGGATCGACTTGTCTCGGAATGGACCGAGCTTCCCACCTCGCTCAGACACGACCTGGGCATTTTTTTCGGAGGAGAGAATGCCGCCCCGACATCGAACACTGGCTACGAGGTGGGGGCGATTTACCTAAGAAATGTTCGCACCGTCTACAAATGCACGAACGGTGCAGCCGGAACTTGGGCCCCGGTGACTGAATTCTCGGACCTCTACGCGAGCGAGAACCCCACGACCGCAGACACCACGGCAAGAGGTTTCGCGACCGGCTCGGTGATCTTCGTCCGCGATTTCGGAGCGATCTGGACCTGCACCAACGCAACCACAGGCGCCTGGTCTCTCGTCACTTTAAAAACAAATGTTTCCTCGACTGATGTTCCGACCACATTTTACGATGAGGAGCAAGGATACAAGACGGGATCCTACTGGGTGAGGAACGTCTACACCGTTTACCGAATCGGTGTCTCACCAACATGGCAGACGGTATCAGGGACGCATCAACCGAGCTCGAACCGGAACCCGACCCCGGGCGACGGTACGAGTCAAGGGTTCGCAGTGGGGAGCATCTGGATCAACAACCGTGAGGGGCGTGTCTTTGAACTGACGAACAATGCCGTCTCCGCCCCCGTCCGACTGATCGACCTAAATGTCTCGGCGACCATACGCTATCAACTAGAGTTCGGTGCAGGCTACCTGCGGATCTGGCAGAGTTCTGGGGCCCTCTACAATTTCGGAGCAAACCCTCTGGTAGTGCAAACTCCCTACTCGGGAACCGAGATTTTTGAAGTGCAGATGGCACAGGTCGGCAACCTGGCATACTTCACGCACCCGAACCACCCGCCCCAAAAACTATCGCGTTACTTCATAGGGTCTTCAGAATTCTTCCAATGGTCAGAGGTCCAGTGGTCTTTTCCCTGTTTCCGGGATTGGAACACCTCGAAGATAACAGCAACCCCATCGGCGACGACGGGAAATACCAAAACGATCACCCTCAATGCGCAACCCCTTGTCGAGGTGGCGAATTACTCAGAATACATCGGGGCACGGATTGCCTTGAGCCAACGGAGAGCGGCGAGTCACCAAAAACTAGATCTAGTCACAGGTAGTGTTCAGTCTACAACGGGGATCTCGATCCTCGGTCAATACCAGTTCTACACCACCGGACAATACACGGGAACGGTCTCGATCGAGCAGCAGAACTCGGCCGGCGCATGGGAGGTGGTTCGGTCTTTTGAAGCGAAAAACGATCGTCAGATAGTCTTCTCCTCGGCGACGGAAAAGGCGACAACTCTGCGGATCACTCGGTCTTCACTTTCTGCTGCGGTAAATAGTGCGGCATACCTCGAGGCAGGGGATTCCCGCAGGGTTGGCTATGCGCGAATTTTAAGGGCGGAACCAACAATCTCCGGGAACGACTATGTGACCGTGTTCACCGTTGACATCGAGCAGGACTTTGATTCAACCTTGGCGACGACGGAATGGGCACTAGAAGCATGGGCCACCTACAGTGGCTATCCACGATCGATCTGTTTTCACGAGCAGAGATTGTGGTTTGGTGGAACTGAACTGCAACCGAACACGCTATGGGCCTCGGTGACAAACAACTTTGAGAACTTCCGCCGGGGAGCGTATGATACCGATGCCCTCGCCTTCACTCTTGCCGCAACGGAGGGGAGCGCGATCCAGTCGATGGTCTCTCACCAGTCCCTGGTGATCTTCACTCAGAGCGAGGAGTGGACTGCTTCGACGTCCGAGCAGACCGCGATCACCCCGTCGAATATCTTCGTCCGTCGCCAGTCCCGATTCGGGTCTGCTCACAAGCAAGCGTTCGTCGCCGCGAACAATCTTTTGTTCCTGCAACGGGGGGCAAGGAAGGTGCGGCAGTTCACCTACTCGGGAGGAGGGGCTCAAGGTCAAGCGTCGGACCTCACTCTGTTGGCAGAGCATGTGACCAGATCGGGGATCCGCCAGGTCGCCTTCCAACAGCAACCAGACCCGATCATCTGGGCAGTGACGACGGGCGGGGTGCTGCTGTCTCTCACCTACGAATCTGATCAAAACGTCATCGCCTGGGCGAGGCACACCTCGGGAACAGGTCTTTTCGAGTCGGTCTCGGTGATCTACGGGGATGACGGCAAAGCGGACGAGGTCTGGGTCGTGGTAAACCGACAAGGGATCCGCATGATTGAGCGCATCGACGCAGAAGCGTTCACGAAGCTTGAGCAGGACGATACCGACCGCATGATCTACCTGGACTCAGCGCTCCTCCTCGAGCGGACTCCCGCTTCCACCTCGGTCACCGGGCTGGGGCACCTGAATGGCAAGACAGTCGGAATCCTCGCCGATGGCGCGATCGTCCCCTCGAAGGTCGTCTCGAGCGGATCGATCACCCTGGATGTTGCCGCCTCAAAAGTCGTCGTCGGCTTGCCCTATACCTCGACGCTCCAGCCTTCAAAGGTAGAGATGCAAATGCAAAACGGACCATCACAGGGTCGCAAACACCTCTGCAAAAACGTGACCCTGAACCTCTGGAAGACCTTCGGGCTCGAGATCGCCGACACGCCAAATGCCCCCGAGGACAAATGGTTCCCCGTCACAGCACGATCGACGGAAACCGCTCTCGGTGATCCCGAGCCACTGGTGACCGGATTCATCGACGCGAAGAACCTCGGCGCCCACAATCGGTCTGTCGACGTCTCTCTTCGGCAACGATTGCCCCTGCCCTGCAACATCCTCGCGATGATCCCGCAAATTGAAATCTCTCCCACCTGATGTACACGATTCCCACCATCCTTTCGATGATCGGGGGAGGCCTTGACCTCTTCGGTGACTTGTTCGGCGCGAGTCAGTATCGGGAGACCGCGGAAACGAACTACCAGGTCGCGATCTCGAATGCTCAGAACGCGAAGTCCTCGGCGATGACCGGGATCCGCGTGGGTGGCATTCGCGGACGCATTGCGGCCGATGCGGCCCGCACCAACATCTCTCTCTCTCTCGCCGACGCAGAGGCACGGGAGCGCAATGCGGAGCGTCTCAGGGCCTTTGCCGACACTCGCACGGCAGAGGGGCGCGAAGGGATCCGCAGGGCCCAACGCAACTTCGAACGTCTCAAGGGGCAGCAGATGAGCGCAATCGCTGCATCAGGAGTGATCGCATCGGGATCCCCCCTCGAGGTCATGGCGGAGTCGGCCCGGGAATCGGCGACTGCCCTAGCAGACCTCTGGGACGAGACCTCCTTTGAGCGGGCCGAACTGCAGGACCGTGCCGCGATGGAGACCTTCGGTGCGGCTCAGACGCGCATCGGCGCCATGGCCGACCGATCGATGCTGGCAAGGACCAAACGGATCGATCGAGCAACGACACGACTTGCGAGAATGTCGGCACAATCGGAATACCGATCAGCGCTTTTCGGGGCATCGATCGACCGCGCGAGTGCCTACGATTCCGCCACGGCGACGACCATGTCGGGGATCGGGAAAACCTTTGCCGGCGCAGGAAATCTCTTTTTCAACATTCAACGAAATCAAGACCTCGGGATCCGATGACTATCGCAAACCACCACATGAACGACGAAGAGCAAAACGAGTTTTTCGAAAAGGTCGATGCGGTAAACCGTGCCGGCTCTGCTTTGAAGCTGATTGCCTGGGCGATCGGAGGGATGGCAGTGGCTGGGCTCTCCGTCGCGATCTGGGTGCTGAACGTGAACTGGGCGCAGGCTGAGCACGGGAAGAAGATTGAAGAACTGACTCCTCGAGTCGATGCCCTCGAGAAGAGGGGGATCCAATACGATGCGGCGCCCCCCGTTTCGCGGGAGCAATTTCATGAACTCGACATGCGACTCGGTCGCATGGAGCAGCAGACTGCTCTCATCCTTGAGACACTGAAGAAACTCGAATCCCGTCCCTAAAATGGCAGTGATCCCCCAATACTCGGCAGGCGCCCCCCCGCAGGCCCGCGGACCGATCCTCGAGCAGGCTGAGACGGTTCGCGTCGACCCTCGCGCGGCACTCTCGTCGATGAACGGGCTCATGGACGTCATCGCCAAATCTAGCGTCCAACTGCCGGAACTGCCCAACGACTTCGGGCAAGGCAAGGCAAAGGGTCTTCGCGCCATTGGCGAGGGCGTTTCCCGGCTCGGTGCCGTCTTCCAGAAACTCGACGAGGAGGAGGCGACCGCACGCAACACCAAGACGGTCTTCGATGCCCAGCAGGGCATGCGCCGTCTCTACGGCGACTTCGAGGTTTGGACGGCAAACGAAGGAGCGATGCAATCGCAACGATGGGGCGAGGAATGGAGCACCCGCCTCGGCCAATGGAAGGGCGAATACTTCCAGGGACGCGAGATCGCGCCGGCCGCGCAGGAAGCGATCGATATGGGGTTTGCTCGGTTTGAGACCGAGACCGTGATCAACACCAAGGTGAGGAGCGCACAGGACGCGTTCAAGCAGGCCAAAGGGGCAGCCTCGCAGGCCTGGGCCATGGCAGTCGATTCCGGCGAACTGGATACTGCCAGGACCATCACCTCGGAGAATGCGGGAACCCTCTTCCACGCCGACGAGGTCGCTCGGATGGACTATGAGGCGCAGCAGAAGATCCGCGAGCGCAACAACAAGATCCTCGAGAACCAGAAGGACACCGCCCTTGCCTACGGGGACATCAACGGAGCCCTCGCCGCGGTCCAGGCAAAAGATGTGCGGCCCGATGAGAAAGCGCTCGAGACGGCAGTCGTGACTGAGCAGTTTGGATACCAAGAGCGGATCCGATCGGTTCAAGAGATTGAGGACCCGATGGAGCGGATCAAGGCACTCAACTCCCGGGAATACGAGCAAATTCGGAAACCCGATCGGGATACGTTGATGAACGAAGCCTACCGTGAGATCAACAATGAAAACATCGCCACGGTCGAAAGCTTCAAGGTTTCTATCGATAAGGCCGGCGGGCTCAGTCAGGAACTGGTGATGACTGACTCCTTCAAGGCACTGCCTCAATCGTCGAAGAATGCGCTCGGAGACTACGCTATCACGGGCGCGAAAAACGACATCTCGGAATACCTCGCCGCCCTGCGATCGGCGCAAGCTTACGATCCGACGAACGATACCCGCGGCGACGAACTCAGGGCACTTCAGGAGCAGGCGACTCTCCGTTTCGATTCCAAACGGGCGAAAGATATTACCGACGCTCTCAAAGAGTCGCAGACCCGAACGGGACCGAAGCAGGCGATCGAGAGGGTCGAGACAGACTACCTGTCATTCCTCCAGAAACGCTACGACAATGGGGACTTCGGCGACTTCCGGGTCGGTGGTGGCGAAATCATCCGCGAGGAGGGTGAGGACGGTGCAGCCCCCTCCTACTACGTCGCCGATCCCCAAGGAGAAATGCCCAAGGTGAAATCCTTGGGGCGCGACACGCCTAGGCGCCGCAAGATCACCTTGGCCGAGGAGGACCGGATGAAGTTCGAAAGCACCCCGCGGAACAAGCGAGGCACCATGATCATCGAGGACCAGATCGCGAAGGAGCAAGCGTTCTTGCGGTTTCAGGCGGTCCAGCAAGAGATCGTGCGTCGACGCAAGGCGGGCGAGATCACCAATGCAGACGAGATGTCTGCGGTCGGGGCGAGTCTGCTGGGCAGTGAAATCAGGGATGCGGCCGCGCGAAATGTGCAGACATCGCAAGGCAACCAGATGCCCAGCAACTCTTGGGGAACCCCAGGCAGTCCCAGCCTTGAAATTTCATCGGATTACGAAAAGAGAATCGAGGAGACCCTGAAGAAGTGGGACGAGCTCCAGAAAGAAAACTGATATGCCAATCACTGAACAAGACGCGATCGAAGCTCAGACTTTGGCCGAACAATTCCCAGACCGTCTCGACGTTCTGGAGGCCTCGGCGAAACTCCTGCAATCATACAAGGCGCAGCAGCAGGAGGCCTCCCAGCCGCTCTTCCCGGAGATGCGGCGCCGGGAGGTCGAGGACTACGCGAAGGTGCGCAACTACTTCACCCAGCCGGAAACGCATGGGCTCGACGACGAGACCCGGCAAGGACTCTTCGCCGATCTCCCCGACGAGGAAAGTCGGGCGGCAATGTTTTCGGAGGAACTGCTCGCCCGCTACTACCGCCGACCGGCGAAAGAGATCAGGGCCCTGGGGACTCAGTATCGAGACCAATACGCGATTGAGAAGTGGGGTGCCCCGGTGAAGACCTACAAAGAGTTTTTCGATAAGCAGAAGAATGCCTACCTCATCGAGGACCAGGTCGACGAACGCGCCCAGGACGCAGGCATGCGAGGCCTTCCCCGGGTGATGGGCTGGGCCGACCCCAAGGCCTTCGGGAAGGATCCCGATGCGGCACTTGACCAGAAAGCGATGGAGAACCAGAAGGAACTCCAGAAGCGGTTCGAGGAGACTCACGCCGCGACGACGACCCGAATGGCCCAACACCGGCAGTTCGTGATGGAGACGGTCGAGGACCTGAAGACGACGATGGGGGTGGAGGGTGCCCAGGGGGAGGCAGTAAGCTATCGCGAGTTCGCGGAGCGTCTCACGAAGATTCCGCCGCAGGACCTCAACTTCGTAATCTCCGCCATCCGAGCCAATGCCGGCGGAACCGAGGAAGGCAAAGCTGTCGTGCAGAAGATCGTGGAGAACCTTGGCCGAGGCATTGATGACATCGTCGGCGGGATCGACACGATGGGTGACCGAATTCAAGCAGTCGATCTACGCAAGCAGATCGAGCAGGGAGTCGAGGTCCCGGCGGGGAAGGAATCAGATCCCGAGACCTATCTTCAAGCAGTCAGGATGAAGGTCTTTGCTGGGGACGACTACGAGCTCCGCGCGGGAGTCCTCAAGATCGTTGCCGGGAAAGAGTTCGCAAAGCCTTCCGAGGAGACGAAGGCGCAGGCCCTCGCCCTAGCCGATACGCTTCTCGACACGATTGACCTACACGCAAAGGTCAAGAGCATCGCCGAGAATGACGTCGACCCGGCTCGAGGCGAGCACATGTATTCGCGCGGCCTTTACGCTTTGGTCAGATCCCTTCCCTACACTGCCGTCGCCATGGCCCGCGGCGGGACCGTCCTAAACGGTCTTGCGATGCAGGAGCAAGCCTACCAGGCCCTCGGGCGAGTGAACCCGGACATGAGCCGGGAGCAGAAGATAGCGTTCTCGGCAGTCGCCGCTCCCCTCATGGCCCTGACCGAGAAGATCCCCGTGAAGATCCTCTCAGGTCGACTTCCCACCTTGGGACGATTGATGAACCAGGCGACTGCGACAAGCGGCGCCTTTCTCGCTCGCGGCTCGATCCGCGTGGGCGGGGGAATTGTCGCCAACGTGGTTCAGGAGAACGTGCAGGACCTGATGCCGTTTGCGGTGCAGTCCGCAGTCTCGGCACTTTCTCAGGACGTTTCAGAGGTGCCATGGGAAAAGGTTTACGGCGGAGAATTCTGGGAACAGCAGGGCGAGATTTTTTTCGCGACCCTGCCTCTGGTTTTGGTCGGCACCGGCGTAGGAACCATCCGGGATTTCCAATCGGCCCGGGAAACCCTCCACAACCGGGACGCGATCACCCTGCTGGTCGGCGACTACGCGAAGGCCGATGAGATCCGCAAGGCCGCAGATGCCGGCGACTACGACACGGCGCAGACGCTCCTGCGTAAAGGCATGAAGGAGGCGAAGACCGACTCAGTGCCTTTCGTCCAAGCTCGAGCGGCAGCAGGCAAAGTACTGAAGGCGCATGCCCAGGCCCAGGCCGATGCCATCAAGAAGGCGGAGCAGGCTGGCTACATTCCCGAGGTGGTCCCCCGGGAGGGCGGGTTCGTCGTGAAGGGGAAGGATTTCGAATCCCCGGTCTTCAAGACTCGCGAGGAGGCGAACACGAAACGGTGGGAGCATGTCGAGGAGCAGGGCCTGGAATTGCATGAGGACATGGTCTCGGCCATTGACTTCCTGTCTCGGTCCTATCAACCCGACCGGGCGATCGACATTGAAAACACCGGGAAACGTCGACTTCACCTGGACGCAGTGCGAGAGGGGCAACGGACGCGCGAGCAGGCAATGGGTCGATCGGTTGCGGCCGCGCAGATCGATGACCAGGGGAACCCGCAGGAGGCGCCACAGGCGCAGGAGCAGGAGTCCGATCTCGACATCGAGGCAGAATACCAGGAAAGCTTCAGCGAGGCCGAGAGAAAGTCACTCGACGAGGACGACAAGCTCGCGCACGAAATCATCATCGGCGAGAGTTCGACCGCATTCCGCGATGGAGTCTACCGGACCGGCGTGAAGCTAAACCAGGGCGCGACTTGGGCGACGTTCGTCGAGGAGAAGACCGAGGGCGATGCCGCCACCTTCATCCTGAAAGGAAAGCGGGACTGGCTTGCCAACAAGCTGTTCGCCTATGACGCAGAGTTCCAGAAGGGACGTCTTGTCGGAGGGAGGAAACTCTCGATTTTCAAGGACGGGGTCACGATGGAGACCGCGACCGACGAAGACCTCAAGGAAGCATATTCGAGGGCGGCGCTATACTACCTCACCGGGAGCATGAGGAAGGGAAAAGTGGCAGGATTCAAACCCTCGGCCGGATTCCGCAACAGATACGCCGAGGCAGTCCGCGCCGGCATGTCTGCCATCTTCGACCCTTACGCCCGATTCTTCCGCGCCGTCGCAGTCCGCGCCGCCCGCCTCAACAAGATGCGGCGCGAAGGGCGCCTCGATGCGGAGCTCGAGCGGGAGCTCGCCAGGTCCGTCGGGATCACCGAGCAGTTCGAATACGAGCAGGAGGTGACCCAGGAAGCGGCGAAGATCCGGGAGGAAATGGAAGATGCCGGGTTTGAGACGGAACCGGAGGGTGTGATCATGGAACCTTCGGATGACTCTTCATTCAGCGTAATCGGGGGATTTGGTGAACGCCGTGAAGGAATGAGTCTCCCGGATGCGGTAGCTTGGCTAGTAGAAGAGCAATCCGGGATAGCTGTCGGTGCCTTGTCATTCCAAGGCCGGCCGATTTCATTGGTTTGGGGCGGAGCCGGAGAGAGGAAAGGGGAAGGGTTCGGGCTCGCAAAAATTCTTGTGTGGCACCCCGAGGTTGATCCTCTCAAGCTTCAAGAAATGCTTGATCGGATGAAGGTCTCCAAGGAGACAAACAATACGCTTTCCCTTGAAGGCGGAGGATTTCAGGCAGTGATTCGCCGTAATATTTTCGGTGAAGCTCAAGAATGGCTTCTGACTGCTTATGGGAAAGACGTCCCCGCCCAAGAGCGTATTGACGGCTTAGGCGCAAAGTCTCAGGGCCGACAAACTCTCCCAGAGAAGGACGCAGATAGATCATCGCAAAAAACAGATAAGGAGTCAAGCTTTTCGGTCATTGCTGCTCACGGAGGAAGGTCAGTGGTTGTCGGCGCAAGGCCGGGAGAATACGGGTGGACTCCAGGAGGGATTGCGGCAACCGAGAAGGAGAAGCAGAACCTAGAGTCGGAACTGGTTAGTCTGGCTGCTGATCCCGAAGCGAACGCAGAGCGGATCCGGAAGATTGAAGATGAGTTGCGCGGCATTGCGTCCAAAACACTGCCGGGACCGGTGACGCACCCCACGCAGAAAAGGCCGCGCCTAGAGCGGGTCGGGGAGGCAGCAGGGAAGATTATCAAATCGGGCAAAGCCAAGAAACTGCTGTCCGACCTCTACGGAGTGACCGGGTTGAACGTCAAACCGGTTACGGGCACCTGGCTCGGGAACAGGGAACCGTCCTTTGTCATTCAAAGTGAAACGCTCACCGACGAGCAGGCGGCGGAGGTCGGCGCATTGCTCGGATTTGCCTGGGCTCAGGACGCGACGGTGGTTTCACGCCCTAACCCTAGCCTGACCGAGGGCATCCCGGCATACTACCTGGGGTCGAAAAAACGATTGTCGGAAGAGCAGGTCAATGCTATCCATGAAGCTGCGCGGGAGAGAGGTCTCGACTTCTCGACCACATCGGACGGCAAGTCGGTCCAGTTTCTGTTCTTCGGAGAAGAGACCGATTTACCTGCCTTTACGCAATCCATTGCAGACATCAAGCAAGCCTCCGGTCTGACGGAGAGTCATCAGGAACTTGTATCTTCCGACCTCAATGAAACACAAACCGATTTCTCGCCAAGCGATGGAGGCGGCAGGACTAAAGCATGGCTTCACGGCACTGCCGAAGGACTCGCCCTATTTGAGCGAGTCGTCAGTGATCTTGTCGCCCCTTACGCAAAAGCCATCGGAGCAGAAGGTTATCGATTCAACGTCGACCTCTACGCAAAGCGGTTCGGACTGAGTGTCGCGCAGACGGAGATTGTCAAGAACGCACTCTACCCTTCAAACGGCAAGCTCAAGAGCTCGGTGCCGATCATGGATGGAAGCATCGACCTCGGGGTCGAGGGCGTTACCAAGAAGAATGGTCGTTTTGTTTCAAGTGTGACCAACGTGGTGTGGTCGCTCCAAAACTGGAGTGCTCAGTTCGGACTCATTGCACCAGGCGACTACTCCAAGCAGGCCGGCAAACTCATTGCGCAGACGATCGCCGACGAGGTCGCGTGGCACGTTCAAAAGGCCATGGAGTCGGGCAAGCGATCCGCCATCGGATGGTATGACCGAGCGTTGAAGGCGGCGAAGCAGATCTACGCTCGGATGTTTTCCGAGCTAGATGTAAACGGACCCGGATACAATGCCGATATGGCTATGGTGTTCGATGCCATGCTGGGAATCGCATCCCAGGGCAACAACGTGACCGACAACAGTGTCATGACCACCAGGGTTTATGCGAACTGGCGGCGCGACAAGATCGATCCTGCTGGCAACATCAATGTCAACCAGGGCATGACTATCACCCAGGCAGTGGCGCCGGTCACCGGCACCTTCGGGTCCAAGACAGTCGCAATCGAGAACAACTACCTCAAACTGGAGACCCTGCTCGCGAACAACTCCTACGCCGAACTCCGAAAATTCTTCAACAAGACCGACACCGTTCGCAACATCAATGCCTACCTGCGGAAAAACAAAAACCTCTGGTTCAACGGGGAACCATTGTCGGTGGACGGAGCCGCGGATCAGAAGGTGACTGGGTGGATGGTGTTCGGTCCTAAGATCGGAAGCTTCATCAATAACCTGCACGGGGACTACACCACCCTCACTGCCGACTTGTGGTTCAGCCGGACGTGGAACCGGATCCTAGGGTGGTCGTTCATCCACTCCCCGGAACGCGAGGCGCAGAACTTCATCAGTCTTCGGGATGCCATGGTCGCAGAGTATACCAACGACCAGTCGGTGCGGAAGATGGAGAAGGGAAAGCCGGTCTACTGGGATCATGGCACCGACGTCGCCAAGCTTGGTCTCACGCCAGCAGAATTCGACGACTTCATCAATGACCCGCAAAAGATGCTGGATTTCGCCTCTCGTATCGAGGTGATATTCCGCACCGGGGCAAGAGAAGGGGCGAAAAAAACGACCTCATACAAGGACAAGTCGGCAGTGAGGCGGGCGGCGAAAACATGGGTAGAAAACCGCGAGGATGTGATGGAGGCACCCCGCTCCGACCATGAGAGGATGTTTCAGCAGGACGTCATGGAGAAGGCGCAGAAGATGCTCAAGACGATGGGCATCGACATCAGCATTGCCGACATGCAAGCGGCACTGTGGTATAACGAGAAAGACCTCTATGCTACCTTGGGATCGACCACAAAACTTTCGGCCCCGGCAGATTACGAGGACGCAGCAAAAACCACCTTCAGGCGCATCCAGGAGGGAACGCTCTACGAACGAATCGGCGCCAAGGAAGGAGAGGTCGATGAGCGAATCCAACCCAGGGAATGGGAGGCAGCAATCTTTGCCGGCATCAACCTAAAGAGCGAGGGCGGTGACAACACCTTCTCCGTCATCTCCAACGCAGAGTCGCGCATCGCGGACTCCTTCAACCCCTACTTCCGCTCCCCTAAACGCCGGCGGGAGATCCTCCTCGAGGCGCAGAGACGAGGGCGGGAGACTGCCCGTGATTTTCAGAAGATGATCTCCCTCGGGAAGAACGTCGGGCGCCTCGACCGTGAGCAGGCTACCCGGGAGGGCGTGATCTACGGAGACCTCCTTGTGCAGTATTTCGGAGCCGATACCGACGCGAAGGTCGCGGCACTCCCCGCGGTCGACACGAAGGCCGCGCGGTCCGAGGCGAAACGACAGGCGGCAGAGTGGCGCAAGGCCCAAGACCGGCAGCAGCAGAAGATCCCCCGGGATACTCTCATCTCCGCGATGCGAACCCTCGACGCGATGATCTCCGCCCTCCCCATCGAACTGCGCGGCCGAGTCGGCGGCATGGTGAAACTGGCGCAGTTCACGACACCGGAGGCGATGCTCGGAGAGCTCGAGCGCAGGGCCGAGAAAATGGACGATGTCCTTGAGACCTACCTGAAGAAGGAAGCCAACAAGGAGGTCGAGAAACTCTTCGAAATCGCGAAACCGGCGAAGGATGAGTCAGGGAAAAAGCGGGTCGGGAAAGCCGGCGCCGACATCCATGATCTTTTCGACATGGCCCGAAAGGCCTGGAAGACCATGAGCGCAGTCGATGCCGAGGCGCATGCGGTCGGTCTCGAGTCGAAGGTCGCGGCCGGGAACCTTACCCCGGAGGAGGAAGCGCATGCCCTCCTCGAGGCCGAACTGGTCCGCGCCTTCGGTGGGTGGAACGACGTCTACCAGGACTCGGGGAAAGTGGACAAGAACGGGAAACGCATCATGGTGAAGACCCTGGACGGTGCCGATGCGGTCCGAAAGAACCACGCCCTCGACACGGCGACCTACATCTGGAAGGCAGGCTACCTTGCCTATCAGCAGAAGAAGGCCGCGGAGAAGGCCCGTCGGGATGTGATCCGCCAAGACCTCGAGCAGAATACCGGGAAGACGGGTCTCAAATCGGAACGAGCTCTCGCAGAAGAAGCAGGCGTCACCCTGCCAGGGAAGGCAAAGGACTTCTTCCTCTCGCTCCTGAACTTCGAGCAACTCACCCAATGGATCTTCGGCAAGGACTCGCAATGGGCGCAGTGGTTCGCGGACCAGCAGAGGAAAGCCGAGAACACCAAGCTCGATGCCGTGCAAGCAGTGGTCGAGGGGGTCGAGGACCTCTTCACCTCCCTGGCCGGCGGAGACCGGTTCAAGGGCGAGCAACTGCAGTTCCGCATGATGCAACGCTCAATCACCGCAACCGCGGCGAATGGCGACGTCGTCCCGCTCTCGGAGCTAGAGGCCCTCTCCGCGCTCCTCATGTGGCAGCAGGAGGACGGGAAGCGGCACCTTCGGGGCAAGCGGGACCAGAACGGGAAACTGACCTCACGGTGGTCCTACGATCAGGCTTTCATCGACGAGATTTCTGGGAAGCTCTCGCCGGAAGCCTGGCGCGTCCTCGGATACCTCCAGGCGGAATACGGGAAGGAATACGAACCCCTCAATGCGGTCTACCGTGAGGTCTACGGGATCAACCTACCCAAGAACCCCAACTACTCGCCCCTCCTCGTCAAACCGCAGCAGGCGACCCCAGGGCAAATGCAGAACCCGGTGACCGGCACGACGGCAACCTCGGGATCCTTCACACCACCAGGCCTTCGGACCCGGGCGATAGGCGTATCGGCCGAACCCGACTTCCGGGATGCGGTCGCGACCTTCATCGGCCACAAGAAGCAGATGGAACACTGGATGGCGAACGCGAAGTTCGTCCTCGAGGCCAATGCGGTTCTCGGCAACCGCGATCTCGGCAACGCGATCGAAGCCGCGCACGGGGAGCAGGCAGTCATGATCCTTCGAAAGTGGCTCGACGCGATCGCCCAAGGCGGGGTGCGTGATGCCTCGGCCGGCACCTGGGCGATGAAACTTTTTGAGCGCATCACCGGGCGGGCCGCCTCCATGGCCCTCGTCGGCCGGATCGGGACGCTCGCGATTCAGGCGACCCAACTCGGCGCCGCCTCCGCTCTGATGCCGACCGGTGCCTATGTGGTGCGGCTCGGCAAACTGCTCTCAGGTAACCTCGGGTGGAGCGAAGCGCTCGCCTCCCCCTACATTCAGCGGCGCCTGAAGCAGCAACCGGTGATGGTGCAGGCGGCAATGGAAGGCCTGCGGGCTGGCACCCCGACGCAACTGAAGCACCAGGTGCGAAAGCTTGGATCCCTCCTCAACGGGACTGACGCTCTCTTCACTGCCGGGACCTATGCGATGGTCTACGACTACCACCTGATGCAAGCGCTCAAGGGCGGGATGAGCGATGCCGATGCCAAGGTCTACGCGGCCGGCACTGCGGAGCGAGTCGTGGAAAGCGTCGCGCAACCGACGCGCATGGGCACACGGTCATGGTTTGAGATATCGACAACAAATCCCGGCTGGAAACTCTCTTGGGCTTTTGCGTCTGACGCTCGGAAAAACGTCGCACTCCTCGGCAATGCGTATGCCAAAGGCAACGCCACCGATAAACTCCGAACCACGCTCTTCGTGATCGGTATCAATGGTCTGATGTCGGGCATTATCCGATCGGCCTGGAGGGACCTGCGCGATGACGAAGACGAGGAAATCTTCGACGATAAATACTGGTCCGTGAAACGACTCGCCCTCTCGACCTCGACTGACTGGATTTTTGGTTTCCCGGTCATCGGCGAGGAGATTCAACGCGCCCTTTACGCCGCGGCCGGCGAATACAACCCCGACGGGGGTCTTCTCTCGGCCGTGAAGGATGCCATCGGCCCGATCAAACGCACCCGGGAGAACTTCGGAGCCCTGCTCGAGGGCGACTGGGAGCAACCCCTGCGCGACACCGAACGAGTCATGACCGCGATGGGACTGTTCTCGGACAGTGCGGCGGCAGCAACTTCGGTGATGCACCTCGTCCGGGACCTTTACGGGCTCGGCACCAATTTCATTCCAGACTGATACCTCAATGTCCGGACACTCCGGAATAACCCCAACACTTGACATGATCGAAACCACCTCCTCCTCCGTCACCTACACCGGCAATGGAGTCGCCGGCCGGTCTTTTAGCTTCGATTTCCCCCTCGTCGCTACATCGCACCTGGTTGTCTTCACCACGGTCACGGCGACCAATGTCGATACGCCGGTCACCACAGGCTTTACCGTCACTCCACTCACCGACGTCAACGGTCGGATCACGGGCGGATCGGTGCTCGTCAATAATGCGATTCCCACAACCTCGAAGATCACGTTCAAGCGGGTCACCCCAAAGACGCAGACCCTCAACTTTGAGTCCGGCGGATCCTTCCAGGCTGAATCATTGGAGTCCAGTCTCGACAAAATCACGATGATCCTTCAAGAGATCGCAAGAGATGCTCTCTAGGTGTGATTGAAGCTTGCGTTTTGTGGGAATAGAGAATTTCTCTGAGATGAACCCAGCCATCTTCGGAGTAATACGTCACCTGCTCACCATCGCGGCAGGCGCCCTCGCCTCAAAAGGCGTCATCGAAACCGGACAAACGGACATCGTCGTCGGATCCCTCCTCGGGATCGCGGGCGTGATCTGGTCTGTGATCGACAAGAAGAAGGGACGGGGATGAGCAACTTCTTCCGGCGCCTTCGGCAGATCCTTGGACCGGCACCCGAGCCGGCCGGGATCATGTCGACCCCGGTCCCGGTGGTCTCGGAGCGTGGCATCGATCTGATCAAGCACTTCGAGTCGTGCCTGAAACCCGTGAAGAAAAACGGGAAGGTGATGCACTACGCCGCCTATGCGGACCCAGCACACGGGTGGCGGGTGCCCACCATCGGCTGGGGCACGATTGCCTACGAGGACGGGACGAAGGTAGCCAAGGGTGATATCATCACCCAGGAACGCGCGGACGAACTTCTCGCCTGGGAGGTCGCCGAGAAGGCGGCCGGCGTCTCCCGGCTCGTCAAGGTATCTCTAAATGCGGACCAGTTCGGGGCCCTTGTGTCCTTTGCCTACAACGTCGGCCTCGGCAACCTGGGCAAGTCGACGCTCCTCCGCAAGCTCAACGAAGGAGACTACGACCGAGCATCTATTGAGTTTTTGAAATGGAATCGCGCGGCTGGCATGATCCTCCCCGGGCTCGTCCGTCGCCGCAAGAGCGAGCGGGCCCTTTTCCTTGGGAAGACTCCTTTTATCGAGCAATCATGACCGAGGTCCTCGGCACCTTTCTGATGGTGGTTTCGTTCCTCGCGGTCATCGGTCTGCTCGTCTCGACGGGCCCGCACGACTGGGACGGTCCGTTTCCATGAGCCCGTTGCCAGGCGCATCAGGCCGGCGCCCAATGAACGTCTGCGTGTGCGTGCCTGTGATCGGGTTCGTGTGCAGTCTCCATCGTGATGGTGGTCCTCCCGAAACGGTCGCGGAGTCGGGCCGGATCGGAGACGACTGCCCGTGGGATCCCGCCACCTTGCCCGAGCGATTGCGCGGCTACGGCCACCGGGGGGCGGATCAGGACGGATACGACGGGTCGGAGTGGATCACGCCCCAACAAGATCTGGAGGCGCGGATGATCGAGGCGGCACGGGTCCTACTCGATGCCGAGGAGGTCTGACGTCCCGTTGATTCTGCGCTCCGCTTTTCGGCCAATGCGCTCAGAAAAGGAGGTTTTGCGCTCATTCCCCGCTCGCTTTACTCCCAGGCCTTGTTGACGTCCTCGTCGTTTGGGATCAGGTGCCCGTAGTGCGCTTCGACAACTGCCATTCCGTCCCCGAGCCATCGCGCGACCTTGTAGGCACTGACGCCCGAGGAGACCAACTGCGAAGCGAAGGTGCGGCGGAGATCGTGGAACGTGCATTTGATCCCGACCTCATCGAGCAGGTCGGTGAACGGTCTCCGGAAATCCCACCGGTATCGACCTGCGCCGGCCGTGACGTCGGGCCGCACGATGTAGGGTTCGCGGTCTGCGTAGGGGCGCAGGAACTCTAGGAACTCTCGAGTCAGAGGAATGGTCCGATTGTCCCGGTCCTTCGGTTGCCAATCCCGGGACGCTTGAACGTGCAGGAGACCGTTTGCGAGGTCGATCCAATGCGGGGCGACCTGCAAGACCTCCCCCTTCCTCAGACCGCAGTGGAGTCCAAAGTAAAGGCACAGCTTCAGGTCGGGATCGGTGACGAAGTCAAAAATCCGCCGGCACTCCTCCCGAGAGAGGAACCGCTTCCTGACCCGCATCTTCGCCTTTCGTCGAGGGATCCCCTCGCACGGGTCTGTCGAGAGGTGCCCGTGTTCCCGGAGCCACTTCGTAAACCGGGCGAGGCTGGCACGGTAGCTGTTCCCCGTATCCTGGTTGCGCTTCCAATGACCGTCCATCCACTGGGTGATCTTGGCCGGCGTTATGTCCGTCGGGTGTTTGATCTTCCAATCGCGAAAAAACGCGTTGAGCCGGGTTTTCTCCTCGGTCGTCCAGGCGGCAGAGACTCCCCGGAGGGTCTTCAGGGCGAGGAAGTCATCGAGAAGTTTCCCGATCCGATCCCCATCCCCGATCCATTCAGCGGGATTCGCAAGGATCTGCATGGCCCGGTTGATCGCGTCCGCTTCATTTTCACAGCCAGTAGAAATTCTGCACCTCATTCCTTCGTGGTTGAAGCTGAACCACCACTTCCGACGTCGTTTGTAGAGTCCTTGCATGGGCGTGTGACAGAGGTTTTTGAAGCGTGTGACCAAGAGCGTGTGACAGATGCCGAGAAATAGCACGAATAGCACGGTCAAACAAGCCCGTAATACGAGGAAGGCCGGGAAAACAAAGCCTCTTTTCGCTTGTGTGAAGCAGGTGCTCTACCCCTG
>DGXY01000140.1:22120-22265 GCA_002396885.1 Akkermansiaceae bacterium UBA5020
TGCTCTACCCCTGAGCTAACCGAGCAGGTTTGGGGGTAGCAATCCTACCCTGCCCCACGATATCAGGCAAGCATTTCATGCGGAAACTTCTTATTATGATGTTTACAATATTTACAATTTTTAATTGATTTGCTCGAAATCGAGT
>DGXY01000140.1:22457-23450 GCA_002396885.1 Akkermansiaceae bacterium UBA5020
CGAAATCGAGCGCGATAATTTGGACGATGTTTTTGGCCAAACCTTCCCTCGGTTTCGTTCTTCTTACCGGTAGTCTTGTGATCGCCGGGATCTGTGCTGCCATGGGTTTGGGGATTTCCTATCTCCAGGAAGTTCAGCAGGAAAGGCGTGAGCTGGTCTCGGACTTTTCGACCAAATCCGCGACCTTCGCCCATCGGGCCAATCGCGAGATGATGACCGCGCTCTCGCTCGCGACGGCCGAGCCCCCCTCCCAAGCTGGATCGGCGCTTCCTTTCGAGGTTCGCACCCTCCTGCGTCAGTTGAATTACACAGTCACCGATGATTCCGACGCCCGTCTCGCTGTTTTTCTCAAATCCGGCGGGGAGCCGACCTTGCAGCGCATTGCCAACATCGCGTCGGGCGACTTCGAGAATCCGAAAGACGAAGCTTCCCTGAATTTTCTCACCACCGAGGTCCTCTCGAAGAATCATGAGATCATCGAGGGCTTTCCCGAGGACAGGGAGACGCTTTCCGGCGCCTCCACCGGCCTGCGTTTGATTTTCGGAACGGGATCACCACAGACCCTCGGTGCCGCCTTCCCGACGGTGATCGAGGGAGAGACGTTTTTCATCGTCGTCCAGTCCCGCGTTCATCCCCGCAAGCTCTCTTTCACCGAGGTAATGGGGATGCGTCATTTCCTGCCCCTCCTCGGGATCGCCCCGCTCTTTGCTTCGCTCATCTTCATGGGCTCGTGGTTCACGAGAAGACTCCGGGGGCTCGCCGAAGGGATGAACACGGTCATGGAGGGCCTCTACGACTACCGCCTCTGCGAGGCCGGACCGCCCGAGATCGAGAACGTTCACGCCAGCTTCAACGCGATGGCCGAAAGCCTGCGCAAGACGACCGACCAGTTCCATCAGTCGATCAAGGAAATCCAAATCGCCAAACAGCAGGCCGAAGTCGCACAGCACGCGAAATCCGACTTCCTTGCGAACATGAGCCACGAGATCCGCA
>DGXY01000140.1:23621-70139 GCA_002396885.1 Akkermansiaceae bacterium UBA5020
ATGAGCCACGAGATCCGCACCCCCATGAACGGCATCATCGCGACGACGTGCCTGCTCATGGAAACGCCCCTGACAAGCGAACAAAAGGAACTCGTCCAGATCATGCGCACGAGCGGCAAGTCGCTTGTGCACCTCATCAACGACGTCCTCGATTTCTCCAAGCTCGAGTCCGACAAGATGGAACTCGAGGCCGAACCCATCGATACGGTCTCCCTGATTGAGGAGACGATCGAGATGTTCCCCTACGACGCGGCCGAGAACCAGCTCGAGCTGATCTACTTCGTCGATCGCCGCATCCCCAATCTTATCTACGGCGACCGCGAAAGACTCAAGCAAGTCCTCGTGAACCTTGTCGGTAATGCCCTGAAGTTCACGAGCCGCGGCGAAATCGTCGTCACCCTGCGACTTTCCTCGAGGGAAACCACGGGCGGCAGCGAGCCGGTGATCCGCTTCAGTGTCAAGGATACCGGGATCGGCATCGCCCCCGAGCACCACGAGCGGATCTTTGAGGCCTTCACCCAGGCTGACGCCTCGACCACCCGGAAGTTCGGCGGGACCGGCCTCGGGCTCGCCATCAGCCGCAAGCTCTGCCACGCTTTCGGCGGCAAACTCTCGGTGAAGAGCGAACTCGGCAAGGGATCCGAGTTCTTCTTCGATCTCCCCCTCCGCGAAGTGCCCCAGCAGGGATCGCTCAAACCGGAGCACCTCATCGAGAATCAGCGCCCCCTCAACGGGAAGAACTGCGTCATTCTCACCCGCAATCTATCGCTCAGCTCGCTGATCCAGACCTACTGCGAAAGCTGGCAGATGCAGACCCACCTCGCGCCCGTTCTCGACGAGAGCGTCACCGGGAAAATCGTCCAATTCCGGCCCGACATCGTCATCGTCGATCCCTTGGCGATCGGTCAGGAGAACCGCATGCGCGAGTTCGCCGACCAATTGATCCATCACGGGATCCCGGCGATCTTCCTCTCTTCGATCGGCGAGAGCAGCATCCGCATCGACGAGGAACGCTTCCCCCTCATCCGCACCCTCTACAAGCCGGTCTCGGAACTGAAGCTGCTTCGCGACACCCTTTCGATGATCCAACGGAAGAATGGCATCGAAATCTCCGAGAAAGCCTTCGCCAGCGAAGCCGAAGCCAATACCCCGCGAGGCGGTGAGTTCGCGAAAATCTACCCTGCCAAGATTCTCATCGTGGAGGACGTGATGATGAACCAGAAAATCGCCGGGATGATCCTCGAAAAGCTCGGATACACTGGCATCGAATTCGCCAACAACGGCCGCAAGGGAGTCGAACGCGTCAGCGAAGGAGACATCGACCTGGTCTTCATGGATCTCCAGATGCCGGTGATGGGCGGAATGGAGGCCACCAAGGCGATCCGGCAGAACTTCAACCTTTCCCGTCAGCCGGCCATCATCGCGATGACCGGTCACGCTCTCGCCGGAGTGCGCGAGTCGTGCATCGCCGGGGGCATGGACGGATTTGTCGCCAAACCCATTTCCCTAGCCGACGTCCGCTCCGCTCTGGCGGATGCCTACGAAAGCACCGGAAAACCCTTGCCCAAACTCGCCGGGGTTTGAGGATCACGGCGGTATCGGCCCCGTGAATTGGAGACCGAGCGACCAGTTCAGGAGCGCTTTGCTATCCTCCTGCATCTGGGGTCGGGCGCTCTTCAGCACCACCGAAATGCGATCCTTGCCGTCGACACTGGCGCTGCAGACGAGACAGTTGCCGGCCGCGTAGGTGAAACCCGTCTTCATCCCATTGCAGCCCTCCATCTCGGTGAGGACGCGGTTCGTGTTGTGGATCGTGTAGATCCGTCCATCGTTGAAGACAAAATCGTAGCTTCGCTTCGAGACCATTTCACGGATGTCCGGGATCTGGTAGGCCTCGAAGGCGGCGATGGCGATGTCGCGGGCGGTTGAATACTGCCCTTCGGCCGGAAGACCGTGGGGATTCACGAAATGCGAGTCCGTCATCCCGATGAAGCGCGCGTAGGTGTTCATCTTCTGCGCGAAAGCCTCAACGCTGCCGGCATTGTCGATCGCGAGGGTCGCGGCGATGTCGTTGCCGCTCTTCACAAGCAGGGCGGTGAGGAGCTGCCGCCGTGTGTATTTTTCCCCCGGCTTCACGCCCACCAAGGTCGGCTCGATATTGAGGACCTCCTTCGGGATCTCGGCGAGGCCATCGAGGTTCCCGTCCTGACAGATCACCAATGCCGTCACCAGCTTCTGCGTGCTCGCCACCGGGACACGGGTGTCGGCCTGCTTCTTGTGGTAAAACTGCATCGTTTCCCCGTCGAGCACCGCCGCATACTGCCCGTAGACCGTCGGTGGCGGCGGTCCGTTCCAGGACTGGGGCGGCGGCAACTTTTCGCGGCGTTTCACCACCTCCTCACGGAGCCGCATGAGCTCCTCCATTGAGCTGATCATCTCCTCGCGCTTCCGGGCCGCCTTCTCGCGCTCGGCGAGGGCGTCCTCTGCCGCCGACAAGGCCGCCTCCCGCGCCTTCATGCTGCGCATGCGATGCGAAAGCTGGTCGGCGAGCTTCTCAAGCATCTCGACACGGATCTCCTCCTCCGTCCGCGTCGTGGAAACCGACGATGCCTCTGGCGCGGGTTTCGGGGCCGGTGACTCCTGGGCAACACCCCAGCCCGGCACCGCCAGAGCGAGCCAAAACGGAACGAGGATGGACTTCTTTCGCGACATCGGTTCCGAGCGTGCGGACAAACGAATACAAACCAAGCCGGGGTTCGATTGCAAGGGGGATTTCGACCTTCCCGTGCGACTTTATCCGTTGGATTCGATTTTCCTCAGTGATTTTCCCCGCCACTTTTTCACGCCTTGCCCCGAATTTTCCTTTCCCCACCCCCGGGAACGGGCAAGATTCCGCCCCAGTTCTTTCACCCCCCGACCCATCCGATGAAAATCATTGCCATTGCCAACCAGAAAGGCGGCGTTGGAAAGACCACCACCTCGGTGAATCTTGGCGCCTGTCTGGCTGAACGGGGGGTAAAAATCGTCGTCCTCGACCTCGATCCCCAGGCGAACTCGACGAGTGCTCTGGGTTTCATCCCCGGTGAGCACCCCAGCATCTACCAGCATCTCATCGGCGGCGGCGATGTCTCGGAACTCGTCCTCAAGACAAAATACGAGAACCTCTCCCTGATTCCCTGCGACATGGACCTTGCCGGCTGCGAGATCGAGATGGCCCGCGAGGACGACCACCTCGTCCGCCTACGGAATCTTCTCGCGCCCTTCAAGGCCACCTACCCGGCGGACTACGCGCTGGTGGACTGCCCTCCCTCGCTGGGAGTGCTCATGACCTCCGCGCTCGCCGCCGCCGATGAGCTGATCGTGCCACTCCAGTGCGAATACTTCGGCCTGGAGGGCCTCTCAAAAATCGTCGGAGTGCACCAGCAGATTCGGGAGTCGGGCGCGAATGCCGAGGTCGTCCTCGAGGGCATCGTCATGACCATGGCCGACAGCCGCACCAATCTTTCCGCCATGGTGATCAATGACGTGCGCGAGTATTTTCCCGAGGTCACCTACGAAACCATCATTCCGCGAAACATCCGTCTCGGCGAGGCCCCCAGCTACGGGCAGACCATCATCGACTACGCGCCGACCTGTTCGGGCTCCGCCGCCTACCGGGCGCTCGCGGACGAGTTTCTGCGGAGGCACGCCTGAGGCGGCGATTGATCGTCCGGCAGCCACGGTTCCGCCCCCCGGCCACCCGTGCGGCGGAATTTTCGCTGAAAAACCCGTGAAATGGGATAAAATCCCCCTTTCCCTTCTCAATTTTCCCCTTTCCCCATGGTCAAGTGGCTTCTCAAACTCATCGTCGGCAGCAGAAACGCACGCGTCATTCGCGGCATTGCTCCGATCGTCGTCAAAATCAATGAGATCGAGAAGGATCTGCAGAACCAGCCCGAAGAGCTTCTCAGAGAGAAGACCTCCGCCTGGAAGGCACACCTCGATCGCTACAGCCTCCGCGTCGAAAGCTACAGCGAGCGCATCCTCGGCACCCACGCGGAAGAGGAGAACACCGCCCTTCTGAAGAAGTGGGCCGAACGATTCGAGTCTCTCGCGCCGCAATTCAAACGCGCCGGAGGTTTTGTCGCTTCCGCGGAGGTGGCTCGCCTCGATCCCGCAGCCGTGATCGGACACATCCTCGACGCCCAGAAACTTTTCCACGATCTGAAGGACGAATTCCCCGCCGCCCGGGCCGCCTACCTCGAGCAGATCCTCCCTGAAGCCTTTGCCGTTGTGAAAAACGCGGCCCGCCGTCTCTGTGGCCGCGAATGGCTCGTCTGCGACCATCCGGTGAAGTGGGAGATGGTGCACTTCGACGTCCAGCTAATCGGGGGTGTCGGACTTCACCGCGGCATGATCGCGGAGATGGCCACGGGTGAGGGAAAAACCCTCGTCGCCACCCTGCCCGTCTTCCTCAACGCCCTCACCGGACTTGGCGTCCACGTCATCACCGTGAACGATTACCTCGCCCGTCGCGACGCCGAATGGATGGGCTACCTCTTCCAATACCTCGGCCTCACCGTCGGCGTGATTCAGAACGACCTTCGCGGCGAGGCACGGAAGGATCAATACGAGAAGGACATCACCTACGGCACCGCGAGCGAGTTCGGTTTCGACTACCTCCGCGACAATGGCATGGCTCAGGGAGCCGAGCACCAGGTGCAGCGGAACCACTACTTCGCGCTGATCGATGAGGTCGACTCCGTTCTCATCGACGAGGCACGGACGCCGCTCATCATCTCGGGACCCGTCACGGTGCGCCAGGATCAGCAGTTCGATCTCTTCAAAAACCAGATCCGCGAGCTTTACCGGAAGCAGACCCAGCTCTGCAACGACCTCGCCACCGAGGCGAAGAAACTGCTCGAGGACGGCAACACGACCGAGGCCGGCAATGCCTTCTACAAGATCAAACTCGGAATGCCACGGAACCGCGCCTTCATGCGTGCGATGGAAAACACCGAAGTGCGCCGCGCCGTCGAGAAGGCCGAAATCGAATTCTACCGCGATCCACAGAAGACCGCCCTCTTCGCCCTGAAGGAAGAACTCTTCTTCACCCTCGATCCGAAGGCACACGAGGCAGAGCTCACCGAGAAAGGACGCCAGTTCCTCAGCCCCGATGATCCGCAAGCCTTCGTCCTCCCGGATCTCTCGGAAGCCTTCTCTGCGATCGATGGCAATTACAACCTGACAGACACTCAAAAAGCCGCCGCCAAGCGCGAGCTGCAACAGCAGATGTCGTCCCAAGCCGAGAAGATGCACACCATCTCCCAGCTCATGAAAGCCTACACGCTTTATGAGAAGGACGTGCATTACGTGGTCGAAGACAACCGCGTCATGATCGTCGACGAGAACACCGGCCGAAAGATGGCCGGTCGCCGCTGGTCCGACGGGCTCCACCAGGCCGTCGAGGCGAAGGAAGGCGTCACGATCGAGGGCGAGACCCAGACCTACGCGACGATCACGATCCAAAATTACTTCCGCCTCTACCAGAAGCTCGGAGGCATGACCGGCACCGCCGAGACCGAAGCCGCCGAATTCCACGACATCTACAAGCTCGAGGTCCTCGTCGTGCCAACGAACCGCCCCATCGCGCGGAAAGATCTCAACGACAAGATCTACAAGACCCAGCGCGAAAAATTCAAGGCCGTCATCGACCTCGTCAAGGAGCGCCATCTGGAGGGACAGCCCATCCTCCTCGGCACCGCCAGTGTCGAATCCTCGGAAGTCCTTTCCCGTATGCTCGGCCGTGAGAAAATCACCCACTCGGTGCTGAATGCGAAGTTCCACCTCCAGGAGGCCGAGATCGTCGCCCGAGCCGGACAGCAGGGGGCCGTCACCGTCGCCACGAACATGGCCGGCCGGGGCACCGACATCAAACTCGGCGAAGGCGTCGCTGACCGCGGTGGTCTTTTTGTCATCGGCACCGAGCGCCACCGCAGCCGCCGCGTCGACCGCCAGTTGCGCGGCCGTTGCTCCCGCCAGGGAGACCCCGGAAGGTCCGTCTTCTACGTCAGCTTCGAGGACGATCTTATGATGCAGTTCGGCGCCGCCGAACGCATGACCAAGATGATGGAGCGTTTCGGTCTCGAGGAAGGTCAGGAACTTGAGCACCCCTGGCTCAACAAATCCGTCGAGAACGCGCAGAAAAAGGTGGAGACCCGCGACTACCTCGCGCGGAAACACATCCTCGAATATGACGACGTGATGAACAACCAGCGGAGCGTCGTCTACGGCTATCGCAACGAGGTGCTGAAGACCGAAGACCCGCACGCCCTCGTCCTTGAGATCATCGAAGACGCCATGCCCAAGCTTCTCGGCGACTGCTTCGATCCCGATCTCGGCCGCCTCATTCCCGAGGCCGTCCTCCAGGTCGTGAACACCCATTTCCCCCTCGGTCTCACCGCCGAAGACGCCGCCCTCGAGAGCAGAACCGATGACGAGAACCTCGACTTCCTCGTCGATCAGGTGAAGGCCGCCTACGAGGTGAAGATGAGCCACGAAGACCCGTCCCGCGGCGAGGATCTCGAACGCTGGGTCATCCTCCACAGCATCGACCAGCTCTGGCAGGAACACCTTTTCGAAATGGACAACCTGCGCGACTCGATCAGCAACTACCGCTACGCGCAGAAAGACCCCCTCATCGAATACAAACACCACGCCTACGAGCTGTTCGTCGGCTTGATGGACCGGATCAAGACCGAGGTGCTCGGCAACCTTTTCCGGACCACCACGATCCGCCCCGAGGATTACAACCGCGTCCTCCGCGGCATCCAACTGAGCCGCCCGGACGTGCTTGCCGCAGGCGGCGTCACTGCGGAGCCTGCCCCCCCGGCGGCTCCGAAACCCGAAATCCAGATTCCCAAAAGCCCCCAGCGCCGCGAGCTGCCGAAGGTGGGGCGCAATGACAACTGCCCCTGCGGCAGTGGTAAGAAATTCAAGTCCTGCTGCGGGAAAACCTGAGCCCCGGAGATGGGCGCCGCTGCGTAAATCCTGACATGACGACGATACTCCTTCTCAGCGTCATCGGAATCCTCGCGGTGATTGCTGAGCTCGTCCTGCCTGGAGGCATCCTCGGGGTGGTCGGAGCGATCTGTCTCCTCGGCGCCGTCATCACGACCTTTATCACCTACGGAGCCACCGCCGGCACGATCGCCCTCGCCGGGGTCGTCGCCATCGGACTGGTGTCCCTCCGGATCTGGATGCGGTTTTTCCACCGACTTCCCTTCACGAAGCAGCTCGTGCTCAACGAAACCGTCGGCATTGACGCACAGGTCCCCGCCCGCGCTGCCCTCGTCGGACGGACCGGCATCAGCCTCACCGAACTGATGCCCTCGGGCCACGCCGAGATTGGTGGAGAAAAGCTCGATGTCATGGCCGAAGGCGCGGCCATCCGACGCGGCGCCACGATCATCGTCGTCGAGACGCGGGGGCCGAGCGTGATGGTGCGGGAGACCAAGGAGTCCTGACGTGCATCTCTACCTCCACATCCCCTTCTGCCACCACCTCTGTCCCTACTGCGGCTTCTACAAACACACGCCCGGCAATCTGGCGAACCGCGATTTCGTCGATGCCATTCTCACCGAGGCCGAGAGGCGCGGAGCCTCCTCCCTCGCACCGACGACGGTCTATCTCGGCGGCGGCACGCCGAGCCTGCTCAGCCCGACCCTGCTCGAGCGGCTCCTCCGCGGACTCGCCGAACGCTTCGATCTCCAGCAGGTGGCTGAATACACGATGGAGGCCAATCCCGCGACCTATGATCTCGAGAAGGCGCAGTTGATACGTGAGATCGGCGTCGACCGCATCAGTCTTGGCGTGCAATCCTTCCAGGCCTCCGTCCTCCAAACCCTCGGACGGGACCATTCGCCCGACGAGGCCATCGCCGCCTTCGAGACCCTGCGCGAAGCGGGATTCAGAAATCTCAGCCTCGATCTCATGTTCTCCATCCCGGGGCAGGACCTCGCGCTCTGGCAGGCCGACCTCGATCAGGCCCTCGCCCTCGCGCCCGAACACTTCTCCGCCTACAACCTCACCTACGAGGAGGACACCGAGTTCCTGACCAAACACCAAAAGGGCGAGCTCGACAGCGACGAGGACCGCGATGCGACGCTCTTTCACGCCGCCATCGATCGGCTCGAAGCGGCCGGCTACGCCCACTACGAAGTCTCGAACTACGCACGCTCCGGATTCGAATCCCGCCACAACCGCGCCTACTGGGCCGGTGCCGACTACCTCGGACTCGGACCCGGGGCCGTCTCGACGATGAACGGCGAGCGTTGGAAAACCCTGCCCGATACCGCCGCCTACGTCCGCGCGGTGAAAGCCGGGATCGACACCCGCGTCGAGATCGAAGTCCTCACGGCCGAGGACCGTCGTCTCGAGGCCGTCGCGATGCGTCTGCGTACGCGCGAAGGCGTGCCGCTCGATCTGCTCCCCACCCCCGACCCGCTTCCGTCACTCATCGAAGAGGGTTGGGTCGTCGTCGAAAACGACCATGTGAGGCTGACTCGCGAAGGCAAGGCCCTCGCCGATCCCATCGCGGGAATGCTGGTGTGATGCCGACCTGCTCTGGACTCAGCGACGCCGCGTCCTTTCCACCGGGATCCTCACCGAACCACCACAAACCTGCGTCGAACCGTCGCCGTAGGTCTCGTTCATCGTGAGCACGATGAGGACATACCCTCGATCGCCCCGGAGTCGTCCCGTCACACGGACCCTCGCGCCTTGGAAGTCGACCCTCCCCGCATCGATGAGATCAAAGTCATCCGAAAACTGACCGCTCGGTTGGAGCCGGATCAGCGGGGTCTCGCTCCTGGTGATCGTCGTCGAGATCTCCTCCGCGGGCAGGGTCTCCGAACCCGGAATCGTCGTGGTGCAGAGCGCCGTGAGCCCGGCAATCTCGAGATTCTTGATGAAACCGCGGCGCGTCGTCTCGAACAAAACGTAGGTCCCATCAGCGGCGGAGCGGCCTCCATAGATGCCCACCGCCGAGGGAGCGGCACCGGCTTGGCTCATGCCTAGCAGCAACGCCAGGCCCGTTCCCACGAGAGTCATCGATCGTTTCATGCGGTTTCCTTGTGTCAAGTTCGTAGCCATCGTCCTATCAGACGAAAGACTTTCGATAAAAATTCCATAAAAAAGGGAATTTTCAATCTGCGGAACCGGGGAGAGACCTCAGCCAAGTTCAATCCCCTCGTAGATCTCGGCAAGGGTCAGCGAAGCTTTCTGACCGGGGAACTCGAGGCGCTCTTCCGGCTGGGTCAGAACCAAGACCTTCCACGAGTTGCCTTCCCGCTGCAGCCATTCGACCCGCCTCTCCTCCTGCGCCACGATCACATAGTGTTCGAGAGAGGGAATCGTTTGGTAAGCGAGCAGTTTTTCGCGACGGTCGATGGACTCGGTCGAGGGCGAAAGGACCTCGAACAGAATCGAGGGACTCTCGAGATAATACTCGTGATTGTCCGCCGGATCACAGCCGACCATCACGTCGGGGTAATAGAAGTATTCGGCGAGGGAGGTCTTGATGTGGAGCTTCACATCTGAGTTCCAAGCTTCGCAAGTCTCCTTGCCGAATTGTTCATTCAAATGACTTTCGATCCGACGTACAATCCGGTTGTGCTGCCGACTGGCTCCGGCCATCGCGTGGACGGCTCCACCCAAGTACTCATGCCGGGTCTCTCGTGCGACCTCATCCCGGAGATATTCCTCCACGCTGAAGAATTGGAGCGGTGCGGCCAGTGACATTCCGCAATTCTCACCCACCGCGTTTCAAATTCCAACCCCCATTTTTCCCCTTCCCTTTCCGCTCCGCCTCGCGAAAGTAGCGCCATGTCCGAACCCGAAAATCCTCTCCGAGATCCTTCCTCCCTGCGTAGCGCCCGCTGGTTCGCACCGGACGACCAGCGCAGCTTCGGCCACCGTTCGCGCCTGAAGCAGATGGGATTCAACAGCGAGGATTTCAAGGCGAAACCCTGCATCGGCATCCTGAACACCTGGTCGGAGATGAACAACTGCCACACCCACTTCCGCGACCGGGCGGAGGAGGTGAAACGCGGCGTCTGGCAGGCCGGAGGGTTTCCCGTCGAGATTCCCGTGATGTCGATGTCGGAGAGTTTCATGAAACCGACGAGCATGTATTACCGCAATCTTCTCGCCCTCGAGGTCGAGGAAACGATGCGCTGCTACCCGCTCGACGGCGTCATCCTCATGGGCGGCTGCGACAAAACCGTGCCCGCGCTGATCATGGGCGCGACCTCGGCAAACCTGCCCTCGATCTTTCTCCCCGCCGGCCCCATGCTGAAAGGCTGCTGGCGAGGGGAACCGCTCGGCTCGGGCACGGACATGTGGAAGTATTGGGCCGAACGCCAGGCCGGCAATCTCTGCGAGGACGGCTGGAACGAACTCGAGGACGGCATCGCCCGCTCCCCGGGCCATTGCATGACGATGGGCACGGCCTCGACCATGACCGCGATCGCCGAGGTCTTGGGCCTCTGCCTCCCCGGCTCGACCTCGATACCGGCAGTCCACTCGACCCACGCCCGCATGGCCTCGGCCTGTGGTCGACGCATCGTCGATCTCGTCTGGGAGGGCATCACGCCGCGGAAAGTGCTCACCGAAGACGCCTTCCACAATGCCATCGTCACCGACATGGCCCTCGGAGGATCGACGAACGCGATCATCCATCTCATCGCGATGGCTGGGCGCGCCGGGATCAAACTGACCCTCGAAGAATTCGATCGCATTTCCCAGCAGGTGAAGGTGATCGCAAACCTTCGGCCTTGCGGCGACTACCTCATGGAGGACTTCTACGATGCGGGCGGTTTGCCCGCCCTCCTCGCCCAGATCAAGGATCACCTGCGCCTCGACTGCCTCACCATTTCCGGTAAGACGCTCGGGGAAAATCTCGAAGGGGCGAAGGTCTACAACGACGACGTCATCCGACCGCTCGACCGTCCCGTCTCGAAGGCCGGCGGCACCTTCATCCTGAGCGGCAACCTCGCGCCCGATGGAGCCGTCATCAAACCGACCGCAGCCGAGCCACATCTCCTCGCGCATCGTGGCATCGCGGCGGTCTTCGCCGACTACGGCGATTTGAAAAAGCGGATCCACGATGAGTCGCTCGGCCTCACCGCCGACCACATCATCGTCCTCCAACACGCCGGACCAATCGGCGCGCCCGGCATTCCCGAATGGGGCATGCTGCCGATCCCGAACTACCTCTTGAAACAGGGGGTCCGCGACATGCTCCGCATTTCCGACGCGCGCATGAGCGGCACCAGCTACGGAGCCTGTGTCCTCCACGTTGCCCCCGAATCGGCCATCGGAGGTCCGCTCGCCTTCGTGCGTGATGGAGATATCATCGAAGTGAATGTCGCCGAGCGGAAACTGCACCTCGAAGTCTCCGACGAAGAACTCGCCACCCGCAAAGCCGAATGGAAACCGCGCGAAACACGTTACCGGCGCGGGTATGCGCAGCTCTACGAGAAGGAAATCACCCAGGCCAACGAGGGCTGTGACTTCCGCTTTTTACATCACGGGGCGGAGATCCCGGAGCCGGAGATTTATTGAGAAAATCGAACTCGATTCGAGCGATCGACTCGCCTATTCTCCCGGTATGGACCCCGCCGTCTCCAGCTCAGCGAAACCGGCCCGCCCCTTGCGCGAGCCGCGTTCGACGCTTTATGTTCTCGGCTCGGCGACGATGGCGGCACTGGTGCTGGGGTTCACGATCTTCCTGCTGGTGCGTGGCTTCCAATGGCGCGGAGCCCTCGCCGAGCTGCGCGCGGAGCCGGGGATCGAGATTCTCTCGGTCGAGCGGGTTGGCTTTTTCAAAAAACGGCTCCTCGGCCTGCGCGATCCCCTTGCCCCGACGGCGGAGAGCATTCTGCTGAAACACGACATTGGCGCACACAACGCAGAGGTCACCCTCACCGAATATCATTCGCTGAACACGCCCTACGCGAAACAGCGGGAGGAAGTCGAAACAGCGAAGTTCGACGGCCTGCGCGACACGGTACTAAAGGCGGTGGGAGAATTCGCCGACGCGGCCACGAAGAAGCGCGAGGAGGATCTCGAGAAGATCACGCAGATGCTCTTCGAGGCCCGCTTCCCCGAGGCGATGAAGACGGTCGATCTCGAGTGGAAAGACGGTGCCTGGTATGCCAAGGGTGAACTTTACGCGCCGGAGCGCGAGGTCTTCGTGAAGGAGTCGCCCGCCTACGTCGTCGAGGGCGGGCTCGACTTTGACCAACTCGTCGATCTCACCGCCTCGCGCACCTCGACCCTGCGGCAGCAGATCGAGTCGCCCGATCTCTTCGCCGTCGATCTCGATGATCAGCCGGTGCATCTCGATCGCATGGTGCGGCTCGTGAAGGACTACGACGAAGTCTGCGAACGGTCGGGCTTGAACGCGCCACGTCTCCAGCTCGAGCTGGTCGCGGCGGATCCTGCGCCCGCGATGGAACGCCTCACCGCGATCAAGAAATCCCTCTCCGGTCCCGACCGACTCCCCGAGGAGCGTTTTCTCGCCGACCTCGCGAAGCTAGGTAATGCCGGCACTCCGGCGAGAGCGTCGCTCAATCTCGTCCTTCTCCCCACACCTTGATGGACGAGGTGCTCCCCCGTGTCCGACACACGTTCTGGCTCGTCGGGCCGCTCGTAACCTTCGCCGCGGTCGTGGCCTTACTCATCGTCGCCCGCTCTTACGATCAGCTCCCGTTACGTCCGCCGGAATGCAGCTTTCGCAAAGTCGCGGGCATCCCTTGCCTCGGTTGTGGCGGAACGCGCGCGGCCCGCGCTCTCGCGGAGGGAAAGATCGTCGAAGCGACGCGATTCAATCCGGCGGTGGTGATGGGCGTGTTGGGCAGTGTCGCCTGGGTCGCGGCCGGCTGGACCCGCTATCACCGGGGAGCCATCCCGCCTTCGATCACGGAACAAAACCGCCGCCTCAAAAGAAATCTTGTGATCGCGGGAGGAATGCTTTCTCTCAATTGGATCTACCTCATCTTCTGCCTGCCATGACCCTCTCCCTCGCTGGACAAACCGTCGCCATCACTGGAGCCGCCCGCGGAATCGGCCTCGCTATCGCCCGCTCTTTTCTTGAGGCCGGAGCCGACGTCCTCGCTCTCGACCTCGACCCGGCGGCCTTGGCCGATCTCCAAAAAGAAGCTCCCGATCGCGTCAGAATTCACACGGTCAATGTCGCCGACCTCGCCGCCTTGCGCCAAGCGGTCGACGATGAGCAAATCGATCATGTCGTTTGCGCGGCCGCGATCGGCTCCGGTAAAACGGGATTTCCCTTTTGGAATCTCGACCCCTCCGACTGGGCACGTGTCCTCGACGTGACCCTCATGGGGGTTGTCAACACGGTCCATGCCTGCGTCCCCGCTCTGCTAAAGGCCGAGACCAAGCGAAAGTCCATCCTGATTCTTTCCTCCGTGGCCGGACAAATCGGCTCGCAGACCGATCCTCCCTACAGCGCAGCCAAGGCGGCGGTGATCAATTTCGCGCAGCTCGCGGCGAAGGATTTCGCCCCCTACGGCATCCGCGTGAACGCCCTTTCCCCTGGAATGGTGAAGACCGAGCTGAACCGCGCCGTCTTTGCCGCGTCGAAGGAAGCCTCGACGATGAGCTACGAGGAATGGGCCGACGAAAAGATCCGCCGCGTCTCCCCACTCGGACGATGGCAGGAAGCATCGGAATTCGGAGCCATGGCCGTTTTTCTCGCGAGCGACCATGCCCGCAACCTGACCGGACAGACGCTGAACGTCGACGGCGGGCAGGTGATGCACAGCTGACGGTGCCGGCCGGTCACTTGCACCAGCATGGACTGATCGATCAAATCTGAGAATGTCGAAAGCGTCACAAAAGATCGGCGCGATCAGCGGTGAATCAGATACCTTCGCAAAACGCTCCTCCCCCTACTCGGGAGTGCCTCGGATGCCCTCCGAAAATCCGATTGTTTCGGGTATCCCAAATATCGCTTTTTGTATAATTTTCAACACTTTAAAGCTTTTTCCACGGAGCGATCGACCCGAATGTGACGCGAACGTCACATGGCGTCACTTGAGGATGCCCCGCTCTGAAGGACTCTAGAGGCGTAAGAATCCGTCCAGATGTCGTTGTGCTTTTCGCATATTTTGGTCTCACGGAGAGTAGCCGCCAATTGCTTCTTTGGCGTCTGCTCGCTTTTCGGCGTGGTCTGTTCGGAAGCGGCCGAGGAAGTTTCCTTACCCGTTGATCCTCCGCCACTTCCGTTCTCGCCACCGTCGAAGGAGCAGCTTGAGCAGTCTCGCGAACTCACCTTCCCGGTCCGCCAGTTCCGCGTGCGGGGGACGAAACTCCTCACGCCCGAGGAAATCGCCGACGCGGTTTATCCCTTCACCGGCCTTGCCCGCAATCTCGACGACCTCGAACAGGCGCGCGCCGCGCTCGAAAAGGCCTATCACGACAAGGGATATCAGAGTGTCGGGGTCGAGTTGCCCCAGCAAAACGGGACCCGCGGCATCATCTACCTCGTCGCCACCGAAAACACGGTCGGGCGGCTCAGGGTGCGCGATGCGAAGTATCACCTCCCCAGTCAGATCAAGAAAAACGCCCCTTCGCTCGCAGAAGGGACCGTGCCCGACTTTGCTCAGGTTCAGGAGGACATCGTCGCCCTCAATGGCTGGTCCGATCGCAAGGTCACGCCTTCGCTGCGGCCCGGGATCGTCCCCGGCACCATCGACGTCGATCTGCTCGTCGAGGATTCCCTTCCCATGCACGGGAGCATCGAGCTGAACAACCGCTACAGCCCCGACACCACCCCGCTCCGCTTCAACGGATCCTGGAGCTACAACAATCTCTGGCAACTCGGCCACACCCTCGGTCTTTCCACACAACTCGCACCCGAGCGCATCGCCGATGCCGAGATCTACTCCGCCTACTACATTGCCCGCTTCGCGAAAGCGCCCGATTTCTCGATCCTACTCACCGCAACGAAACAGAACAGCGATATCTCCACCCTTGGCGGAGCGGCCGTGGCGGGACGCGGGGAAACGGCCGGCTTCCGGGGCCTCGTCACCCTGCCTGGGCGCGGCGACTACTTCCATTCGCTCAGCGTCGGGATGGATTTCAAGCGATTCGATGAGGATCTCGAGATCGACGACCTCACCCTCACCACCCCCATCGAGTATTGGCCCACGACTCTCGCCTACAGTGGCGGCTGGCTCGGGGACAAATCTTTCACCGAGGTCAATGCTTCCGCGATCTGGGCTTTCCGCGGCATGGGCAGCGGCGTGGAGGAATTCGATACGAAGCGTTTCGAGGCCGATGGCAGCTTCTTCTATTTCCGCGGCGATCTCTCGCGCACCCAAGACCTTCCCAAAGGCTTCGAGGCCTTCGGAAAAATCCAGGGCCAAGCCACGACCAACCCGCTCATCAACAGTGAGCAACTCTCCGGGGGCGGTGCCTCGACGGTTCGCGGTTATCTTGAATCCGAGGCCCTCGGAGACGGTGGCTGGTTCCTCACCGGCGAACTCCGCACCCCGACCCTGCTCAAAACCACCGAGAAGCAGGAGAACGGCGAGCTGGCGAGCGAGTGGCGCTTTCACGCCTTCTATGACGTTGGCCGCCTCTATCTGAACGAGCCCCTGCCCGAGCAAAAAGATCTTTTCCGACTCTCCAGTATGGGTCTGGGAACCCGTTTCCTTTTCCGCGAAAACCTCGAGGGCTCCGTCGAAGTCGCCTGGCCTCTTGAAGACCAGGGCACGACCCAGGCGAGCGATCCCTTCATGCTCTTCCAAGTCGAAGCCGGATTCTGATCCACCCACTCCTTTTCATCCGACATGAACATTCCGAAACTCCCTCGACTCTCCGCCCTTCTCGCGGTCATCCTGACATTCCTCCCGATCGCGGGATTCTCCGCCGGAGGCGGCGAGGAAGGTGCCTGGTGGGACAAAGCATGGACCGGACGCAAGTCTCTCGAGGTGAAACCCGCCGACGCCGGACGTCCGGAAGGGGCCGTGAGCGTGCTCGTTCGCCTCCACGAGGGAAACTTCCCTTTCCCCAGCGTCAAGGAAGACGGCAGCGATCTCCGCGTCCTCGCCGACGATCATAAAACCCAGATCCCCTATCACCTCGAGCGCTACGACTCGCTCATGAACGAGGCCTTCCTCTGGCTTCGTCTCCCCGAGATCAAGGAAGGGGCCGAGCCGACCAAAGTCTGGCTCTACTTCGGCAATGCCGCCGCCGAGAACGCTGGCGACTCGAAGGCCACCTATCCGGAGCCGGCCTTGCTCGTCTATCACTTCGCCGAACGCGGAGCGCCGCCACGTGACTATTCCTCCAAGGAAAACACCGCCACGACCGCCCCCACGCCGACCGAGGGCGCTCTCATCGGAGCCGGGGCGATTCTTTTCGGCACCAACGGCATGGAGATTCCCGCGAGCGATTCGCTGAAATGGGAAGCCGGAGCCCAAGCCACCGTGATGGCCTGGGTCAAGCCCTCGGCCTCCGCCAAAGACGCCGTGCTCTACCGCCGCGCAGAGGGAGCATCCTCCTTCGTCCTCGGCGTGAGCGACGGGGTCGCTTATGTCGAGGTGAAAGACGCCTCGGGCACGGCCCGCAGCAGCGGCGGCGAGCCGATCGGAGAGGGTGCTTGGAAACACCTCGCCGCCGTCGCCGGAGCCGGCAAGATCGACGTGCTCGTGGATGGCAAACCTTACGCCACCCTTGCCAAAGGTTTGCCCGCCCTCGCCGGGCCCTCGATCATCGGTGCGAACGCCGAGACCGGCGGTGGATTCGCCGGCGAGTTGGATGAATTCCAAATCCACGCGGCACCGCTCGACACCCCCTTGATCCGTTTCATCGCTGCGAGCCAGTCCGGCTCACCCGAAAGCCAGGCTCTCGTCGCCGTGGGTGCCGATGAAGGAGGCGGTGGTGGCGGCCACAACGAAACCCTCGAGCACATGATGCTCTTTGGCGATATCGCCAACAACATGATGTTCGACGGTTGGGTCGCGATCGCGGTCTGCGTTCTCATGATGATCGCAGGCGGTGTCGTGGCGGTGAAGAAATTCATGTATCTCAACAGCATTCAGAAGGGCACGGAGGCCTTCATGAAGCAGTGGGCGCACATTTCGAGCGATCTCTCCGCCCTCGACCACCTCGACGAGGAAAGCGTCAAGAGCATGGGCGGAAAGACCACTCCCCGCCTCCTCCGCCACATCCGGCGTTCCCCTCTCTATCATCTCTACCACATCGGCTGTCAGGAGGTCGGATACCGGATCAAGGACAAGAACAGCCACTCCGGACTTTCCGCACGCGCCATGCAGGCGATCCGCACGAGCCTCGACAGCGGCATGGTCAAGGAGAACCACCGCATGAACGGGGGTCTCATCTTCCTCACCATCAGCATCGCGGGCGGCCCCTATGTCGGTCTGTTAGGGACGGTCGTCGGCGTCATGATCACCTTCGCGATCATCTCGAAGACGGGCGAGGTCGAGGTCGCCTCGATCGCACCGGGGATCGCCTCGGCGCTCCTTGCCACCGTCTTCGGTCTCCTCGTCGCGATTCCGGCGCTCTTCATTTACAGCTACCTCAGCTCGAAGATCAAAGACTTCCTCTCCTCGATGCAGGTCTTCATCGACGAGTTCATCGCCAAGATGGCCGAGATCTATCCGCCCGCCTCGGAAAACCCCGATGCTCCCGATCCGGGCGTGGGCCACGGCGCCTCCGCGAAGAGCGCGACCACACCAGCACCGGCCGCCCAGGCGAGACCGAAAGCCGAGACTCCCCAGCCCGCCTGATCCAACCTCCCCCCGCAAGCCATGCAAGCCGAAGGAAAAAGCTACGACGACATCAACGTGACCCCCATGGTGGACCTCTACCTGGTGCTCCTCTTGATCTTCATCATCATGACCACGGCCGGAGTCCAGGGCGTGAAGGTCGATCTGCCCAAGGGCAGCAAACAACCCACCGAGATCACCGGTCCGAAAGGAAAGGCCATCACCGTGAACAACGAAGGGAAAATCTTCCTCGACACTGTTCCTGTGACCCTCGAGCAACTCGAAACCCGCCTCGCTGAACACAAGGCGAAGAATCCCGACTTCCCCGTCGTCATCCGTGGAGACCGCGCCACACAATACCAGGGCATCATGGATGTCCTCGAAGTGGTCGGACGCCAGGGGCTTTCCAAGGTCGGCCTCGTCACCCAGCCCGCCAAGGGCTGAGCGAACGTCACGTAGCCTGACAAAACCATCTCCCATGATCGAAGACGAAGAAGACGACCGGATGTTCATCGAGAAGCACGGTGGCAAAATCGGCTTCCTCGTGTTTCTGCTCGTCGGTGGCGTGGCCGCGTATTGGTTCATGAACCGGGCTCCCGAGAAGCCCAAACCGCGGCCCTCCACGATGGTGAACATTTCCCCCGTGATGCCCCCACCCCCGCCGCCTCCGCCGCCTCCACCGCCAAAGCCCGAGGAACCGGAGCCTGAGCCGGAGATGGAGGAAGAGCAGGCCTTTGAACCCGAGGTCGCCGAGGAGGCCCCCGAGCCCGAGGCCGCCCCCGAGCCTATGGGCACCAGCATCGCCGGAGACGGGCCGGCCGATGGGTTTGGTCTCAGCAACAAGGCAGGCGGCGGCGGCATGGGCGGTCGCATCGGCGGCATTGGTGGCGGGGGCAGCAAATACGGTGGCTATGCCACCAAGGTGCAGTCGGCCGTGAGCAACGCGATGCGGCAAAACAGCACGACCCGCTCCGCCGTGATGAGCGTCGAGGTGAAGATCTGGGCCGACCAGCTCGGCCGCGTCACCCGCGCCCAGCTCGGACGATCCACCGGAAACCCAGATCTCGACCGCGCCCTCCGCGAGGAGGTTCTCGGCAATCTCCGACTTCCCGAGCCTCCTCCGGCCGACATGCCCATGCCCATCAATCTCCGGCTGACCGCGCGAAAATCCTGACCAGATTCCCTTCCCTTCAACTTCTTTCCCACCCTCCTTTGTCCATGTTGTCTTCTCTCTCACACGCTCCCGCGCGAACCGGATTGATCCTCCTCGGAACGGTCTGTTTCGTCTCCGGCACTTGGTTGATCGGTCAGGATACGGCCCCCGCTCCGGCGGCACCGGCTCCCGCCACCCCCAGTGCCGTCGAGGCAGCCACCGCTCCCACTCCGACGGGGGTTGAAGAAAAGTCCGCCGCGCCTGCCAATCCTCCCGCGGCCCAGGCTCAAGCCCCCAAAACGACAGGCGCCGCCCAGGAAGCGGAGAAGCCAGTGACTCCGTCGATGCCCGATCCTCTTGTGGCCCCGCTTGAGGAACCTCCCGTCCCCACCGACCTCGTCACCGAGGGAGCCGAGCCGACGCCGACCGAGAGTGTCGTCGTGAACCTCATCAATCGCCTCGTCGAGCGCGGCGTCCTCACCCAGGGCGACGCCTCCGAGCTCGTCAGCCAGGCCCAGCGCGACGCCGCCGTCGCAAGCCAGAATGCCGCCGCCGCCGCCCTCGTCGCCGCCGATGCCGCGATGGCGAGCGAGGAAGACATTGTCGTGACCCACATCCCCGAGCCGGTCAAGGAGCGCCTTCGCGAAGAGATCCGGCAGGAAATCCTCGAAGATCTCCCCGAGATGCGCGACACCCACTTCGTCCTTGCCGAGAGCGGGAAGGAAGCTGTCATGGGCGAGCTCGAGGAAGCCCCCTCGTGGCAGAAAAACATCCGTCTCTTCGGCGACCTGCGCCTGCGCTTTGACACAACCCGCTTCCCCGATGGGAACGACAACACCGGATCCTTTCCCGACTTCAACCGGATCAATCAGGGCTCGCCCTTTGACGTGGCCGGATTCGAATTCTCTCCCCAGCTCAACGTCGATGAAAACCGTTCCCGCTTCCGCATGCGGGCACGTGCGGGCATCCACGCCGACATCGGAGAAGGTTTCATGGTCGGATTCCGCGCCGCCACTGGCAACGACACCAGCCCTGTCAGCTCGAACCAGACCTTCAGCGGAAACTTCAACAAGTATGACCTGTGGATCGATCAGGCTTTCCTGCGTTGGGATGGGGCGATCGGATCCACCGCGGCCACGGTTTCGGCGGGACGGTTCGAGAACCCCTTCTACAAGACCACCAACCTCATGTGGGATGACGACATCATGTTCGATGGTCTCGCTGTCAAAGCCAGCCCCGAATTCTCGGAGAACGTCGGCGGTTTCTTCACGGCAGGGGCCTTCCCGATTTTCAATTCGAACTTCAATTTCCCCAACAACGATCCCGACAAATTCGAAAGTGCTGACCGCTACCTCTATGGTGCACAAGGCGGTGTCGATCTCGTGATGGGCCAACACGTCGAGGGCAAGTTCGCCCTCGGCTATCATGACTTCGACAACGTTCAGGGCAAGCTCTCCGATCCCTACGTGCCGCTCACTCCGAACGATGCCGGCAGCACCGATGAGCTTCGTCCTTCCTTCGCACAGAAGGGCAACTCCTACATGGCCCTCCGCAACATCACGCCGGATCCGCTCAACAACTTCGGCACGACCAACCAGTATCAATACTTCGGCCTTGCCTCGGACTTCGAGGTGCTTTCCTACAACGGTCGTATTGACTTGAACTTCTGGGAACCCTTCCAGGTGAGTCTTCTCGGCGAATACGCGATGAACCTCGGCTACGAGGAAGGTGATGTCGCCCCCATCGCGGTGAACAACCGCGGCCCCGTTCCCGCTGCGGGAGCGCCCGGGCAGTTCGAAGGCGGAAACATCGCCTGGAATTTTGGCGTGCAGTTCGGTAAACCCGTCTTCGAGAAGCGCGGAGATTGGAATGCGATCGTCGGATACCGCTTCGTCGAGTCCGATGCGATCCTCGATGCCTTCGCCGACTCGGACTTCGGTCTGGGCGGCACGAATATGGAAGGCTTCACTGTTGGAGCAGGCATGGCGTTGAACCCGAAGATCAACATGAATCTCCGATGGATGGGCGCCAATGAGATCGCCGGACCTCCCCTCAAGTCCGACATCCTGATGCTCGACCTCAACGCCAAATTCTGATTCCCGAATCCGCCGCGACATGAAACCGACTTTTCTCCTCTTCGCCGCGAGTCTTCTCCTCGCCGCCACCTCCCCGACCCACCTCTCCGCGCAGGAGGAGGACCAGGCCGCGATCGAAGCCAAGCTGCGCGAATCCCTCCGTGGATCGATGCTGCAACTCCGCAATACCGAGGCCGAACGCGCCCGGCTCGATGCCGAGCTTCAGGCGCTGAAGGTGCAGAGCGAACGCCAGATCAAGGAACTCACCGCGAAGCTGGGGGAATCCCTGAAGCGCGCCGACGAGGACAAAGCCCTCGCCGAAAAGACCATCGCCGATCAAGGCAAGAAACTTGAGGCCGAGCAGGCCCGCACCGCCGCCTTCGCCGCCTCTCTCGAAAAGTGGAAGGCGTCCTATTACCAGATCACCGACATCGCCCGCGCCAAGGAGGCCGAGCGTCTCCGCCTCCTCGATAAATCGCTGCGTCTCGAGCACACCGTCGCCGACCGCGAGCGAAGCAATCTCGAACTCTACAAGACCGGCCAGGAAATCCTCGATCGCTACGAGAATTTCGCTTTTGGCAAGGCCCTCCTCGCACGCGAGCCCTTCACCGGCCTCGCCAAAGTGCGCCTTGAGGAACAGGTGCAGGATTACAAGGATCAACTGACCGACGGCATGGTGAAGGAAGGCGATCCGATCTCTCCCGAAACGCCCGCTCCGGCGGCTCCGGCCGAGCCGGTGGCGACCGATGCCGCCGCACCTGAGGATGCGGCACGGGTCGAGGCGCCACCAGCACCGTGACCCTCGCAACAGCTTGTTTCCGATTGTGACGATAGGGTCACACGGAAGGCGGTCACGGATCGCGTTTGGGGGATAATCACTGATAGGAAATCACACCGCCGATTTCCGTTTTTTGTTTTATGTCGACTGTTTCCAAAGCACCTCAACACGCCACCTCGGCCTGCGTCTTCTTTGGCGTCATGCTGCTTGCGCTGGCTTTCCTCCCCGCCTCGGCACAGGAGAGTGCCGCGAGCGACGAAGTCCTCGGCACGGTGGGAACTTTCGAGGTGCGCGTCAGCGATTTGGGCGAGAGCCTCGAGACCCTCGAAGAGGCCGAGCGCGAGGCGCTGCGCAAGGAGCCAAGCGCACTGAGCCAATATGTCCGCGCCCTCCTCGTGCAGCGGCTGGTCGTGCAGGAAGCGATGGCCGCCGAATGGGACAAAAGCGCCGTCGTCGCCGAGCGCATGCGCGTGCTTCGCGAGGGCGTCGTCGCGAACACGTGGCTTGAGTCCGTCGGGGAACCTCCCGCCGACTACCCGACCGAGTCTGATGTGAAAGTCGCTTACGAGGCCAATCGCGATACCTTCCTCGAGCCGAAGGCCTGGCTCCTCGCCCAGATCTTCGTGTCGGTCGCGCCCGCAGCATCGAATATCACCTCCGATCCCGAAGCCAAGGTGAAGCGACTCACGGAAGCTTTGAAAAAAGATCCCGCCTCCTTCGCCAAACTCGCCGCCGCCGAGAGCGAGGAGCCGACCAGCGCCGCGAAGCAGGGCGAGATCGGCTGGCTGCCCGAGCCGCGCATCCACCCTGACATTCGCGCCGTTCTGCCCGGTTTAAAACTCGGTGCCATCTCCGAGCCGGTGCGCATGGACGACGGATGGCATTTCATCCGGGTGCTCGACATCCGCGAGGCCCGCGTCCCCACGCTCGAACAGATCCGAGCCCCCCTTGCCGAGCGCCTCCGCGCGGAAAAGGCGCGCCTCGGCACCGAGGCCTACCTCGCCGAACTCCTCCGCAAGCATCCCATCGCGATCAATGAGATCGTCCTCTCGAAGCTGCTCCCCGAAGCCGCTCCGTGACCCGCGCCTCCGCCGTTCCCCTTCCCCTTCTCCGCATGAAACTCGCCTCCTTCCGCCGACCGCTTCTCACCGGTCCCTTCGCCGCCTTTGCGATGGCGGCCCTGCTGCTGCCGGGACCGGTTCCATCGATCGCCGGAGACATCCTGCGGGGAGGCGCTTCACCCGGTAATCCCGCGAAACGCGCCGCCGCCGCGACCCAATCGACCGCCGCGGCCGCCGCCGCCGCCCGTAGCAACGCACGCGACAATCTCGTCCGCACCACCCAGGCCTTGCAATCGGTGCAAGCGATGCAGACCGCAGCCCGGGCTGCCGCAGCAGCAGCCGCCTCGAACAACGCCGGCTTCAACCCGAACGCGCCCGCGACCACCCTGCCCAATGTCCCGAACGGCCTCGGAGCGGGAGGACTCGAGGTCGATCCCGGCGTCGTCGGAGGGACGGCGGTCTGGACGGGAGCGAACGCGCCCACCCAATCGACCGGAAATGGCCGCACCACTGTCAACATCCGTCAGACGCAGCAGACCGCTCTACTGAGCTGGAAAACCTTCAATGTTGGACGCCAGACCACCCTGCGCTACGACCAGAGCGCCGGAGGTCGCGACGTCAACAAGTGGGTCGCTTTCAACAAGGTCAACGACCCCAGCAATGCCCCCAGCCAGATCCTCGGATCGATCGAGGCACCCGGACAGGTCTATGTCATCAACCGGAATGGCATCATTTTCGGTGGCGCCAGCCAAGTGAATGTCGGCACGCTGGTGGCCTCCTCGCTGCCGATCAACGACAACCTCATCGCCCGCGGTCTCCTCAATAATCCCGACGCCCAGTTCCTTTTCTCCGGCATGGCGATCCCGGCGGGAGCCCAGGGCACTCCGGCCTTCACGCCCGATCCGGTCAATCCCGCGATCGGTCGTTACGGCGACATCACCGTGCAGCCCGGAGCCGTGATTTCCAGCCCTACCAATGAGGCCAAATCCGGCGGTCGCGTCATGCTCGTCGGACCGAATGTGCAACAGCGGGGATCCATCCTCACGCCCGACGGCCAGACCATTCTCGTGGCCGGGATGCAGGTCGGCATCAGTGCCCACCCCTCGAGCGATCCGAGTCTGCGAGGCCTCGATGTCTACGTCGGCTCGGCCCCCTCCGTCGGCGGAGCTACCGCCGGAACGGTCGAGCAGTCGGGACTCGTCACGGCCCTGCGCGGCAACATCACCCTTGCCGGTCGCGAGATTGAGCAAAATGGTGCCCTCGAGAGTTCCTCCTCTGTCTCTTTGAACGGTCGAATCGACGTTCAGACGAGTTACAACGCCATCCCGAATGCGGCCTTCAATCCCTCGAATCCCGCGTCGGGTACTGCCTTCCTTCCGCAACTCACCGGCACGGTACGATTCGGTGCGGGCAGCGTCACCCGCGTCCTCCCCGAACTCGGCAGCACCGAAACTGCGGTCGGACGTGAGCTCGCCCTTCGTTCGCAAATCAACGTCACGGGACGCGCCATCCACCTCGGTCGCGATGCCTCGCTGCAGGCCTCGTCGGGCGAGGTCCGGCTTTCGGCAGGTGAATGGCGTCTCCTCGGCATCGGGGGCACGAATCCCACGGCCCGTTTCGTCCAGTCAGCGGGCCAGGTTTATCTCGATTCCAATGCCCTCATTGATGTCGCGGGTTCCACCGGCATCGCCGTTTCGATCCTGCAACACATCCTCTCGCTCGAACTCCGAGGCGCGGAACTCGCCAACTCGCCCGTGCAACGCGAGACTTCCCTTCGCGACCAAGCCATCCAGGTCGACGTCCGCAACAGCGGAACCTTCAACGGACTCAACTGGGTCGGCACCCCCCTCGCCGATGCAAACGGGTTCGCGGGTCTCATCCAGCGCACCGTCGGCGAATTCACCGCGCCGGGCGGCACCGTCACGATCAGTGCGGGTGAATCCGTGGTGCTGCGCGAGGGATCAAAGATCGATGCCTCCGGCGGCTTTCTCTCCTACGAAGGTGCCAAGGTGAAAACGACGCGCCTCGTCCTCGGCAACCGTGTCGTCGATATCAAGGACGCCACCCCCAACCGCGTCTACGACGGCATTTACACCGGGCAGATCACCACCAAGAGCGAACGCTGGGACGTCACCAATACCTACGATCAACCCCTCGCCCTCACCGGCGAACGATGGGAGTCGGACTACCTCGAGGGAGCTGACGGCGGCAGAATCGACCTCTCCGCTCCGAGCATGGCGATCGACGGCACCCTGCGCGGCCAGGCCTTTGACGGACCGCGTCAGCGAACTGTCGGAGCTGACCTCAGCACCCTCCGCCTCGCCTTCCTCGCACAGGACACGAGTTACCCTTCGTTCCCCACCTTCTCACCGACACCTCCGACCGTCACCTTCCGCGCGGAGAGCGATCTTGCAGAGCCCGCGCCTTTCTCCATCGATGGCAGCGGCGATCCCACCGCCCTCTCGGCCGAGCGCATCGGCCGGGTCGTCCTCTCGCCCGATCTGCTCGGCGAGACCGGCTTTGGGAACCTCATCGTCGAGAATCCCGACGGCAATGTGAATGTCACCGAGAGCGTCACCCTCGCAGCCACCGAGGGAGGTAGCATCACCTTGAGCGCCTCGAATCTCACCATCGATGGCGACGTTCTCGCCCCGGGTGGATCGCTCTCCTTCTCAGCCAACAACCTCTCCCTCGCAGCGGTGAACTCAGCCGATTTCAACCGGGTGCGACCGGCCCCCGAGGCGGGGCGCGGAAGCTTCACGCTCGGTCGGGGCGCCACCCTGAGCACCGCCGGACTCATCGTCGACGACCGCGCCAGTGGCTCGACCCTCCTGCCCCCGAGCATCACCGGCGGCACCATCGCCATTGCCGGATTCGATGTCCGCCTCGGACGCGATTCCCTCGTCGATGTCTCGGGCGGCGTTCAGCTTAGCACCCGCGGCCGGGCCACCTATGGCAACGCCGGCACCCTCTCGATCACCGCCGGAAAGGATCTCCACATCGCCGAGGCTTTCGGCGGAGGACTCTTCCTTGGAGGCCGCCTCCGCGGCTATTCCGGCGCCCGCGGCGGCACCATGAATCTCTCCGCCCTCGCCTTCCAAATCGGCGGAGGCAGTGCCCCTGCCGGCGTCACCCACCTCGATCCGTCTTTCTTCAGCCAGGGTGGATTCGCCGCCTTCTCGCTGCGCGGCATGGGGCTGCCCGGCGCCACCTTCGCGACCCCGACTCCCGGCGTCCATGTCGTCGGCGACACGAAACTGCACCCGGTTGTCGATAGTTACATCGCCGTCCCGAACCCCGTCGATGGCAGCGGAGCAAACCTCGCCCGTGTCACCAAACCCGAGGGACTCCGCACCCCTGTGAGTCTTTCTTTCCAGTCCACCGGAGCGAGCGATTCTTTCAACAGCGGCTTCCCCATCGTGCGAGGCGATCTCGTTGTCGGTCAGGGTTCCTCCATCGTCACCGACGGCCTCGGCAGCGTCTCCCTCCGCGGTGAGACCACCACCGTGCTCGGCCGGATCGTCGCTCCCGGCGGCAACATCAGCGTCGCCGGCGCGGGTTCTTTCGCCCTCGCCGCGGAGGCGGTCACGAGCGTCTACATCGGAGCAAACGCCGTCCTCAACACCGCCGGCAAGGCCATTATCCGCCGCGGTATCAACGACTGGCGCGAGGGCCAGATCCTCGCGGGCGGCACCGTGTCTGTCACCGGCAACATCGTTGCCGAGAGCGGCTCCGTCATCAATGTCTCGGGCACGAGCGGCACCCTCGATCAATCGCGCGCCTATCGGAATCCCAATGCGACCCCGCTGACCGGACTGCGCGGACAGGAATACGTGCCAGTCCGCTCCGAGACCAATGGCGGCACCGTGAATTTCACGGGCAGCCAGATGCTCTTCTCCGATGCGACCTTGATCGGGAACGCAGGCGGCGCTTCCGCCATCGGTGGCACCGTCAATGTCACTTCGGGCCGCTATGTCCAACCCGGCACCGCCTTCACCTCGGCCGATGCCAATCTCGTCGTGGTCCAGGATGGCCGGGTCCTGCCAGACGGTGGTCTCACCCGGGGCGTCGGACTGCCGGTGCGTGATGCCGGCGGTGCCTCGCTCACCGCGATCGGCAATTTCGCGGTGGATCGCTTCCAGACGGGAGGATTCGCCTCGCTCGCCCTCAATGGCAATGTGCGTTTCGATGAGTCCGTCTCGATCCAGGCCGACGCCAGTCTAAGGGTCGCCAGCAGCGGCGCGATCTACTCGAACGATGCCGTGAATCTGAGGGCCAACTACGTCGCTCTCGGCCAGGCTTTCCGCGCCCCCACTCTCGCCACCGACCAGATCGTCCTCTTCACCCAGACCGACCTCGCCTCGATCACCACCCCCTATTCCTTCGCGCCGACCAGTGGCGCTGGCAGTCTCACCGTCCGCGCGGAGACCATCGATGTTGGCACGCTTTCCCTGCAGGGTTTCCGATCAGCGAACCTGAATGCCGCCAAGGGCGATATCCGCGGCAACGGGACCTTCCAAATGGTCGGCGATCTCTCCCTCCAAGCCGGACAGATTTATCCGACCACTCTTCGCTCCTTCGACATCTTCGCCTACGATCCCGTCGGCGGATCGGGCAGCGTCACCCTTTCGGGCGGCGCAGCGCGTTCCTTGCCGCTTTCGGCTGGCGGACAACTCGGCATTTACGCCAGCCAGATCCGGCAGGACGGCACCCTCCGAGCCCCCATCGGCACGATCGAGCTTGGCTGGGATGGCAGCGGGGCCGCTCCGATCAATGAAATCGCCGGCACCACCGCGACCACCCCCACGACCGATCTTCTTACCCTCGGATCGCACAGCGTCACCTCCGTCTCCGGCAACGATCCGATCACCGGACGAAACGTCCTCATTCCCTTCGGCATTTCCTTCGATGGCAGTTCCTGGATCGATCCCGCTGGCAACGACATCACCGCAGGAGGCGTCCCCGGCAAACAGGTGAGTCTCGCCGGCGGCACCGTCGTCTCCGAGACCGGCTCCGTCATCGACGTGAGGGGCGGCGGCGATCTCTACGCCTACCGCTGGGTCAACGGCAATGGCGGCACCCGCGACATCCTCGCCTCGAATAACCTCTTCGCCGTGATCCCCGGGTATGACTTCGATTATGCTCCCCATGCCCCCTTCAACAACACCGGCGGCGGCACCAACCTCCAAAGCGAGCCCGGCTACGTGAACGGCACCCTCAAGCCCGGAGATCGCATCACCCTGGGCGCGAGCGAGAATCTTCCGGGGGGCACCTACACCCTGCTCCCGGCGCGTTACGCCCTCCTCCCCGATGCTGTCCTTGTCACCCCTCTCTCCGGCGCACCTGTCGGCACCCACCAGCAGGAGGATGGGGCGAGCTTCGTCTCCGGTTATCGCTCGAGCGACCTCGATCCCGGTCGCGTGGGCCGCACCACGATGCAGCGTTTCGAAGTCGCCTCCGCCGGAACCTTCCGCGAGCGAGCCGAATATGTCGATTTCACAGCCAACACCTTCCTCCGCAAAGCCGCCGTCTCCCGTGATCTCGCTCCGCCCCGACTACCTGTCGATTCCGGCTATCTTTCCTTCTCCTCGACCGCCGCGATGTCCCTCGCCGGCAGCGTCCTTTCGAATCCAAGACCGGGAGGTCGCGGGGCCCTCGTCGACATCAGCAGCCCCGGCGACATCCTCGTGAACCTTGACGGCAGCGGCGGGGGCGGGGGAGTCCTCGCCCTTTCCACGAGCCTTCTCAACAGCTTCCGGGCCGAAAGCCTCCTTCTCGGTGGCAAGCGCTCTCTCGTTGAAAACCGCTACGTCGTCACCACCAGTGCCACGAATGTGACCGTCGATAGTGCCGGATCACCGCTCACCGGTTCCGATCTCGTCCTCGTCGCCAAGGAAGCCCTTACGGTCACCGACGGCTCCTCCCTCGTCGGCATCGGCAGTGCCACCGCCGATCCCCTCTTCCTCGGGAATGCCGGGACCATCGGCAGCGGCGACGGCGCGCTCCTGCGAGTCAGCGGCAGCGATTTCGCCCCTATCGTCCGCGAGGGCGTGGGGAATTCCACCCTGCCCTCGATCTCGCTTGGTGCCAATACCCTCTTACGCGGCGGGGCCATCACGGTCGATTCGACCTACGCAGGTTCCGTCAATCCCACCACTCGGATCGAATCCCCCGTGCTGAATCTCAACAGCGGGCAAATCAGCATCCAGCTCGACAATCCCGGTGCCCTCATCCCTACCGATGGACTCGTCCTCACCGGACAGGCTCTCGACACCATCCAGCAGACCACCCGCGATCTCACGCTTCTGAGTTATTCCTCGATCGACCTTTACGGCACCGGCACGATCGGATCGCGCGCGCTCGAGCAACTCACCCTCCAGGCCTCGGCCTTGCGCGGATTCAATCAGGCGGGAGGTGATTTCCAGTTCGTCGCCGACGAGATCGTGCTCGAAAACGCGACCGATCGCCCCTTTCCCACCCTCCCCGCCGCGCCTCTCGACGGGCGCCTTCGTTTTGATGCCTCGCAGATCACCGTCGGGCGGAATGACCTCCGCGTCGAACGTTTCGCCAGAGTCGAGCTCGCCGCCGATTCGCGCCTCCTCGTCTCGGGCGATGGCAGCTTCTCCACCGAGGGCAAACTCGCCGTCGTCACGCCCCTCATCACCGGCGCCGGGGCGGCGCGTCACCGCATCAGCTCGGCGGGAGCCCTCAGCCTCACCCGTCCCGTTGGCGGCACCGCCGGAGCCTCCGGCGGTCTCGGTGCCCGACTCGATCTCGAGGGGGCCTCTCTCGCCGTCGAAACCGACATCCTCCTCAACAGCGGCCAGATCAATCTCCGCGCGCACACCGGCGATCTCCGCATCGGCGCGAACGACGACGCCCTCATCAGTGCCGCCGGCATCTCCGAGACTTTCCTCGACGTGATCCGCTACACCAGCGGTGGCAGCGTCAATCTCTCCGCCGATACCGGCTCCGTCTTCCTCGATGCTCTCTCCGTCGTCGACGTCGCAGCCCCTGCCGCCGGAGGCGACGCCGGCTTCCTCAACATCAGCGCCCCGACCGGCACCTTCGCCCTTTCCGGGTCCATCCTCGGCGGTGCCAGCGCCGGACGCCGCTCCGGCTCCTTCTCGCTCGACTCCGCCACCATCGCCGGGAACACCCTCACCGCCACCGATGCCGTGCTCAATGCCGGTGGCTTCAACGAAGCCCGTTCCTATCGCCTGCGCACCGGCGATTTCACCATCGGAGGTCTCGCCAAGGCACGCGATTACCGAGCCTATGCTGACTCCGGGTCCATCACCGTCACCGGCAACATCGACGCCTCCGGCACGACCGGCGGACGCATCGACCTCAGCGCCCACCTCGATCTCCTCCTCGCCTCCGGTGCCCTCCTCGACGCCTCCTCAGATCGCTTCAGCGCCTCCGGCCAAGGAGGCAAGATCTTCCTCGGAGCCGGCGCCTCCCGCGATGGACTCGTCAATACCGGAGCCTCCCTCGATCTCAGGACCGGATCCCGCATCGACCTTGACGTCGCCGCCGCCGTTCCTACGAGTCCTTCGCTTGGCCAATTCACCGGCACCCTCCACCTCCGCGCGCCCCAGACCGGAGCCTTCGACAACGTGCAGATCGAGGCCATCGGAAGCGACATCGACGGCGCCTCCGCCATTTTCGTCGAGGCCTATCGCCTTTACGACCTCACCGGCGGCGGTCAGCTCGACAACAGCCTCTTGAACACCCTCAAGACCGACGGCGAGGCCTTCCTCGGCATCGCCGGGACCACGGGCGGATTCTACAACGCGGTCCGGTCGCGCCTCACCTCCCTGCAGCCGGGGCTCGATCTCATTCTTGGCATCGGAGCGGAAGTCCAGAACCGCACCGGCAGCCTCACCCTTGGCTCCACCGCCTCGACCACCACCGAAGATTGGAATCTTTCCGCCCATCGCTTCGGTCCCGACTCCGCGCCCGGCGTCCTGACCCTCCGTGCCGCAGACAACATCAACCTCTACAATGCCATCAGCGACGGCTTCGCCGGCGGTCTCGACCTCTGGCGCGCGCCCCTCCTCGCGCACAATGCGAACCTGCCCGCCAATACCCAGTCTTGGTCCTACCGCATGGCCGCCGGAGCCGATTTCCGCTCCGTCGATACGCGTGAAGTGCGCGATCTCGAAGATCTCGGCGCGAATGCCGGCATGATTCGCCTCGGCAAGAATGCCGGGTCCGCGACCGCCTCGGGTGGCAACAACGCCCTCACCGCCTCCGTCATCGGGAACCGCTTCCAGGTCATCCGAACCGGCTCCGGCGACATCGACGTCCACGCCGGGCGCACCCTGCAGTTGCTCAATCCCTTTGCCTCCATCTACACCGCCGGCACCCAGGTCGCCAACCCCACCGGCGTCTTCGCCCCCGGCGACTTCGTCACCCCCATCCTCACCGGCTCGATTTCGCAGGGATCGCTGGGAGCCGTCCAGCAGACCTACCCCGCCCAGTATGCCATGGCCGGTGGCGACGTCACCCTCACCGCCGGGGAAAATCTCGAGCGCAAAACACAGAACAACACCGGCCTCGTCGACGACTCCTCCCGCCAACTCCCCAACAACTGGCTCTACCGTCGTGGCTACGTCGGGTCGAATGGCGAATACGGCTCCGTCACTGTCGGCGCCGGCTTCATCACCTTCAACGATCCGGCCGCCTCGACCTCCTGGTGGGTCGATCACAGCAATTTCTTCCAAAGTGTCGGCGCTCTCGGCGGTGGCGATGTCACGATGATCGCGGGCAACGAAGTGCGCAACGTCGATGCCGTCATCCCCACCAATGCACGAGCCCCCCGCGGCGTGCCCGACGCCTCCAAGATCGTCGAACTCGGTGGCGGCGATCTCCTCGTCCGCAGCGGCGGCGACATCAGCGGCGGCGTCTATTATGTCGAGCGTGGTGTGGGTCGTCTTGAGGCCGGCGGCAGCGTCACCACCAACGCCGCCCGTTCGCCCTCTCTCGGCACCATCCAGAATCTCAACAATCCCTCGGCCTCCCAGCTCGATCCGAATACCTGGATGCCCACCACCCTCTTCCTCGGACGCAGCTCCTTCGAGGTCGCCGCCCGTGGCGACGTCCTCCTCGGCCCCATGGCCAACGCCTTCCTGCTACCCCAGGGACTCAACAACCGCTTCTGGTACAAGACCTATTTCAGCACTTTCGGCGAGGACACTTCCGTTGCCGCCACCTCACTCGGCGGCGACGTGACCCTGCGCAACGCCGTCACCCTGCCCCAGAGCGCCTCCTCCACCGACATCCTCACCGCTTGGTTGACCAGTCAGAATCTCCTCGCCTCCGGCTCCGCCGGAGCCGCCTTTACCCAGCCCTGGCTGCGGCTCGCCGAGACCAGCCTCGTGCCCTTTGGCGCCATCCTCCCCGTCCGTCCCCCGTCGCTCCGGCTCACCGCGTTCGATGGAGATATCAATCTCGCCGGCAACATCACCCTCGCTCCCTCCCCCCGGGGTCAGCTCGAGTTGATCGCCTCCGGCGAGATTTCCGCCTTCCAACCCACCGGGCTCTCGAATCTCCTCGTCCCCGGCCAGAGCGTGCAGGCGTGGAGCGCGTCCTCCATCAACGTCTCCGATGCCGATCCCGACGCCATCCCTGGTGCCGTCAATCCCTTCAACTACTTCGCCATCGTCGGATCCAGCACCAACTTCAACAACACCACCCGATCCGGCTTCTACGATCCCGTCGGCCGTTTCTTCACCGACTCGCGCTCCACCACCGGCAACTTCGGCGTTGCCACCACCAAACAGGCACTCCACGATTCCGGCCTGCTCCACCGAAATGATCCCAATCCCCTCCGGCTCTATGCTCTCGGCGGGAATCTCTCGGGACTCACTCTCTTCAGCCCGAAACCCTCGCGCATCAACGCCGCGCGCGACATCACCGATGTCTCCTTCTACCTGCAAAACCTCGCAGGCAGCGATGCCTCTATTGTCACCGCGGGACGTGACATCATCCCCTACAACGCTTCCAGCGGCCTTCGCAATGACGCCGTCGCTCCCGGCAACGCCCCCGCCACCGGTCAGGAGGCCCTGCCCGGCGACATTCACCTTGGCGGCCCCGGCACCCTCCAGGTCCTCGCCGGACGGAATCTCGATCTCGGCACCGGTATCACCAATGCCGACGGATCCGGGTCCGGCCTTCTCACTATCGGCAACACCCGCAATCCCTTCCTACCCTTCGCCGGAGCCGATCTCGTCGCCGGAGCCGGACTTGGCCTCGCCACCAGCCTCGCCGAGAGCCGCCTCGACATCGATGGATTTGTCCGCGAATTCGTGAAGACACCCGAAGGCCGCACCCACCTCCGCGAACTCGGTGTCACCAACTTCGACACCCTCGACGCCGAAGAGCAAGCCCGTGTCGCCTTGGAGGTCTTCTACCTCGTCCTCCGCGACGCCGGACGCGACTTCAACAACGAGGACAGCCCCGACTTCGGCACCTACGACGAAGGTTTCGCCGCCATCCGCAGCCTCTTCGGTGGGAATGGCTACGATGGCGACCTCCTCACCCGCGGGCGAAGCATCCGCACCCAGAACGGCGGCGATATCAACCTCTTCGCCCCCGGTGGCTCCCTCACCCTCGCCAACACGACGATCGGCAATCCCCTCGTGCCCCCGGGCATCGTCACCGAGTCGGGCGGACGCGTCTCCATCTTCACCCGCGACAGCGTCGACATCGGCGTCGGGCGGATCTTCACCCTGCGCGGCGGCGATATGATGATCTGGTCGTCCAAGGGCGACATCGCCGCCGGCGTCGCCTCGAAGACCGTGCAATCCGCGCCTCCCACCCGTGTCCTCATCGATCCCCAGAGCGGCGCCGTCGAGACCGACCTGGCCGGACTCGCCACCGGGGGTGGCATCGGCGTGCTTGCCACCGTCGCCGGGATCCGCCCCGGCAACGTCGACCTCATCGCCCCCTCCGGGATCATCGATGCCGGCGACGCGGGCATCCGCGTCACCGGAAACATCAACCTCGCCGCCACGCAGGTCGTGAACGCCTCCAACATCGCCGCCGGGGGCAGTTCCTCGGGTGCGCCTTCCACTCCGTCCGTGAGCACCCCCAGCCTCGGCGGCCTCACCGCCGGAGCCTCCTCCACCGCCGCCGCCAGCTCCGCCGCGATGGACGCCGGAGACAGCGCCCGCGATCAAAACAACGCTCCCGCCGAAAGCACCGCCGAGGACCTCACCCCCTCCGTCATCACCGTCGAAGTCCTCGGTTATGGCGGCGGTGGAGACGAGGAAGATGAGGACGAGGAAGAACGTTGATCCCACTGAAGGGTCGGATGCCGGAATTCACGGCTGACTCGCCGACGCCAATCCCGACTCCGAATTCTTGGATGGCCCATCGGACTACTGATCCGGGCGCGGCAAAGCGTCGGCGATCGGCGCCTTCGTCCTGCTACTTCACCTCCCCCCGCCAGCGCGACCAGGCAAGACCGGCGATCTCGTGAAGGGCGGTGGAGGTGAGCTCGAGGCCCGCCACCCTCGGGATAAAGAGGCCGGGCCGATAAGGATCGTAGACGCCCGGTGTCGGCCAAATCTGGAGATCGACGGCGGCAAGGATGGGATCGTATCCGGCCGCGCGAAAGAGCGCGGTGGAGCGGGGCATGTGGGTGCCGGAGGTGACGAGGAGAAATGGGGACTCCCCGAGGAGGGGTTTCAGCTTCCGCGGATGATCCTTGGTGTCGCGTGATTCGGTCTCTTCGACGATCCGATCGGCGGGCACTCCCAGCCGCTGGGCGACGGCGCGCATCGCAGAGGTCTCGTCCGGGTGACCGGTGACGATGAATTTCGAATCGGGAAAGTGTTTCCACAAATCGACGCCGCCGACGATACGGGCGAGGCCTTGCCGGGTGAGGCTGGAGAGAACCGGTTTTTCGGGGGCGTTGCGCTGCCCGCCCGCGAGGACAACGATGGCGGCGGGCACCGTGGTCACGACCGGCACGCCATCCCGCTCCTCGAGAGGTGGGTGTTGCCGCTCGAGATGGAGCGTCAGGGCGTTGGCGACGGGATCGACGCTCGCAAGGAAGAGCGCGAGGATCCCGAGGATGACAAAAAACACCCCGAGGTCGCCGAGATGGGCACGGAGACGCGTCATCTTCGGCCCAAGCGGCTTGCGCGGCTTCCGGCTCGCCAAGCCGATGAGGACGACGCCGAGAAAAACGAGTTCCAGCGTCACGGTCACCGGATTCAGGTAGATCGAGAGCAGCTTCTTGACTGAGAACCAATAATCCATCGCCTATCCCGGCGGGCGCGCCGGTCGAAGGAGCATCCCATAGGTGGGGGATCGCGTAAAGAAGGGCTTTTGACACGGGCGGGATCGTGCGGTTTCGTTCACGCTTCGCAAGAACCGCGAACTTTCCCATGAGCGAAAAACCCACCACCCCCTCCCCTGCCGAAACGACGAGACGTTCCTTCGTCAAAACCGCGGGCGCTGCCGCCGCAGCCTCCGCCGCGATCGGATTCCCCTCCGTGACCTTCGGCGCGCCGAACGACAAGAAACTCAAGATCGGCGTCGTCGGCACCGGCGGACGAGGTGGTGGCGCGATGCTCAACGCCCTCGCCGCGGACGATAATGTGGAGCTCTTCGCGATGGGCGACCTCTACCGCGTCGAAGCCGAGAAGAAGCTCGAGATGGTGCGCAAGTCACCGATCGCGAAAGACAAACTCGCCGAGGGCCTCGACGGACGCATTTTCGACGGGATCGATTCCTACAAAAAGGTGATCGATTCGGGCGTCGACGTGATCCTGCTCACGACGCCTCCGGGCTTCCGGCCCACCCATTTCAAGGCCGCGGTTGATGCTGGGATCCACGCCTTCGTCGAGAAGCCCTGCGCCACGGACATCGCCGGGGTGAAGGACTTCCTCGAGACCGCGAAGCTGGCGGAATCGAAGGGCATCTCGGTGCTCTGCGGATTCTGCTACCGCTACAGCGAACAGGGGCGCGCCCTTTTCGAGCGCCTCCACGACGGCGCCATCGGCGACATCGTCAGCGTCCACTCGATCTACAACGCGGGCCCGGTGAAGGCCATGCCCGAGGCTTCGAGCCGTCCTGATGGAATGAGCGACACCGAGTGGCAGATTTCGAACTGGTATAATTTCCCCTGGCTCAGCGGTGATGGCATCGTCGAACAGGGCTGCCACAACGTCGACCGCGTCGCGTGGGCCTTCAAGGACGCCGATCCCATCGCCGCCTTCGGCACCGGTGGCCGCACTCGTCCGAATAACGATGGCGCAATCTACGATCACTTCAGCATCACCTACGAATACGCGAACAACGCCCACGCCCACGTGGAATGGCGTCAGTATCTCGATTCCTACAACTTCACCGGCGACACTTACTACGGCACGAAGGGCATCGCGAAATTCGGCACGAGCTCGGCAGAGATCCTCGGCGAGAACGCCTGGAACTGGCGCAAACCCCGCACCCCGAAGAGCATGTATGACCTCGAACACGAGGAGTTCTTCGCCGCGATTCGCTCGGGTAACCGCAAGGACGACGCCGCCTGGATCGGCCACTCCACCACCGTGGCGATCCTCGGACGCACCGCCTGCTATTCCGGCAAGCGCATCACTTGGGAAGACATGTGGAAAGCCGAGCAGAAACTCGTCCCCGATGTCATCGACATGAACGGCAAGATGCCGATCGCCCCGCTCCGCATCCCCGGCGTTCCGGAGACTCAGGACACGACCTTCCCCGAGGACAACCAGAACAAGGCCTGAGGCCGCGTTCGGCAGAGACCTCTGCATGAGATTCGAAAAGCCCCTCCGGAGACGGTGGGGCTTTTTTCGTGGGGTATCATGGAAGGCATCCCAAACTTGTTTCCCGCCATTTCCCCGCTAGATTGCCCCTCTCCCGATGCCGAAAGTCTATCTCAGAACCTTTGGTTGCCAGATGAACGAGCGCGACTCCGAGCAGGTCGCGCAGATGTTCGTCGAGCGTGGCTTCACGGTCACGGCCCAGCCCGATGAGGCCGATGTGGTGTTGTTGAATTCCTGCTCGGTGCGAGACCAGGCCGAGCAGAAGGCCCTCGGCAACATGCGCCAGCTCGGCAAGCATCGGAAGACGAAGCCGAATCTCGTCTTCGGAATGATGGGCTGCATGGCGCAGAGCCGAGGCGAACAGCTCCTCGAGGAAGTGCCCCATCTCGACCTCGTCGTCGGCACCCAGAAATACCACCGCGTCGTCGATCACTGCGTCGAGCTGATGCGGGCGAAGGAAGAGGCGCAGATGGACGACTTGCGCGCCCCCATCGTCGACATCGAAGAGGAGAAGGATTCCCAGAACACGATCCGCGACCACGTCGTGAAGGAGCACGGGGTGAGCGAATTCGTCAGCATCATGCAGGGCTGCAACATGAAGTGCACCTTCTGCATCGTGCCCTACACGCGCGGCCCGGAGCGCGGCCGGCCCATCGCCGACATCGTCGAGGAATGCCGACGCCTTGTCGACCAGGGGGTGCGCGAGGTGACTTTGTTAGGACAAATCGTGAATCTCTACGGCCGCCACGAGTTTCCCAAGCTGGACGGGAAGAGCCCCTTCGTGCAGCTTCTCGAAGCGGTGCACGAGATCGAGGGGCTCCACCGCATCCGTTTCACCTCCCCCCACCCCATCGGCTACAAGGAGGATGTGATCGAGGCCTTCACCTACCTCCCGAAGCTCGTCGACCACGTCCATTTCCCGATGCAGTCGGGCTCGGACCGCATTCTCCGGGCGATGCACCGTCCTTACAAAGCCGCCAAATTCCTCGAAATCTGCGAGCGGATGAAGGAAGCCCGGCCCGGCATCGCGATTTCCACGGACATCATCGTCGGCTTCCCCGGGGAGACGGAGGAGGATTACCTGGAGACGAAGAAGGCGGTCGAGTTCGTGCAATTCGACCAGGCCTTTGTCTTCCGCTATTCGCAGCGCAAGGACACTCCGGCCGCGAAGCTGCCCGACCAACTCCCCGAGCGGGTCAAGGAAGAGCGGAATCAGGATCTCCTCGCCCTCGTCGACTCGATCGTCGAGCGAAAACACCACGAACAGGTCGGCACGGTCCAGGAGGTGCTCTGCGAAGGCCCGAGCCGCTACAACGCCGCGCGTCTCACCGGCCGCACCCGGACGAACCGCATCGTCATCTTCGACGGTGACCCGAAACGCCTCGCCGGCCAGCTTTTCAATGTCCACATCCAGGAAAGCACGGGCTACACCCTCTACGGCGATGCGGTGATGAACGAGGAAGGCACCGCCATCGTGGGGCCGCCTTCGGCCTTGCAAATGGCTGATTCGGTCCGAATCTGAGCGTCTTTTCCTCATGCAGGCGCTTTACAACACGCTCTACGAGCCGGGTCTCCCCTTGAAACTCACAGGGATCCTTGTGGGCCTCTGGCTCGTCGCCTCGCACCTCTTCGCCCTGCTCAAGCCGGGACTCGTCCAACCCTGGCTGAAGGCCTTTCCTCGCAACGAGAAGATCGGGACCGTCCTCGTCATCATCGGATTCGCCTGGGCCTACCTGATCTGGTCGTGCATGGACCTCGGGGAGTTTTTCAAGATCGAGCGGCCCGTGCAACTCCTCATCGTCGGCGTCTGCGTGGGCGTGATCGTCTACGTGAAGGAATTCCTCGCGGTGCGTTCGCTCGGATTTCTCATGATCCTCGCCGCCGCTCCGATGCTGGATTCGGCCTTTCTCAAGGAACCCCAGTCGCGCCTCCTCCTCGTCGTTTTCGCGTATGCGATCGCGGTGAAAGGCATGTTCTGGGTGGGGATGCCCTACCTGATGCGCGACCAGATCACCTGGGTCCTCGCCAAGGAGAACCGCTACAAGATCGGCGCGATCGCCGGTGCCGCCTACGGGCTGGTGATGGCGGTCTGTGCGGTGCTTTGGTGGTGAAGACTTCGTCCGAAAAGGCGGAGGAGAAGCGGTATTCGTGGTCGAGGGCGATGTGGAACTCAGACCAAATTGAACTCTCGCCCTTCGGGCTCCATTGGCCGAAGCTTGACGAGGATCTCTCCATTCGGGGAATCCGTCAGGGTAGTTACGGATCGCGGAATTGATTTCAGCCCGCTTCGCCACCCCGGCACCCGCGGGCCTCGCTTTTCTCTTTGCTCTCGCGCCATCCTTCGCGACAATTCCCCCGTCATGTCCACCCCCTTCATTCACGACGATTTCATGCTGCAATCGACGGCGGCACGCGAGCTCTACCATCATTTTTCGAAGGACGAGCCCATCCTCGATTTCCACAACCACCTCCCGCCCGACCAGATCGCGTCCGACCGGGTCTTCGAAAACCTCTACGACATCTGGCTTGCCGGCGACCACTACAAATGGCGCGGGATGCGGGCCAACGGCATCCCCGAGGAGCGCATCACTGGATCGGCCTCTCCGCGCGACAAGTTCGACGCCTGGGCCGAGACCGTGCCGCACTGCCTCCGCAACGCGCTCTATCACTGGACCCACCTCGAGCTGACCCGCTACTTCGACTTCCACGGCCTCTTCTCCACCAAGACCGCCGACGCTGTCTGGGAAAAGGGGCTCGAGACCCTCGCCAGACCCTCGCATTCCTGCCGCGGTCTCCTCGTGCAAAGCAAGGTGCGAGCTCTCTGCACGACAGACGATCCGACCGACTCGCTCGAGCATCACCAGGCCATCGCCGCCGATCCCGGTTTCGACGTGCGCGTCTACCCGACCTTCCGTCCCGATCGCGCCCTCTGGGTGCACGAGGCGGAGACGTTCAATGCCTACGCGGACCGGCTCGCTGAAGTCAGCGGGATCGATTGCGCGAGTCTCGCCGGTTTCCAGGATGCCCTCCGCTCGCGTCACGATTTCTTCCACGTCATCGGCGGCCGTCTCTCCGACCACGGATTGCACCACGTTTTCGACGCCGATTGCACGAAGGAGCAGGCCACCGCGATCTTCGACAAGGTGCGCCGGGGCCAATCCGCCGATGCGGCCGAGGCCGAGGCCTTCGGTGCCTACCTGATGCTCTACTTCGGCGAGCTGAACGCCTCCCGCGGCTGGACCATGCAGCTCCACATCGGCGCCGAGCGGAACAACAGCCAGCGCCTCTTCGAGAAACTCGGCCGCGACATCGGCTGTGATTCGATGGCCGATGTGAACCACGCCTTCGCGGTACGTCGTTATCTCAACACCCTCGACCAGCGTGGCCATCTCCCGAAGGTGATGCTCTACAACCTCAATCCGAAGGACAACTACGCCCTCGCCACGATGCTCGGCAATTTCCTCGAGGCCAAGCCCGGCGATCCGCCCTGCCGTCTCCAACTCGGCACGGCCTGGTGGTTTATGGACACCAAGGAGGGCATGGAGTGGCAGATCAACACCTTCTCGAACACGAGCCTGCTCTCGCGGTTCAACGGCATGTTGACCGACTCGCGCAGCTTCCTCTCCTTCACGCGTCACGAGTATTTCCGCCGCATCCTTTGCAATATGATCGGCACCGACATCGAGAACGGCGAGATCCCCCGCGACATGGAACTCGTCGGCGACATGGTGCGCCGCATCTGCTTCCGCAATCCGGTCGAGTTCTTCGGTTTGGAAATGCCGTGAGCGAGTCGCGACAGGCAGACTACGACACCGTCATCCTCGGAGGCGGGGTCGCGGCCTTGTGGACGGCGAATGTGCTGAAAGCGGCCGGGCAATCCGTCCTCGTCCTGACGAACGCCCCACTTGGGTCGGGCCAGACCCTCGCGGCCCAGGGTGTCATCCATGGAGGACTCAAGTATGCCGTCGGCGGCAAGCTCACCGATTCCTCCGAGGCCCTCGCCGGGATGCCTTCGCGCTGGCTCGCGGCGATGCGCGGCGAAGGTCCCGTCGATCTCAGCAGCGCGAAACTGCTCAGCGATCACCAACTGATGTGGAGTTTGCCGAATGTCGTCAGCCAGGTCGTGAGTTTCTTCGGGAGCAAGGCCCTCCGGGGTCGCTCGGCCGCGATCGCCCGCGAGGATTACCCTGCCGTCTTTGATACACCCGACTACAAGGGCCGGCTCTTCCGCATCGACGAGCCCGTCGTCGATCCCGTCTCCATCCTCCGCGAACTCGCCCGGGGCGTCGCCGATGAGACCTATCTGGTCGAATGGGGGAAAAGCGCCCAACTGGAAACCTCGGACGGGCAAATCGAGTCCATCGCCCTCAACGGCGAAGACGGACAAACCGTCGAAGTTCGCGCGGGCACCTACCTGCTTGCCGCCGGCGCGGGGAATGGCGAACTGCTCACGACTCTCGGGATCACCGAACCGGCGATGCAGCGACGCCCGCTCCATCAGGTCATCGTCCGCAAGGCGGGTCTGCCCGATTTCTATTCAGTCTGTGTCGGGACGGGCCCGAAGCCGCCGCTCGTCTCGACGACCCATGTCGACTCCGCCGGACGCACCGTCTGGTATCTCGGCGGCGACCTCGCCGAGCAGGAAGGCGTGGCGCGCTCGGAGGCCGAGCAGATCGCTTTCACCCAGGCGCTCCTCGCCAAGCTGATGCCCTGGATCGATCTGACCGGTGCCGAGTGGTTCACCTGGCGCGGTGACCGGGCCGAACCGCTCACGGGCACGGGTGACCGGCCCCCCGGTGCCTATTGCCGACGCGTCGGCAATGTCCTCGTGGCCTGGCCGACAAAACTGGCGCTCGCTCCCGATTTGGCCGAGCAAGTCTTGCGGGAGACGATGAAACAAGCGAGCACACCACCGTCAGCCCTGCCCTTGCCCCATCCTCCGCTCGGCAAGCCACCCTGGGACCTGCCCTGACAAACCCGCCTTTCCCCATGAACTCCCGTCCCCTTCACGGCACCGATCTCTCCGTCTCCGCCCTCGGTCTCGGCACGGTGAAATTCGGCCGCAACCAGAGCGTGAAATACCCGAGCGCCTTCGATCTGCCTTCCGACGAGGCGATCCTTTCGCTCCTCGATCTTGCGCGTGAGGAAGGCATCAACCTCCTCGACACTGCACCCGCCTACGGCACGAGCGAGGAACGCCTCGGGCAACTCCTCGGATCGCGTCGCGACGAGTGGGTTCTTGTTTCAAAGGCGGGTGAAAATTTCGACGGCACGAGCTCGACCTTCGACTTCTCCCCCGCTGCGATCACCGCGAGCGTGGAGCGCAGTCTCTCACGTCTCCGAACCGACCGGGTCGAGTGCCTCCTCCTCCACTCGGATGGGAATGATATCGAGGTGCTCGATCATTCCGGCGCGCTCGAGGCTCTCTTCACCTTGAGGGATGCGGGCAAGATCCAGGCCGTCGGGATCTCGACGAAGACAGTGGCTGGCGGTCTCCGCGCCATCGAGCTCGGTCTCGACGCGGTGATGGTCACCTACAATCCCTGGTATCGCGACGAGGAATCAGTCCTCGACGCGGCCGCCGAGCAGGGCACGACCGTCTTTCTGAAAAAGGCGCTCGGGAGCGGCTGGTTCGGCGGAGAAGCGCCACCGGAGAATCCGGTCGCGACGGCGCTGCAGTTCGTCTTTTCCCATCCCGCGACAACGGCCGCCATCGTCGGGACGATCAATCCGGCGCATCTCCGGGACAACTGCCGCGCCTTGCGCGAGGCCCTGGGAGAAAATTGAGGAAAAATCGGTTTGGTAGCCCCGGCCGGATGGGGCAGGTTATCGCGCTTCCTCCTCATGTCCGACCCGATCTTTTTCGACAGCCACATGCACACCCCTCTCTGCAAACACGCGGAGGGGCATCCCGTCCTCTACATGGAGCACGGGGTCGCACAAGGGCTCGCGGGCATCATCATGACCTGCCACAGCCCGATGCCGAACGGTTTCTCGGCGCGGGTGCGGATGGCGCCGGAGCAATTCAACGAATACGTCTCCCTCGTCACTGAGGCGGCCGACACCGCGCCCGAAGGTTTCGAGGTATTGCTCGGTCTCGAGAGCGATTTCTTTCCCGGAATGGAATCTTGGCTGCGCGAGCTGCACGAGCGCGCGCCTTTCCACTACATCCTCGGATCGGTTCATTGGCACATCGCGGAATACATGGACGCCTTCTGGCACGGCGATCCCCTCGCCTTCCAGAAGCAGTATTTCGAGCACCTCGCCGAGTCGGCCGAGACGGGTCTGTTTGATTCTCTCGCCCATCCCGATCTCGTCAAAAACGCGAGCCCTGTCGACTGGCGTTTCGACCGCATCCACCCCTTCATCGAAAAGGCGCTCGACCGCATCGCGGCTACCGGCGTGGCCATGGAGATCAACACCTCGGGGATGAACAAATCTTATCCCGAGATGAACCCGGGACCGGAGATGCTCGCGATGATGGCCGAACGCAGGATCCCCGTGGTGATTGGATCGGATTCCCACACCCCGACCCGCGTCGCCGATGGATTCGTCGAGGCTCTCGAAGCCCTCGAGACGGCCGGATATGAATCGGTGAGCCTTTTCCGCGAACGGCAACGCCGCGATCTGCCCATCGCCTCGGTCAAAAGCGGACTGAGGAATGAGGCGCTGAGCTCCGCCTTTGGCCGCGGTTGACCGCGAGACCTCCCCGCACGCGAAAGGATTAATGCCCTTTCTCGATGTCGCCGATTTCGCGGGCGAGATTCGTCATGCGTTGAACCTCGCTGCGATATCCTTCCTCGTCATTCTGCAGGTAGGATTCGTCCCGGCGGATGCGGCATTCCTCGAGTTCGGTGCGCAGGGTCTCGATGCGCGAAAAGGGAACTGACTCGGGAACCTCGGCCGCTGTCACGACGACCCGAGCCGGAGCGGGTGATTCCGGGACGGCCTTGGCTCGTTCAGGAGCGCGGGCGGAGAGTTCGACGACCTCGACAGACGAATCTGCAGCCGCGCGCTGAGATTCGGCGATCGTGCCGACCGGCGTTTCCGACTCGAACCGTTGCCCCAACTCTGCATAGAGACGGTTTACGGGCGGCTCGAGGACGGGAGCAGCGACATAAACCAGTCGGATCACCGAGAGCGAAAAGACCAAGGCGACGGCGATGGCGAGACCGCGGCGCACCCGCGAGTCGTCAAGGAGGCGTCCCGCAAATTCAGAAAGCCCGATCTCGCCGCGGACGCCGTCGGAGACCCCACGGTCGGGCTCCACCTCTCCGATCACCAATTCGAAAATGGAGTCGCACTCACAGAGGATGAGATTTTCAGTGTAGAGCCAGTTGTAGAAATTCAGAAGACCGTTGGCCGTAAAAGCCTCGGACCGTCTCGTGTAGGCTCGTTTGGCGGCGGCTTCGAAGGTCGTTTTTCCGTTGAAGCTCATCAGCATCTCGTGCTGCCAGGCTTTCACCGTGTATCGCTGACCTGATCTTACCTTTTCGGCGATCACCACCTCCCCAGCCTGAAGAAAACGCAGTTCCTCCCGAAGCCGGAAGCGGAGCGGAAAGATTTCACTTAAGTTGCCTGGAAGGCGAGTATTCAAGCTTTAAAAATTGTCAATATTACAAAAATCATAAGACAAATCCTCTCAAGGTCCAGCATTTTTCTGAGAAGTCTGAGAAATAGCTTTTTTCAGCTTTCTCCAAGGTAGGAGATCGACAATTCCGCCAAGAGAGGCTTGATCGCCGCCGGGTTCAGTGAGGGCAGTCGGCCGAGGAGACGGGCGATCCGGCCTGAAACGAGTGGCGCGGCATAACTGCTCCCCGTCTCCAGTTTGGTCGCTCCGTGGAGCCACGGCACTTCGACCCGCTCTCCGCGAGCGAGGAAGGAAACGAGGCGTCCGGGACTGTGATAGAGTTCATCGGCGCCGCAGTCGATCCCCCGGACACTGATGACGCTCGGAAAGTAGGCGGGCCACTCCCGGATCCCGGCATCGAGATTGCTGCAGGCGGCGACGATCTGGACACCTTCGAGATAGGCGCGGTCGACCCATTCCTTGTAGTCCATCACATAGCGAGGCAAGCCCCGGCAGCCAAAACTGCAGTTGATCACCTGGTAGCCGCGACTGATGGCTTGATTCACACATTCCGCGATGACAAAACTCCGCGCGTGGTTGCTGCTGTCGAGCGCCCGGAAACTTCCCAGCTGCGCTCCCGGTGCGGTGCCGCGCAACAGGGTGGCGACAGCGGTGCCATGGCCGTAGGCATCCCCCGCAGCCCCTTCCTCAATGCGGAGGTTCACCCCATCGCAGGAGACCGTGACCTCGTCCGCGAGAGTCAGTCCAGCCAAGGCCGGATGGGTCACGTCGATACCCGAATCGATGATGGCCACCTTCACGCCGGAACCGTCGCCTTCATCGAGGGCACGCCGGGCGAGGGAAAGATCCGGCCAAGAGATTGGTGGCTCAAACCCCATCGCCAAGGCCGAGCAGGGAGGTTAGAAGCGTGCCATTGATGAGACGCTCCAAGAGATTCGACGCGCGGGCGAGGGTTTCCACATCGGCGGAGCGGAATCCCTCCCGTGCCCGCGGAGCCTCGGCGAGCTGGACGCAGGAGATCACTCCACGCAATCCGAAAGCGAAATAGAAGGGCACCGCGATCATCGCGGTGGTGTGTTTGGCGATTTTGCGATCGAGGGTGTCGTCGTGCCCGACACTCGCCTCGATGTCATTTTCGCAATAGGGCTGCTGCTGGGTGAAAACCATCGAGATGATCCCCTGCCCGACCGGCTGCCTGAAGCCGACGAGGAGATCCGACTCTTCGCCGGAATTGTAGCAGGCGACCAGCTCACTGGCCTGACGATCGATCAGCCAGACCGTGCCTTCACAGCCTCCCGCTTGGGAAAAGGCGTCTTTCAGCAAGGCAAGCGCACCCGAATCAATCAGGCCGATCAACTGAGATGGGCTGCTCGCTCCGATCCAGGACTCGAGGTGACGCTCCACCTCAGGGGCGGATTCGCCGAGGCCCGAGAGTCGGAGGAGCTGGGTGTGGACCACTGACATCTTAGGCCTGAGCCTGCAGGGTCTTCACGAGCGTGCGAAGCGCCGTCTCGTTTTCAAGGATACTGGGGAGGAGCGCCTGGCGCTCGGACGGCCCCAGTTTGCCCGACGCAAATTCGCGGATCCGTCCGATCTGTTCGGCAGAAAGAGGCGAAGCCGAATGGCCGGAGACTTCGGGACCGAGGCTTTCGAGGAATTGGGTAAGGAGGGCGATCTCGTTGTTCATGGGACGATGGAGGGGGGAGGTGGAGATGGGGGTTTCCGATTTGACGCACGCCGAAGGAGAATTATGCAGCGATTCGAAAAGAATTCCGAAGGATTTTCTCTCCGAGGGTCGCAAGAGCAGAAAGCCTAATAAGTTTATTTATTATGGTTTTTATATTGACTGACTCCTATCACCCTCTTATGCTGTAACCAGTGACAGAGGATTCCAGAGATCCATCGAGTCGCCCAAATTTGTTTTGAGGGGTCCAAGCGGCGCGTTTCCGAGAGGAGCGCGCCGCTTTCTCTTTCTGTCCCTAGGCCATACAAAGAGCGTTCTAGAACGCAAAACGGCCCGGCACCGGAACTTTCGTTCACCGCGCCGGGCCGCCCCGTTCCGCACAAAAAAAGACAGCGGCTCTGACCCGGCAGACTCACGAGTCACCGGATCGGATAGAAAGTCCACTAAGCGACTGAGGCTCAGCAGACTCTCCACTCTAACACTGTAACCGTTTTCCGCAATTAAAATTTGCGAAAATTTTCATTTCTGCCTCTTGCGTTTAAAAAAACAGCATTCCCGAAGGACTCGTTTGTCTGA
>DGXY01000140.1:70394-70600 GCA_002396885.1 Akkermansiaceae bacterium UBA5020
GATGCTCAATATAAGGGATGGTTTATCATTTGTGAGAATAAAATTCTCGCATTCGCGAGTCGGTTTTCCTTTCCTCCCCTCCCGCCATGCGCCTTAAATCGCTTGAGATTCACGGATTCAAATCCTTCGCCGACAAGACCAAACTCGAGTTCCACGAGGGCGTCACCGGTATCGTGGGTCCGAATGGCTGCGGCAAGTCGAACATC
>DGXY01000140.1:70761-89205 GCA_002396885.1 Akkermansiaceae bacterium UBA5020
AACGGCTGCGGCAAGTCGAACATCGTCGATTCGATGCGCTGGGTCCTTGGCGAGACCTCGGCCAAAGCGCTCCGCGGCGGAGAGATGGCTGACGTCATTTTTAACGGCACAGACAAACGCTCGCCGCTCGGGATGGCGGAAGTCACCCTGACACTCTCGGGCTGCTCGGGGATCCTCGCAACGGACTACGATGAAGTCTCCCTCGGCCGCCGCGTCTTTCGCGATGGGAAGAGCGAGTATCTCATCAACAAGCAGCCGGTCCGCCTCAAGGACATCCACAACCTCCTCATGGACACGGGGATCGGGCGGACGAGCTACTCGATCATGGAGCAGGGCAAGATCGACATGCTCCTCAGTTCCAAACCCGAGGATCGTCGCGCGGTCTTCGAAGAAGCTGCGGGCATCACGAAATACAAGACGCAGAAGAAGGAGGCCCTCCGCAAGCTCGATTACACCGAGGCGAACTTGGTCCGCATCCGCGATGTCATCGCTGAGAACGAGCGACAGATCCGTTCGCTCTCTCGTCAGGCTTCCAAAGCAAAGCGTTATCAATCGCTCTTTGACGACGTGCGCACCCTCGAGCTGCACCTCGGCCACAAGAAGTGGCGCGAGATCCGGGCCGAGAAGTCCGAGCTTTCGAACTCGATCCGTCAGTTCACCCTTCGTCAGGAAGAGCTGGAGGACGCAATCGAAAAGCGGCAGGCCGAGATGGCTTCGGCCCGCGTCGAGCATCAAGAGATCGAGCGCCGTCTCGCCGAGCTCCAGACCCTCCTCTCGCGCCTTGAAAACGAGGTGAGTAATGCCGGAAACCGAATCGAATTCAACGGCGAGCGGACCCACGAGCATTCCATCCGCATCCGCCAAAACGAGGAAGAAATCGCCGAGGCCAGCGAGAAACGTCTGCGGCAAGAAGCGGACCTCGAGAACGCCAACCGCCAGCTTGAGGCCGTTGCCGCCCGCATCGCTGAGGAGCAAGGCGCCGTGGGAACCCTCGAACTCGAAACCCGCGCCGCCCGTCAGCGCCGTGAGGAACTGAATCTGCGAATCCGCGGGATCGAGGAGGAGCGCAGCTCCCTGAAGAGCCGGATCGCGAGCCTCGAGGCCCACCTCGCCACCAACGAGCGCCAGACCGAGTCCGACGAACAACGCTCGGCCCAGCTCGCCGAAGAGATCGTGCGCCTCCGCGCCGACGAAGATTCGCGCAAGGGCGACGCTGCCGAATTCAAGGATCGCATCGCCGGTCATCAGATGGCGATCGAGAGCTACGAAGAGAGCCTCGCCGAACTGGAACAGAAGTATCATCGGGCCCGCCGCTCCGCCGCCGATCTGCAGGAGGACCTCTCTTCTCTCCACAAGCTCAGGGCCGAGAAACGCTCGCGTCTCGAGGTGCTGCAACAGCTCATCGCCGACGGCGAGGGTTTCGAGAAAGGCGTCCAGGAGGTCTTGAAGGGGCTCGACGATCCGGAGTTTTTCACCCCTCACCTCCGCACGCCCCTCGCCAACCAGATCGAGGTGGACGGGCGTTTCGCCGATGCGATCGATGCGGCGCTCGGTCGACGGCTCCAGTCGGTGATTGTTTCCGACATCGCCATCGCCGAGAGGGTGATCTCGACCTTGCGCGAGGGGAATCTCGGGAAGGCCTCCGTCATTGCCGAGACCCATCTCGCCTCCGGGGCAACCGTCGCACCCGGCCGGGCCCCACTCGGCGCGATCGGCTGGGCATCTGAAAAGGTGCGCTCCCAGCCGAAGGTGGCCTCGCTTGTGTCCCGGCTCCTTGACGGCGTCCTCCTCGTCGAGGATCTCCCTACGGCCTTGCGCCTGCGGGAAGAAGGCGGGGCTTTCGCGATCGCCACCCTCAGCGGCGAATTCATCACCACCGAAGGCATCATCCACGGCGGACGCACCGGCGATGGCTCGATCTCGGTGCTGCGGATGCAGACTGAAGTCCGCGAGCTGGGCGAGATCACCGACGCGCTTGATCGCGAGGTCGAGAGCCGCCAGGAGCGTCGCGATGAACTCAACCGCCGCGTCGACGAATTCGAGGCGAGCCTGCAGGAAGCCCGCGAACGGCTGCAGCAAAAGCGCGTCTCCTCGTCCACCCTCGAAGGCAAACTCGCCCTCATCGAGCGCGACCTGAACCAGCTCCGCAACCGCATCGAGAGTCTCGAATGGGAGCGGCGCGAAGTCGATGATCGCACCGCCCGCATCCTTGCGGAACTTCAAGAAAAACGCTCCGAGCGAGAAGCCGCCGTGACCCGTGTCGGTGAACTCGACAACGAGACCACCACCACCGCCTCAGCCCTCGATGAGGCACGCGTCCGCGAAGAGCAGCTCACCGAGGAAGTCACGGGGGCCCGCACCCGTCTCGCCGTGGAAAACGGCACCCGCGAGAAATTCGAAGAGCAGCGCGAGCCCATGCTCGCCCGTCTCGCCGAACTCATCGAACTCGTGACGCGACGCGAAGCCGAGATCGTCGATTACCGTGAACGCACCGCGAACGCCGCCGCCGAGACCCAAATCCTGCAGGGGCGGATCTTCGAATGGGAGGCCGAAGCCGCCGCCGCCACGACCGAGCGCGACCTCATCCGCGAGGAGCGCAACGGATACTCCGCCCGGATCGACGAGGGCGAATCCGAACTCACCCGCAAGCGCAAGGAAGTGCAGCAGGTCGCCTCGCAGATGGGCAAGGAGCAGGTGAAGGTCGCCCAACTCGACCTCACCCTCGAGAATCTCGAGCGCCATTGCCGCGACCGTTACCGCACCGAACTCGAGTTTTTCGAACCCGACAGCCACGCCCTCCTCCTCGCCATCGAAGAGCGCCGGAAAAACGGCGCGACCCGGCTCCGCGCCTATTCCGAATCGGAGACCGACGACGAAGAAGCACTCTCCGCTCCCGTCGCCGAAGAGTCCGCCGAGCATGCGACCCGCGAAGGGATCGAATTTTCCGAGGGCTTGGACGCCGTCGACGAAGCTCCCGTGCTCGAGGATCCCGCCGAGCCCGATTGGGCCTTTGTCGAGGAAGTCGTCACCCAGCTCCGCACCAAGCTCGATTCGATGGGCCCCGTGAACATCGATGCGATCGAGGAGTTCGACGAACTCGAGGAACACTACAAATTCAACGTCCAGCAACTCGAAGACCTCGAGAACTCGAAGGAAGAACTCCTCCGCATGATCGCCCGGATCAACCGCGACACGCGCAAGATGTTCTCGGAAACCTTTGAGCAGATCCGCAAGAACTTCCGCGACATGTTCCGCGAACTCTTTGGAGAAAAAGCCAAGGCCGACCTCGTCCTCCTCGATGACAACGACCCGCTCGAATGTGGTATCGACATCGTCGCCAAACCTCCCGGAAAGAAGCTCCAGACGATCAGCCTGCTCTCGGGCGGCGAGCGATCCATGACCGCGGTGGCGCTGCTCTTCGGGATCTACATGGTGAAGCCCTCGCCCTTCTGCGTCCTCGACGAACTCGACGCCCCGCTCGACGAATCGAATATCGCCCGCTTCCTCCGGGTCCTCGATCGTTTCATCGGCGGCAGCCAGTTTGTCATCGTGACCCACAGCAAGCGCACGATGTCGCGGGCCGACGTCATGTATGGCGTCTCGATGGAGGAATTCGGCGTCTCGAAGACCGTCGGCGTCACCTTCTCCAAGGCGGGTGAATCCAAGGGCGGGAAGCAGGCGATGGTGGGCGGATGAAAATTCGAATCGCTTGACCGATCACCTTTGGTTGCAAAAAGGATTTGAGACCCTTCGCGATTCCGCCATCGTTGCGCCGCGATGCACTGGTCTACTTCACTCACCCTCACGGCTCTTTTGCTGGCGGGTGAGACATGCCAAGTCGTCGCGCTCGAGTCGGAGCCGCTCTCCCGACCGGGGATCGCGCGGGTGCAACTCGTCACTGAGGTTTCGGCCATCGTTCCGGGCAAACCGTTCACCGTCGGCCTCAGGCTCGATCCGCTCCCAGAACATCACACCTATTGGCGCGGCCCCGGCATCGTCGGCGTGGCGACACGTCTCGACTGGACCTTGCCCAGCGGTTTCAAAGTCGGCGGCATGATCTGGCCACCCCCGACACAGGTGCTCATGAACGGCATCGTCGCCCACGGATACAAAGGCCCCGCCCTGCTCCTCACCGAGATCACTCCACCTGCTGACCTCAATGACGCAGAGGTCGTGATCGCCACCCGCGCCTCCTGGATGTCGTGTGCCGTATCGTGCAACCCGGGCGTCGCCGATCTCACTCTGAAACTCCCGGTGGCGAAGGCCGGAGACCACCCACCTCGCGACGCAGCCATCGCCCGCGCTTTTGAAGAAGTTCGCGATTCCACTCCAAAACCCGCGCCCGCGGACTGGTCCTTTACCCCCCGTCTCGCCGCCGCCGATCGCATCACCCTGACCGCCACCATCGCCGGCCTCGATCCGACCAAGGCCAAGACGATCCAACTCTACTGCGACGACATGCAGGTCGACTCCGACGAGCCGCAGATCGTCGAGATCCTCGACCCGGAGAAAGGTGTCGTGCGCCTCACGCTGGTGTGTCCCGAGTTTGCCCCGAAGTCACCGACCGCCCTTTCGGGAGTTCTCCATTGTCCCGCCGGTTGGCCCGGAATCGGCTCCGCTTATCTCGAATTTTCCGCACCGTGGCCGGAAGGAAGTTATCCCGAATGAAAAAAGAAAACGCCCTGTTGGAAGGCGAACGTTGTGATTCGAAGTGGTGCGAGGTGCGCCGTTCCGGCATTCACGGTCGTGGTCTGTTTGCCAAAAAACACATCCCCCAAGGGACCAACATCATCGAATACCTCGGTGAAAAGATCGACAAGGAGGAGTCGAACAAGCGGGGCTGGGCGCAGATCGACTATGCCAAGAAGACCGGCGATGCCGCCGTTTACATTTTCACGCTCGACGACGAATACGACATCGATGGAGACAAGCCGTGGAATTCCGCCCGACTCATCAATCACAGTTGCAAGCCAAACTGCGAGGCCTGGATCGAAGGAGACTCGATCTGGATTGGATCCCTGCGCGACATCGAGAAGGACGAGGAGCTTTTCTACAACTACGGCTTCGATCTCGAATCGTGGGAAGACCATCCCTGCTACTGCGGCGCAAAGCGTTGCGTCGGCTACATTGCGGGCAAGGATTACTGGCCCGAATTGAAAAAGCGGATCTCCGCGAAGAAGGCCAAGACGAAAGCCAAGGTCAAAATGGCGAGCGCTTCGAAAAAGCCATCCAAACGCAAGAGCGCCTGAGGCAGGTCGCCGAAGCCGACCCACTCACGGAAGCCGCAGGCTCTGACCGGGACGGATGCTGTCACCGGTCAGTCCGTTGACTCGCTTGAGATCAGCCACACTCGTGTTGTGACGGTTGGCAATCGCGAAGAGCGTGTCACCCGAGACGACCTTGTGGTAGCTGGGCGCCGCGGCTTCCGCCGGAGCCGAGGCAAGGACCACGGGCGCCGTTTCCCCGACGGGCGCAGAAGCCAGTGTCATGGCCGTGGTCCCGGCCGTTGCCGTGGCAGGAACCGCTCCCGTCGCGGGCCCCACGTAGGCGCCCGATTCCCGCGCCGCCGAAGCTTCCGCATAGGTCGGATAAGAGGTGGTCGTCGGGGCCGGCGTCTCTCCCGCAGGAGTCGTCGTCGAGGCGAGTTGCGGGGTCGTGTCCGATCGTGGCGAAGCCGAGCTATCTTTGCCCTTGGCGTTGTTCTTGACCCAGTCCTTCCGGTAATTCCCCTGCTCGTCGAAGGGATAGTCATCCCGCTCCATGCCGTGCCCCGAAGGCGTCTTCAGCTTCGCCGGATCATAACTCACATCTTTGTAGGAAGCTTCCGAAGAAGTTTTGCACTGAGTGAGAAAGGGAGGCACGAGGATCCCGAAGAGGAGGCAGGCGACGAGACGAAGGGACTCGGAGGGGCGCATGGCTGAGGGAATGACGTTTGTGTTCTAAAACGATCCAAGGGCCGACGACCGTAAGATTGAATTTCATCAAAATACCCGCCTTTTTTTAAAAATAAAGAAAACTTAACCAAATTGCCCCGACTTCCTCCTCCGCAGGAGCGCTTTCCGGCTCTCACTCGACCGGCCTTGCCTGGGCGGGCTCGACCGCCGCTGCGGGAGCCTCCCCCGACTTGAGAAGGCGCACCGCCTCCTCGCCGGGGGCTGATTGGGCGTCGATCGCAACGATCTCTCGGAGAGTGGTCTTGGCCTCTTCCGGCTTTCCGGCGCGACGCTCGAACCCTGCACGATTCAGGAGCGCCCCCTGGAGAGGTTCACCCTCGAGCTTCTGAGAAGCGATGTGGCGATCCGTCACCGCGATCATCTCGGTCCATTTCGATTCGCGAGCGAGTTGCTGGATCTCGCGGCTGTAGTCGGCCTCGGCGAGCAACTTCCGGAAAGGTCCGGCCAGTTTCAGCGTGTCCTCCGGATCGGCCGCGAGGACCGCCTCGATTTCGGGCCGGTAGAAACGGACCACGAGAGCGCCCGGCAGATCGGGAATCGCCCGGCTGAGGCCCTTCGCTTTTTCCGCCCCGGAAAGCTCCGCCGCTTTTTTCACGAGCTCGAGGCTCTCATCGTGGACGGCATTGATGCTGAGGATCTGCTCGCCGTATTCCTTCGGAGCAAGGGGCTGGTAGCCATTCAGCCCGAAAGGACGACCTGCCGCATCACTCAAGACCACCGTGGGAAACCCGCGCACCCGGTAGGCCTCGCGCAGCACGGCCTTTTGGGCGGCCTCTTCTCGGGGGAGGACACTATCTTTCGGATACTCGAGCTTCAAGAGCGCGAACTTCGCAGAAACCGTATCAATGAAGGCCGGGTCTCCGAGGATCTCGTCGTAGAATTTGCCGCAGATCTCGATCCAGTCTGTCCCCGTGAAAACGATGAGGAGCTTTTTTTTCTCCGTCCTCGCCTCGTTCATCGCCGAGGCATAATCCCGATGCCAGATCCCGATGGCCCGGGCCTCGGTCGCCGAAATCGCCAGAATCCCGCAGGCGACGAAGAGGAATTGCGATAGAGATCGGGGGGATTTCATGAATCGGGATCGAGAGAGAGCGGAAACCAAAGGGATTTGTCACGAAACCGGCCGATGACGACACCCCGATGGAAAAAAAACGGAGGCGCGGTCACGCGTGAAGTCACTTTGACCTCCGCAGCCACCTACACTAACCTCCCCGGCCCCGATATCAAATGAAGCGAATCCTTCTCCTCTCCCTCCTTCCGTCCCTCGTGGCGTGTCTTCCCCTCTCCGCGCAGGACGACAAGATCCTCGAGCTCGGCCGCCTCACCTACCAGTCCTGCGTCGCCTGCCACGGTCCCGATGGAAAAGGGATCCGTGCCGGCGATCTCCAGATGGCCCCGTCGCTCCACGAGTCGGCGTTCATCAAGAGCGATCATCCCGAGCTCCTCACCGCCATCATCCTGAAGGGCATCCTCAAAGAGGACAACAAATACATCCAGGCCATGCTGCCGCTCGAGGCCATCCTCAACAACGAGCAGATCGCCGCCCTCATCGCCTACACCACGAAAGAATTCGGCGGCACCCGACGCAACGCGAAACCCGGCGACGTCGCGAAGTGGCGGAAAGAACACGCCGGCCGCACCAGCCCGTGGAAACGCGGCGATCTCGTGGAAATGCTCACCGAGGCCACCACCCCGCCCTTCCTCAGCAAGCTCCGCTACGGGATCTACGAGGGCAAATGGGAGGAATTGCCCGACTTTTCCGCCCTCAAACCCGCGAAGACCGGCACGCTCGACGACGGGCACCTTGCCTTGGACCCGGCGAAGGACCGCAAAGGGAACTTCGGCTTGGTCTTCGACGCCGAGTTCACCATCCCCGAGACCGGCGATTACGTCTTCTCCCTCACTTCCGACGACGGATCCGCCCTCATTATCGACGGCGAAACTGTCATCGGGAACGACGGCATCCATCCGGCTAAAACCGTGCGCATGAAAGAATCTCTCCAGGCCGGACTCCACACCATGCAGGTGCAATATTTCGAAGCCGGCGGCAATCGCACGCTCGCCCTCTCCGTGAAAGGGCCCGGCAAATTCGGAACCCGCTGGCTCTCGACCGAAAAAGACGAGGCCAAAAAAGCGGCCCAGAGCTTCGAGCCCATTCCCCTCACCGCCCGGAATCCCGGCGAAGCCATCGTCCACCGCGCCTTCCTCCCTGATGCCAAACCCCGCGCCATCGGAGTCGGTTATCCCGGAGCGGTCAATCTCGTCTGGGATGCCGATGTCCTGAATCTCGCCTACGTCTTCCGCGGCGATTTCATGGACGCCGCCCCCCATTGGAACGGCCGCGGCTCGGGCAGCAGTCCGCTCGGGAAAGACCGCGTCAAGCTCGCCCACGGCCTGCCCTTCCAGGTGCTCGAGAGCCTCGACGAACCCTGGGAACCCTTCTCCGAGGCAAAGGTCAAATACGAGCGCGACACCGAGAATCCGCAGAAAGAAATCACCATCAACGTGCGCCATCCCGACTACCAGTTCCGCGGCTACCGGCTCGACGCGAAACGGTTCCCCACCTTCCGCTACGACTACCGCAAGCTCGTCATCACCGACACCTTCGCCCCCGCCGAAGTGGATGGCGTCACCTCCCTCGTCCGCACCGTCAAGGTCGAGGGCGATCCTGACGAACACACCTATTTCCGCGTCGCCGAGACCGGGTCCCAGGCCGTCGCCGATGGCTGGATCGACGCCGGAAGCAATCTCAAGGTGAAGGTCGAGGGAGCCGAGACCGTCACCCGCAAGTCGGGCGGGAAGGACGAAACCCTCGTCCCCGTCGCCGCCGGCACCAGCCTCACCTTGACCTATCGCTGGAACGCCCCGCTCCAGCCCTGATCGAACCCTCTTGACCCGACCCTCACACCCTCTCCGGTCCATGAAACGTCCCCTTCTTTTTCTCCTCCCCTTCCTCGCCGCCAACCTCCTCGCCGAGGCTCCGAAGGAATCCGACTTCTACACCATCACCAACCTCCCGGCTCCCGAGGGCGCCTCGATCGAGGGCGGTGGCATCGAGCTGCTCCCCGATGGCAAGGTCGCGGTCTGCACCCGCCGCGGCCAGGTCTGGATCATCGAGAACGCGGCGGATCATCCTGACAAACCCGCCAAATGGACCCTCTTCGCCGAATACCTCCACGAGCCCCTCGGACTCGCCTGGCGCGACGGCTGGCTCTACGTGGTGCAGCGTCCCGAAGTGACGCGTCTCAAGGACGAGGATGGCGACGGTCGCGCCGATCTCTTTGAGACCGTCAGTGATGGATGGGGCATCAAGGGCGACTACCACGAATACACCTTCGGCTCGCAGTTCGACAAGGAGGGCAATCTCTGGTGCGCCCTCTGCCTCACCGGATCCTTCACCGCCGAGGCCCTTTACCGCGGCTGGATCCTGCGCGTCTCGCACGATGGCAAACTCATCCCCACCGCGAGCGGCGTGCGCTCTCCCGGCGGGATCGGATTCAATGCCGAAGGCGATGTATTCTATACGGATAACCAGGGCGCGTGGAATGGTTCCAGTTCGCTGAAGTGGGTCAAGCCCGGCTCGTTCCAAGGCAATCCCAACGGCAACGTCTACTTCGATTTCGCCGGCGGAGCGATCGGCGATCGCCCCAAGAACCCGCCCTTCGCCGAAGGCGGCAGCCGCACCGTGATCGAGCGTGCGAACATTCCCGAACTCGTTCCTCCGGCGGTCATCCTCCCACACCAGAAGGTCGGCCACTCGCCCACCGGCATCGTGCCCGATCTTACGAAGGGCAAATTCGGTCCCTTCGCCGGACAGGTCTTCGTCGGGGAACAGACCCATTCGAAGATCCACCGCGTCTTCCTCGAGAAGGTGAACGGTCTTTACCAAGGCGCGATGTTCCCCTTCCTCGAAGGCTTCAAGTCGGGCAACATCGCCCTGCGTCTCTCCGACGACGGCAATCTTTACACGAGCGGCTCCGACCGCGGCTGGGGTGCGCGCGGCGGCCTGCCCTACAATTTCGAGCGGGTCAACTGGACCGGAAAAACGCCTTTCGAAATCCACGAGATGCGGGCCCTGTCCGATGGCTTCGAACTCACCTTCACCCAGCCGATCGACAAGGCCAGCGCGGTGGATGCCGCCTTCAAGATGGAAGCCTACACCTACCTTTATCAAAAGGCCTACGGCAGTCCCGAGGTGGATCAGGTGAAGCCGAAGGTCACCGTCGCGTCCGTGGCGGAGGACGGCAAAAGCCTGAAGCTGAAAATCGAGCCCCTCACCAAGGGGCATGTTCACGAACTGCACGCCGAGGGCCTCAAGGCCGCCGAGGGCGGATTCGGACTGCTGCATCCGCAGGCCTACTACACGCTGAACGAGATTCCGGAGTGAGCGGCAAGGGGCGGGCGGCACTTATCCAAGACCCGCAAGCAAATACGCCGCCCGGATCACCGGCCCCAAAGAGGGCGAATCCATCCAGCCCGAAAACCTGCCGAGCAAGCGGATCCACTTCAAACGAAACTCCGGAACGCCTCCGGCAGCGGAGCTTCGAAGTGAAGACGTTCCCCGGTGAGAGGATGCTTGAAGGCGAGATGCCGGGCGTGGAGCATGAGCCGGTCGACCTTCACCTTCTGCCGCGGGACCTGGGCATAGATCGTGTCGCCGAGGATGGGGCAACGCAGCACCTCCTTCAGATGCACCCGGATCTGGTGGGTCCGTCCCGTGTGGATGATGCACTGCAGGGCCGCCCAGTTTTCTCGCGCTTCGAAACGCAAGACGCGATAGTCGGTGATCGCCTCCTTTCCGGCGGGCGCGGACACCACGGCCATCTTTTGTCGGTTCACGGGATGGCGTCCAATGTTCGTTTCGATCGTGCCCTCGTCCCTCGCGGGGATGCCCTCGGTCACGGCGAGGTATTCCTTCTCCGTCTCGCGCCCGGAAAACTGGGCGACGAGGGAGTGGTAGGCGGCTTCGCTCTTCGCGGCGACGAGGCAGCCGGAGGTCTCCTTGTCGAGCCGGTGGACGATGCCGGGACGATCCTCGCCGGCGAGGGCGCAAAGCTTGCCACGACAATGATACAAGAGCGCGTTCACGAGCGTGCCGTCGGGATTGCCCGATCCGGGATGGACGACGAGTCCCGGGGCCTTGTCGATGACAATGAGGTCGTCGTCCTCGAAAAGAATCGAGAGTGGGATCTCCTCGCCAAGCAACTGGGCGGATCGCTCCGGCTCGATCCTGACAAAGACCTCATCCCCCGCCGCGACGGAATGGCTCGGTTTCACCTGCCGACCACTGAGGAGAGCGCCACCGCTTTTGATGAGTTCCTGAACGATCGCCCGGGAAATCTCGCATCCCGCCGTCGCGAGCGCTGTCGGCAAATACCGATCGAAACGCTCCCCGGATGCAGAGGCCGGAACCACAAGGCGATATTCCGCCGGACCATCCCGTTCGTTCCCCATCGTCCCTCCCCCGGAATTAGAGATCAAGACCGGCAGCGCACAATTTTTGGAAGTCCTCCCATTCGAGCTGGAGGCTATCGTCGGCCTCGCGGATGCGCTTCATTGTCTCGCTCGCAACCTGCTGCCGGGCCGCCGTCAGCGTGCGGCTGACCCGGGTCTGATCGCACTGCCACATCCGGGCAATGACGGCTTGGCTGATGCCGTGGATGTAGGACAGCTTCAACATCAGGAGCACCTCGGGACCCAGCGAGTCAAAGGCCTCCCGGATGGCGCGGCCCATCAATTCCGAGAGATCGTTGTCGAGAAGGTTCTCATCGGGATCCACCCCGGCGATCCGGTCGAACTGGTCGCCGGACCGGTCGTCTTCATCTTGGTAGGAAGGCAACTCCCCGCGGAACTTGTCACGGCGCTTCAGGTCGAGCCAACGATTCCAAGTGGTGCGGATCATCCAGGTGGAAAGCGAGGAACGTCCCTCGAATTTTTCAAGAAGTGGGCGGGTCGTGCCGTTTTTCCCAGCCCCGAAGGACTCGGCGATGATGTCGGCGACGAGATCCTCGGCTTGGACGCGATCAACGCCACGCGACATGAGGACACGCTCCAGCATGGGCCGATAGGTATCCTGAAACTCCCTTACCGCCGCTGTCTCGCCGGCGATGGCACGGTCCACAAGATCGAGATCGGTGGCGTATTTCAACGGCTTGATTTCGGAGCTGGGACCGTTTGTCATTTCGAACTATTTAACAGCGTGAGCGCCAAATGATCAACCTTGGAATGGGGAATTGCCCGCAAGGAGAATCCTGACATCCCAGCCCCCTCTGTGGTTGCCCGCCTCCCCCTCCCGTGCTACCCGTGCCCCCTTTTCAACATGACCGGTATTCAGGACATCCAGCTCATCGGCGATCTCGTCGCGATCCGGTGGGCCGACGCGGCCGAGACCTTCCATCGCATGGACCGGCTCCGCTCACTCTCACCCAGTGCCGAGACCTCGGGCGAACGCGATCTCTTGGGAAAAGAACTCGTCGCCACCGACAAACATCGCGATTTCTCCGGCGTCACCGTGATCGGCTGGAATCCGGTCGGCAGCTACGCCATCCAGTTCCGCTTTTCCGATGGCCACAACACCGGCCTCTATTCCTACGAATTCCTCCGCGAAATCGCCGACGATCTCTGATCTCTACCTTTTCTCCTTTTACCCTCCCGCCTTTTACCGCCCTTCGGGCTCTTCCCCATGATCCCCAACGTCCTCGCCGAACGCTATGCCACCACCGCCATGAAAGCGGTCTGGTCCCCCGAAGGAAAAGTCCGTCTCGAGCGCGAGCTCTGGGTCGCGGTGATGAAGGCACAGCGCGACCTCGGTCTCGACATTCCCACCGAGGCCATCACCGCCTATGAGAGTGTCATCGATCAGGTCGATCTGGCTTCGATCGATGCCCGTGAGCGCGTCACCCGCCACGACGTGAAGGCGCGCATCGAGGAATTCTGTGATCTCGCCGGACACGAGCACGTCCACAAGGGCATGACGAGCCGCGACCTCACCGAGAACGTCGAGCAGCTCCAGGTCCATCGCGGCCTCGGCGTGATCCGTCTCACCACGGCGGCAGCCCTCCACCGCCTCGCGCGAAAAGCAGACGAATACCGCGACCTCGTCATCACCGCCCGCACCCACAACGTCGCCGCGCAGATCACGACCTACGGCAAACGCCTCGCCATGTTCGGCGAAGAACTGCTCCACGCCGCGCAGCGTCTCGACGCGCTCATCGCAAGCTATCCGGTGCGTGGGCTCAAGGGCGCGGTCGGCACGCAACTCGACCAACTCAGCCTCTTCGAGGGCGACTCGCAAAGAGTGCTCGAACTCGAGCGCCGCCTCGCGGCCCATCTCGGGATCGGGAATCTCTTCACCAATGTCGGCCAGGTCTACCCGCGCAGTCTCGACTTCGAGGTCGTCGCGGTGCTGAATCAGCTCGCCTCCGCTCCCTCGAGCTTCGCCAAAACCCTTCGACTTATGGCCGGACACGAACTCGCCGGGGAGGGATTTGCCAAGGGTCAGGTCGGCTCGTCAGCCATGCCGCACAAGATGAATAGCCGGAGCTGCGAACGCATCAACGGCTTCAAGGTCATCCTCGGCGGTCATCTCGCGATGGCTTCGTCCCTCGCCGGGGACCAGTGGAATGAAGGCGACGTCTCCTGCTCCGTGGTGCGCCGCGTCATGCTGCCCGACGCCTTCTTCGCGATCGACGGGCTCCTCGAGACCCTCATCACGATCCTCGACCAGATGGATGCGAACCCCGCCGTGATCGAACGGGAGAACCGGCATTACCTGCCCTTCCTCCTCAGCACCACGATCATGATGACGGCGGTGAAGCGCGGCATCGGACGCGAGACCGCGCACGAAGTGATCAAGGAACACGCCGTCGCCGCCGCCCGCGCCTACCGTGCCGGGGAGATCGAGCGCAACGACCTCGTCGCCCGCCTCGTCGCCGACGGCCGCCTCGGCATGAGCGCCGCCGAACTCGAAACCAGCCTCGCCGAAGGCCAGGCCAACGCCGGTGCCGCCAGCGCCCAAATCGATCATTTCATCCACTCCGCCAACGCCTACGCCGGAACCATCGAAGGAGCGACGACGTATCAACCGGGTAGCATTCTCTAAACCTCCTGCCTTTATCTCTTACTCTTACTCTTACCTCCTACTCTTACTCAAAATCGGATGGTCCTGAGCGCACGGTGAGTATGAGTATGAGTATGAGTATGAGTATGAGTATGAGTATGAGTATGAGTATGAGTATGCATTGATCCAAAACCTTTTACCTTTTACCTTCCCACCTTTTACCGCGCGAAGCGCCCCCGCCCCCTCCATGAGCCCACAACTCGCCGAATTCTTCGACTTCCTCCGCTTCCCGAGTATCTCGACGGATAGCCGTCATCGCGAAGACGTGCGCCGCTGCGCCGAATTCCTCGTGAACAAGTGCCGCACGATGGGTCTCCAGACGGAGTTGCACGAGACGCCCGGTCATCCCATCCTCGTGGCCCGCAGCGCACCGAAGCCGGGCCGTCCCACCGTCCTGATCTATGGCCACTACGACGTGCAGCCGGTCGATCCGGTTTCCGAATGGGATACCCCGCCCTTCGAACCAACCCTCGTCGGTGACAAGATCTACGCCCGCGGCGCGACCGACAACAAGGGCCAGCATTTCGCCCACCTCCTCGGCGTCGAGGAAACCTTGAAAGCCCACGGTGACCTGCCTGTGAACGTGATCTTTCTCCTCGAGGGCGAAGAGGAGATCGGCTCGCCGAATCTCGCCCCCTTCCTCGCAAAGCATCGGGACGAGTTGAAATGCGACGTCTGCGCCGTTTCCGACACGGGCATGATCGGCCCTGGCATTCCCACCATGACCTACGGTCTCCGCGGCATCGCCTGCCTCGAATTCAAGATCCACGGCCCCGTGCGCGATCTGCATTCGGGCGTTTACGGCGGCGCCGTGCCAAATCCCGCGACGATGGTCTCGCGAATCATCGCCTCGCTCCACGACGACGAGGGCCGCATCCGCATCCCCGGTTTCTACGATCGCGTCCTTCCCCTCGAATCGTGGGAACGCGAGATGTGGGCGAGCCTGCCCGACGGTGACGCCGCCACCCTCGTCGAAACGGGTGCCCCCGGACTCTGGGGCGAGACCGGCTACACCTCGCTCGAGCGTCGCTGGGGACGCCCCACCGCCGAAGTCAACGGCATCGGAGGCGGTTATCAGGGCGAAGGATCGAAGACCGTGATCGGACGGGAAGCCATGGCGAAGCTCAGCTTCCGCCTCGTCCCCGACCAAAATCCCCAGGAGATCCTCGATCTCGCCGCCGCGCATTTGAAGTCCGTTTGTCCGCCCTCCTGCCGCATCGAGGTCGAGCTCGGTCACTGGGGCCCGGCCTACGTGATGGATCCGCATTCGCCCTACGGCAAGGCCGCGCAACGTGCCCTCACCCGTGCCTTCTCCGGCGAGCCACGCCTCATCCGCGAAGGCGGCAGCATCCCCATCATCCAGGCAATCAAGGACACTCTCCAGGTCGATAGTCTTTTGTTAGGACTGGCACTGCCCGACTGCCAGATCCATTCGCCCAATGAGAACTTCACCGTCTCGAATTTCGAGGCAGGCATCCGGCTGAATCAGGCGCTGCTGGAAGAGTTGGCGGGGTGAACGATCGGATTCCCTTTTGGCTTTCCCAACGCCGACTCCCCCCATGCTCCCCGATCTCGTCGAAATCATCCCGCCGTCGTCCCCGGTCAACGCCACCGTGGTCCTGCCGGGATCGAAGAGCCTGACCAATCGCGCCCTCATCCTCGCGGCCCTCGCCGACGGCGAAGTGACCCTGCGCGGAGCCCTCTGGAGCGAGGACACCCAGGCCATGGTGCATTGCCTCGGGAAGCTCGGGTTCTCCGTCACCGTTTCCGACGACCCTAACGAACCCGCCAACCGCACCCTCGTCGTCGAGGGTCGAGGTGGCCTCATCCCCGCGGCCGGCACGGAGGCCGAGCCTCTCGAGCTCTTCGTCGAGAACGCCGGCACCGCCGCCCGCTTCCTTCTCGCGCTGGTCTGCCTCGGTGAGGGCGTCTATCGCCTCAGTGGCATCCCGCGGATGCACCAGCGTCCCCAGGCCTCTTTGATCCATGCCTTGCGCGAGCTCGGCTACCGCGTCGATTCACCGAATGATTTCCTGCCCGCCGTCGTCCACGGCACCGGTCCGCGATCCGGCGCCACCTGCCGCGTCAGCGTCGAGGAAAGCTCGCAGTTCGCCTCGGCTCTGATCCTTTCGCAACCTACCGGCGGCTGGCAGATCGAGGTGACCGGAGCCAATGACGACGAACTGCCCTACGTCGAAATGACCCGACGCCTCGTCGCGGATTTCCCCTGGAAAGGGGGCGTCTACGAGATCGAGCCTGACGCTTCGGGGGCGAGTTATTTCTGGGGAGCCGACTGGCTCCTCCGTGAGACGGGCGGCCGGGTCAAGGTCGAGCCCGTGCCAGACTCCGGCATGCAGATGGACCAGAATTTTCTCGACCTGATCCTCGGTCAGCCGTGGCGCAGCGACTACTCCCGCCGCTCCGATCTGGCCGACAGCATCATGACCGCGATCGCTCTCGCGCCCTTCGCTCCCGCGGTGACGCGCTTCACCGACCTCGGCCGTCTCCGCGTGCAGGAGTGCGAACGGGTCGCCGCCCTCCGCACCGAACTGACCAAATGCGGCGCCCGCGTCGAAGAGACGGGCGATACCCTCACCGTGCATCCCGGTCCGCTCCATGGCGCGGAGATCGAGACCTACAACGATCACCGCATGGCGATGTGTTTCGGCATGCTCGGGCTGCGCGTCCCCGGCCTGAGGCTGAGGAATCCCGCCTGCGTAAGGAAAACCTTCCCCAATTTCTTCTCCAAACTCGCCTCGCTCGGTGCCGGGGTGGTCGATGGGGGGACGGGTGAGAGAATCGAAGGGGAGGCGCTGCTGGCGGATTGAGGCGACTTTCCTCGCTCAGGCACGATCGCTTCATTTATCCAATTCGGTAGCCCGGCGTCAGGAGTGCCTCGCGACTGGAAAGGTCACTGATCAGTCGCAAGGTCTCATTGCGGACTTCGTCGACAAGTTCTGCTCCGCGGCGATGAAGGACCTCTTCAAAGCGACCTGCCTGTTTTGCGAGGACGAATTGAGCAATCAATCCGGAGGCGGAGCTTCGGATCTTGATCGCCTTAGCCGAATCGCTTGATTCCTCGACCGCATCCAATTCTTCCAACATCTGCGTGAGCTTGAAGCAGGCCTCGTAGAATGGGGCCTGACTCCACCACCGTGGGCGCGGCCCGTTGGCGAAGAAGACTTTCCATGCTTCCACATCGACGCGGAAGTTTTTCTCACGCTCGCCCTCGGCAAGAAACACAAGGCCGGACTCCGCCATCTCATTCAGCACGACTTGGACCGTTTTGGCGCCCCACTCGGTTTCACGGCCGATCAAGGCCGGATGTCCGGGACGACCTTCCAAGAGGAGCCAGGAGAAGACTTCCGCCCGGGCGTTGATCCCGAAGAACGAACGCATCCGGAATAGAAACGCTTCGCCCTCAAAGGGGGCGGGTCGACGACTATGCCCCCGCGAGGTGAAGGTGGAGTCTCCAAACCATTCATCGAGACTCGCATGGGATTCCAGAGCCGAAGCGAATCCCAAAAGCTTTGCCCCGCTACCGGATGCATTTTCTTTGAGGTATTGATCCATCGCCGCAAGCACCCGGATTTCGCCGAAGGTGTAGCGCAAATACATCGACTTCAGTCGTTGCGCACTGAGCAACTTCCCATTCACCACCAACCAGTCGAGAGCCTCACCAAAAAGGCGCGGATCGTCTTTAGCGAACCTGGAGGTTGCAAGCAAGAGCGCCTCCGGATCCACCACAAACGGCACGGAACAAGCTCTCGCTCCTCCGGCTAATCCGATGGAAACCCATTGGTCCCAGAGAAACTGGACCAGAGCTTCACTCAGCGAGCGCTTCAATTCTTGAAATAAGACCATAATGTCCGAGTTCGGATACAATTCGAGCGAAGCGGGGGACTTCGGCCTTCGAAACGACTTCCTCATCCACCAACCATCGCGCGGCGCGGTCCACCTCGGTCTCGGTGGGTGCGAGCGCCTTGAGATCGGCCAAATCCCGCGCTTCATTTCGAGCAACAGCGGCGTAAAACTTCAAATAGATTTGCCCTGCTCGGCCGATGAAACTGACCCGCAGCCAATTCCCGTAGGAGCGATCGACAAGATCCGTCAGAAAATCCGCGGGAAAACGACGCAAATTCATCATCAGCATCGCCGTGGACGCGTTGAGCCAATTCGCGCGCAAACGCTTTTCCTCGGCTACCTCACGAACGCATTCTTTGAGAAACTCCGGCAGGGGGTGGGCGTCCAGAACATCTCCATCAACTTCCCCTCGCATGGCGATGACATCCACGTCTTAGGTTGTCCGCGAAACGATCTCTGCCGCCAGCAAAGCAGCTCCCCCCGAGACCACCAGGTGAATAAAGCGCT